>DATBYF010000017.1:0-185596 GCA_036513895.1 Candidatus Acidiferrales bacterium | reverse complement strand
GAACTTTTCGATGCTGCCCGTGCCTGAGTCGGCGATGAAAACGTTGCCCGTGAAGTCAGTCGTCAGCCATTCCGGGCGGCCGAGTTGGCCTGGCTCGCGGCCGTGAGTTCCCCACTCGGCCACGAACGTCAGCGGCGGCGGTGGCGGAGTTTGCGCAACGACGGTATCTTCCGCGCGAGAGCAGCCCAAAATCGTCAAAGCGATCAATAAAACCGCGGCGGGCGAAAAACGACGGTGTACCAAGTGAGATGAGGGGTTCGCCGCGAGCTTCGAAGTCATCTGGGCCTAATGTCCTCGAGTCCGGCGCTTGGCATGGCGCTCCGCATGGCCTGAATCAATTCGCCGGATGATCGTTTGGTGCATTCGGTAAACGCGTTCTTCTTTTCCTGAATCGCTGGCGGCCTGAAAGCGAAATGTGGCATCACCACCCGGCTGCGTGGCAGGCGTCACCAGAACCGGCATTAACCCGCAGAAAGCGCTCTCGACGAATGCGGTTTCGTATCGCGCGCGCTTTGCGCCCCACGTGTACGCTCGCATGGTAGTGAAATCGCAAATGTCGCCCTCGGGTCCGCGCGAACCAAATAGAAGGTACTGCGGCTTCGACGCCCCCGAGGCATCGTTCACGCTATTTAATTGAAACCACGCTGACACGCGCATTCCTGCCGAGATGGCGTAATCCGGCAACGGCGAGGGAAGGTCCATTTGAGTGAAGCGAGCGAGCACCCATCCTGCGATTGCGCCAGCATCCTTGACGTCCGCGAGCACGAGCAACCAGTCTTCCTTCTTGGTGGTTGGGGGTTCTTGCGAGTCGGCGTCATCATCGGGTGAATCGGAGTTGCTTTCATTGGGCGCTGCCGCAGGCTTGACCACATCTAGAACTCTTCGCGCAAGAATGGCGATTTTGGTGTCGCGTCCAACCTGAAATATGAGCGCCCCGTTGCGGCCCGGGTCGAGCCGCAAACTGGCGCTCAAGACTTTGGTATGCGCGCGCGCCTGAATGGGCATGGTTCGCGCCTGTGTCGAAAGCAACGTCATGCGCTTCCAGATATCCGACGAAACCGCCTCTCTTGCTGCGATCCATCCTTCCACTCCGGTTGCCGTGCGAACGTCCGCGTTGTCGCCGGAGCGGTTAATGATTTCGAGCCGGTCACCGAAATTGAGAGTTTCAACAGGCTCGCGAACTTGGGCATTGCTGCTCCACACGGTCACTTTTCGATTGATCGCGTATACGGTTTCGAGTGGCGCCCGGTTCCTGTGCGAACCCCAGTACGCCAGTGCGGCCACTATCGAGAGGAGGGCGATGCCGAGGAAGACGCGACGCATCAGCTAACATCCCCGAAGTTAAATACAAGAGCGCGCGTGGAAGAAATGTGAAATGAGAAGCGGACAACACTGCCGACAACGGCGTTTTGCCAAAGACAGTCGGGCGTGTTGCGTACATCAATGCGCTGTGCTTGGGACACTCTTCTCCTCAGACGAGTCAATTATTCTACATCAGCGAATGGATCAACGCCGTCCGGGCGATCCACAATGGTCTTGCGCTCCGTCCGAAATTCACTTTGTTCGGGATGACAACTAGTTTTGCGGTATTGCTGAAGTAATATGCTGGCGGAAAATCGCGGTTTCAAGCTGCAGCTAGTTTAGGGTCAAGGAGTTCCCGGAGGCAGGAGCCTCCGGGCTCTGATGAAATTGAGATGATTCAATTGCCGCGGAATTGTGCTGCGGGACATCTGTTAGAATTCTCTGATCTCAACGACTAGATGATGTGCTTGCTTAGGGGGGTTGATGCCAGTTCTCGAGAAATTAAAGCCGCTCGCACTGTTGCTCTTGCGACTCGGCTTAGGGATTATTTTTGTGAGTCACGGCTATCCAAAGCTGTTTGGGCATACACAACAATGGATCGCCGCTTTTCAACACATGGGCTTTCCCCCCTACTTCGCTTACATATCGGGAATTCTTGAGTTTTTCGGCGGGTTGCTTTTGATAGCGGGACTATTCACACGGATTGCGGGCCTTTTGCTGGCTGTCGAGATGGCAATCGCAATCTGGAGAGTACACCTGCCACAAGGAAGTGCTCTCGCGGTACATAACTACGAGCTTCCTCTAGCGATCGCCGTCGGGGCCTTCACGCTAGCTGCGGTTGGCGCGGGTGCCGTATCCCTCGACAATGCAATCTTCCGCTCACGCGGCAAACCTCCGCGCCGCTCGAAGGACAAGAACTAAGCCGTTTGAGTGCTCTGCGGCGATGCCGTCACAACCGTAGCCACTGCGGGCTGCGGGAGCGGAGCCACTGGCATCACAATCCAGCAGACCACATATCCGATTATGCTGGGAAAGAGCGGCACTGGAAAAATTGTGAGCAGAACCCAGAGTAAACGGACGAGCGTCACGTCCCAATCGAGGTATTCGGCGATACCCGCGCAGACGCCGGCAATTTTGACGTTCGTGGATGAGCGCATCAGCCGCTTTCCGGTCCACGGCGCGTTGCCTGCCGGTGGAACCGGCTGCTGGCGTACTCCACAGAAATAGCAAAAATTCGAAGCGTCGGCAATGTCGCGACGGCAATTTGTACAGACCATGTTGCACCTCCCACCAAGGTGTCTACTGTAAGTTACGAACTCCGAGGATGAAAAGTTTCCTTTTGGTTCTAAAACTTTACGATGTCGTTGACGGCCCGGATGATGTCTTCGGTCTGGGGCAGGATGGCATCTTCGAGTTTCGGCTGGTAGGCACAGAAAGTGTCCGTTGCGGCAACGCGACGCACCGGAGCGTCGAGTTCTTCGAAGAGCTCATCAGCGATTCGCGCGGCGATTTCGGCGCCATAACCCCAGGAGCGCGTATCTTCGTATGCGACAATCACTCGATTTGTTTTGCGCACGCTTGTAGCAACTGCATCCCAGTCGTACGGACTAAGGGTTCGAAGATCCACAATCTCCACCGAGATTCCCTGCCGGCCCAGCTCCGCCGCAGCAACTTCGGCGCGATGCACGACCGCTCCATAAGTGATGATGCTGACATCGCTGCCCTCGCGCACGACCCGCGCCTTGCCGAACGGAATGGTGAAATCTTTGCCGGGATAAAGCGATCGGTTATAGGGCTGGCGGTAAAGGTGCTTGTGCTCGAGGAATAGCACGGGATCGTCCGAGCGGATGGCGGTGCGTAGCAAGCCGCTAACATCGAGCGCGGTCGAGGGCATCACGACTCGCAGGCCCGGAATGTGCGTGAAGGTCACCTCGCCGCACTGGCTATGGTAGATCGCGCCACCGGTGAGATAGCCGCCGATAGCCACGCGAATTACAACCGGGCATTTGAATGCGCCGGCCGACCGCCACCGAATCGTGGCGAGTTCGTTTCGGAGCTGCATCATCGCCGGCCAAATGTAGTCGAAGAACTGGATTTCGGGCACGGGCTTAAGGCCGCGCAACGCCATACCTATCGCCCGCCCCACGATGGAAGCCTCAGCGAGCGGCGTATTGAACACGCGATTCGAACCAAAACGCCGCTGAAGGCCTGCCGTCGCCTTGAAGACGCCGCCTTTGCCTTTCACTTTGGTGAGGCTGTCTTCGCGGCTCACATCGGCAACGTCCTCGCCGAATACGAGAATCCGCTCATCCATCGCCATTTCGTCCGCGAGGGTGGCGGAAACCATGTCCACCATTGTCTTCGGAGCGCCGTGAAAACTGGGCTCAGATTCGAAAGATTGCGACGTGGGATCGACGTCCGCGGAATAGACATCTGCATAAATTGTATCGGCTGACGGCAACTCGGCCGCGAGGGCCTTGTCCGTGGCTTCTGCAATTTCTCGATCCACGCTGGCTTCGATTTCTTCAATTTCGTGCTCTTCGAGAATCCCTTCGCGCACGAGGAACAAGCTGAATTTCGGAAGCGGGTCGCGCCGCGCTTCGCCTTCCCTCTCGGTATCGCACTTGTAGAGCTTCTCGTCATCCGAAAGTGAATGCGAATACGGGCGAATCACGTGCGCGTGTACGAGCGCTGGCCCGCGACGGGCACGGCAGTGCTCGATGGCGCGGCCGAATACGGCGTAATTGCCGATCGGGTCGGTGCCGTCGCACTCTTCGACATGCAACGCCGGATAATTCGCCACAAGGCGGGAAATGTTTCCCCCGGCGGTCTGCACTTCGACGGGAACCGAAATCGCGTAGGCGTTGTCTTCCACGACGAACAGCAGCGGAAGTTTCTTGCTCGACGCGACGTTCAGCGCCTCGAAAAATTCTCCCTCGCTGGTGGCGCCTTCACCGCCCGATGTATAGGTGATTTCATCAGACTCGTGCGTGACTGCGAAGCCCTGCGGGCCATTTTTTGCTTGATCAAGCGCCTTCGGAAATTCGTCGTAGTAATAACTGGATTCGGCCGTACCGATGGCTTGCACCCACTGCGTGCCTGTGGGCGACGAACGCGTAATCAGATGGATTTTCTGATGTCCCCAGTGGGAGGGCATCTGACGTCCCGCCGAGCTGGGCCCATCCTTCGCGCCTACCGCTTCGAGGAGCATCTCGAGCGGGCTCATGCCAAGCATCAACGCGAGGGCTCGGTCACGATAATACGCATGGAACCAATCGTAACCGGGCCGAAGAAGAAGGCCTGCCGCAGCGCCGATGGCTTCATGCCCAGCGCCGCTGATTTGAAAGAAAATTTTATTTTGCCGCTTGAGCTGAATTTCCTTGTCGTCAAGCCGCCGCGAAAGAAACATGGTGCGGTACATGCGGATGAGAGATTCGCGGTCCAGGCCGTGGTATCTCGACGCGTCGAATCGTGCGACTTTCGTGCGTGTCTGGGAGGGCATCGTCTCCGCCGAGCGCGTGAGCATAGCTTGCGGGTTCACTTAATTATAGCCAATCACAACCGGAAGCCGCTGGAAAAGATTCCAGACACCTATTAGATAAAACTGGAAGTGAAAAGGTGCATCAGGATCGAGGCTTAGTCAAGCGAGTCGAATAGCTTCTCGATTTCGTCGAATTCCGATTCGCCCTGTTTAACCGTTTTGCCCTTTGCCGCCTTGAACGATTCGTCTTTCGGAATCCGCTCTAGCCACCGAGTGAACGAGAGTTTTTCGTGATCGGAAAAATCAAGGCGTATGAGCACGCGGACATTTTCGGCCTTCGCTTCATCCGTTTTCTTCTTTGATTTGCTGCTTTCTTTGGCGTCGCCGGCTTCGCCAGCTTCGCCCTTTCTCTCGAATTTCATGAGTAATTTGTTGCCCAGACGGTAGCCTTGCTTCCAGCCGTCGACGCGACGCCTGGCTTGCTGCGAGGCTTCTTCGTTTGTGCCGAAATCGAAAACAATGAAGGTATGCGCCATGCATTCTCTATAGCGGCCTTTTAGCTTCCATGTCAAGCCGCGAAGCTGCATTTACGCAAAGTCGAATATGCTCACGAATTTGGTATTGCGCCGGCAATGCCAGCGTGCTAGCCTCAGCGAACAAAAAGCGAATAGAGTTTCGTCTGAGGGAGGTCGCGCTTGCCCCAATCCTTAGCCGTTCGTTCACGCTCGACCCTTGAGGCCGTTCGCGACGCCTTGGGTAGCCTGGCGACTCTCGACCGGACAGGTGAAGTCCTGACTGCCATCAAGCACTTCCCTGCTCGTGAAGCAAAATTCGCGCCGATGCCTGAATGGGTGCGGCCGGAGCTGGCTTCGGCATATCGCGCAAAAGGCGTCACGCAACTCTATTCGCATCAGGCGCTGGCGGCGGAAAAGGTTCGTGAGGGTAAGAACGTCGTCATCGTCACGCCGACTGCGTCTGGGAAGACGCTTTGCTACAACCTGCCCGTGCTGAATGCAATTCTCGAAAATCCGGATACACGCGCACTTTACCTGTTCCCGACCAAAGCTCTGGCGCAGGACCAACTCACAGAATTGCATGATCTCGCTACGCGGCTTGATGATTCGTTCGGCGTTTTCACCTACGACGGGGATACACCGGGCGACGCGCGCAAGGCTATCCGCGAGCGGGGCCACGTGATTCTGTCGAATCCCGACATGCTGCACACGGGTATTCTGCCTCACCACACGCGTTGGCTGCGGCTCTTCGAAAACTTGCGCTATATCGTGCTCGACGAGCTGCACACTTACCGAGGGGTTTTCGGCAGCCATCTTACAAACGTTCTGCGCCGTCTACACCGGATCGCGAAATTTTATGGCTCGGATCCGCAGTTCGTCTGCTCTTCGGCAACTATCGCAAATCCGGGAGAGCTTGCTTCGCGACTGACGGAGTCACGAGTGGAAGTGCTCGACGAAAATGGCGCGCCCTCCGCGGAGAAAATTTTTGCGTTCTACAATCCGCCGGTCGTTAATCGGAATCTTGGAATTCGACGAAGCTATCTCAACGAGTCGACGCGGGTTGCGAAGGAATTTCTCAAGCAGAAGCTGCAGACTATTGTATTCGCTAACAGCCGGCTTCATACCGAAGTTCTGCTCACGTACCTGAAGCAGGCATATCCCGCGCCGCCAGGCAATGATGAGCCGATCCGCGGATATCGTGGCGGTTATCTGCCCGGCGAACGCCGCGCCATCGAGCGAGGCTTACGCGAAGGGCGCATACGAGGTGTAGTTGCGACGAACGCCCTAGAGCTTGGGATCGATATCGGTTCGCTCGATGCGACTGTGATGGCGGGCTATGCAGGAACGATTGCCTCGACATGGCAGCGCGCGGGCCGGGCCGGACGACGCAGCGGCGCCGCGTGCGCTGTTCTGGTGGCTTCATCGTCGCCGCTTGATCAATTCATCGTCCAGCATCCCGATTATTTCTTCGGGCGCTCGCCGGAGCATGCGTATGTACAGCCCGATAATTTGGAGATCCTCGTCAATCATCTGAAGTGCGCTGCTTTCGAGCTGCCAATTTCGCCGGACGAAAAATTCGGCGGCGTGGATGTGCAGGCCATTTGCGATCGCCTCAGTGAGGCGGGTTTCCTTCACAAGAGCGGCGAAAATTGGCACTGGGTGCAGGAAGCTTATCCTGCCGACACGGTTAGCTTGCGATCTGTCACGTCGGACAACTTTGTCATTGTTGATGTCACCGGAAATGAAAGCGTGGATGACGGAATCTCAGGCGAACCGGAGGTTATCGGCGAAGTGGACTTCTCGAGTGCGCTGACGACTGTGCATCCGAAAGCCATCTACATCCACCAGGGCCAGCAGTATCACGTGGAGAAACTGGATTTCGATCAGCGCAAGGCCTTTGTGAAGCGCGTCAACGTGGATTATTTTACCGATGCGATTCGCTATACGCAGGTACGTGTGCTCGAGATTGCGGACGAAGACGCCATTGCCGGCCCGGCGATGCGCGTGTATGGGGATGTTCTAGTGCGGTCGCAAGTCGTTGGCTTCAAGAAAATCAAATTTTTCACCAATGAGAATGTGGGCTCCGGCAAATTGGAATTGCCCGAAAACGAAATGCATACCACCGCATTTTGGATCACGCTCAATCGCTCGCTGGTTGCCAGCCTCGATTATTCGCTGTCTGACCGACAGGCTGGAATGTTTGGATTGTTGCGCGCGCTCGAGTCGATCGCCTCGTTGCTGTTGATGTGCGACCCTCGCGATCTTGGGACGGCAATCGGCGAACGGCCTCCAAGTCCGGGCGTGGTGCCCGATTGGCATGAAGAAGCCGAAATTGCCGCAGACCCGAATCTGCCGCGCGATTATTTTGAGCCGAATTTGTATCTCTACGACGCGTATCCGGGCGGTATCGGTTTTAGCGAGCCGCTTTTTCGCGCTTACGAGTTGTTGCTCCATCGCACGCGCGAACTTATTTCGGCGTGCTCGTGCACGGGCGGATGTCCGTCGTGTGTCGGGCCGGCGGGTGAAAAGAGCGATAAGGCGAAAGAAGTTGCGTTGACGATTCTTTCTCGGCTTACACGAGGAGCTTAGAGGCAAGAGTTCGAATATGAGCCTGATGAACGAACATCGGTTCAATCGGATTGCTGCGATGAAGCCCGCGACAAAACGGGCTGGCGTGGAGCCGCGCGGCTACGTGCCTGCTACTCCAGAAGGCGCGGACACTCTCGCTCGGTTGCTCGGCGCGACGCTGCAAAAAACACGCCATGGCGAGCATCTTTCCGTGCGCCGCTGGTTTTCGGATGCCTCGCCTGGCGATGTGACGATGGCGGCGTTGCGGTTGCTCGCGCCTGACGCTCCAGACGAAGCGGCGGACCAGAACAATTGGCTCTTCCTCGACACAGAAACGACGGGCTTCGCTGGTGGTACGGGGACATACGCATTCTTGATCGGCATCGCGTGGTGGGATGCGGGCGGCTTGGAGGTCGAGCAATTCTTCATGCGCGACCACTGCGATGAACACTCCGTTCTCGGTACTCTGAAAGAGCGATTAGCTGAGCGGAGCATCCTGGTCACGTTCAATGGCAAGTCGTTCGATTGGCCGCTGCTCGAGACGCGATTTCGAATGACGCGCTCGATCTCGCCGAAAGCTCCTCGCGCGCATCTCGACCTTTTGCATACCTCGCGGCACTTGTGGCGGCCGCGAATTGGTTCGGTTCGCTTGTGTGAACTCGAACGCCATGTGCTGGGTCGAAATCGAGGCCACGACATCGTCTCCGATTTGATCCCTCAGATTTATTTCGATTTTCTGCGCGGCGGCTGCGCCGAACAACTTGTGCCGGTTTTTTATCACAACCAGATGGATCTTGTGGGACTCGCTGCGCTGACGGGCCGCGTTTTTTCGCTTCTGGCAGCGCCGGAATCGGAGTGCGCGGACGCTCTTGAAGTATTCGGTGTATCGAGAATTTGCGATCGGCGGGGAGAATCATCGCGCGCGCGCGATCTTTACGCACATGCTATTGCCCGCGTGCTACCGAAGCCGGTGGACGGGACGGCTCGTGCCGCGCTCGCGCGACTGGCAAAACGCGAAGGCGATTTTGCTCGCGCGACGTCGCTTTGGATGGAGCTGCGCGGGATTTCGCGCGAGGGCTTGGAAGCTTACGTCGAACTCGCAAAATACTTCGAGCATCGCATGCGACATCCCAAGCGCGCCGCCGAGTTGATCGGCGAAGCGCTTGCAGAGTTGCGACGCTCGCGAAGCATCGATTTCGTTCCTCCGGCGCGCACCGGCAAATGGCGAACGGATCTTGACAAGCGCATGGCTCGACTTCGCAATAAGTGTTCGACGGGCCAAAACGAGACGCTCTTAGAGGCCAATTTGACTGAATCGCGTGGCTTAGTCGCCGAATCGAAATAGTCACACGGCGTGAGTTTTGGCCGCCTGAATCGGATGGCACGAGTGGCCCGCGCCAATCAAACTCTCTCCGGAGGTGCACATGGCCAGCATTAGTGACGGGTATTTCAAAACAGAATTGGAGACGCGGCGGCGGCGACTCACATCTGCAATAGAAACCACGCCGACTGTCGAGATCAGCAAGCTTCTCGCCGAAGTGGATTCGGCTCTTGAGCGCCTTGCTGTGGGCACGTTCGGGATCTGCGAAACCTGTCACGATACGGTGGAATTCGAACGGCTGGCCGCTGATCCTCTCGTCCGCTTTTGCCTCGACCATTTGACAATCAAAGAGCGTCGCGCACTTGAGCAGGATGTAGAAACGGCAGCCAGCATTCAGAGATCGCTGCTGCCTCCGGCAGAAATTCGATCAGCGGGCTGGCATTTTCATTACCGGTATAAACCCGCGGGAGTGGTGAGCGGCGATTATTGCGACGTAATTCAATCCGGCAATGGCGACGGCTCGGTGGTATTTCTGCTCGGCGACGTGACCGGCAAGGGACTCTCGGCGTCGATGCTGATGGCGCATCTGCACGCGATGTTTCGCAGCCTGATTCCACTGGAGCGTCCGATCGCTCATGTTCTTGAATTGGCGAATCGCCTCTTCTGCGAAAGCACGATTGGCGGCCTCTACGCCACACTCGTGTGTGGCCGTGCGAGCAGAAACGGTGACGTGGAGATTGGCAGCGCTGGGCACCCGCCCGTCTGGGTTACAGGCTGCGCGAACGCCAAATCTATTGACGCTACCGGTCTGCCGCTTGGGATGTTTTCTTCGGCGGAATATACGACCGAGACATTACGTCTCGAACCGTCTCAAAGTCTGGTTCTCTACACGGATGGTCTATCGGAATCGCGCGACGCGGAGGGAACTGAATACGGTGATAGGAAGCTCCGCGAATTTGTGGAATCTCAGTACCATCTGAATCCGGTAGAGTTCTCGGCAGCTTTTCTGAATGATCTCCAAAACCATTCGGCGGACGGCCAACCATCCGACGATTTGACGCTGATGGTGATTCGTCGTCTGGATTCGTAGCGGCTAGAAAGCTAGAAACTTCCGAGCGCGGGGATCGCGTTGTCTTGGAATCTCAATCGCTCGGTCACAGTCGGCTTCGTTACCGGCTCAATCTCCGCGGGCGCTGGGGGCCACCCGATCGCATGATTGATCTTGTCAAATGTGTCCCGGTCGGCTTGTTCGACTGACAAGCAGTCGCTCGCGAAGCAGCGTAGGAACACCTTTCCGGCCTCTGTTTTGAACTGGAAGAAGTTCGGACGGCGAATCAGTTCGGCTCGAGTCTTGTGCTTGAACTCGAGCGCTTCGCTATACTTTCCGAAAAACCGCGCGGCATCTTCCTCGTTGTCCAGATGGATGCGAACGATTAGGGAAGTGATTTTCGTCTTTTGGTCTTCGAATACGGAATATCGATCGCCGTCCCAAAAGGGCGCGGTCTGTTGCGCCATTTCGCCTCCGATGAATTCTTTCAAGACTTCCTGCAATCCAAATTCACCCAAGACATTTTCTTCGAGCAGTTTCCAGTTGGGAGGTACAGCCCCGGTCCAGTTCGGCAGCGTGACCGCCGCTGGCTTCACGCCCTTAAGGTACAGTTCCGGATGCATAATTTGCTGGCTGGAAACTGGCGGATTCTCGAATAATTTGGGAAGGTCTTTCCAGCCGGTATTCGCCTTCAGGAACTGTTGCGTGAATGAAGTTCCCGCCAAGTAAGGAAATAGCAGCTCGTCACGGATAATGGCCGGCGCTTTCGAAAGATGAGAATCCTTTTCCATTTCGCTAACCGCGCCTGATCTTATTATTTCGGTTACATCAGGCAGATCCCTCACGCCAATTTTCTGGTCGAGCAACGAATAATCGATCATTGCCGCAATAGCGGAACCTTCGCTCACGGAGTCTCGAGCCAATTCAGCATCGTCGTTCGGCCGCGCCGCTTTAATCCATTCATCCAAACCAAACGATTGGTCCACAAGCGCATGAGTCAATTCGTGCGACATCACGCTCCGCTGCTCATCGACAGGAATCCAATCCGCAATGTAGAATTCCTTCGCCTTTGCGTCATAAAGTCCGGCGACCTGGTCGGTGAGCACGTCAAGCATGAAGGCATCCAAGGGGAAATTGGGAGGGATCAGCCCAAAAGCTTCCAACGCCTTCTGGTCGGCGTACCGCTGTTCGTCGCTCTTGTCTTCCTGATCCTCGCGGACCAGGTATTCTCGGATTTCCTTTTTTGAACGAAGACTTTTCTTGAGGGGCGCCTTTACCGGAAGGCCAAGCAGTTGACTCATTTGAACGAGGACTTCATCGGCGGCCTTGAGAAATTCGGGAGTTCCATGTTGGACGGACCGGAGGGGAGTCTTCGTCGCAGAGGTTGAAGCCGGCGGGTCTTGCATTCCCGCGAACGAACGAGCTTGCTGCGCGGTCAAACCGATCAGCGCTGCGAGCGATACAACGATGACGCCCAGAGCGAGGTACCGCCTCACGATGATTCGGAGCCTTGATTCCATAGGATTGAGTTTCAGAATATCAGGTTTGGGTTCAAAGCTTTGGAGGCTTTTCACCAAAAAGTTCGAGGTGGCGGCTGGAGTTAGTGTTCCGTTAACGGAACATGATGTTAGCCATCTGATATAATCGTTGGGTGCTACCGGCCCGAGACGTCCGTAGGAGATCTGATGCAGCCCGGGTCATGTCTGAGACAAGTGCGTGAGCGACTCGGGCTCACGTATCGAGATGTCGAACAATCGAGCTACGAACTGGCGAGCAAGCATGGCCGTCCGGAATTTATTATCCATATCAGCCGTCTGGCCGATATCGAAAATGCGGACGTCACGCCAACATTGCACAAGCTTTACACCCTCTGCACGCTTTACCATCTTGATGTCTTCGAAGTCTGTCAGTGGTACAACATTCCGCTCGACGAGCACTTTCGAGACAGCTTTGCTCATAGCACCAAGAACACCCACTTGGGAACGCCGCCTCGCCGCCTGCGCATCCCTCTGCGATTCGACCCCGCCTTCGATGCCCGCCGCACCGACAGTCTCACGCGAGTCGTAGAATCGTGGAAGCACTTCGAAGGCGCACTCCTGAACGGAACGAAGCACCGCTACGGCTATATCGGCTCCGAGGACCGCTGGATGGATCCCCTGGTACGGCCGGGATCACTCGTATTGATCGATCCATCGATCCAGACTGTCGAAGAAGGGGGCTGGCGGAACGAATACGACCGGCCCTTGTATTTCGTAGATTTCAGACGTGGATACAGATGTTCGTGGTGTTCGCGCGATCGAGGAAGACTAATCTTGCAACCGCATCCACTGTCGGCGTCGGCTCCGGAATGTCACCGGTATCCTGAAGAGGCAGAAATCGTAGGCCGAGTGGTAGGGGTCGCTATGCGGCTGACCGAACCATAGCTTCGTCCCTGACAACCAATTCGAGCAAAGCCCGCACATTCGCGCAAAACAAATCTCGCAGATATTCCGGCAATCCAAACGGTGCGAGCAGACGATAAAACTCGAGCTCGAGCCATCTCGTCGCGATCTCATCAGGCTCGCTGTCCATGGTCGTAAGGCAAGTCCGCAAATCCGATTCCAGACGTTCGAGCGGCATTTCTAGCAGCTTCTGAAAAACCTGCTCGTGACAGTAATGCAGCGCCTCGTCAACACCGGCCCCGGAGTAAAGTGTCTCGAGACCTTCATGACAGTATTTCCCCGAGGAATGATCGCGAAGCATCGTGATGTGGACTAGCCTGCAGAAATCGTTCGGAATTTCAGAGAGAGTTCGAGAACAAAAATCATCAACGATCAGTTGATTTAGCTCAAAGTTTTCCCACGAGTCCATTTTCCCGCCTGTTCCGATTTCTGAACGTTTTCTGCGTCTGCGACTGTTTTCTTTGAGCGCGTGAAATCATACCCACCATGCGCTGCCAAGGAGGCAGTCCAAACATGAAAACGAAAGCCTTCGTTCTACTCAGCTTAGCTGCGCTACTGATGCTACTCCCGGTAGTCAGCCCCGTCAACACTCAATCGGTAAACACGCACCCTCAATGGACAGACGGAGCGGGATCACCTCCGCCGCCTTTCCCTCCCCATAGCCATTTGGTGGACGGAGCGGGATCACCACCGCCGCCGTTTCCGCCTCACAGCCAGTGGGCAGACGGAGCGGGATCACCGCCACCTCCGTTTCCTACGGGGAAGCCATTCGTCGCATAGTCGCGAGCTAAGAACTCGTAATTCACAGCGGTTCTGGATTTCTCGGCGTTCTCGAGGGGGCCTGGCGCGTCATAGTTTACCGGTGCGTTAATATTATGCTATGCTTGCGCCGGGCTTCCATGCTCATCTTAGCGAATAATGGCCGGTGGATTGCCGCGGTCCTGCTTGAGCTTACCGTAGCCCTCCTGGCGGTTCGTCACGGCCTCCTGCGCAGACTTCCGATCTTTACTGTGTACTTGATTTCAGTCGTTCTCGCGGAAGTCATCCGCTGGATCCTCATATTAGAGCTTGGTTTTAATTCTAAATCCTATTTCTGGTGTTATTGGCTGAGCCAAGCGGTTCTTCTCAGTTTGCGGGGCCTTGTCGTTTTTGAGATTTGCCGCAAGGCCCTTGGACAGAACATTGGGATATGGCAGCTGTGCCGGATTATTCTCTGTGGAGTTGCCGGGATTCTTTTCGCGAAGGCGGCGGTCGCCGCTTGGCACAATCAGAATCATGTCAGCTCGTTGATCTCCATCCTTGAGCGGGATCTCGAACTCGCGATTCTCGGGACGCTTATATTTGCGTTTATATTCACTCGCTACTATATGATTCGATTAGACCGGGTTATCGCGCTGGTCTCCGCAGGCATGATTTTTTATTCGGCGGTGCAAGTCGCTGATCATGAGTTTATCTCTGTTTTCAGCTCAGGGTTCTACCCGTTGTACGCACAAATCGTCGTCAATTCGTTCACAATTTCCATGTTGATCTGGCTTGCGGCTGTCTGGAAGCCCCTCCCGGTAGAAGTACCTGCCACCGCGATGCTTGGCCCGCGAGCGTACGGCCAACTTATGCCGGAGGTAAATCTGCGCTTGCGCGAACTGAACTCCAGACTCTTGGAGATTCTACGATGACGATCGATCCTATCTTCTTCGCCGTCATCGCAGCAGTGCTTCTCCTGGTGGGTCTCGGACTACTCATTCGGCCGCTGAAAGCCGAGGCGGCGATTAGGCCTATTGCCGCCGTTAACGTGGAATCCCTCGCGGCAAAGCATTTCCGCCACCTCGCACAGATACGCCGTGCGCTTACGAACGAAGACCGACTTTTTATCGATAGCCGGCTTCCCAGCGGCAGCGCGAAGAGGCTGCGGGTGGAGCGTCGAGCGGCTCTGCGTAAGTACCTGCTCGGAATCGGCGAGGATTTCGCGTGCCTGGATCGTCTTGCGCGCGAAGTGGCGTCGTTGTCCCCCAAGGTTGAGCACAGGCAAGAAACCGAGCGTCTATTACTCGAAATTCGTTTCCGAATTCTTTATCGCATTGCCCTGTTCCGGTTCGGAATGGCCGGCAGTCTGCCGTTTGATGTTGTCGCCAATCTCAGTGGCTTAGTCGGCGGGCTCTCACGGCAAGTCGAAGAGATGATGGCGGCGTTGCAGGCGCTCGCTCCTGAAGGGCCCGCGCAACACCCCATACAGTCATAGTCTGGATCTCGACGAACTTCCTGTACATAAGGCGAAGTTTGATTTGCCGTCGCATGGTGAGACTCTTTCGAGCCAAATCTGCGTGGCGTGAGACATACAATAGGGCCGGCATCGCCTTTCGACATATCCAACCCGACGTAAGCAATTCAAAATAAATAGCTTAATGGACGATAAGCACATTTGAAGAATGGAGCTTGAACTGGCAAGCTGAGTGCATTTTCTTTCGCGGGGTCATGAGTCTATAGAGGCGTATACGTGTGGCCTCGCGAAAAATGCGAGGTTCACGTATCCAACGAGGCCAAATCTGTGCTGAACGAACGAATCCTCATTGCGGATGACGAAGAAGCAATCCGCGAAGTGATTTCCACTCTCCTTGAGGCCAAAGGCTACCAGTGCGACATTGCACCGAATGGGCAAGTCGCGCTCGAGCACTTCAAGAAAGAGCCGCCGGCGCTGGTCTTGAGCGATATCGTGATGCCCGAGATGGACGGGCTGAAATTGCTGGCGCAGCTTCGCGAACAGGATCCGGACGTACCGGTCATCATGGTAACGGCGATGCACGATATCGCCATCGCACTTGAAGCCATTCGAAACGGCGCCTATGACTACATTCTGAAGCCATTTGAGAAAGACCAGCTATATATGAGCGTGGGGCGGGCGCTTGAGCATCGCCGATTGGTGATGGAAAATCGCTCGTATCAAAGCGACCTCGAGCAATTGGTGGCGGAGCGGACGCAGCAGCTCTCGCTTGCCTTGCGAGATCTTGAACAGTCTTACGATCACACGCTCGAGGCGCTCGGCGGCGCGCTGGACGCCAAAGATGCGGAAACAGAAGGCCACTGCCAGCGTGTGACAGCGTTCACTATCCGAATGGCTGAAGCGATGGGCGTTGACAAGGTCGCATTACGGCATATCGCGCGCGGCGCCTTCTTGCACGACATCGGTAAGATGGGAATTCCAGACTCCATTCTTCGAAAGCCAGGACCCCTGACTGTAGATGAGCGTTCCGTGATGCGCCGCCATTGCGATATCGGCTTCGACGTGCTCAAACGGATTCCATTTCTCAAAGAAGCAGCAGAAATAGTTCTGACGCATCAGGAGTGCTACGACGGCACTGGTTATCCGCAGGGACTCAAAGGTGAAGACATTCCGTTGGGCTCACGAATATTCGCAGTGGCGGACACGCTCGACGCAATGATTTCCGATAGGCCATATCGCAAGGCGCTGCCCATCTCGGTCGCTCGCGAAGAAATTCGCAAGAACGCGGGAACACAATTTGATCCTCGAGTCGTTGCGGTTTTCCTGTCGGTTCCCGATCGCATCTGGCAAGACCTCCACGACAACACGCTCAACCCGTTCCAATTAATGCCGCAGGAACGCGTCTAAAGCGCGCAAGAACGCCGCGCGATCGACTTACTGATTTCGATCTCAACTGCACCGCAATCGATGTCTTTCGTGTGTGAGAGCGCTTGCGCGTGCATAAGAACGCAGATAGTATCCGCAGAGGAGGCCGTTCGGATGGCTTTGGTAGCGATCAAGACTTCGAGTAACACCGGTTATTGCGACTGCATCCACGGCTGCTATGAGCTCGCCAGCCTTCGCGACGAAGATACGGGAAAGGTTTACTGCCCGGTGTGCGCAAAAGATCATCTAGAGATGAACCGGGGGCTCGGGATACCTCAGCCGCCGCCATCAAGGCTCGAAGCCGACGCAGCATCGCCCGCCGCCTCAGAATCGCCTCTGCCAGCAGACCCGCCTGGGCGGCTTCGTTAGCCACGTTCGCCTGACTGAACTGCAATAAATTCTTGTGAATTTAGCGCCTGAAGGTCAATCGTTGTGCTTAATAAAAAACCTAAATTAGTGAGGCCGGAGATCCAGAATCCGCAGGCTATCCGGGAACATCATGATCAGCATCATGCAAATGCAGAACACCATCGCAGGAATAAGCAAAAGGAACAATCCGAGGTGCTCGAACCGCAGATGCATGAAGTAGGAAATGATCAGGGCGCTCTTGATTAGCGATAATCCCACAAGAATCGTTAGCATGAGCGCCGGATTCAATCGCAAGTAGGCCAGGAAGACTTCGATGGCGGTCAGAGCGAGGAGCCAAAACCATACCTGCGTGAATAATTTGGTGGTGCCAACCTCGTGAGTCCCGACGGCCGCTCCGTGTGCGCTCATGCTTCTCTCCTACCCTTTGAGGTTGACAGACATCAAATAGACCAGCGGGAAGATGAACATCCAGACCAGATCCACGAAATGCCAGTAAAGGCCGCTCACTTCCACATCTTCCGGCTTGAATCGTCCGTTTCCAAAGCCCCAGGCCACCACCGCCAGGTAGCCGACGCCGATGGTTACGTGAAGCATGTGCAGGCCGGTTAGTCCGAAAAATGTCCCGCCGAACAAAGGCACGCCCCACGGGTTCGACCACGGCGTCACATGGTCCACCACCATTAGCGTGTACCACTCTGTTGCGTGAATGACCACGAATGCTAAGCCAAAAAGCATCGTTAGGCCGAGGTAGCGCAGCGTCTTTTTGCGATCGCCGCGATGCGCTGAGGCAACGCCGAGCACCATCGTCAAGCTGCTGCTGAGTAGAATGAAAGTCATCAGCGAGGACTTCGCAATCGCCGGCCAAATTTCGAAGGGACGCGGCCAATCTGGATTTGACAGCCGCACGTATGCATACGCGACGAGCAGCGCTGAAAACGTCAGCGAATCCGAAATGATGAAAAGCCACATCCCCAACTTCTTCGAATTGATCGCAAAGGGCGATGCGCCGCCCGACCACGGCGTCGAGAGAAGACCCTCAGGTTCCAAATGGCTCACGTCTCACCGTCCCAGAAGTAGAAGTAAGAAAATGAACACCCACAGCCCGTCCATGAAATGCCAGTACATCGCGGCGACAGTCGTCGCCGTACTCTGCGTCAATCGCCGCATCGGCAGCACGGCGACCCAGAAAAGCGCGAGCACGCCACCCAGTAGATGAAGGCCATGCGCCGCGGTGAACACGTAGAAGAAACTGCTGCTCGGGTTGGTTGCCAGAAATACTCCAGCGTTCGCGAGTTGTCTCCAAGCCACTATTTGGCCGATGAGAAAAAGAAATCCGAGCGCCGTAGTTACCAACCACCAGTGCCGGAATGCTGACTTGTCGCCTTGTAGGAATCGCTTCCGAGAAAAGCTGAGAGTGAAGCTGCTGAGAATGAGCACTGCCGTGTTCACCCACAGTATTCGCGGCACAGCAAGAGGCCGCCAATCGTTCGAAGTGCCCTTGCGGACAATGTATGCGCTAACGAGCGCCATGAAGAACATCAAGATCCCGCCGAGCGCGACCGTCATACCGGTGATGTACGTTCGTTGCGGGACTGCCGATCCGCCAGCGCCACCTTCGTTCCCGCCGCCCCCTCCACCGCCACCGGGCGGTTTGCCGTCTCCGCCAGGTCCCCGGCCTCTGCCTGGTCCAATAACCTCGATTTCGTCGGTGACTGTTACTGTCGGCATAGTCGTTCTCTACTTTGTCCGGCGAACCTGTTCAGGCGTTAGATTCTGCAGAATGTAATCTTCTTCCACGCCAGGAACACTGAACTCGTACGGACCACGGTAAACACTTGGATAGTGCCCCGCAAAATTGTCGTGGGGCGGCGGCGTGGCGGTCGTCCATTCCAGCGTCGTTGCATTCCATGGATTGTCCGACGCTTTGGAACCGAACTTCAGGCTCCAGAAAAAATTAAACAGAAAAACGAGCTGAATGGCAGCCGTAATGAACGCCGCGATCGTGATGAACTTATGCAAGGGCTGAAGTGCAGCCAGATACTGCACTCCCGTATAGTCCGCATAACGCCGAATGCCGCCGGCAATCCCGAGGAAATGCATCGGCATGAATATGCAATAGGCACCGGCAAACGTAACCCAGAAATGAAGTTTGCCGAGCCCCTCGCCCATCAACTTGCCGAACATCTTGGGATACCAGAAGTACGTGGCCGCAAAGATTCCGAAAATTGCGGCGACTCCCATAACCAAGTGAAAGTGGGCGACAACGTAATAGGTGGCGTGCAATCGGTTATCCACTGAAGGCTGCGCGAGGAATAATCCCGAAAGTCCGCCGCTGACAAAAAGCGATACGAAACCGAGCGCGAAGAGCATGGGCGTCTTCAACTGAATCTTCCCGCCCCACAGCGTCCCGAGCCAGTTGAATGTCTTAATCGCGGACGGCACTCCGATTGACATTGTCAGAACGGAGAATGCAAAACCCGAATAGGGGCTCATTCCACTCACGAACATGTGATGGCCCCAAACCATGAATCCCAGAAAGCCGATCGTACAGAGCGCGTAGGCCATCGCGCGGTATCCGTAAATCGGCTTGCGCGAGAACGTCGAAAGGATGTGCGATGCCACACCCATGCCCGGCAGAATCGCGATATAGACTTCCGGATGACCAAAGAACCAGAACAAATGCTGCCAAAGAATCGGCGAGCCGCCTTTGTGGTTCAACAACGTGTCACTGACGATCTCGCCCGCTGGAACAAAGAAGCTCGTACCAGCCGAACGATCCAAAATCAGCAAGACTCCCGCCGCCAGCAGCACTCCAAATGCCAGCAACCCAAGAATTGCCGTAACGAACCAAGCCCAAACCGTCAGCGGCATCCGCATCAGCGACATTCCAGGCGCCCGAAGATCGATTGTCGTCGCAATGAAATTCAGAGCGCCCAAAAGCGAAGCTATGCAGAAGAGCGCGATGCTCACAATCCACATCGTTTGCCCGAGTCCCTCACCTGGTCCGGTAATTTCGCCGAGTCCGCTAAGCGGCGCGTATCCCGTCCATCCGCTGATTGGCGCGCCACCCGGCACAAAGAACGCCGCAATTAACGCGACGAATGCAAGAAACGTCACCCAAAACGAAAGCATATTGATCCGCGGGAACGCCATATCCGCAGCGCCGATTTGAATGGGTAGAAAATAGTTCCCGAATCCGCTCTGTGGCGCGGTCGTCAGTACGAAGAAAACCATGATGGTCCCATGCATAGTGACAAGAGCCAGGTATTGCTCGGGCGTCATCATTCCGCCCCCGATGGGCAGATGCGCGCTCGGCCAGACCAAATGGAAACGCATCAACACGGATAGAACGATCCCGATGGTCACAGCGACGAGAGCCAAGAGGTAATACTGAATGCCGATAACTTTGTGATCGACACTGAAAATATATTTGCTGATGAATCCGGTCGGCGCATGCATTGCGTGTGCCGAATCGGCATGCGAACTCATTCGTGGCCTCCTGACTGCTTGCAATCCCCTACTGGGCTGCCGCCTGCTGCTTCAGGAAATCTTGGTAATCGGTATCCGAAACGACGTTTAACACGCTGCGCATCCGGTAATGTCCTAACCCACACAACTGCGTACACACAATTTCGTACTGCCCAATCTTCGTAGCCGTGAAATGAATGGGTATCTCGATGCCAGGCACTGCGTCCTGCTGCAAACGAAGCTCGCGCACGTAGAAGTTGTGGATGACGTCCTGTGAACGAAGTTCGAGTTCCACTTCGTGATTTACAGGAACCGTCAGCGTTGGAACGATAATGTCGTCTTTCGCGGCAGGATCATTCAAATCCAGTCCGATCGGATTACCAGACGACGCGCTGACGAGCTTGGGATCCAATCTTCCGAACTTCCCGTCGGGACCCGGATAGCGAAAATTGAAGACAAACTGATTTTCAGTGACCTCGACCTTGATCGCATCGGGCGATGCAGCCGTAAACCGTGTCTCAGCCCACGCTTTGCGGCCAAGAATCCCAACGCCGAGAAACACGATGATAGTGGCCGAAGTCCAGAGCATCTCGAGCGTATTGTTGCCGCGGGTGAACTGCGCGCGTTGCCCATTGTCGCGGAATCGGAAAATCGCGTAAGCCAATCCGATTTGGGAAAGAACGAAAACGACGCCCGTCATGTAAAGAGTCAGGTTGTATTGCCTGTCGATCAACTCGCCATTCGCCGTAATCGGTGGTGGGGCCGGATACAGGTTCGCGACGAATACATAGACGGTCACAGCCACCATGATCGCGATCAAGATTGATAACAGCGCGGCTGTTGCTGCCGAACCCCTATTCGGAACTCTGCTCTGCATCGGTTTCGCTCCCGATTCCATTCGCTATCGGTTCAGAAGAAACGTACTCCTGAGGTCTCGCGTGCGCAAGACTGCGTATCATAACCAACCGCGCCCGAATTTCAACAAACATTGTGTTTCTCGAGCGAAAGATTCCGCCGCGCGCATTCCGGGCTGCTTGACATCTTTCTCGGAGACACACAGACTCCCCGCTGGACATCCGCCGCCGACGTTCGCTCGGTAGCATGAGATCTTTCAAATGCCGTGTGGGGGGCTCCAATGAAAATTTTTCGACTTCCTGTGGTGGCGCTTTTCGCGCTGGTTGTTGGGCTCGCGTCGGCAAATCACGGCCAGTCCGCTGGGGCGAATCCTACTGCGCGGCCTCAATCGAGCTCGAATTTCGTTCTCGTCGCGCATAGCGGCGCAGGCGACTACAGCCGCGCTACACCGGCGATGATCGAAGCGCGCCGCGCGGCAATGGTCAAAGCGATCCAGGGCGGCTACGCAATCCTTTCACGCGGCGGATCGAGCCTGGATGCGGTTGAAGCCACGATTCGTGTCATGGAAGACGCCGGCCTATTCGACGCAGGCCGGGGAGGCTACTACACGCGCGACGGCATTCCTGAACTCGACGCTTCCATCATGGACGGTCGCACGCTCGCCGCCGGCTCTGTAGCCTCCGTGAAACATATCGCCAATCCGATACACCTGGCGCGCCTGGTGATGGAGAAAACGCCGCATGTCATGCTTGTAGGCGAAGGAGCCGAGCGCTTCGCGCAGTCCCAGGGCATCGAGCTGGTTTCGCCTTTTTATTTCTACAACGAACATCTGTGGGAAATGTATGAGCGCGCCAAATCCGAGGAAGAAAAGAAGAAAACGTCTGAGCTGTTGCGTGATCAGGAGCACGGCACCGTCGGCGTTGTTGCGCTCGACGAATCCGGCAATCTTGCCGCTGGCACCTCGACGGGCGGCACGGAGCTCAAAATGCCAGGGCGTGTTGGCGATTCGCCAATCATAGGAGCAGGAACGTACGCCAATAACCAAAGTTGCGCCGTTTCAGGAACTGGCGTCGGGGAGTTCTACATACGAAATGTTGTCGCGGCGGATATATGCGAGCGCGTGCGATATCTCCACGTGTCGCTCGAGCAAGCGACCGACGATGTGGTGATGAAAGAGCTCGTCGAGCAAAAAGGCGAAGGCGGTATCATCGCTATTGATCCGCATGGCAACGTCGCCACGACTTACAACACGAACGGCATGATGACGGGCACGGTTCGGGACGAAGGGACGATAATCATGAAGGGATGGAGCAAGAGCGCCGAGCCTATGAAATTTCCTGCCTCAAATTGATCCTCGGCGCGCTTGCCGGCCGGCTCAATTCAACATAGCAAAATTAACCGGGCGGGAAATTCGGCACTCTGAATCAATAGAACTTCGTGGCAGGAGCCCTAATTCGCCTTGACACCCGGCGAGGTTCATTTTATCTTTTGCTTTCGGCATGACACTGCGAGCGCATCGGCACCACTGTCATCACGGCCACACGCCGCGCCCGCTGAGGTCTGCATAGAGTAAAGCTAAAACAAAGCAACTCTTCAGCCCGCTGGCGCAAAAGTTCCAGCGGGTTTTTCATTTTTGGAGGGGATATGGAGCTCCGATTCGACAAAGGCGGGGGTTTGCTGCCCGTCATCGTCCAGGATGCAGCCACGAGCGAAGTATTGATGCTCGGCTTTATGAATCCCGAAGCATTCGAGGAAACGCGGCTGACCGGAGAAGTAGTCTTCTTCAGCCGCACTCGAAATCGGCTGTGGAAAAAGGGGGAACAGAGCGGCCACATTCTCAAATTGCGCGAAATGCGCATCGATTGCGATTCCGATGCGCTCCTGTTGCGCGTCGAGGCTCTTGGACCAGGAGTCTGTCACGAGGGATATCGAAGCTGCTTCTTCCGCCGGATCGAACCCGACGGATCCTCCGCAATTCTCGGAGAGCGCAAATTTGATCCCGCGCGCGTCTACGCACAAGAGAGAAAACAATGAACGTACTGAAGCTCGGCATACCCAAGGGAAGCCTGCAAGACGCGACCATTGACCTGTTCGCGCGGGCCGGCTGGCGAATCGCGGTAAATTCGCGCAGTTACGCGCCGGCAATTGATGACATTGAAATCGAGTGCCTGATGGTGCGCGCTCAGGAAATGGCGCGGTACGTCGAGAATGGCGCGTTGGATGCCGGCATCACCGGCCGAGATTGGGTGCTGGAAACGGGCGCAAACGTCGCAGAGATCGCCGAGCTAATCTACGCGAAGCAGCGGCTGGCACGCGTTCGATGGGTTCTCGCAGTTCCTGAAGATGCTCCTGCGCAAAGCGTGCGCGACCTTGAAGGCAAAGTCATCGCGACGGAAGTCGTCCAAATTACGCAGAAGTATTTGCAGCACCATGGAGTGCAGGCGCGCGTCGAGTTCTCATGGGGCGCGACAGAAGTGAAAGTGCCGCGACTGGCCGATGCGATCGTGGAAGTGACGGAAACCGGATCATCGCTTCGCGCCAACCGGCTTCGAATCCTGGATACGGTGCTCGAGTCAGCGACGGTCTTCATCATGAATCACGAAGCAGCGGCCGACGCGTGGAAGCGCGAAAAATCTCAAAATCTAATCGTTATGCTTCAAGGCGCGATCGCCGCGGCGAGCAAAGTTGGCTTAATGCTGAATGTTCGTCGCGCAGATTTGCCCGGCGTGCTAAATGTTCTGCCCGCTTTGAAGAATCCGACGATTTCGACACTCAGCGATCCAGAGTGGGTGGCGGTCAACACCATAATTGAAGAATCCGTTGTTCGGCAGCTCTTGCCTAAACTGAAAACTGCTAACGCCCAGGGCATCGTCGAATATCCGTTGAATAAGATTGTGCTCTGATGCGAATCGTCAGACTCACGCCGGACGTTGAGAAATCCCTTTTGGCCACACGACAGCGGCGAGACGTGGAAGCGGAGCGAGTCGCCGGGAAAATCGTGAAGGACGTTCAGCGGCGTGGCGACGCTGCACTCTTCGAATGGACGAAGAGGCTCGACGGTATTGACTTGCGGCGGGAGGGCCTGTGGATCACGCCAAGCGAGCTACGAAAAGCGCGCGCGTCAGTGAGCGAAGATTTCCTCGGAGCCGTGCGCCACGCCTCGAAAAACATTCGCCGAGTGGCGCAATCGCAGATGCCAAAAAGCTCGATTCTCAAGATTGAGTCAGGTGTAACGATCCGGCAAATGGTACGCCCAATCGAGACGATAGGCTGCTACATTCCCGGCGGGCGATATGCGCTGGTGTCGACGCTGCTGATGACCGTGGTACCGGCACAAGTGGCGGGCGTGAAGCGGATCGCAGTCGTCTGCCCGAGGCCAAATCGCGAATTGCTCGCTGCGGCGGCGATGCTCGGCGTCACCGAGATCGCGCGCATCGGCGGCGCGCAGGCGATTGCCGCACTCGCATACGGAACGCGTAGCGTACCGCGTGTCGAGAAAATCTTTGGGCCGGGCAATCGCTTCGTGACCGCGGCAAAACAATTGGTCAGCGCCGATTGCGCGATTGACTTGCCCGCGGGCCCGACCGAGGCGATGATTCTCGCGGCAAGCGGAAATGCGCAATGGATCGCCGCGGATTTGCTGGCACAAGCCGAACATGCGCCGGACGCCGGAAGTTTTCTCGTGACTACTTCGACGAAATTAGCAAGAGATGTGCAGCGCGAAATCAACACGCAACTTAGACTGCTGCCGCACGACAATCTCGCGCAAAGATCGACTATGCACGCTGGGGCAATTCTGGTCGCGGCCTCACTCAAATCAGCAGTGGAATTTGTCAGCCGTTTCGCGCCCGAACATCTCACGTTGATCGGCGACGCGCGACAGCAGCTCGATAACATCTCCGCGGCTGGAACAATTTTTCTGGGGGATTGGAGCGCGCAGCCATTCGGCGATTACGCGAGCGGCAGCAACCATGTCCTGCCCACAGGCGGTTGGGCGCGGCGCCGTGGAGGCCTAAGCACCGCAGATTTTGTAAAATGCATCAACGTTCAGATCATCGAGCGAAAGGGGTTCGCGCAAGTCGGTCCTGTAGCTGCGGCGCTTGCGCGCGCCGAGGGACTTCTCGCGCACGAGGCTGCGATCACGGTGCGCCAATGAAATCCAAGCTTCCCATTCGTCGCGCTGTGTTGAACAAGCGAACCTACGATCTTCCTGGCGACGGCCGCGAAGGCAAGCTCCGCCTCGATCTCAACGAAAATACCGCAGGCTGTTCGACGAGCGTTCGAAGAGCCCTCGCGCGTCTCTCGACAAAACACATCGCGATGTATCCCGAATATCGCCGCGCTTCCGCGAAAATCGCTAGCTATTTCGGAATTCGGCCCGAGGAGCTGCTCCTGGCCAATGGCGCGGATGATGCGCTTCGGGTCTTCTTCGACGCTTGCGTCGATCCACAAACGGGAGTGCTTTTCTGCGAGCCAACTTTTCCCATGTACCGCTTCTACGCGGAGAACTTCGACGCAAAAATCACCGCGCAACGATACACGCGTCAAATGGATTTCCCGCTCGATGATTTTCTTCGCGCTCTTCGACGCAAGCCGCGCGTTGCCATCATCGCGAATCCAAATAACCCGACGGGAACTCTTCTGGATGAACGTACACTCAACCAAATCGCGAACGCAGCGACTGAAACTGCACTCGTGATCGACGAAGCGTACGCTGATTTTTCGGGAATTACAGTTGTACCGTGGATTCGCCGGTATCCAAACCTGTTCGCAGTGCGAACCTTTTCGAAAACAGCAGGCTTAGCCGCGCTGCGTTTGGGCTGCGTTATCGGCAACGCAAAATCTGTCGCCCTTCTCCGCGGAGTTATGCCGCCCTATGCCGTAAATCTCGCGGCGCTTGTGGCAACAGAAGCCGCGATCAACGATCGCGATACGCTTCGGCGATACGTAAGAGAAGTAAGAAAAGCGCGCGCGGAATTTGCAAGCGCACTCGAAGCGATTGGCGTTCAGGTTTTCCCTAGTGCCGGTAATTTTCTCCTGGCCAATTTCGGCCCGGCTGGTACCGCGTTGTTTCAGCGTTTGGCCCGGCGCGGGATTCTTCTCCGCGCGCGAACGCATGACATTGGCCCGGGATTTGTACGCATCACAATTGGGACTCGCGCCGAAATGAATCGGTTGTTACGCGAAATTGAACGGGATCGTTGACCAAACCATGCCGCGAACCGCATCCATTCACCGCGCAACGACGGAGACCGACATTCACCTGCGCATTAATCTCGATGGCAAAGGAAAGTCGCAGATCTCGACCGGCATCCGCTTTTTCGATCACATGCTCGAACTATTTGCGCGCCACGGCGCATTCGATCTCGATCTGAACGTTCATGGCGACCTCGACGTTGACCAGCACCACACCGTCGAAGACACAGGTATTGCGCTAGGCGATGCCGTCCGAAAAGCGCTTGGCTCGAAGCGAGGAATCTTGCGTGCCGGATATTTTCTAATGCCGATGGATGAAACGCTGGCCGCGGCGGCGATTGATTTGAGCGGGCGCCCATATTGCGTCTGTAACATAAAAGTGGCGGCAAAACGCGTGGGCGATTTTCAGACCGAGCTCGTACAGGATTTTTTCCTCGGATTCGCACAATCGGCTCGCGCCAACGTCCACCTTCGCGCGCTATACGGCCGCTCGTCGCATCACCAGATCGAAGCAATCTTCAAAGCATTCGCGCGCGCCTTGCGCTTCGCCGTCGCGAAAGACAAACGGCTACGCAATGTTCTTCCAAGCACAAAGGGGCTGATGTGATAGTTACCCTCGTCGATTACGGCGCGGGGAACCTCGCTTCAGTTGAGCGCGCACTCGAGCGCCTCAGTGCAGCGTCAAGGCGGTCGGAATCCCCCGAGTCCATCGAACGCGCCGACGCGCTGTTGCTTCCCGGCGTTGGGCATTTCGCAGCACTAATCCGTGGCCTCGATGAACGAGGGCTGCGGGAACCTCTCTGCGCTGCGATTCGACGTGGAGTGCCGTTCCTGGGAATTTGTCTCGGCCTGCAAGCTCTCTACGAATCGAGCGAAGAAGCCCCCGATGTGCGAGGACTGAATATCTTTGAAGGCTCCGTGCAAGCGCTGCCTGCGGATGTGAAGTTGCCGCACATGGGTTGGAACCGCGTCAAGCAATTGCGCGAGTCGAGCGCACTGCGCGGCGTTCCCGACGACGCCTATTTCTATTTCGCTCATTCTTATGCCGCGCGCGGCGCAGATCCTCGCGTTGTCGCGACGAGTTGCCATGGCGTACGCTTCGCCGCGGCTGTCGAGCAGGAAAATGTTTGGGCGCTGCAGTTCCATCCCGAGAAGTCGGCCGCAACCGGCGCAGCCGTCCTGCACAATTTTCTGAACTTCGCACAATGACTTTGACGCGGCGAATCATTCCCTGCCTCGACACCGATGGCGCGCGCGTCGTCAAAGGCGTCAATTTCGTGGGCTTGCGCGATGCAGGCGATCCTTCGGAACTTGCTGCACGCTACAACACGGAAGGCGCCGATGAACTGGTCGTCCTCGACATTGCGGCGTCGCGCGATCGCCGCTCCACGTTTCTCGAAACAATTCGAAAAGTAGCCGCGGAACTCGCCATTCCCCTCACAGCTGGCGGAGGTATCCGAACTCTCGAAGAGGCCCGTGCGGTGGTGCTGGCGGGGGCTGACAAGGTCACGGTCAACACTGCCGCGATCGATAATCCTGACTTACTTTCGCAGATGGCAAAAGAATTCGGCTCGCAAGCGGTGGTTCTCGCGATTGACGCGAGGCGCGATGGCAAAAATTGGAGGGTTTACGCTCGCGGAGGGCGCGACGCGACGGAACTCGATGCCGTGGATTGGGCGAAGGAAGGCGTCTCGCGCGGGGCAGGCGAAATTCTGCTGACCTCGATGGATCGCGACGGCACGCTCTCAGGGTTCGATCTCCCGCTCACGGCGGCGATTTCCACAGTCGTTCGCGTGCCAGTAATTGCATCCGGAGGTGCGAAGACTCCTCAACACTTCCTCGACGTCTTCATCGAAGGCCACGCCGATGCGGCCTTGGCCGCTTCGATTTTTCACGATGGCGTCCAATCCATTCGCAGCTTGAAGGACTTCCTCGTCGCTCGCGCCGTCGAGGTTCGCCTGCCGTGCTGATCCCCTGCATCGATCTTCAAAACGGTCGAGCCGTCCAGCTCATCCACGGCCGCAAAAAAGCGCTTGAGGTCGAAGATGTCATCGGCTTGATTCACAAGTTTCGCCGCTATCCGTGGCTGCACGTGATTGATCTCGATGCCGCGATGGGAAGACCGCCAAACGACGATCTTGTCCAAGAGTTATGCAAAAAAGCGAGGACGCAGTACGGCATGAAAGTGCGCGTCGGCGGTGGGATTCGGTCAGCGGCGCGAGTGCGGGAAGTTCTTGGTTGGCGCCCGAATCAAATCATCGTCGGCAGTGCGGTCTTTCGTGAGGGCGCAGTCGACCTACGCTTCCTCAGCCAGCTTTTGAAAATCGCCCGACGACAACGCATCATCATCGCGCTCGACACTGCAAAGGATCGCATCACGATTAAAGGATGGAGACGCCGTCTCAGCGTGAAGGCGCAGGACGTGATGCTCGCTCTCGAACCATTTTGCGCGGGATTCCTCTGCACCGACGTGGATCGAGAGGGCACAATGACCGGAGCCAATCTCGAGTGGTTCACCGAGCTCCGCCGCGCGACACCCTTACCAATTATTGCGGCAGGAGGAATTCGCACTCGCCGCGAAGTGAAAGCATTAGAGAAGATCGGAATAGACGCCGCAGTCGGCATGGCACTCTACCGCAAGCGATTTCGCTGATGCCCTTCGATTACAAGCTAGAATTGGCGCCGCGGATGGAAGCCAATCGGCCACCGAACTTGTGCGGCACACAACTCAATGCTAGTGTCACGAGCTTCCACCAGCAGAAGTTTCTCGGTTTTTTCAGATGCGCGCAACATTAGTTCGAGGTATTTAACTAAACGTGAGCCCAACAATTCTGGAATGGATAAATCTCTTCGTCCGTTGGTTCCACGTTTTCGCGGGAATCATGTGGGTCGGCCAGACGTATTACTTCACCTGGCTAGACGGCCAATTCGGAAAACTAGAGAAGTCCGCGCCTGCCGGCGAAACCGCCCCGCAGTTATGGATGGTTCACAGCGGCGGTTTTTATGCTATCGAGAAACAGAAGGCACTCGGCGTCGCGCCCGGCCAGGTCCATTGGTTCCGCTGGGAGGCCCTAATGACATGGGTCAGCGGAATGATCCTGCTAGTCCTCGTCTACTACATGGGCGGCGCGCTGATTGACACTGATGTCGCCAATATTCCCGTCGGACTTGGCGTCGTAATTGGATTGGGAGTTCTCGCGATCGGCTGGATGATTTACGATCTCGCCGCGCGATCGCCCCTGGGCAAGTCCGAAATGGGCTTCGCGGCATTCTCCATCATCGCAATCGCACTGCTCGCTTGGGGCCTGTCGCACATCTTCAGCGGACGCGCGGCATACATCCACGTCGGAGCGCTACTTGGAACGATCATGACGCTCAATGTCTGGATGCGAATCCTTCCCGCGCAGCGGAAAATGATTGCAGCGGCCGCCGCAGGCACCAAATTCGACGCCGCGCTTGGCGCTGGAGCAAAACTCCGTTCCAAGCACAACACTTTCATGGCAGTTCCCGTTGTCTTTATTATGTTGAGCAATCACTTCCCGTCCGCGACTTACGGAAACTCGTACGGATGGGAAATCTTGATCGCGCTTATTCTCGTTGGCTGGGTCGCGGCCAAGATTATTCGCGAGAGCTAGGCCGCGACGTCCCAAGCGCATCGACAATCGTCAAAATATCCTAAGGCCGCAATCGAATTACATTGATGTCTTGATATGATGTTGCGGGAACAGCAAAAAAAAGCGCGAACTTACAGCGATGATCACTAGCAATTCCCAAACGGTCGCATGCATCGGTGGCATCGTTGTCGATCGAAAAGCCCGCGTCATCGAACCGCTCCATCCCGGCACATCCAATCCCGTCACAGTCAGCTCATGCCCTGGCGGAGTCGTCTGCAATCGCTCGTAACTTCGTGAAGCTCGGTGGCAACGCGGCGATATTCTCGCGCGTCGGTCAAGACGGCGCGGGAAGCCAAGTCCTACAGGACTTAGCATCTCCAAATTTGGACCTCTCTAACGTAAGCCGATCGTCAAATCGTCCAACAGCGACTTACACCGCTGTGCTGGACGAGAAAGCCCAGCTATTCATCGGCCTCGCGGATATGGCAATCTTCGAAGAGTTGGACTCGGCTTGGGCGGACAGTGTCGCAGCCACGATTGCACGATTCAAATTCTGGATTCTCGACGCGAATCTACCTTCAGCGACCATTGAGCGCCTCTTGCGTGCAAACAAGAGCGATGCAACCGTACTCGTTGATCCGATCTCCGTGGCCAAATCCGTCCGGGTGCGCTCTGTGCTGAACGAAATTGATGTCCTGTTTCCGAATACAAAAGAAGCAGCTGTATTGAGCGGGCGCGCAATCGCGACACGCGATGACATCATCGAAGCTGCCGCCGAAATCCGTCATCAAGGCGCTGGCACCGTCATCATGACGCTCGGCGAAGACGGAATTTACGTGGACGATGGAAAGCCAGGAAGATTTATTCCGGCGATCCCCGCCCGAAAAGTAACCGACGTGACAGGCGCTGGTGATGCACTCGTCGCAGGCTACGCACACGCAATGATCGCCGGCGAACGATACGAACCGGCTCTCTGGGGCCTCGCCGCGGCCAGTCTGACGCTCGAGACTGAGGATTCCATCGCGCCGAATCTGAGCTGGGAATCAGTCTTAGACCGAATCGAATCAAGCTTGCAAAAATCAGGCAAATTGAACTCATGAATCCGTATCTCGACATACGCCCCGAGGTTGCTGCGGCACTCGCTCGCGGCGGCCCAGTTGTCGCGCTTGAATCAACCGTGATCTCGCACGGCCTTCCGCGACCGCACAATTTAGAAACAGCGAATCGTATGGAAGCTGCCGTTCGCAAGGAAGGCGCGATTCCGGCAACGGTCGGCATCTTGAATGGCGAGTTAATCGTCGGTCTCTCTCACGGAGAAATCGAACTACTCGCAAACGCCGAATCGGTTCACAAAGTGAGCCGCCGCGATCTCTCCACCGTGCTCCAATCGCGGAAACCAGGAGCAACAACGGTAGCTGCCACGATATTGATCGCTGCCCAAGCCGGAATTTCCGTATTCGCTACAGGTGGAATCGGCGGAGTGCATCGCGGCGTCCAAGAAAGTCTCGATATCTCCGCCGATCTTGCGGAACTTGCTCGAACTCCCGTAGCCGTCGTTTGCGCGGGCGCCAAAATCATTCTTGATTTGCCGCGCACGCTCGAATTGCTGGAAACGCTCGGTGTTCCCGTCGTTGGCTATCGCACGAGCAACTTCCCCTCATTTTACGTGCGCGAGAGCGGTCTGAATTTAGATTTACGCGTCGAGTCCACCGAAGAAGCGGCACGCCTGATGTCCACTCAATGGCAGCTCGGCCTCTCGTCAGGAATCGTATTTTGCAACCCGCCGCCGGAATCGAGCGCACTCGATCGGGTGCAAACGGAATCGCTCATTAAGGCTGCGCTAATTTCCGCAAATTCTGAGGGAATTCAAGGAAAGGCAGTCACACCATATCTGCTCAGCTATCTTTCGAAAGCCAGCGACGGCGCGACGCTAGAGGCCAACATGGATTTGCTCGTGAGCAACGCTAAGCTCGCCGCCCAAATTGCCGTGGCCTATTCGGCCCTACGCGGCAGGCCGTAATCCCGCGAAAATCTCACTTTTTAGAAATCGGTTCCGAACCGACCGCCGCCGTATCAACTTTCACCGTCGTCCGCCGGAACTTGTTCATCAAATATTCGCCTGAACGCACAGCAGGATATTTCGGCTTCTCGCCGGCAGCGAGGCACGTCGGAATGCAGGAAATCTCCGCGTCCCAATTCGGCTGATGAAAAAATGCAAACGATTGCCGCCGCGTCGAACCGCCCTCATCTGGTCTGGGATTCACTACGCGATGCAACGTGGAAATCCAACGATCGTTCGTCCATCGCGCCATCAAATCACCGATATTGACGATGAACGCGCCCGGCAAATTCGGAACCGCGACCCACTGTCCTTCCGGCGACCGAATTTCAAGTCCTCCCGGCGCAGAATCGGCCAGAAGAATCGTCAGGCTGCCGTAATCGGAGTGCGCTCCCGCGCGCAATTGTCCGGGTTCAGGCTTCACGGCCGTATGAGGATAGTTCAACATTCGCATCGCGCTGATCGGATCGTCAATCGCACCATCAAAGTAATTTTCCGGCAACTCAAGCGCCAGCGCGAATACCCTCATAATTCTTCCCGCGAGTTCGCTTAGAGCGCGGTAATAAGCCGTTGCCACGTCCTGAAATCCTGCGGGCTCCGACGGCCAAATATTCACGGCGTATCGAAAATCCGCGTCCGGATCGTCGTCAACATGAATCTTCTGCTCGAGCGGCCCGATGTTGAAGCTCTCTTTCAGATCGGGCGGCGTTTCGTTCCCCTGCGATTTTGCGAGCGCCTCGGCTTGCAGTGGCGAGTAGCCATACGGATAACCGTCGTACAACATTTTCACGCTGAGTTTCTTTTCCGTCGGAAGATCGAAAAACGCGCGGCCAGCGGCCCAAGCACCAGCAATTATTTCGGGCGGCACTCCATGACCCGCTACCGCCAAAAAGCCGGTTTCGCGACAGACTTCGTCCACGCGCCGTGCAACTGCACGCTTCCCGTCGGATGAACTGGACGCGGATTTCGTGACTGTGAATTCGGAAATGTCTATAACTGGAAACTCGCTCATTCGTAGGTCCCTAAACTCAGCTAAAACGTCCGCAATTCCGAGTGCAAAGGCCCATTATCTGCGCTATGGCGAGAACCGCAAAGTGAAAATACGAAATAAGGAAAAATGCGACAGCCACACGGGTCGACTCTTCAGCCTCATCGAAAAATCTTGCGTTCTTCTCGGATATTCATCTAGACACAAATACGCAATCTGGCCCTCGCCGGCTTCCTTCTCCCGTACAGTAATCTCAGGGTCATTGGCAAGCCGCTGCACAAGCAGTCCCCCCTTCTGATCAACAATCGTTCCGCTCGCGCCAAAGGCATTGGTGTTGGCCCAGCGAACGCATTAGTCTGAACAACTTTAATACGAAAAAACTTAGCACAGAAAAACAACGATGAGAGAAAACCCAAAATTACTGGTAATACAGCCAGAGGATATTCCCTCCTCTCAAGCGGATCAATCGACTGCCGACCTAGCGGATGCCGAGGCCACACTCAAGGCGCTAGCCGACGTGTTCTCCCACAACGACCCTCTTAGCTCCCAGTCCTTCTCCGTTCAATCCGAATCTTTTGGAGCCTTCACTGAGGAAATGCGATACAGGTCGCTCGTCGAGCAGCTCCCAGCCGTTGTTTTCATGGCTTCTCTCGATAAAGGCGTCGGCGACGCTTACGTGAGTCCTCAAATCGAGGCATCTCTGGGATTCTCGCAGGATGAATGGCTTCGAGATCCGATTCGTTGGTACAAGCACGTCCATCCGGACGACAAAGCGAGATGGAGTGCGGAAGCCGCGGAAATGTTTGTTTCAGGGACTCCGCTAAAATCTGCGTACCGCGTTATCGCTCGTGATGGCCGCGTTGTTTGGTTCCAATGCGAAGCTAGAATGATCCGCGGCCCCGATGGCCGGCCGTACGCCATTCACGGCGTCGGTTTTGACATCACGGACCTCAAAGAAACCGAGCAGGCTCTGCACGAGAGCCATAGGCAGTTGGAAGCGGCGAATGAACGGCTAACGATTCTCGACCGTTCAAAAAATGATTTCCTGAATCTTATTTCCCACGAATTCCGCACGCCGCTCAATGGCCTTCTAGGTATCAGCGAGCTTATTTTGGACGGCGTACCCTCTTCTCCGAAGAACGACGAACTTCTAGAAATGGTTGAATTGTCTCGCCGCAGAATTATTTCAATACTGGATGACGCGTTGCTGCTCACTCAAATTGACGTGAAGAGTGAGCACTTGAGGACCGCAGCGGTTTCGTTGCCGGTAGCCTTAACTCGCGCCATGGCGAAAACGACAGATTTTGCTGCGTCTCGCCGGGTAACGCTCACTCCACCCTCGCCGAACCACGATTTCGTCCTCGGAGACGAGGCCTTGCTCATCAAGGCATTGCACACGCTTTTTGAGACCGCCGTTAAATTCTCCGCCGATGGCGAAGATGTGCACATATCAGTGAATGGCGAAACAGATTTTTCAAGAATTACCATCGAGAGCCATGGCAGGACAATCCCCGGCCCTTCGTTGGCGAGATTCTTCGATCTCTTCGCAGTCAGCGAAGCAAGCACACCTGGCGGCGACTTGGGGTTAGGCCCAGCCGTAGCGTCCCGCATCCTCGCATTATTCGGCGGCTCTGTAGCTGTTGCGAATCAAGATCCGCCCGGAATACGCCTGCTCATCTCGCTAAAGAATGCTGCAGCAACCAAAACGATTTGAGTAACGAGGTAGGAAGATATTTTACGGCGTGCTCTTATTCTTGGAAGGATAGAAGGTTTGAATGCGGAAGGAGGGATTCGAACCCTCACGCCTCACGGCGCCACCCCCTCAAGATGGTGCGTCTGCCAGTTCCGCCACTTCCGCAATGAGAGGAATCTTTTAAAATTGTAGCAGAAGCCGCTATTTCTGAGGAGCCGGCTTCTGCGATCCAGCAGGCGGTGCTGGAACTTTCATCGGCGTCTGGCCGGGCACCGAACTTGGCGGCGGTGTCGCAGGCTTGGCGGGCGTGGCCGGCGCGGTCTTGGTGGTTTGCTCGAGCACGGAGCTGCCGCCAATCGAGACGTCCTCAGGCGTTCGCTTCACGGAGAGAGTAAGCGACGTCACCATAAACACGATCGCGCACCACGTGGTCGCCTTCGAGAGAAATGTCGCAGCTCCTCGCGGGCCAAACGCAGTCTGGCTGCCAGCTCCACCGAACGCGCCCGCCAAATCCGCCGCATTACCGCTCTGCAGCATGATTACCAAGATCAGCACAAAACAGACCGCAATGTGCAACGCCACGAGAACCGGCGTATATTTCCAGCCAAGAAAAATCACGCCAGCCGCCACTAAAAGTGATATCGCCCATTTTACTTCTGTCGGCATTCCCTGCTCCCGCTCGGCGCCGCCGGGCAACGCCGGCAACTCGCGCCTTCAAATTTCGCCAGCCCGGAAATTCACACCCTAGAAGTTAACGATCGATGCGAACGATTGCGCGTCCAAACTCGCTCCCCCCACAAGGGCGCCGTCTATCTCCACCTGCGCCATCAATCCCCGGATATTGTCGGGTTTGACGCTGCCGCCGTAGAGGATTCGAAGTGCGGAGGCTCGCTCGGACGTGAATCTCTTCTGAGCCAATTCCCGCAAGTAGCGGTGGCTATCGGCCGCCATTTCCGCTGTCGCAGTGCGACCTGTGCCGATTGCCCAAACTGGCTCGTACGCAAGCAGAATACGCGAGAACTCATCACCGGTCAACGAAACGAACGCGCCCTCAAATTGCGTTTCCAGCACTGCATGCATGAGATTCGTTTCGCGTTCAGCGAGCGTCTCGCCGACGCACACGATGGGCCGCAAGCCCGCAGCCAGCGCAGCTTTTACTTTCTTATTTGCGGTTTCGTTTGTCTCGCCGAAGTATTGCCGCCGCTCGGAATGCCCGATGATGACGCCATGACAGCCTGCCTCGACGATCATGCCCATCGAAACTTGGCCCGTAAACGCGCCTTCCTTCTCCCAAAAACCATCCTGTGCCGCGATGGTCACCGCCGTGCCTCGAACCGCACCGACGGCGGCCGCAAGCGCCGTAAAAGGCGGCGCAATTACGATATCGCAGTGATCTGACGACGCAACCAGCGGCAAAAAGCGCTCGAAAAATGCGCGCGTGTCCGCCTGCGTCTTGTACATCTTCCAGTTTCCGGCAATCACCGGTCGGCGCAAATGCGTCTCCTCAAATCGCTTCGTTCCGCCACACCTGCCTAACGCCGTCATTCTGAACGCGGCGAAGAATTCCACCGCAGTTCAGCTCTTGTTCGTCAGCGCCTCGACGCCCGGCAATTCGCGTCCCGCGAGAAATTCAAGCGAAGCGCCGCCACCTGTCGAAATATGCGAAATCTTATCTGCGACGCCGGCCTCTTCGACCGCAGCAACGGAATCTCCGCCGCCCACAATCGACGTCGCACCTTTCGCTGTAGCCTCAGCGACGGCCCGCGCAACTCCGAGAGTGCCGGCAGCGAATGCTGGCCTTTCAAACATGCCCATAGGGCCATTCCACACAATCGTCCGCGCCGTCGATATATCCTGTCGAAATTGCGCAATCGTCTTCGGCCCGATATCGAGCCCCATCCAGTCGGCGGGCGTGTCGGCAATATCCACCGTTCGCGTTTCAGCGGACGAAGGCGATTGCGCTATGACGTGGTCCACGGGCAACCGAAATTGAAACTTTTTCGCACGGGTCTGCGATAGCAAGTCCCCAGCCAGTTCCACTTTGTCGTTCTCGACCAGCGATTTCCCGACGGGAAGGCCCTGCGACTTCAAAAATGTATACGCCATCGCGCCGCCAATCAGCATCCCGTCGGCCAGCCGCATCAAGTTTTGCACCACCTCAATTTTATCCGAGACTTTCGCGCCGCCAAGAATCGCCACGAACGGCCTTTCGGGGTTCGTCATCGCTTTGCCCAGATACGTGAGCTCTTTCTCCATCAGCAACCCCGCCGCGGACTGCTTGACGAACTTCGTTATTCCGACGACGGACGCGTGCGCCCGATGAGCCGAGCCAAACGCGTCGCACACAAATAATTGGTCACACAGCGAAGCAAGCTGCCGCGAAAAATTCTCGTCGTTCGCTTCTTCTTCCGGGTGGTAGCGGACATTCTCGAGCAGCAGAATCCCGCCATCCTTCAAGGCGCGACTTTTTGATTCAGCTTCCGGTCCGACACAATCTGCAGCGAAATCCACCGGCACCCCAATTAGCTCGCTCAGACGCACGGCGACAGGCTTGAGCGTATATTTCGGGTCCCGCTTCCCTTTCGGCCTCCCCAGATGCGACGCGAGCACAAGTCGCGCGCCACGCTCGATCGCAAAACGCAGCGTGGGAATCGTTTCGCGCACGCGCGTATCCTCAGCAACCTTGCCGTTCTCGAGCGGCACGTTGAAATCGACGCGGATAAAAACGCGCCGTCCGCTGATTTCGAGATCGCGAATCGAAAGTTTGCTCATAGAAACAAAAAAAGCACGGGTGACCGCCAAGAAGTAATTTTCGTGTCGCGCCAGAACCGGAAATCAGCCAGCCTCCAAAAAAAATCGCGGTATCCGCTACAGGCGCGCCGCCAAGAATTTAACCAAATCGCGACAACGGCATGAATACCCCCACTCGTTGTCGTACCACGCCAGGACCTTCACGCAATTCGTTCCAACGACGCGCGTATAGCCGGAATCAACAATCGAAGAATTAGGATTCCCCTTGAAATCCGCGGACACCAATTCCTCTTCCGTATACGCCAGAATGCCCTTCATCGGACCCTCAGCCGACCTGCGCAGAGCCGAATTGACGGCTTCGACCGTCGCCGGCCGCTCGGTAAATACCGTCAAGTCCACCACGCTCACATTTGGCGTCGGAACGCGCATCGCATAACCATCGAGTTTCCCCTTGAGTTCGGGAATCACCAGATGCAGCGCCTTCGCTGCGCCGGTCGAAGTTGGAATCATGGAAAGCGCAGCAGCGCGTGCCCGCCGCAAATCCTTGTGCGGCAAATCGAGAAGTTTCTGGTCGTTCGTATAGGAGTGAATCGTGGTCATCGTGCCGACGTTGATCCCAAAAGTGTCCTGCAAAACCTTGGCAACTGGCGCGAGACAATTCGTCGTGCACGATGCATTCGAAATCACGTTGTGCTTCGCCGGATCGTAAGCCTTATCGTTCACGCCAAGAACGATCGTGAAGTCGGGATCGGTCGCGGGCGCCGAAATGATCACTTTCTTCACGGGGCCGCGCATGTGTTTCCGTGCATCCGGCCCGGAAGTAAATATGCCCGTGGATTCGATCACGATCTCCGCACCCACGGAAGCCCAATCGAGCTGAGCTGGATCTTTCTCCTTGAAAACGCGAAACGCCTTGCCATCAACCGCGATGGAGTTGTCCGTGTGCGTCACTTTGTGCGTCAGATTGCCCAGAATTGAGTCGTATTTGAGCAAATATGCAAGCGTCTTCGGATCCGTGATGTCGTTCACCGCCACGATCTCGATAGCCGGATCGCCCAGCGATGCTCGATAAATATTGCGCCCGATGCGGCCGAATCCGTTGATACCCACTTTAACTGGCATTCTTCCTCCGAAATTTTTGCTGATTTACAGCCTCGAACCACAGGCTTCGCGCGAGTTACTCTGAACAAAAGATGCTAGGTTGCGAACGGAAAAAAGTCAACGCAAGGAACAATCATCTAAATTGCGAACTCGGCCTCAGCGCGCAGCACTTCAGTTGAATTCCCGCACGCGCGTGACCTTGTCGCCGATGAATGTCACGAAGACCGTCTTCGAAGGCGGCGTTCCGTAGATCCAATCTTCAGTCTCGTCACCTTGATCATTTCTTTCGCGAACTTTGTGGTCAGGCCGCCCCAGCGCGGCAATCACCATGTCGTGATTCATTCCCACAGCCGCATGCCCTTCCTGAATCGCCTGCTTATATTCAGGCGGAAGCGTATCCACCCAGTTTATTGCTGCCGATTTCTCCTGTTCAAATTCCAGTACAGAAGAAAGATCGCGCTTCACATCATCAGGACTCATATCTGGAAGCGGCCTGCCGTAATCGAGAATCAGAGTCGCCCCGATGCGCTCCTCGGCGCCCGTTTGGGGGCTCGCGGTTGTCACCGGTGTGGGAGCGCCGCCGACTCCAACCTGAAGATGGTCGCGCAGGTGAAAATGGCGCGCCGAGCCGCCATTCAAGTCAATCGCGATCTCCTTTTCGCGAAATTCGAGGCGCGTAATCTGTACCGTATCGCCCGGATTCACAGCGATGCCCGTGTTGGCCAATAGATATTTTAGAGATTTCTCATCCAGCGGCTTGCCGACGACAATCCGAAATCCCTTCTTCGCACCGGGCAGCGGTTTATCGGCGTGTACGAATTCGCCTGAAATATAGCGAACGATCTCAAGCCGCGAAGATGGCTTCAGCGGAATGGGCTTTGACTTGGACGCTGCCTGAGATACTGAGACGAGCACGCTCGGCGGAGCGCTCGGTTCCGAGTCACTCGGGTGCCAATCGCTGGCACGCCCATCATTGGAGGGCGAATGAATTGCGTCACTGGGAGCGGATGTAGGTACCAGCGGCCGGAATCCATAGGTCTTCGGAACATCCGGTCCACTGAACAGGATGGTAAAAGCAGCGAGATAAACTAAGCGGGTCATGAACGGCTCAACGCCTATTTTAAGCCACTCTCAAGCCAAGAGAAAGCCCTAGCCACATCCCCTAGAAGCCGCAGCGGGCTGCACAAAAGTGGGGGTACAGCGATATCCCACAACAAAGGAATTATCTGACCGCCGCGCGAACTTTCACCGATGACGCCTTTTCCTCATCAACTTTCTGGGTCGCCAGATTGGGCTCAAAGCAGCGCCGGCAACGCGCCTCATACATTCCTCCGGCTCCAACAACGATCAACTCTTCGGATGCCACGAGCCTTTGCGTATGAACCGCAGGGTTCCCGCATCGGACGCATATCGCCAATAGCTTGGTAATTTCTTCGGCCATTGCCAGCAAGCGCGGCATTGGCTCGAACGGGCGGCCCATGAAATCGGTGTCGAGCCCGGTCACGATCACGCGCTTACCCGCATCCGCGAGCTTGTTGCAAGTCAAAAGAAGTCCGTCGCCAAGAAATTGTCCTTCGTCAATTCCAATCACTTCTGTGCGCGGCTCGACTTTTTCGAGTATTTCTTCCGCCGTCCGCACAAGATCCGAACCCAACTCCAAACCCGAATGCGAGACGATTCCGTTCACCGAATACCGCTGGTCTATCACCGGCTTAAAAATCTGCACTCGCTGCCGCGCAATCTCTGCCCGTCTCAGGCGGCGAATCAATTCTTCGCTCTTGCCGGAAAACATCGGACCGACGACCACCTCGATCCATCCCATATTGCCCTTGACGATATCCACGCGCCGAACCCCCGTGCCTCGTACGCCCCTGAATGTTCGAAATCGTAGCCCTAAATTAGCATACCGCAGCCTCGGATGCAGGCCCAACAGTGGTCCATCTCATCCGGTTGCCTTCGCCTGATTCGCACGAAAAGCCGCAGCGTTGTAAAACGGGGCAAACGCACCAATTAGCGCGATCCGAAACGCATCCTGTCGCGTCATCAGGTCCCGAGTCAGCACGCCCCAAGCACCCTGTGCGTCGCGAATGCCCCGGCCACCGGCGAATCGATCCACGGCAACACCAAGCTCAATTCCTTCATCCAGGACCACCCTCGCGAGCGGCTTGGGGACAGGCACAGCGCCAGACCGCCCGAGGTACCCGCTCCCATTACGGTCCAGCACATACGCCCAACTTTCGAGGAACACAAAGCGCTCCGCGCCGTCAGACACAACATCGAATCCACCCTCGAGACCCACGAAGAATTCCCAAGCAGCCTTCGTTTCTTCGCAGATCGCGCGAAGGGCCTCGGCGCGGTTTCGGGCACCCGCCATGAGATCGGCGCGCGAAACCGGCGTATGGCCGACGCCGCTCGGCACTTCCATTCCAGCGACCTCAAATGTCGCTTCGTAATCAATTAGCTTTCCGAACACAGCAAGCGCATCCGTAACGGCATTCAACTTTGGTCGGCGAGTGCTTCCCACCGCAACAATGATTTTCTTCATCGAGGAAATCTAGAGTCGAAAATACGGACAACTGAAAACCAAGCACAAAGAACTGTCGCTCGCGGCTAGCTCTGGGCGCTCGCTCTCTGCTCAATCCTTCCACAGCGGACTCTGCTTTTCGCGTCCGTATCGCCCCGTGAGGAATTCTTTCAAGCTTTCAATCGTCGTGAACACCTGATCGGAGCACCCAATCATCCAGCCGCTCACCCGTTCCATCGGCAACGGCGTCACCAGATAAACCGGAATGCCCTTTCGGAACGCCGCAGTCAATTCCGCCGCAGTCCCGCCGCTTCCGCCTTCGGGGTTGTCCCAGTAGCAGATCAGATAGTCGGCTCGGTTCTCGATCAAATCCAAGTCAAACTGAATAATCTTACGAATGGTTCGTCGGTATCTCTCCGGATCGGTCAGTTTCCACTCGCGGAACCGCGCGATTTCCTCGTCCCCAAGATTCTTTTTTTCATCTTCCGCGGGATCGTACCAGCGGTGTCCGAGTTGGTCGCGGAGGAAAGGAGCAAGCTTGCGGCACCATAGCTTTCCGCCGCCGTCCGCGAATTCGATTGGGCCGCAGAGGTATGCCAGCATTGAGGGCTCGGGCACAGCACTCTAGCACGGCGTCCCCATCGTCGCAACGCGCTACGGAGGTATGCCCGGAAATGCAGCAGGCTAGCTAACGAGGAGTGATCTTGCGATCTTCAAGGCTAACGAATGGAGCGGGATAAGGGAATCGAACCCTCGCCTCCACCTTGGCAAGGTGGCGTACTACCACTATACGAATCCCGCGAACTGGCCCGCGACTAAGATATCTATATCGCGAGCGCTTTTTCGTTTATATCACGCAGCGCCGAATGGCGACAAGGGCGGCGCGTCCGTTTTTCGACACGGGCACACTTAATCTATACATCCCATGAATACTTGGGCGTCGAATTCGTCCGGCCGGCCTGTCTCAATCCACTTCCAAAATGCGGGCGGTGCGCACTACCGGCGATTTCTTCTGTCGCGAAGCAAAACGTTCCGCACGTTCTCGATCAATATATACGCGCGCGAATTTTTCACCGTCGTGATAGTACACCGTCACTTGCCAGTGGCGGTGCTTTCGCCGGCGGTCGCGGTGGAAACGGGATTGTCTCTTGGCCGTTCTCTTGGCGGGCGACTTCTTCTTCTTTTTCTTTTTCAATTTTCGAGGCTCTCGTAAGCGCGGGGTACGCTGGATTTAAGTTCCACACTGATCACAACTATTACAACTCCGATGCGGCCGCGCAAGTGACTACTTATGGGTTAACGCACGAATACTGAACTATACCCCCCCGAAAGCTCAATTTGTGCACATTTTCGCGCTTTTTTGAATCGAATTTCGTTTGCACACGTCTAATTTTTAGTGACAAATAAGAAAAATCAGCCAGCTTTGGAACTTTTCTACAGGGCCATCCGTATTAGCTGGTGAGGACAGAACAATGGGCTGCGAATGCAACGCGAATCAGGTAACTGAAATGGCCGTCGAAAATCACTTTGAAATCAAAGATGTGAGACATCACTCCCCGGAGACGCTCGAGACGTTGCGCGGGTTGCTCGCAAGTGGCACAAGCATCCGTCCCGATTCGAAACGCCCGCACTTCTTCGAACTCGAAGGCGACACCTGCGTCTTCTACGTCTATGTCTCCCCGGTGGATGGCTCCGTCGCTCTGTTGGCCACCTGGCCGCGCACGGCGGAACTCGAACCACTGGCACGCTGCCACTAATTGCCAAGCGCCGCGTCGTCGCCAAAATCAACGTCGTCGCGCGACTCAAACCCCGAACGACTCTAGACAAATAACATCTGGGATTAACCCTGGGAACGGCTCGGAAGGACAAAGCGCCTTCTAGTCGTGGACTGAATTGTTTGCCGGATTCAGATAAGTGAGAATCTGCTTGTCGAGTTCAAATATCTCCGGCCCGTCCCCGCTCCGAGCATAAACCGACTTCCCCGAGGCGGCCGAAATCCGAACTTCCGTCTTCTTCCCTGCCTTGTCGGTCAGTGTCGCTTCGATCACTGGTTTCGCGAGTTGCGCATTGATCGCCCCGCCTGGGGTATCCAGAATATTCGTCGCTCGCGCATCGCGTAATGAGCCCCAAAGACTCCCACAGTTCGTTGCCTTCGTTTTCGCACCCGCTGGCTGGCTCGCGCTCCATTCTCCATTCGAATCCTTCACGCACGCTTCCGTGACGCCCGCATCTTGAATATCAACGCGGACCACGTTGTCCTCGCTCACGTGAACCAACTGCTTATCCCGAAAATCTAATAATTTCTGCCCCAGCGTTTTGTACAGCGTCTCTTTTATCCGAAAAATAAACGGCTGCGACGTCTGCCGCGCAAAATAATTCTCCCCATCTTTCTTTCCAACCTCGAGCTCCACCGATTTCCCAGCGCCAAGCTCAACACGAAACGTAACCGCAGGCTTCGAAAATCCATACTTAGCGGCATTCGGCGCGGCGTCATCAACGAATGACGCCACTTGCGCCGTCGCCAGCGTATCGAGAAACGACGATACGGCCGTGCCGTCCGCAGCAGTCTCTCGAGGCTTCTCGATCTTCCACGTGGAATCTTGCTTCGCTGCTTCAATCTCTCCTGCTTCATTCTTCAAGTCGAACGAAGTCGCGTCGTTCGCCTGAAAACTCAGCACGGATTGATCTCGAAAATCATTCGCCGGCTTATTGCTGCTGTTCAAAATCGTGTCAGGCAGAATCGAAACATCCTTCGCGTCATCCACCACCGCATACACATTCGTCCCTGAGAAATCCTTGCTGCCAAACTTCATTTTGTGTTTCGTGCCATTCTTCAAAGTGAAATCAATCTCAACATCGGGCTTTGTAAGCCCAAAAGTTGCCAGTTGCTCAGCCGTAGCCGGAATCGTGCGGCTCACGCGAACGCTCGCCAGCTCCCCCGCGATTGCGCCCGCCCCCGATTGATCGGCCCGCGTCGCATAGGGCTGCGTCATGTAATAAGCATCCGCGCGTTTCTCGAGCGTCACCGCTACCCCCGCTCGTTCAATCGTCATCGCCGTCACATCAGATGGCGCAAACGTGAACACGGGCTTCGTGGTGTCTTCGGTGGGAGTGGAGGCACCGGCATCGGAATCGTCCGCGGTCGAACCGGGTTTGGTATGTTTGAGGTCGTAGAAATAAACGAATGCAGCGAGCGCCGCCGCAACCAGAACAATAATTACGGTCGTCTTCTTCATGGTGGATTACCGCCGCTTCCACCAAATATAAACGCCCGAAAGAATCACAAGTCCCGGCAGGAGCAACAGGCTGAACCACGTCAGTTCTCGTTGCTGCGTTTCCGTGAATGTCACGCGCCGATTCGTCGGGCTCTTCGGCCGAATCGAAATCAAGTCCACATCCTGCGCCAGCCAATTCACCGTATTCATGAAGAGATCGCCGTTGCGCTGCAACCCCGCCCATTTATTGGCCGCGAACTCCGAATTTCCAATTACGACCAGATGTCCGCCTTTCGCGCTATTGTCGCCCGGCGGATTCTTCCGCTCCGCCGAGACACCCAGCGAAAGCGGCCCAGCCGTTTTTGGATCGAATTGCACTTCTTTCACATTCAGATTTGGAATTGTGAAACTGCGCGCTGAGGTCTTCAATAATTCCACATCTTCAGGCACGGATTTATTCTTGTCCGCAATCGAAACCGTCCGCGCCAGTGGAAAAAATGTCATGCTGCCGTTAAAACTGCGCGTAATCGGACTCTCTCCATAATCCACAACGAGCGGCACCGCAGGCCCCGTGCCAAACAGCCGTCCGACTCCGCTCGCATCCACCACCACGTTTTGGCCCAGATTTATATTCCACGCTGAAAGAACATTGTCGAGCTTCGGGTCCGTCTGCGGATCAATCATCAGCAGCACATCCCCGCCCGCATCGAGATACTTCCCAATCATCTCGGCTTCCTGGGGAAAAAATGCCTGCTTGGGGCCCGCGACCACCAGCACGTTGCAATCCGCTGGCACGTTGCCTTCACTAACCAAATTGACGCTCTTGGTCTGATAGCTTTCTTTCTTCAGGGCATCGTTCATCCCCGAAAATCCTTCCTCTTCCGAACCGTCAATCGATTTCTCGCCGTGGCCCGTCACAAAGCACACTGTCTTGACTGTATTCCGCGTCACTTTCACAATCGCGTTCGTAATGTCTTGCTCGTCGGTATTCTGCAAAATTTCATTGTGGCCGTTCGACGTCACGACCACTTGATTCATTCTCGTTACGCCGTACTGCTTCGCCATCTGCGGCTTTTCTTCCGGATCAACTTCGGTGAACTGCAGGCGCGGACTCAGGCTAGTGAATTCCTTGAACCGGTCACGCAATTCTTGATCGGGTGTTTTCCCAAAGCGGATAATCTCCACATTCTGTTTCAATCCACTCACCACGCGCTTGGACTGATCCGACAGCGTATAAAGCTTCTCGCTCGTCAAATCGAAGCGCTTGTGATGCCGGTAGCCCAGAAAATTTAGAAAGCCGAGAATGAAAATAACGCTGATAACAAGCGTCGCAACGTTCGTCCCTAGCCTCGCCGACCGGCCGCTGAAGAATCCCACCACCTCGCGAAAGCCAAACGCTAGCGCTATAACAAAAATAGCTCCGCCGGCGATCATCAGAATTTTGCTCGTCAACAAGAGCTCGCCCTGAACCGTGTAGCGCAAATATCCGCCCACCAGCAGCGCCAGGCCGAGCGTCCCGATGAACCGGAGCGTTTCTTGCCGGTCCCATTTCATCTCTAACGTTCCTCCCGATCAAAAACCATAATGCTGCCGGCCCTCACGCCCGCCGCCAGCGCATCGAATCGATGCTGCGCACCGTAAGAAATAGCCCCAGAAAAATGAAACTCGCGTAATAAATCAGGCTCGACGTGTCAATAATTCCTCGAGTGAAATCGTCGTAATGCTTGATCACCGATAGATATCCAATGGCCGCGCCAATTCCCGTGCTTGAGCCGCGCGATCCAAAATCAATCACCCAGAGAATCAGAAACGCGCCAAACGTCAGCACCGCCGCAATAAGTTGATTTTCCGTCAGCGAAGAAAAAAACGATCCAAGCGCCAGCAGCACTCCGCCCATCAGCAGCGCCCCCAAATAAGCGCACGCCAGAACGCGCCACGGCGCCGCAGGATCGCTATGAAAAAATGTGAACGCCGCGTAGAACAGCGTTGGCAGAAGCATGATTGCAAACAGCGTCAGCAGCGCCAGATACTTGCCCAGCACGATCTCTGTATCCGTCACCGGCGACGTCATCAACAGCTCCATCGTCCCGCGCTTCCGCTCCTCCGCATAAACGCCCATCGTCAGAATCGGCGTCAGGAAAAGCAGCAGCGAGGCAAATACTCCAAAAAAATCGCGCACCAGTAGCGACGGCACATCAACGCCGCCGAATTGTCCTCCCTGCATCCCCATCTCAAACGCCTGCTCGATCAAAAAGCTCAGTATTCTCGTGAAGAAAAATCCCGTGAGCAGCAGAAATATCCCGACCACGATGTAAGCAATCGGCGAAACGAAATAGTGCGACATCTCCTTGCGATAAACGGCGTATAAGCCCTTCATCTCGAGCGGCTCCTTACGTAACCTGAAATCACGCTACTGAAATCCAAAATTTAATTATTGCTTTCCACCGCATGCGATGCGTCATCCGTGGTCAATTGCAAGAAAATCTCTTCGAGGCTCAAGCTCACGCCCCGCAATTCCAAAAGCGGCCAGCCCTTCCCGACAATCTTTGCAGCAATCTCGCTTCGTGCGTCCTGCCCCGCCGCCGATTCCACGGTGACCGCAAGAACTCCGCTCGATCCCACCGGCTCGATCTGCATGTTGGAAACGCCCGGAATTTCCTGCACGGCGGCGCGCAAGGCAACCTCATCGGCCCGCGCCTCGAATCGAACATGCTGCGCGCCCTTGAGCTGCGTCGTCAGATTGGCAGGCGTGTCCACCGCCGCAATCTTCCCGCGATTAATAATCACCACGCGATCGCACGTCATGCTCACTTCCGGCAAAATGTGCGTCGAGAGAATAATCGTGTGATTCCCGGCGAGTCCCTTGATCAAATGCCGCACTTCAATAATCTGTTTGGGATCGAGCCCCACCGTCGGCTCATCGAGAATAATCACGTCCGGATCGTGCACCAGCGCCTGCGCAATTCCCACGCGCTGCTTGTATCCGCGCGATAGCCGCTTGATCAATTCGTCGCGCTTGTCGGTAATATTCGTTTTCTCGAGCGCATCCTCGATCCGGCTGGCGCGCCTCTCCGCCGGCACGTTTTTGATCCGCGTTACAAAATCGAGATACGCCCCAACCGTCATGTCCGTATAAAGCGGCGGTGTCTCAGGTAAATATCCAATCCGCCGGCGCACCTCGATCGAATCATCGAACACATCGAAGCCGCCAATTTTCGCCGTCCCGCTCGTGGCCGGCAAAAAGCCGGTCAGTATGCGCATCGTCGTAGTCTTCCCTGCGCCATTCGGCCCAAGGAATCCAAGAATTTCGCCTTTATTTACCGTGAAGGAAATATGGTCAACTGCGGTTCTGTCGCCAAACGTCTTCGTCAAATTCTGCACTTCTATCAATGCCAGCCTCCCAAGAGGTCACAGCAATCCGCGCCAACTGAAATGATTTGAAGAGATTAACGGCTACAGCGTTGCCCGCACCCACTTCCGAACCATCATTTATACCAAACTTCCCGCACGAAAGAAAAACGCGCACACGGCACTTGTAGCGGCCGGCTGCAGCCGGGCAGCCTTTGACTTCCTACACATGAGATGAATTTATGTCTCTACGGACAGCCCAAAATCATCACTTCGGCGCGTAGAATCGATAATCCGCAACGTATGCCACGCGAACCTCACTGCCAACATGCGACGCATCGCACCCCGCCGCCGGCGCCTTGCCACCTTTGGTATTCACGCGCTGAATGGATGTAACGCGCGAAAGCACCCCGCTGCCATCATGACTGACAACCGTCACCAGCAACCACGGAATCGAATCGCCATCCGGCGAAGGCGAATTCGCAACAGCCTTGCCCGTAACACGGCTGCCATCACTCGCCTCCCACGAAGGCCCCGCAAAATGTTTGCCGAATAATTTGTCATCTTTGTCAAACAGCCGCGCATCAGGCGCCTTCAAACTCCAAGCAAATTGCCCCGCATCACTCTTGCACGTATAAACCTGATCGCCCTTCGCACGCACCTGAAGTAGAAGTTGTTCTCCAGCGGGCGGCTGAAGTTTCTCCGGCACATCCTGCGCCGCAACTGAAAACGAAAATACGGCGCATGCGCCGGCGAGCAGTGTGGCGCATGCGAGTCCGCGGATACTGTCGCGCATAGAACGATTCCTCCTCTTGAAGCAACGGCTCGAATTCAACGTGCATGAGGCTATGTGAATACAGGCCGAATGCTAGAGAGCGCATTCCAAGCCCAATCGCACTCCAAGGGATCACCCTGCCGCGACACGGTAGCATGTACCGCTACCCATTCCCAAACGAGGTAGATGTGCACCCACGAAGTGCCTTGGTCATCGGTACTTGATGCGGCTGCGGTTGCGCAATCCGGTATCTCTCGGGGCAAGTTGAACTGCCGCCATTCCCCTCCTGCAGCCATTCGCTGTGACAACCGCTCAACTGCGGAAACCTGTGGCCCCTGTTCTCGCAAGAGACTGCTTAACTGTAAAAGGCACAAATCACCCTTTCTCCAGTAACTCGCAACGGTCGCATCACTGTCCTACACAAAGTCGTCGGGCAATTGGATTGATACGGACGGGAAGGGATTTATTTTCTTCATAACGATTATTATCCGCCCACATATCTCAGTTCGCAACGCTTGGCACTTGTAGCGCCGCGGCTTCAGCCGGGCATCTGTGTCTTCTCGTGGCGCGGGCATCCTGCGCGCGTGCTTAACGGCTGCCGAAGGGTGCCCTCGGTCGAATCGCCCACCGTCGCATTTGACATACGCTCGGGCGCGTCATACCGTTCGTCTCCATCATGGCGCCGGAACCAACGTGAAAAGCAAACTCCTCGCAGCGGCTCTCGTTTTCGCGGCCATCGCGATTGCCGTGTCGCTCGCCTCGAATTCGGGCGCGCCGTGGATTTCAACACTCGCCTTATATCTGCGCTGGCTCGCAATCCTGCTCCTCGCCGTCTACGCCACCGCGCGTCGATCACTCACCACCTGGATCGCCGTCGGCCTATTCTCCGGAGCAGAATTCGGCCACGATTGGCCCGCCGCAGCCGCGCATCTCCAATTTCTCGGCACGATTTTCCTCCGCCTAATCAAAGTCATCATCGCGCCACTGCTCTTCGGCACTCTCGTCGTCGGCATCGCCAGCCACGCGGACCTCAAAAAAGTCGGCCGCCTCGGAATCAAGTCGCTCGTGTACTTTGAAATCGTCTCGACGCTCGCGCTCCTAATCGGCTTCGCCGCAATCACCATCAGCCGCGCCGGAAAAGGCGTTCATCTCGCGGCAGCACAATCGGCATCGCCAGCGACCGAGCCTTTGAACATCTCAGCACACTCGGCAACCCAAATCATCACCGACATCTTCCCCGAAAACATCGCCAAGTCCGTCGCCGAAGGCCAAATCCTGCAAGTCGTAGTTTTCAGCATCCTGTTTGCGATTGCCCTCGCGCTCGTCCCCGAGCCCAAGCGCCACCCGATGCTCGCCTTCGCCGAAAGCCTCTCGGAAACAATGTTCAAATTCACCAACATCGTCATGCTCTTCGCGCCCATCGGCGTCTTCGGCGCTGTCGCTTACACCATCGGCCATTTCGGTTTGGGCGTGTGGCTGCCGCTCGCTAAGCTTCTCGCCACAATGTACGTCGCGCTGTTCGTTTTCATCATTTGCGTTCTGGTTCCGATTGCGATGATGGCTCGCGTCCCTCTGCGCCCATTTCTTCGCGCGGTCGCCGAGCCCGTGACCATCGCCTTCGCCACCGCAAGCTCCGAAGCGGCGCTGCCTCGCGCCATGGAGCAAATGGAATCGTTCGGCGTGCCGCGCGAAACCGTCGCATTCGTCCTGCCAACGGGCTACAGTTTCAATCTCGACGGCTCGAGCCTCTACCAATCGCTAGCTCTAATCTTCATCGCGCAAGCCGCCGGACTGCATTTGAGCATCGGCCAGCAAGCCATAATGCTTCTCACCCTGCTGATCAGCAGCAAAGGCACAGCGGGAGTCGCGCGAGCATCTCTCGTAATCGTCCTCGCCACCGCAACTACCTTCCACATGCCGACCGAGCCGCTTTTTCTGCTTTTCGGCATTGACCAGCTAATGGACATGGGTCGAACCGCCGTGAACGTATTCGGAAATTGTCTTGCGTCCGTCGTAATCGCCAGATGGGAAGGCGAGTTCCCGGCGTCGAGTGCAAGCAGCCTATCTGCGCCGGAATAATTCGGAATTTATTTCAGGGCCGCATCGAAGATCTGAGAAATCTTCGCTTCGTCAACTTCGCCCGCATCGTCGTAAACAGCCTTTCCATTGCGGTCGAGCACCGTAACGTGAGGAATCGTCCCCGTATAATATTTTTTTACCAGTTCCTGCTGCGCGGGCGATGAGCGTACATCCAAATCCACCACAACAAAATTCACTCGATCCTTGTATTTCTCGTAGAGCCGAACAGTCCGCCGCGCCTGTCGCTTCGAGTTGTAGCACCCTTCGCCATACATGATGATGTAGTTCGGCTTGCCCGCAACGGCGCCATCGCTCATGTGATCGCCCGTGATTAACGGCCCATCCTGGCTATCACTCGAATAATCGAGCTTCGGATTCAGCTTGAGATTCTCGGCCGCGCGAGCCGCCAAACTGAAGCTCGCCACCAGAATAATCGAAGCACATATGGCGTGAATGCGCACTCTGAGCGTCATGGCAATCGGATTCCCGTAAAAAACAAAGGTATCAAATCTTTGCGCATTTGTTTCCGCGTGAAACTATTTGTAACTTCGCACTTCGCCGCACATCGCATCACCCGGCAGCGCAAAACAAATTCACGCGGACTAAGAATTCCAAATCTAAGGAGAAACAATGAAGAAACTAATCTTTGGCGGAATACTCATGTGCAGCTTTTCGCTTCCAATGGCGCATTCCGCATTCGCACAGAACGGGCAGGACCAGTCGTCACAGGACAGCATGAAAAAAGACGACAACATGAAGAAAAACGACGCAATGAAGCACGACAACATGAAGCAAGACACCGTGTCGAAGGACGCGAACGCCAAGCCTGCCAAGACGGACAGCATGAAGAAGACCGACGACATGAAACACGACGACGCCATGAAGCACGACGACAAGATGAAGAAGACCGACAGCGTGAAAAAAGAGAGCGACATGAAGAAGGACGACGGCATGAAGCACGACGACATGTCGAACAACACCTCAAAGCCGAATAACTGACCGCTCGCCTCACTCGATTTCACTCCGGGCAGCGCGGGTACGAAGGGCGCCGCCCGGAGTATACCGCCATGGAAACACCAACGAATCGCATCCCGCGACTTCAATAATTCCTAATGAGATTCTACTGAAAGACCTTCGATCAACCGCTCTGGAGAAAATTCGGAATAAAACTTACTGGCCGATCGCCGCGTGCTCCTCGCTAACCGAATCCGCCGGCTCCGAGTCCGCGCGCCGCAAGAACTCGCTTTCGCAGCGAATGCAAGGGTTGTAGCCTTCGCGCAGCGCCTCTTCCAGCGGAATCACTCGCGATTTGCCGTGCAGGAAAGTGCAGCCCGGAACATGAAATGTCTTTCCTTCGTCGTTCACCGCGACCATCCCAGATGCCACCTTGACCGCCGGGTCGCTCATGGGGGCGCGCAACGGCGGCGGCGCGAATCGCGGCAGGCTGAACACGAGAAGCATCGCAGCTATCAGTCCCGCGCCCGCGAGCGACAATACCCACCCAAGGTCCGATCCGCGCTCTGGAGTTAGCTTTGCCGACAAACGATTCCGCAACGCCGGCGCAAATTCTGCCGGAAGACTGAACATGCGCTCATCGCCATACAGCAGCACGATGTTTCGCGTTCCCTCGTAAACGGCCGTGCAATTCTTGCAGCTCGAAAGGTGGCGCGCGATATCCTCGCGCTGCGCCGGGTCGACTTGGTCGTCGAGATAATTCGAAATTTCCCGCCAGACTTCTTCGCACTTTAGGTCCATGGCTTGCTCCCCTTCGCGAACGGCAGCCGGCTCGTCCAGCCTCCGCCGAGCCCCGGAGCCAGAAGATCGCGCAGCATCAGCCGCGCGCGGAGCAGCCGAGTCTTCACGGTTCCGGGCGTGACCCCAATCGCTTCCGCGGTTTCTTCAATGCTCAAATGCTGGACGTCCCGCAGAACGAAAACTTCGCGATACTTTTCCGCCAGCGAAGCCAGCGCCTTCACCAACAGTTCGCGTATTTCTTTGCGCTCGAGCGTCTCCGCTGGAATTTCCTGCCAATCGGTAAAATCTTTCGGAATGTAATCGCCTTCCTGATCCTGCGTCTCGAGGTCGTGAAAATGTTTCATGATGTCGCGATGCTCTTTTCGCCGGCGCATCCGCGCTTCATTGATCGTCACCCGCGTGAGCCAGGTGCTGAAGCGCGAATCTCCTCGAAATTGCCACAGGTGCGTGAACGCTTTGAGAATCGCCTCCTGCGCTACATCTTGAGCGTCGGCTTCGTTCTGCAGAATCGCCAGGGCCGTGACGTAAACCTGGCGTTCGTACGGCCGAATCAAATCCGCGAATAATTCCCTCTCTCCGTTGCGAATCCGTTCGATAAGAATGACTTCGCTGCGTCCAATGGAGCTCTCGCGGGCGTCCAGACCTCCGCTATCGCTTCGGGCTTTCGCCTCATCTGACATTCGCAGTTGTCGAGAGCTCGCGCCGTTTCCGCGCTAGCTGAGGTATTCCGGATCTTTCTTCCAGCCGGTCAACATCGAGACGAAATTATTCCAGCCGTGCAAGATGACCATCACCAGGTGGCCGCCGAGAAAAAGCAGGAACGCTATCATTATGAGGAAGTGCCAGACGCGCGCCATATGAAATCCGCCCATCAATATTCCGAGAAATGAAAATTGCACCGGACTAAGGAGAACCAAGCCCGTCAGCACAGAGAGTATGCCGAGCAGAATCGCCGAAGTGTAGGCCAGCTTTTGCAGTGGATTATACGGCTCCAAAAGTTCCGGCTTCGCGCCGAAAAGAAAATAGTGCCGCGCCATCGGCCAGACTCCGCGAATATCACGCGGCACAAACAGAACTTGCCGCAAGTTTCGACTGAAAATCTCATAGCCAACGTAGATCACGCCGGTGGCAATATAAATCCAAAGAAATGTGAAATGCCACTGCAGCGCGCCACCGAGCCAGCCCCCAATCGTGAGCTGCTTCGGAATTATTACGAAATTGTGCTGGGGGATTTTGGGGCCGAAGCTCGGAAACGCCAAATAAATCCGCAGTCCGCTGGCGATCAAAACGAGCAACGCCACTGAATTCAACCAATGGCACGCGCGAACGATGAAGGGATGCTCGTAAGCAGCGCGCACGCCTACGCCGGTGCGCGGCGATTCCCACTCCATAATTTTCTTCGGGACTGCCGGGTTCATCTTCCCTCCGCTAATTCTTCCCCGAAAATGTACCGCAAAAATTTTCACCAAAGATTCAGATCCCGTAATAATTGCTGTATCCCTGATCTTCCCAGTAGCCATGTTTCGTGAGTACGTCGGTGACGCGCAAGCTCGTCAAATATTTTGCGTTCTTGTACCCGATCTTCGTGGGAATACTCAGCCGAACGGGCGCACCGTGTTCGCGCGTCAGCGGCCGGTCGTACATTTCGTAGCACATTAGCGATTGTGGATGCATCGCTGTGGCCATATCAATCGTGGTGTAATAATCGTCCGCGCATTCGACGAAAACAAATTTCGCGCGCGTGTTCGCGCCAATCAGCTGCAGAAAATCCGCAACCCTCGCGCCGCCGAAGCGCCCGATGACGTCCCACCCCTCGACGCAGATATGTCGCGTATTCTGGCGCTGCCGTGGAAGCGCCTGGATTTGCTCGAGCGTGTACTCGCCCGGATTCGCAACGTCCCCGCTCACTTTGAGCTTCCACGCGGCCAGGTCGACGCCGGGATCGTCCACGTCGTAATCGTTGATCGGGAATTTTTCGAACGGCACAACTTCCGCATCCGAAAAAGTTGGCGCCAGATGCGATTTTCGGAAAAATTGCGAAGCGGCCCAGTCATGGAACGCGAGCCCTTTCGTGAGCAGCGTTTCCCGAAGGGAAGGTATTGCGAATGCGCCAAGTAGCACAACCGGGCTGAGCTTCAGTATTTCACGCCGCCGAATTTTCTTCGCTTGCCGCTCGGTTACGGGGATCTCCAACGGAAACCTCCAAATCTAGTTTTGGGCAGCGTGAACCGCACCCAGGTATCTAGATTCGCGCCCAGCCGAAATGTTCCAAGTGAAAATGCAGCCCGTTCGATCGGGCCCTCAGTAGCTCATTTCGCCCTCTTAATTGCGTCCGATTGTGGCCTATTTTTGTTACGATTAGAAACGAGCTCGATTCTTTATTTTCTTTAAGTTACAGCTGTTTCTAATCGTTTTGGTGTCACGATTAGAAATCGTGGACTTTCTGCGTCCGAGAAGCCAGGTTTTCAGAACAGAAGTTGCACGCGCATTGAGGAGTTGGTACAATTGTTATAACATCCGGGAGGACAGGGATGCTTGAATTGAAGGTCCGCAAAATTGGCAATTCCCTCGGGGTTGTCTTGCCTAAGGAGGCTGTCAACCGTCTGCGCGCAGGCGATGGTGACCGCCTTTTTCTGATCGAAGGTCCGAACGGTGCGTATCAGCTCACGCCCTACGATCCGGCTTTCGAAAAGAAAATGAAGAAGGCTGCGGACATCATCGGACGATACCGCAATACGCTGCACGCGCTATCGAAGTGAAGAAGCCTGTCTGGATCGACGAGCGCGACGCCCTCGCGCTGCACGATCACCTTCTAGCTCTCGACGGCGGCGCCGAGGGCGTGCGCGATGAAGGATTGCTCAGCTCCGCGCTCGCAAGACCGCAGCAAATTAGCGCCTACGGCGACCGTCCCGGCATAGTTGAGCTGGCCGCCGCATATACGTTTGCCATACTTCGCAATCATCCTTTCATCGACGGAAATAAGCGAACCGGTTTCGTCGTCGGCGCGCTATTTCTCGAATTGAATGGATATCGCCTGATTGCGAGTGAGGAAGATGCCACGCAGGCAGTAATGGGCGTGGCGGCCGGAACTCTCGACGAACCGGCCTTCGTCGCATGGCTGCGCGCCAACGTCAAGAAGCGCTGACGTCCGAGGATGCAGCCAGTCTATGGATTATCGGATCGAAGGGGCGGGTGCTAGTTGATGGAGCAGTGTGGAGCTTGGCGGATTACGCGAATCTTGCGAATGCGAGTGGTCAGAACACGGTTGCCGAATTCCAGCCGGAGCCCGCAGGCGGCTACAATGTCGCCCTTGATGGCTGTGCCGCCCCATGTGCAACCGTTGATGGCCATGCGGACGGGAGACATACGTTGGGAGTCGAACCAGCCGCCCCAGACCCAATAGTGCGGACCACCGAGGACCCAGATGGTGTACTGCGAATTCTGAGTTGTCACCAGAACAATGTCGCCGTTGCGGAGATCTCGCTTACGGACCTCTTCCAAGGCACGGGCACGCTCGACAACACCATCGAGAGTTTGGGCGATGCTATCCAACATCCCCACCTGACAGGACCGGACCAACAATCTGCGCAATTCAAAAGAGCCGACCAGCTATCCCGAACTGGCAGCCCATTGGCAGATAGCACTAACTAATACGCATGGTGCGCCTGCGTATGTCGCAAGTCAACTAATACAAAACCCTACGTACCCCAGATAGAGACCTGACCATTCGGGCATAAATCACGTTAGCCAGACAAAATCCTAGAAGGAAAAGCGCACGCCCAGCTGGGCTGCGAATGGAATGCCTACAGTGGTGCCGGGGCCGAAGAAATCCCCTAGCGCGCCGCCTGCCACGCGCAACCGACTCAAGCTGGTGATTGGCTGGGTCGCTGTGCACGCGGGGTTGGTGCAAATGTCGGTCACGTTGCCGTTTTGCACCTCGTTCTGCGGCACGGGCAGCGCGGCAACGTCGGTAACGTAGTTCGCTCCAGGGTTGTTGCGGTTGAAAAGATTGAACAAATCGATAAACGGCGTGACGGACCACCGCTCCCGGATATTGAACGGCCGGCTGACGCGTAAATCCACCTGAATATACGGTGTGCCGCGCAGCGTATCGAGGCCGACGGGCGTGCCATTGATGACGGCGCGATCGTCCACGTCATCTCCCAAGCCAGTTACCGGAACACCGGTCGTCAGAGTGAACGGCCGCGCACTCTCGGCCTGCGTGAGCGTAGTCACCTCAAAGCCGCCGGGAACGCGAAGCCGCCCCGACAGCACAAAGCGATGCAGGACATCTTCGCCGGACGGGCCGTAATCTCCGGGCCCGAATGCGTCCAGCGGGTTGCACACCCCATTCACGTAATCGAAAAGCTCACCGAGGACGCAGCCCCACGTTTTCGCACTCGACAGCGTGTAATTGGCGACGAGCTCGAAGCGCCGCGCGACATTCCCCTGCAAGTGAATATAAAGAGCGTTGTAGCTCGAGCGATTGTCGGTGCGGAACACGGTGACGTTGGGAACATTATTTCGCTGGTCGGTTACGTCCTGCGGGTAGAGCGGCGAAAATAGCGTGAATCCGGCCTGATATTGATAGCGCCGGTACGCGTGGTTGCCTTCCTCGTGCGTGTAATCGACGGCGAGAGTCCAATGGGCGTTGAACGCATGCTCGAAGCCGGCCGTGGCGTGAAGGGCGTAGGGAGTTTTGTAGTGCGGATCAATGATCGCGCCGGAGCCGGCAACGTTCCCGATCGGGCCGGCGGCGGCCGCGGATGGCAGGCATCCAGAACCAACAAGAGTCACGCCAGAGAGCGTGCACGGGCCGATGGGTTCATTCACCGCTTGAAATGCTGTGACCCAGCCGTTCTGGGCGAGATCGTTGTAAAACAGGCCAAAGCCGGCGCGAATCACCGTCTTCGCGGACGATCCCGGAGAATACGCGATGCCCAGACGCGGGCCGACTTGCCCACGATAATCATGCGGCACACCACTGACCAAAGGAATTTGCAGCGCATTCAAAGTGAGCACTGCGGGATTGACCGCCAGGCTCTGGCCCGACGCCGTGAACAATCCGAATGTCGTGTCGTATCGCAAACCATAATTCACGATGAGCCGCGAAGTAACTCGCCAGGAATCCTCGGCATAGACGCCAAGCCGCTGCACATTTTGCGAGAAGCTGCCGTTCCCGGCGGGTGTGACCGCGCTTCCAGCGGCGTAATCCGCGGAGAACTGCGCGAGATTGTTGAGATAAAAAGTGGGATCCTCCGGAAACGTAACGAAGTTCTCCTGGGTCGCGGCGAGCGCCCCGCTCAGAACGGGCTCGTGAATAAAGCTTAAGCCGAAACGCGGCGAATGAGAGCCCATGGAGTGGCTGACGTCGTAGCGGAACTGATATTTCTCCTGGTTTCGCAGCACAGGGAACGCGGTGATTGGCGTAACGAACTGATTATCACCGAACGTTTCGAGGCCCGAAATCGTGCTCGAAGTGGCCGTAAACGGAAACGCAAGTGCGAATCCCAAATTTGAATTGCGTCCTTCAGTAAGGTGCAAGCCGCTGGCATCGAAGATGAATGAGCCGAGCCACGTGGGGCTGAACGTGGTCTGGTTGCTGACGACCAGATTCATGTAATTGTTGTGCGAAGTCGCGCCGGTTGAAGGCAATGCCGCCTGCTGCACGAGAGCGTTGTGCGTGGTGTAGTTATCCACCGCTGCGCGCAGGAACCATTGCGAGCGCGAGGATTGTGCCCAGTCGAATCGCGTGGTGCCGAGGTAATCGCGGAAGGGCACAGGAATGTTGCTCGGCACCGCGATAGAGCTGACGCCTGGAATCACGCCGTCCGCGGCCAACTGCGCCAGCGCCTGAAATTGAGTCAAACTGGCCGCGCTGTAGGCAATGCTCGCATCCTCGTGAACAGCTTCAATCGACGCGAAGAACCACAGTTTTCCTCGCGCGATCGGGCCGCCCAGCGTTCCCACGTAATTCTGCCGGGAGAATGGCTGCTTCGGATTCGGCGGAGGATTATCTATAGGAAATCGTGCGTTCAACGCCGCCGCGCGCTCGTAGAATGAGCCGCCCCCGTGCCAGTTGTCGGTGCCGTGCTTCGTGGTGATGACGATGGACGCACCGGTGGTCCGTGACGTGTCGGCTTCTTCTTGTGCCGTCCGGACGGCAAATTCCTGAATAGCGTCGGGCGAAAAATTTTGCAGGAAGCCGCCGATGTAGTCATCGGAGTTGTCGCCGCCGTCAACGGAGAGCTCAATGTTGAGACCAGAGCTGCCGCCCGAAGAAACGGCGGTGATTCGCGCCTTGGTGGGATCGGAAGGCTCGACGGGTTCTGTTCCCGGCGCGAGATAGGCGATGTTGGCAAAGCTGCGGGCCGCGAGAGGAATCGTGTTGAGATCTTGTTGCGTGATAGTCGCTTGATGAACCGCGCTTGCCGTATTGATGGGCTCAGTGGTGACAGACGATGCGGTCCCTTCAACATTGATGGATTGCTGCAATTTCGCGGGCCTCAGCGTCACCGTGATCGTGCGCACCGAGCTGACACGGATCTCCAGTTCGGAGACAGCGTCCTCGAACCCCTTGGCGCTGACCGACAGGCGATAGTGCGCCGGACGCAGATTGTCCAATCGAAACGCTCCGCTCGCATCGGACAAAGCATCCCGTTCAAGCGGAGTTCCGAGCTCGACAAGCGCGACCTTCGCACCGCCGACGCGTCCTTCGGCGGAATCTACGACGACGCCCCTCACAGAACCTTCGACTATCTGGCCTCTCAAGCCGCCAGCCCAAAGCAAAGCTCCAAACGTCAGAAATACCACGGGCAACGATAGCTTCGGGGAACGCATCCAGACTCCTGAACTAAGTCCTGAAGTACTCAAATAATTCGCGGAATTATCCCAGAAGGGTTTTTGGCTGTCGACGGTTAAAGCGCCTTGCAGTGAATCGAAGCGCTTTGTATTCTTGGAGATCACAGAAGCGCGTTGACACTGCCTAGCCATTTTGTTATTCAACCAGTTCGCTTTCTTCTGTGGATTGGTGTCCGAGTCCTCGCTTGCCACGCAAAGGGAGCTAACCCGGCCAAATAGATTCCCTGGGTTTCAGCCGTGATTGCGCGGCTGAATCGTGGATGCTGACGAAACACAATGACATCGTGCAACGAGGTTCAATGAAGCAGTCGTCTGCAATCTTGACGCTCCTGTGCGTCATCGGCGCGGCATTTCTGGCCGGCGGATGCAACAAATCGAGCGGCCCTGCCCCGATAGCGATTACGATCATGCCTTCTACCACCGTGACGCTGGATGAAGGAGAGTCGTATGCATTTACGGCCCAAGTAAAGAACGACACGTCGAATACTGGCGTGACTTGGATTCTGTATAACGACAAAACAACTGTCCCTGTCAGCTGCACGATTCCTTCCTGCGGCACTCTTTCGAATATTACGAATTACAGCGTGACGTACACAGCCCCCACAGGCTTGCTCGGCTCGGTGAAAGTTTCGCTTCAAGCGACGTCCAATTCCCAGGAAAGCATCACTACCGTGGCGACTGTGACGACAGTGCTGCCGCCGATGATTACCACGTTGCCGCCCTTGCCCAGCGGACAAAACGGTGTCACTTACAGCCAAAGCATCGCAGTGACCGGCGGCGTCGCTCCGCTCGTGTACAGCATTTCGTCGGGCAGTCTGCCGGCGGGCTTGAGCGTCGGCCCGGGAGGCGTAATCAGCGGTACGCCAAGCGGCTCCGGCACTTCGCAGTTCACGCTGAGAGTGGCCGATTCCGGCGTTCCGCCGGTTGTCGTGACGCAGGCTTACACCATCACGATCGCGCCGGCGCCTCCGCTCTCGATCGCTACCATGTCGCCATTGCCGCAGGGCATTGTAGGCTCGACGTACAATGAAACCATCGCCTCCAGCGGCGGCATTCCGCCGCTCACATGGACGCTCATTGGAGCGCTGCCGCCCGGATTAAATTTCACGGTTAACACGATAACGGGAGGATCCACCACGCCCGTCACGACCGGCCAAATTTCGGGCATACCGTTAACCGCGGGGACATACACCTTTTCCGTTGAAGTTCAGGATTCGGCGATTCCCAAACAATCGGCGACTTCTACTTTCACGCTGACCATCAATACGCCCGCGCCGCTGAAAATCACCACCGCTTCCCTGCCGAGCGGCACGACTGCGCTGGGCTACAACGCCGTCCTTCAGGCAACCGGCGGCGCCGCGCCCTACACGTGGACTATCGCGCCCGGACTGCTACCTCCTGGACTGACGCTAAACCCATCCACCGGTGTAATTACCGGCACGCCGATCCGCGCGGGCACTTCTGAGTTCACCGTGACCGTCGCCGACTCCGAACAACCATCCGCAACGGCGTCAATGAACTACAGCATCGTTATCGCTGGCAACACCAACGTGCTTCAGCAATACGACCTCTTCGATGGGCCGTACGCGTTCTTGTTTACGGGCTACGGAAAATTCAACTCCATCACGACGTTCCCCGAGGTCATTGCCGGCGTAATGATCTCGAGCGGCAACGGCGCAATTGCAAGCGGCACCGAAGATGTCAGTTCGAACGGTTTCTTACCTGGGCTGGCGTTCACTGGCAACTACTCGATTGGGACCGATGGACGAGGCTCGATGATGCTGACCGTAATCGGGCCTTCGGGGCAGAAGCTGATGCAATCGTATCAGTTCGCTCTCGATGCCGAAGGAAACGGACAGTTCGTGGAAGATGATTCGAGCGGCAACCGCGGATCCGGCGTTCTGCTCAAGCAGTCCACATCAGCTTTTACTGCGGCGTCGTTCGATGGGGATTATGCGTTCGACTTCTTTGGATTCGACGCTTCCCTGAAACGAATGGTGACGGTGGGGCAATTCCACGCGGACGGGTCATCAGCGCTCACCGGCGGCTCGGCTGACCAGAACGACAATGGAACAATGTCGAATTTTTCGATCAACGGCTCATTTTCCGGCTTGGCTGCGGACGGGCGCGGCGGGGCCAATCTGTTCTTCTCGCCGAATACCCAGCAATACATTTTCTATCTGGTTTCGTCGTCCGAGGCAATTTTCCTTTTAGGCGGCGAGACCACGATGAATGGCACGACAGGGACTACCGTGCCGATTGGGCCAGTGGGCGGTATCGCGTATCTGGAGACCGGCAATCCGTTCTCCGGCGAAACTCTCAACGGCAATTACGTGGTGACCGGCACGGGCACCACAGCCGCGTCCGGAGACGCGAGCATATTTGGCAGCTTAATGTCGTTCACTCCATCCGGCGGCACGACGGGCGCCACAACGCCAGTCGCATTCACTCAGAATGATGGCGGAACGATTTCGTCTGCGCTTCCTCCTCCCGCGCAATATTCTGTTTATCCGACGGGGCGATTGGCGTTCACCGGCGGGACGGGGCGAATGGGAGACGCGTATCTGGTCAATTCGTCGCAAGCGGTCTTTGTCGGCACCGATGCCGAGGTCACTTCTGGAATGATTGATTTGCAGGCCAACGAAACTTACGGGCTTACTTACATTCAGGGCGAATACACGCTGAAGAACCCATCGGTGGCTGATATTCAGGCAACGTCGGTGAGTGGCGTCCCTGTTGCCGATGGCGCCGGGAATTTGACCGGCGAAATCGATTTCGTCACCGGTGGCGGCGCGCAAACACTGGCGGCGGAGCTGGCCGCGACTTACACGGTAGGCGCAAACGGCACAGGCACGTTGACGAATGGCAGCGGAGCTGGCCTGCCGGATTCGCTCGCGTTGTATCTAATTTCGCCGGAGAAAATCAGGATGGTTTCGACCGATCCAGCGGATACGCACCCGACGTTGTTCTTCCTGGATTACTAACCCTGATTACTGACGCCGGATTACTGATGCCGACCAATTGCCGCGCCAGCGTTTCGCGCGAGATGTTGCACGATGCACGGCGCAGAGCTGCAGCGCGCGCTCTCTTGCTACTTCTTCTGTTGCCCCTTTTTCTCGTCGTCTTTTTCGTCGAGCCGCAACGCGGCGGAGTTGATGCAATATCGCAAACCCGTAGGCTGGGGCCCGTCATTGAACACGTGCCCAAGATGGGCGTCGCATTTGCTGCAGACGACTTCCTCGCGAATCATTCCGTGGGTGGTGTCGCGCTCAACTTCCACTTTCGTCTCGTCGACCGGTTTGTAAAAGCTGGGCCATCCCGACCCAGAATGAAATTTTGCGTCCGAGCTGAAGAGAGGCTGGCCGCAGCATACGCAAACGTACATGCCGTCGGTTTCCGCGTCGTCGTACTCGCCGGTGAACGGCGGCTCGGTGCCTTTTTCGCGCGTCACGTGATATTGATTTGGCGTGAGCTGCTTTTTCCAGTCGGCGTTCGATTTATTGATTTTCTCTGTCATGGTGCGACCTCGCTGTCTATCTTCTGGAATCGCACTAGTGTAGCGAGGTCCTGAATTTCGGTCTAGCTGGAAACTGCGGCCTCGCGGCTCGCCTTCATAGATTCTACGCGGCCGGCGACGAACAGCTCTCTCAAAGTTTGCGCGGCTGATGAGTCGGCTGAAACAAACAAAAACGCCGTCCTCCCGAGCGAAGCGAGGGATGCCTCTTGGTTTGATTGCTCGCAGGAAGAGGGATTTTTCATCGCTGCGCTCCTCGGCATCATTGCGATTTCGACTTTTTCCGCAGCCTATGAAGGACGCGACGACCGCCTCAAATTCCGCTTAGATCGTGGTATGATTTTTTACTTCGCGGGCCGCTAGCTCAATGGTAGAGCAGCTGACTCTTAATCAGCGGGTTGCAGGTTCGAGTCCTGCGCGGCCCACCACCCTCTTAATTTCCAGTCACTTTGCGCGTCGGACAGCCGAATATCACGAGACGCGAATTGCGGATCGCATCTTAACGCCGCAACTCGGCTCAGTTCACCTTTGCGTACTCAGCCTTGGCTTGCTGAAGGATGGCAATATTCGAGTCCGCGTCTCTCCAGAGCGTCAAGAAGTCGTTGTAGGCGGTCTTGGCTTGTACGGCGTCACCGGAGAGAGCGTACGCGCGCGCAAGGCCCAAATGCGCGAGCGCGCCGAGTGGGCAGTTCGCGACCAGGCCGCGTCGGTCGAGGAATTTCTGAAATTCTATTGCGGCTTCATTGCCCCTATGCAGGAGAAGGTAGGCTTGTCCGCGCAGAAACGCGGGATACAGAAATCCTCCAAATTCAGGCGTTGGGAGGGGATAACCAAACTCGTAGGGAGCTGCTGTTTGTAGAAGCTCGACGGCTTTGCCTGGGTTGTTGCGATTGATTTCGATAGCCGCACGAATCGTGGGTAGCCAGTAGCCGATAATCACCGTGTTGACCGGGTTTTGTTTTTCCAATTCGTCCGCTATTTTCTGAGCTCGAGCGGAATCTGCCGCCCGCGCCAGAGCGAGAGCCGCCAAAATCTGCAGCTCCCGGCTAGAGGCCAGGGCTAGCGCTGCGGCGGTGCCGTTGTGGGCCTGACCGGCATTGCCGAACTCCGCTTCCCGCAGCGCTCCATTCAATTCCCACTCAGCCGCCGTCTCTTTCTCGTCCGCACGCCGGGCGGACGCGACGGCGCGTCGGGAGAAATCACGCGCTTTCCCCAGATGACCGGAGAAGGCTTCGGTGTCGGATTGATAAGAAAGCAAGACATCCTCGTATCCTGGCTTGTCAGCGGTCAACACCAACTGTCGTTGCATCTCCGGCGCATCGTGTCTAAGAAAGGCAACGCCATACAGGATCGCGTTCAGGGCCGGGCTCGCCAGCTTGAGTGCCATCGCTTGCTCGAAGACTGTCTTCGCTTGATCCGGACGATTTAGGAAAGCATAAATCTGCATTAGGTTGGCGTAGGCGATGCTGGAGTCTGGGCTGAGCCGAATACCTTCGAGTGTTTCAGCGGCCGCTTTCTCATATCGACCGAGACTAGGATAATTAGCACCCAAGTCGAGGCGAGGCACAGCGTCCCGGGGATAATCCTGCGCCCATAGTTCATATGTCTGGTTGGCTTTCTCCAATTCGCCGGTAACGAACGTGTAATAGAAGGCGGAAACGTGAAACCTCTCTCGCTCGCTGACTCGGTCGCGCAGTTCATACGCTTTCTGGAAGTTCTCGGTGGCTAAGCCTGTTCCTCCGAGATTGGAGTAAGAGCTCGCAAGGCCCGCGTAGGCTGCGGCAAAGTTGGGGTCGAGTTCAATGGCCCGCTTTAGGAATGGGATGGCCGCGGCGTCCCCTTTTTCGCGTGCGGCTATTTGTCCCACGCTGAAGGCCTTCAAGGCTTCGAGCGAAGGAGTAGTAGCCTGCTCAAGCGGTGTGTCGTATTTCTGGATCGTGCTGAGCGACTCACCTGCCTTCTGGCGAAACTTTCTCGCCGCCCTGTCGAGCGCATTCAGCACGTCTTCTTTCTTCCCGGCTTGTATTTCCTCCCTGGCGAGCGAATCTCCCGTTTGACAGTTCAACGCATCGAGTCCGACCACGTATTGGCTGCCCAGGTTCGCGATCGAGCCCGCCAACACGGCCTTGCTTCCCGTGCGCTGGCACAGGTCAAGGGCTGTCTTCTCGTCCACACGCTCGTCCGCAGATCGGCCCATCAGCTTCAGGGTCTCGCTTACCTTTCGCTCGGACAGGATATTGAAGAAGGGCGATTGCTGCAGTTCAGTCGCCAGCGCCTGCTTGAGCGTGTCGTCGAATACCACATCGCCAGTTGAATTGGCAAAATCGGCTAGTACCACTGTATCGGTGTCACTTAAGGCATGCCCCTTGTGCGCGTAAAACATCCAGCCTGTCACCGCCAGTCCGATGACCAGTATTGCCGCGCCAGCTATGGCCACCCATCGAAATCGAGCGGATTGGGGGGCCGGACCCGGACCAGCCTTCGCGCTTCCGCGAGTTGCACCACCTGACTCTGAATCTCGTTTCAGCCGCTGCAAATCCGTGCGCATGTCCGCAGCGCTCTGGTAGCGCAGCTTCCGGTCTTTCTCCAGCGATTTGATGACGATTTCTTCGAGCTTTGGGGAAAGGTCGGGATTCAATCTCACCGGCGGCACAGGCATTCGTTCCAGAATAGCGTTCGCAATGACGCCGCTTGTGTCACCCCGGAACGGCATCACGCCCGTCACCATCTCATAGAGCACCACGCCGAACGAAAACAAGTCCGTGCGTGTATCTAGTGTTTGTCCTCGCACCTGCTCGGGCGACATATACGTGATGGTCCCAATCGCACTGCCCGGTCGAGTGAGGTGGTCCAGGTCGCTTACTGTCGACATCTCCAAAAGATTCCCAGTACCGCCCGACGATGCGAGCTTGGCTAGACCAAAGTCCAGGATCTTCGCGTGACCGCGCTTTGTAATAAAGATATTCGCTGGTTTGATGTCGCGGTGCACAATGCCAGCCGCATGTGCCGCATCAAGGGCATCCGTAATTTCGATTCCTAGTTCGAGAACTTGCTCAAGCGGCAACGGCTTGCCGGAAATGCGGTGCTTTAGCGTCTCCCCGTCCAAAAATTCCATCGCAATGAATTGCTGGCCGGCTTGCTCCCCGATGTCATAAATAGTGCAGATGTTTGGATGATTTAGCGCCGATGCTGCCTGCGCTTCGCGGCGGAACCGTTCGAGAGCGATAGAATTGTTGGACATCTCGATTGGCAGGAATTTCAAGCCGACTGCGCGATGCAGACGCGTGTCCTCAGCTTTGTAGACGACACCCATGCCACCACCGCCAAGCTTTTCTAGGACGTGATAGTGGGAAATCGTTCGCCCGGAGAGTGGAGGAGTATCGGGCATTGCGGCGGATTTTATGCCCCGCCCAACCGCAAGTCAATCTGCAGCGTTCGCGGCGATCGTCAGCACGCTTGACATTGTGGGACGCGCCCAACTGGCCCGGTGCTTCCCGGATCGTGCGCTTCATCCTTACGTTCGGATACTTGGTCACAACTTTGGGTGCAAAACCGTCCCAATAACCGCGATGCAGCAGGGTCCATCCTGCAGGACGGTGATAGGCAGAACAACTACATCAGCTTGAAGCACAAATCATGCGCCGTACTCTCGATTTGTGAGCGGCGGAGTTTGACTTCTCCTTCGATTTGTTAATCCCGCCTTAAACCCTCCATCGTCCAAACGAGGAACATCACCGAGATCGCGGTCAAAATCGTGACGGTTAAACCGCTAAAAACGTAAAAAGCGCCGGAGACTACCAATCCGACTCCTGAATTGGAAACGGGACCGATACCGCGAGTGTCGACGTAGAAAGCAAAAAGAAACCCGAGGCAAATCAGAACCCACTGAAGTCTGCTTGGAATCCACATTTGTCACCTCCGTATTAAACGGCGGCAATCCGCTGTAACAGAGGAGGGGGACATCTCTCTAACGGATACCCTACAATCCGGAAGCCGCCCTGTGGATACAGCGATTACCGTATTTTTGCTTGCGCGTCCGTCATGAGAGTTCTAGCCTGACTAAATCCGACCGAACGAAAGGAACTCGATTCGCGATCCATGCTGAAACATGACAATTATAAAATTGATCCGGTGGCAAATTCCGGCGCGCGAATCGCCTGCAGGGTCATTCAGAAATTGAGCATTAGGTGAGCCATGAGTGCCAATGTGATGAAAGCGCTGCGATTTGCCGAGTTTGGACCACCATCGGTGTTGCGGATCGAGGAAGTCGGGATTCCACAGCCGGGCGAAGGTGAAGCTCTCGTTCAAGTGAAGGCTGCCGCGATTAACCCCAGCGATATTGGAAACGTTTCGGGCCACTTCAAGAAGACGACTTTGCCGCGAACCCCGGGTCGCGATTTTGCGGGCGTTGTTGTAAAGGGGAAGCAACACGAAGGTGAAGAGGTGTGGGGCAGTTCCCCGACGCTCGGCATCATCCGCGATGGAACTCACGCGGAATATGTCGTTGCCCCAGTGGGGACGCTTTCACCCAAACCGAAGTCGTTGAGTATGGCGGAAGCGGCAGCAATAGGGGTTCCATACATTACGGCTTGGGCATCCGTCGTGAATGCAGCTCAAATCCGGCCTGGCGAAACCATTCTGATCGTCGGAGCCGCGGGCGCGGTGGGCCAAGCAGCCACACAGATTGCCAATTGGAAGCAGGCGCGCGTTATCGGTGCGGACATTACATCCGATCCGATTCCAGGCACCGAGTCAGTCGTTAATACCAAAACCGAAGATCTTCGCGAGAAGGTCATGGCGCTGACGGCAGGAAAAGGAGTAGACGCCGTCTTCAACACCGTAGGTGGCCCACTCTTCGAGCCGGCGTTGCGGTCGCTCAAGTTCGGCGGCCGGCAAGTCGTTATCTCCAGCAGGGATCCGCAGGTCAGTTTCAATCTGGTCGACTTCTATCACAATTTCTCCCGCCTCCTCGGTGTGGATAGTTACGGCTTAACTTTGCAACAGATAGCCGAAATCGAGAACGAGCTCAACCCCGGTTTCGAATCGGGAATATTGAAACCGCCGATAATAGAAATTGTTCCATTCGAAAAAGCCGTGGACGCATACACCCGGATTGCCGCCGGTCAGGCAAAAGCGAAACAGGTCCTCAGTTTCAACTAGCGCGACGGACGAAGAGCAAATTCCAATAAGGGACGGAGATTCGATATGAACCCAATTACGCCAGGAAAAGACAAGCTGGGATTAATCGGCATCGGCTTTATGGGTCGGCCCATCGCGCAGCGGTTGCTCGAAGCCGGATTCCAACTAACTGCTTATGACCGGAATCCCAGCAAGGCGCAGGAGCTAGTTCAATATGGCGGCGCCGCCGCCGCAAGCATTACGGAGCTCGCCTCCGGTTGCGACGTGGTGCTGACCTGCCTCGCAAATGATGAAGCCGTCTTGGATGTTTTCAGCCGGGCAGATGGCGTTTTTGCCAGCGCGCGTCGCGGCTCATTGCTCATTGACCTGAGCACGGTATATCCCGAGACGTCTGAGACACTCTCGCGACTGGGCGCTGAGCGCGGGGTTAATTTCCTCGACGTGACCATGTCGGGCAGCACTCCTATCGCCCAACAGGGGGCGCTCGTTCTGTTCGGCGGCGGCGACCGCGATAGCTTTGACGCTGCAGAGTCAATCTTTCGCGCGATCGCTCGAAAGTATTTTTATGTAGGGCCCAGCGGATCGGGAGCGACGATGAAGCTTGTGGTCAATAGCCTGCTGGGAATCGGAATGCAGGCTATCGCCGAGGCCGTTGCGCTTGGTGAGAAGGCTGGCCTCGATCGCGATCGTTTACTGGAAGTGCTGGCACAGACTGCGGTTGTTGCTCCGGCGCATGTGGGTAAACTGGAAATGGCGATGAATGCAGATTACAGCCCGCAATTTCCGCTGCGCCTGATGAACAAGGATTTCGGACTGATCCTCAAGCTCGCGTCCGCGATCGGCGCTCAAATGCCTGCGGCACGAGCGGCATTTGAGATCAACGAGGCACAATTGACGCCGGGAAGTGAACAAGACTTCTCCGCCGTGATTCTACAAATGGAAAAGCAAGCGCATTTGGATTCTGCGGGCGGTAAGGGACCGAATCGAATCGCCGCCGGCTCTTAACAGCGCCGCTCCACACCCTTACAGAACTGCCCCTTGAATTTCCCCGAAAAGTGTGTTAAGGTAATTAGAAGTATGACTTATCGAGATAGTTATAGAACGAGGAGCCGAGCGCTCAGACGGCAATCGAGCGCAAAAGCTCCCATTTCTACTCGATACACCTAATTATTAGAAATCCGGCTAACTCAAACGAAACAAACAACCGAGGCCAGTTCTACTCGATACAAAATGGCCTACTCCAGAGCGCACTCTTTAACAGCGTAGCGCTTCTCGCAAGGCGCGGTTTCGTTGACGCCGCCGCCCACCGCCACCTTCGCCGAACTCGGCGATGCGGAAAGTGGAGCGGAAAGCGATGTGGACGTAGAGAGCGAAGTCGAGGGAACGACTGTGATCGTTGTCGTCGGCGGATTTGGATCCGTGCGGCCGGAATTGTCCGTCACGGTGAGCGACGCGACGTAAGTGCCCGGAGTAGCGAAGCTCACAGTTCCCGTGGCAGCACTGGAACTGGCCGGAGTGCCGCCTGGGAACACCCAGTCGTAACCGGCGATCGAGCCTGCTGACGATGTGCCGGTTCCAGCGAAACTTAGCGACTGCCCTACGGCAACGGTGATATTCGATGAAGGGCTCGTGATCGTTCCGGTTGGCGGCTTACCAGGGTTGGTCATGAGCTGCACGAACTTCGCGACCGACGGCACGCCCGAAGAATTCAGAATAAACAGGAGGTAATAGCCTGGAGGCGCGAGGTTGCCGTTCGCAGGGGACATAACATTCAGCTTACCGTCCTCCAGTGTGAACGACAGGCCGACCATTCTTTGATCCATGTCAAACGAGTGAGTCGGCGTGCCCGCGCGGATTAAAACAACTGAAGCAATATGGTTAGCAAATGGTGAGTGAATCGTGAAGCTGGTGTTGTAACCAAGCACGCTGGAGCTGACGTTCGTGATTCTCGGCCGGCTCGCATGCGTGCCGTCTGAGTTGTAGAGATACGCCGGCGTGTAGATTTCCATGTACGGCTCGTAAGTACCGCGCTCTGGGTTGCTTCCGAGCAGCAACACGGTTGCGTCGGGAAGCAGAAGCGAATTCGAGTGATAGAGGCGTGCAAAAGAGTTGGCTCCGGCGGAAGTCCTCGCGCCAGTGTCCGGATCATAAATATCGGCGTTCAGGCTTTCTGTCGTGGCGTCTTCGTCGTTAATCGAGCCGCCCGTTGCGAGGATTTGCCCACTGGGAAGTATGGTGGTGTTCATCTCGATGCGCGCTTGCGACATCGGAACTCCGTACGTCCACGCAGGAGTAGCGACGGAAAGATCGATAATTTCTGTCGTGTCCGTTGCGGGATTCCCGCCGCCAAAAATCATGACGCGGGGCTTGAATCCGTTGGCCGGAGTTAAGGGCATGAGGACGGAGGAGCCGTAGGTCCGCGTGCCGCTATATTGCGTATTCGCAATATTCATCGTCCATGTTTGAGTCAACGGATTGAAGAGGCTAGAACTTGTGGTTGGACCAGAGTAGAAAACGTTGCCATCAGGCAACACATGCATACGAGGATAGAGAGGCGGAGTCCAGGGAGCGGTGTAAGGCACGCTCCATCCCGCGCCAAGAGTGAAGAACTCGACGGTCGTATTGGTATTTCCGGTGAGGCCTAGGCCCGAGAAAACCATGACGCGTCCGTCCGCCAACACCGTGCTTGTCGGATACCACCGTCCGTCAGCCATGGATTGTTGGTCTGCAAAAGTCTCCGTTATGGGATCGAATGCAGAAGTTTTCTGCTGGCCGTAAAAAGGATCGTATTGCAACGTTCCGCCCATAACAAATGGCCGGCCATCGGGCATTACAACCATACCGTTGCAAAACATGTCCCAGGTAATAGGCATCGTGGTCACGGTATCGTTCGCCGGGTCCCAAATCGCCGCGGTGTAGTCCGTGTCCGGCGGATAATTGCCTGAACCAGAAACGACCAGCACTTTTCCTGTGTGCATCAATGCGACGTGAACGGGGTTAATGGGCATCGTCGTGGTGAGGGTCTGCCAAGTGCCGGTGACGTTTGCTTGTGCGCGGACGCTCGGCACAATACCCGCCAGCGCGGCCGAAATGATTATGGCAGCCAGCGGCGCAGGCAACGCCGTTCTAAATGGACTCCGACGGCTTAATTCTTGCCGAGAAATCTCACGTGCCGGGCGTGAACGCAGATACCTTTTCAACATAGAATTTTCCTGATGAAAGATTTTGTGCAGAGCAGGAACTAGACCCGTTGTTTCAGCTACCAGCTAGGGGTTTTTTTGAGTCGAGAGGTCCCTAGGGTAGCGAGATCAAAGTTCCCTTTTTGTAGACAAGCTATTCGACGAGCCCGTGGGACCTAGACCGGTCACTCCAAGTTGAATCGCCTTGAACGGGGGTTGTATGTGTATCTCTGCGGCACACGGGTGTCAAGGTCCATTGAAGCCGGCGGTACGTATGGTACGAGACCTAAATGCCATGGAAACGGACAGATAGACTCGGACTTGAGTCAACGAATGGCGAGCAAAAACTTAGGGACAGCTACATTTCCATCTTATGAGCCGGAGCGAGGTCCCACACTCGCCAAAACTCCGCCATCTCGGCGGGCTTACCCAGGGTAACGCGGATGTAGTTGTCGAGCGGCGGGAATGGGCGCCCGATTTCGACGGCGTTTTTCTTGAAATGTTCGATGACATCCGGGGAGGGACGTTGTGCGTTCATCATGACGAAGTTCGCATGCGAATCGATGGCACGTAGCATTCGCGCGTTGGCTTGATTGAAGAACTCCTGGCGACTGTCAGCATTGCGTTTCACGCAGGTGGCAACGTACGCGGTGTCATCGAGCGCGCTGACCGCGGCCATTGCCGCGACGACGTTAATTCCGGAGGGGAGGCAGCGCATCGAAAGCGTGCGCGCGATTTCAGGCGAAGCGACCGCGTAGCCCGCGCGGATGCCGGCTAAGCCGTAGGCTGTCGAGAACGTGCGGGTGACGATCACACGGTCATCGTTTACGGGCTGATCGATGAATGACGCATAGCTGGCTGTCGGCGGAACGAAGTGATGGTAGGCCTCGTCGATGAGAACCACTATGGTGCGGGGAAGCTTTTGGAGAAAATCTTCGATATCGCGACGCGGCGTGATGCTGGCCGTCGGATTATTGGGATTGCAGATATAGATCAGGCGCGTTGCGGCGTCGGTTCGGGCGAGCATGGCGTTGAGGTCATGGGCGTAATTCTTGCTGAGCGGCACAGTTACGATTTCCGCGCCGGCAATCTTCGCGGCCGCGCCGAGGTATTCATATGTAGGTAGCGCCGTGACGACTTTCTTTCCAGGGCCTGCGAATGCTGCGGCGGCTGCGGCAAGTATCTCGCTGGAGCCGCATCCCAGAACGATTCGCTCCAGCGCAATTCCGTGAAGCCTGGCGATGCGCTCGAAGAGATCACGGGTCTGGGTTTGCGGGTAGCGATTCGCCGAGTGCACTGCTCCGCTCATGGCGGCGATTACCTGTTCAGAGGGGCCGTACGCGCTCTCGTTGCGACTTAAGATGATGGGTTTCCCGGACGGCGCGTCATTGAGCGAGCGCGGAGAAATTCCAAAAGCAGTTTCTGCGATTGATGGGAGCGCGGCAGTCATCGCTGCGCTGGCGGCTAATTGGCGAAGAAAATTCCTTCGGGATGCCGACATGAACTCCTCCGTATGGGAAGCGCTCCGTTGATAACAAGGAATTGTTCATGAGGTCAAGGATGGGATCGAAAGATGATTAAGTAGAGATAAAAAGGGTGGCGTCGTTCGCGGCGCTGAGTGTTGCTGAATCGACGTACAGCCACGTGCGAAGAGCAAATCGTTCGCGTCAATGATGACGCGGTCCGGTTCGGCATTGAGTTCCCCGAGGCTCGGGGCTCTGAAGTAGTTGGGAGGGCTGAAACGCGCATCCGAGGCTGGGCCAGACATGAAGAAAGAAAAGGCTCACGTCTCGGCGCGATTGCTCCACGACGAGACGTGAGCTACAGAGGATGTCCGCGTTTGCTACGGTTACTGTTGCGGTTGTGATTGAGGTTGCGGTTGTGCAGCGGGCGGAGTGCCGCCGATCTGCGTGCCGATTACTTCACCGGAAATTATGATTTCGACGCGGCGATTTTGCTGGCGCCCTTGATCCGTGTCGTTGCTGGCGACTGGATTGGACTTCCCATAGCCCGTCGCGGTAATCGATGAAGCGTCCACACCTTGCTGGACGAGATAATCGCGAACCGTATCGGCTCGTTTTTGCGAAAGCGTCTGATTGATTTCATCGCTGCCGATGCTGTCCGTGTATCCCTCGATAGAAAGCTTCAGGCCGGGATGGCCAATTACGATGCCGGAAAGTTTTGCGAGCGCTTCCCTGGCGTTGGGACGCAGATCGTATTTTCCGAAAGCGAAGAGCACATCAGCCATGTTGACTTTGAGCCCGCGGGGGGTGTCGGTGGTGGGCAGGATCCGATTGAATTGCTCGAGCAATTGCGCGCGAAGCTGCTGCTTTTCCTGCTCGGAGCGGGCAGCGGCATCCTGCGCTTGCTGCGCTCTCATCCTTTCTTGCTCGGCCTGTTGCTGAGCAGCAAGGCGCTGGGCGTCAGCGCGCGCGCTAGCTGCGGCAGACTGCGCCGCATCGCGCTCCGCTTGTAGTTTTTGCATTTCGGCTTGTTGACGGGCGGCGGCTTCCTGCTGCTGGCTTGCGGCGGCGGCGTCAGCCTGCGCCTTGGCATCGGCTTCACGACGCGCAGCGTCCGCTCGCTCTTGAGCCGTGCGTTCCTGCTCCTGACGGTCGAGAGTGATGTGCCGGGCATCGGCGGCGTTCTGCACTGCGTCACGGGAAGCCTGAACGATTAATTTCTTGTTTCCATTCTTGGCGACGAGTTCCTGAGCCTCCGTCAACGAAGCTTGTGCCTTGTTCAGCGGGTCGGGGGCATATGTTTTCGCGCCTGCGGTGATGGCGATTTCCACCGCGTTTTCAGCTTCGAAAAATTCAAGCGGTACCCTGTTATCAGATTTGGAGAGCTTGGGACTGGTGGCTGAAACTGTGTAACTGTAAGCGCCGCGATCGAGCAATTGATAGTTTGCGGGGGCCTGCTCGATTGTTCCGGTGGTTTCGGGCAACACGGCGTTTTGCAGCACAACGACGTTGCTCGGCTGCGAGACGGCGAAATATGGCTCCGCAGTCACGATGAGGCCGAATGTCTGCAGTGACGTAGTGACGTCAATTTTGCTCCTGTCGCCATCCAAAAGAATTTCGCCGAGGTTGTTGGACTTCCCTTCCGGTGTAATGGCCCACAGTACGTACGTTAAATATTCCTGCCCGAACTTTTGCGCGGATTCGAGTTTGCTGAATTCGGCGTTGATTTGGATGCGCCCTACTTTGCCGGTCACTTGCGCCTTCCCTTTTGCGAAGGGCAAGAGCGGCGAGCCCTGAAATCCGATGGTGGTGGCACCGCTGCGGTGCTGGTAGTTGATGGTCACGATGCTGGCCGGCACCATGGTGATGTGATAAGTAGGCCGGCTCTGCGGCGAAGTATCCTGGGAAGTAGTCTGACCCCAAACTTGGCCTGCGGCTGATAGCGATAGAAGTACCGCCAAACAAAACAATGTCGCCCCTCTTCTCATAATCCCCCCTTTATCCTGATGATATCTTCTGCTTCCCTCAGCCCCTCCGGCTTTGGGAGTTCACTGCGTTTAACATTGCGTTAACGTCTGCCTCTTAGATGACCCGCGCACGGCATCAGGCGGATTTAATAATATCGATGTCACCGCTTTTGCGCAGAACGTGAACGGCTACTTCCGAACCGTGCCTGCGAATCAGAAAATCGGCGACCGCATCTCCGAGCCGAAAATTCTGAATGCGAAGTTCGTCGAGACTGACGGGCAGCCGGGGATTTGCCAAGTAAACTTGCCGTTGCCGATCGTGAGCTTCAAGGCCGAGACACGCCTGGAGGAGCAAGAATACGGATCCTGCAGCCCAGGCCTGAGGTGAGCACGCGACGGGATATAGGGTCGGGCCGCTTGATTCAGGGCGCTTATGAAAACCGCAAAAAAGTTCGGGGAGGCGCTGCAATTCAACGTAGCGGCTGGCCTCGTACAGGCCATCAAGAATTTCACAAGCACGTTCCTGCATGCCATAGAGCGAGAAACCCAGACCGATGAGAGCATTATCGTGCGGCCAGACCGAGCCATTGTGGTACGACATGGGATTGTAGCGGGATTCAGATGCGCCCACGGTGCGAACGCCCCATCCTGAAAAGCATTCTCTGGCCATCAGCGACGCGGCAACAGCTTCGGCTCGCTCTTGGCTGGCAATTTTGCAAAAGAGAGGATGTCCCGCATTGGAGGTACGCACGCGGCATTGTTGCTTTTTGCCGTCGAGAGCGAGCGCGTAGGTGCCCAGCTCATCGCACCAAAACGCCTCTTCGAATTTCGCTCGGAGCACTTCCGCCTCTGAATCCAACTTTTTGGCGAGATCGGGCTCGTCAAACGCACGGGCGAGAAGAGCGGCGGCTCGCTTGGCTGCGTACACATAGCCCTGCACTTCGCATAGCGCAATTGGCGGCTCGGCCAACGTGCCGTCGGCGTGAAAGACGGAATCTTGTGAATCCTTCCAACCCTGTTGCACCAGGCCTTTTGAAGAACGCCGTTCGTATTCGACAAAACCGTCGCCATCGCGATCGCCGTAATCGTCGATCCAGGTGAGGGCACGCTTGATATTTGGCCAAATGTTTTTCAGAAATGCCGCGTTTCGCGTTCTAACGAAATAGCTGCCGGCAAGCATTACGAAAAGAGGCGTGGAATCGATGCTGCCGTAATACCGGCCGAATGGAACTTCCTTGGTGGTAGCCATCTCGCCGCGGCGCATTTCATGCAGAATTTTGCCGGGCTCGGCGTCCTGCTCAGGTACTTCCTCGGTTGCCTGCGTCTCGGCAAGGTACTTCAGAACGCCCTCCGAGAAACGCGGCGCCATCCATAAACACTCGAGCGCGGTGATAATTCCATCGCGGCCAAAAACTGTGTCGAACCACGGGACACCGGCGTAAGGATAGGGGCCTTCCGGATTGCCTTCCGTCAACATGCGCAGATCCGCGGCTGAGCGATTCAGCCATGAATTAAAGCTTTCGCTGGAGGTAGTGATTCGACATTCGTCGATGCTGTCGGGATCAAATTGACGTCGTAGATCGCGAAAGGCCGTCTGAAATATCGGAAACTTTTTGCTGTCACGATTGCGTTCGCAGGAAACCGTGCTGAAAATGGATTTTTCTTCTTTGGGCGCCAGAGTTATCTGGAACGAAGCCTCGCGGGTGGTGAGAGACTGTGGGCGCGGCGAAAAGGCGAGGCGGGTGCGGCGCAATACGTCATCCAAGCCCTTGTACGCGAGGATCGCGGCGTTTCCCTCGACTTCATCCGGCAGACGTTCGCCCTTGCGGATTCGTTTCGTGCCGCGTACTTCGAAGATGTCAGCGAAATCGGCGTCGAAGTTCAAAACGAGCGAAACGCTAACGGGTTCGCGGCCGTAATTTAGCAGGCGAATATGCTGGTAGAAGCTGGTGGCACGAAGAAATTCCAGACGGAAGATGTGAACGGTGCCGCGCGGCAGGGTGTCGTCGCTCTTCTTAGTAGGGCTGTCGAGATTGGTGAGATCAACTGACAAAAAAGAATTATCCTCGCGGATTGTTGAACTCAGAAGCAGCGGCTGCTGCTGATTGACGCGCAGGGCGAAGCGGGATAGGTGGCGGCTTTCAGCGTGGAAAAGCCCGAATTGCGAGAGTCCGAGAGCTTCGAAATCTCCATAGCGATTGAAAACGGCAAAAGTATCGCCGTATTTGAGCACGCGCGTGCGGTCGTCAGCTAATGCGGAAGAAGCGCGAACGTAGTATTCATCTTCGACCCGGACAATGTCCGTCAAACGAAACCATCCTAGAGAGTAAGCATCGAGTCAGTCTCCGGCATTCCGGCGGTGACAGTCCTCGTGCTCAACATCGCTTCGTATAGCTTAACGTAATCGCGGGCCATCCTCGATGAAGTAAATCGCGCTTCGAACTCTTGGCGGCACGAGGCGCGGTTCAGGGTCCCGGCTTGGGCGACCGCCTTTACTGCGTCCGGAATGTTATCCACGATAAGTCCGCTCACACCGTGCTTGAGCACTTCGGGGACTGAGCCGCAATTGAACGCAATTGTCGGCGTGCCGCAGGCCATCGCCTCGATCATGGTCAGACCGAATGGCTCTGGCCAATCAATCGGGAAAAGATGCGCGTAGGCATTTCCAAGGAAAGCGCACTTTTGCTGTTCCGTGATTTCGCCGATGTATTCGACATTCGAGTGGGCTGCAAACAGCGGCTTGATTTTTGTTTCGTAATATTCGCGATCCACACGATCTACTTTGGCGGCGATCTTCAGCGGCATGCCGGCTTCGACGGCGATTTTGATGGCGCGATCAACGCCCTTCTCGGGGCAAATTCGCCCTAGAAACGCGAGGTACTTTCCGCTTCCGTCACCTTGCGAAAGAGTGGCAGACAAGCCGTGATATACATTTCCAACCCAATTGGCCCACGGCAGAGGCTTGCGCTGAGCGCGGCTGATGGAGACTACCGGCATTTCCGCGTACTTTCGATAAAGAGGAGCCAAGTCTGGAAGATCCAACCGGCCGTGAAGCGTGGTGACATGCGGCCACCCCGTAAGCTTTGAAAGTGGAAAGTGCAAATAATCTATGTGGAAGTGAATGATGTCGAATTCATCAGCGCGTTCCATCACTTCGTCGAGCATAACGAAATGATGCGCGAGTTGGTCGATGCAGCCTTTGTCGAGACGTAGAGAACTTGGACATGCGGGGATGAGACGCGCGGCCGTCACTGAGTCGCCGCTGGCGAATAGAGTGATGTCGTGGCCTAATTCGACTAGTGCTTCGGTCAAATTCGAAACTACTCTCTCGGTGCCTCCGTAGAGCTTGGGCGGGACGCTTTCATAGAGCGGTGCTACCTGAGCGATTTTCATTTCATGTACACCCTGTGGTCGAATTCACGAACTAAATGTTCCAAGACCATCGTCGCGTTGCTCGCTGCCGCCTATAATCATACGCAATTGGTCCAAACAGACTTGTCTTGAATCGAACACTTGATGGCCCAAGCGTGTCTTTCACCCCACGCGGCGATGCGGCTTTTTTCGCTAACAATTCGATGACAAGAAGACAGTACCAATCGTTATAGCCCGCGAGCCATACACGGTTGTTGGTAAGCCGCGATTGGAAGCGCTGGCGAATCAAAAGCGAAGCTGACTGCGGCAAATAGCGACAAGGAAACTCATGTCGTTAGGCTGCCAACCGACGAAGCCGCGGTCGCGGCGGCCTCATCACATAGACGTAATCAACTCATGGCCTGGAAACTGAGTAACTCGACGGAAATTCCGCGTTTCATGGAGGAACGACAAATGGCTAGCGCGAAGGACATTCTGTTGATGCGGTTTATTCCCGAGCGATCGCAGGTGGGGCTTGCGATCTTGCGCGTGTCGTTAGGAGCGACGCTGTTTTTGCGGCACGGACTCGAAAAGCAGCCGGCACACTGGGCGCAGTTTATGGCTCATTTTCCCGACCCCATCGGAATAGGTTCTCATCCTTCTTTCTTCATTGCGTTCGTCTCGGATTTCATCTGCTCCATTCTGCTAGTCCTCGGATTCGGAACGAGATGGGCAGCCACCTACTGTTTCGCGAACATTTTTGTGGCGTGGGCTTTCGTGCATAAGTTTGCATTCTGGGGTAAAGGAGCGGCGAGCGATCACGGAGAGATCATGGTGCTTTTTCTCGGGGGTTTATTGGCCCTCGTCATTGCTGGTCCCGGAGCGCCATCCATTGACCGATTGCTTGCGCGACAACCCTAACCGAGTGGGATAGCGGCCCCGCGTCAACTATTGCCAAATATTATGAGTGTCGGGACAACTGTGTATTGTGCTCGCGGCAAGTTGTGCATAGTTTGAAGTTGTCCTATGAAATCGCGCCAAAACTCAACCATCGCGACAAAATCGGGTCGCGGGAAGTCTGGTGGGAACTCGAATCCGACACAAGTGCCGCGACCAGGGCGCGTTCGAACGGAGCGTGTATTAAATAATTCGGATATTGCAGAACTGCTGGCGCAGGAATCCGAAAAGGCTCGACCTCCGTTGCAGCGAGCTTTCCGCCGTGCTGCCCGCCGCGCGTTTCTTTGGCCGGAAGAGGCGTCCGACATCGTGGCACAGAACCGTTCCCTGGCCGAGTTGTCTGGAATTGGACCATATCTCGAGAAAAAAATCCGAGCATGGATGGCTGATCCTCCTGCGGAATTACCCGTACCTGAGATCCGTACTGGATTTCTAAGCATGCCGAAGGCTGAAGCAGCGTTGGCAAAGAAGCCCCAGTGGTTGAGCTTGCTCAAAGGCGACCTGCAAATGCATAGCAATTGGAGCGATGGTTCTGGCTCGATTCGCGAAATGGCAGACGCGGGAGTTGAACGAAATTACGAGTACATCGCGATCACCGATCACTCGAAGGGACTCAAAATCGCGGGCGGGATTGATGAAACGCAACTCTCGCAGCAGGCGGAGGAAATCGAGGAAATTAATCAATCGCTCCAAGAAACTGGGACAAAACTTCGTGTGCTGCGTTCCATCGAACTAAATCTGAATCCTCGCGGCGAGGGTGACATGGAGGAGCGAGCATTCGTGGGATTAGACATCGTCGTCGGCTGCTTTCATTCCTCATTGCGAAAAACGGAAGATCAGACAGAACGTTACCTGGCAGCGCTGCGTAATCCAGCGATCCAGATTCTGGGGCATCCGCGTGGGCGTATCTACAATTTCCGCGTGGGCCTGAAGGCCGATTGGCCTCGCGTTTTCGCGATGGCGGCGGAGCTGGATAAGGCCGTTGAAATTGACTCGTATCCCGATCGCCAGGATCTTAGTCCGGACTTAGTTTTGCTCGCTAAGAAAGCCGGATGCCGGATTTCTCTCAGCACCGATTCTCACGGGCCTTCTCAGCTTTCTTTTATCAAGTTAGGGCTGGCGTCGGCCATGCTTGCCGGTATCAAAGAGGAGCGCATCCTGAATTTCATGCCACGTCAAAATCTTCTGAAGTGGGTCCAGAGTGTGCGGAGCCGAAGCTAGAAGCTAGATTCTTTACTCTCGTTCGTTTATGCGCCGCGCGGGCTAGACTGCGGAGTGCTTTCCTACGAGATTGCCGTAGCCCCTCTAGGGCTTAAACCTTATTTCCTTCCGCTGGTTTGACTGTTCTTCTGTAACCGCACATCTGCCGCCAGGTTGGAATTGCACTTACGCCAATTCAATTTTACGTGGCGTTTACGTGGCGGCCGATTTTGCTGAAACAACAAAGGAGCTAATCATGGCACACGATGACGTTAAACCTGACTCGCCGTCGCATACTCCCGGAGTCTCCCGGGGAGAGGATCGTCATAAGGGGAACAAAGAGGAGCGAACCGGGCGAAAATCCGGCGACGCCACGAGCATAAAATCCGACAAGCGAAAGCCTTCCGATCCCAAGATGCCGGAAATGCCGCCAGCCTGACGCAGATTTTTTGATCGCTGGTGGCATCGCGAAATTCAGAACTCCACGGTAGTGCGTACGAGCGCCTCGCGAAAAACTGGTGTTGACGCGACGGCAAAAGCAGCGGTGCGCAAGCTGCTGACTCAATGAATCAAAAGGAGATCAAATGGCTGCTGGAACACGAGAAGCAAGAAGTTCGTACACTGCTGTAGTAAAAAGATCGATTCTCGGCGCGAAGGTTGTTAATGCAGAGCGCGAGGATCTCGGAACGATCGAGGACTTGGTCATCGATCTCACGGACAATCGCATAGCCTATGCGATTTTGTCGTTCGGCGGGTTTCTAGGCGTGGGCGACAAGAACTTCGCTATTCCGTGGGAAGCCCTGTCTTTTGACTTGTCGGCCAAAACGGCCGTTCTAAAGATTGACAAGGACCGGATGACGAACGCGCCCGGTTTCGACAAGGACAATTGGCCTGACATGGCGGATGCGACGTGGGGCAAAGAAGTTCACAGCCACTATGGCTACAAGCCATATTGGGAAGAGGCAAATCCAGGCAATCCCAATCAAGTCGCGGTTTCCGGAACAGAAACAAAAAGATAACTGAACGATAAGCGAACGAGGCTTACAAACGCGGTGCGAGAACCATCTCTCGCCCCCCCCGACGCTAGAATTATGCACAAACGCCCATCGAAGAGTTCTCAGAATACCAACGCAGAAACTTCCGAACCGTGGGGAAAGAAAAACGCCACCGCTATTTTGTTCGATCTGGATGGAACGCTGATAGACAGCGCCTACGAACATGTGATGGCTTGGAAAGAGGCACTCACTGAAGATGGCATTCATGTTCCGAACGCGCGAATTCACCGCTGTGTGGGCATGAGCGGCAGACTGATGCTGCGATCTATTTTCAAAGAAATGGGACGGAAAATCAGCGAGTCACGAATCGACCACCTGGAGAGGCTTCATAAGAAGAGATTTGAACGAGAATTGCCGTCCATACGCTTGCTGCCCGGAGCCCGGGAACTACTGCGGTACTTATCCGGCGTGCGCGTGCGTTGGGCGATTGCCACGAGCGGTGACAAAGAAACCGTCGGTAAAATGATTAAACCGCTTCACATACCATCGGGCATTCCTGTAATTACCGGCGATCACGTCGAGCGCGCCAAGCCCGATCCGGATGTGTTCCTAGAGGCGGCTTCGAGCCTGGGCGCGCAGCTCAGTGACTGCATCGTGATCGGCGACAGCGTCTGGGACCTGCTGGCGGCGCGACGCGCGAAGGCACTCGGCGTCGGCCTGCTCTCAGGCGGCTACGGCGATGCTGAACTCTTTCAGGCCGGAGCGTATCGTGTCTACGAGAATCCCGCAGACTTGCTCGAACGCATAGCTGAAATCGGCATTCAGTCTGAGTAGATCGCCGATAGACCTCTGCAAAATCGTGGTACTTACAGTGATCGTCGCAGACTAATGCGACAAGTTGGCCTCGAATGTCCTCTAACCAGCTGATAATGAATGACATCCGCGATACTAAAGCGGGTGAATGCGAACTAGTGAATCGGGCAAAGACCGGCCACCAAAATGACTTCAAACGCCAGGCAAAGAACGGCGAATCCGACCATTTCAAAGGTGTCCATCATTTTGTTTCCTTCGGAGCAATCTCCCGGATGCCACGTGCGCTCTGGTGAGAGGCGAACCGCATCGCCAAGACCATCTTGGAGGGCGCCTCCGCGAGGGACAATGGCGCAGCTGTACCGGAATGAATAGGACCAGCGATTAGACCGAACTAGAGCAAAGGGACTAGGACAAAAAAACGAGTAGGAGGTTCCGGCGCTTTCTCATTGAGCCGGGTGAGATTACGCCGGCGCCGTGTACTGCTTGCGAATCGAGTCAACGATACTCGCGCGGCTTACTTTTGGCGGCAGTTGGTCATTATTTTCGATGGCGGCAACTTCCTCTGCCAGCGTCGAATTTTTCACGGACTTGCGCAGCCAAGTGGAATAATCATGGTTGCGCAGATGGTATAGCCATGTGGCGTCATCAATGCCTTCCGCGATTTGCGCAAAGAGCGTAAGATTTTGCACCCGTAAGTTCAACTTTCCATCGGGTCCACGGAAGTAGAAACTCTTGTCTTCTCCCAGTTCGCCGGTGGCATATTTGCGCTTGTGACGGCGGAGCTCCGCTTTCGGAGGCTCCAGCGTGACTCTTCGTGCTTCCCTTGGATCCAAATTCCAGACGAGCATTTCTCCCGAGCGCTCTTCGAGGCCGCGAAAGTCCGGCGAATCGAGTTCGCTGCCGGCATCTGGATATACTTCGCGGACGACACTCGCTGGCTCGGGTCCGATTGCTATTACTACGTTCACGGCATTTCGTATGGGTGCAGCGACCTTTTCCGGATGAACGGTTACCAGCGCCAAACTTCCGAGATCCTGTGGAATCGTCAGGCTGGCGGTACCCAGTTCCGCAGGCAGCAGATGGTGTGCCTCATCCACGACGATCCAGTGCGGGCGGCCCGTTTGCGCTCTCAGTTCTTGCAGCCGTGGCAGCAGGCTGGCGAAGAATCCAGGCCGATCTGCCAAGGGAATGCCCAACAAATTGACGCTCATTGAAGCGCGTCCTGTTCTCAGCACTTCGAGAATTTCCGTCACGCCGGGAATTCGGTCGGGGCCGCCGAGGGTAACCACATCTCCGAAGTCATCGTAATCGCCTTCAGGATCAACAATGCACACCTGGTAGCCACATTCGATTAACCGCTCGACAATGGCGGTGACAATGGTTGATTTGCCGGCACCAGATGGGCCCGCAATCATTACGCGAGAATCGTACGGTTTCAAACGGACTTCGCCACCGTCCACGCCGCGCCCAAGAAGAATTTCATGCCTCTTCAATCGCGGCGCTATGCTCGTCAAATCGTCAGCGAGCAACATCGCGATAATCTCTTCGACGCCGGCGCCGTGTGACGCCGTGGTCACAACATCCGCTCGCTCTTTTAGCGTCGGAAGCGCGTTAGCTACCGCTACACTGCATTCGCAGATGGCCAAGAAGGCGTGATCATTTTCTGCGTCGCCAAATCCCAAAGCGTTGTGACGGGAAAGTTTCAGTTCATCCAACGCGTGGGTCAACCCCGTGCCTTTGTTCACGCCCGAAGGGAGAATCATGACCGCGCCTTTATTGAAGATCACCTGAAGTTCGAGGCCTTGAGAGCGGATGACCTCGAGAACTTGCGTCTCGAACGGATGCCATGTGGCGACGATGCACTCCCCGACGTCCAGCGGCTGAATCTTTCGGCGACGCAACTCGGCGACGAACGCCGGCGGAGGCGGCTCGGTCAGCGCACGTTGTTCCTGCGTGGCGGGATTGTAGAGGACTGCACCATTTTCGGCGACCACCAGATCAAAGAGCGCAACATCGGGAAACGTGGCGAGCAAGTCTCCCATGATACGGCCGGTGACCAAGATCAATTTTCTGCCCGATGCGCTGACCCGCTTCAGCGCCTCTATCGTTGACGGTGCAACTTTTCCGTCGCTCGCGATAGTCCCGTCGTAGTCAGTTGCCAAGCACAAGTAACGCAATCGTTTCTCCCGTTTTACTCTTCATATTGCAGTCTTGATACACCGAAATCGGGTTAAAAAACTCAGCGCGGCGCATCGCCGGATACTTCACCATCGAGAGGCTCCGCGACAACCGAGCTTAGAGTGAAAGCTGTGTTCACCAAACCAACGTGAGAAAACGCTTGAGGGAAATTACCCAACAGGCGTCTTGCGTCCGGATCATATTCTTCAGAGAGAAGACCGAGATCGTTCCGAATGGTGAGCAGGCGTTCGAACAATCGCACCGCTTCGTCGCGGCGATTCTGCAAGGCATAATTGTCTGCCAACCAAAACGAACATGCCAGAAATTTGCCCTCTCCCGGCGGTAAACCATCAACGTTAGGATCTTGCGTGTACCGTCCCACAAAACCCTTTTCCATGAGATTCGTTTCGATCGCCTTGACCGTGCCAATAACACGCGGATCGTTCGCGGGAAGAAAGCCGACGAGCGGCATCATTAGGAGACTCGCGTCCAAATGCTTCGAGCCGTAGAACTGAACGAAGGAATTGAGATCGGCGTCAAAGCCTCGCTGACATACCTGGGCATGAATTCTTTCCCGCAGCCCTTTCCATTTGGCGACATCACCGGTGATTCTGCCCTTCTCTGCGGATCTAATCGGGCGATCGACGGCTACCCAAGCCATCATTTTGGAGTGAACGAAATGACGTTGCGGTCCGCGCATTTCCCAGATGCCATCATCGGGGTGCTCCCATCCGGTCTCAAGGAAATTGAGAAACGCCTCCCTAACGCCATCTCCGCCCTCTTTAGGCGGCCCGAGGCCGGCTTCGCGGCACTGAAATAGGGCGTTGACGATCTCGCCGTAGATATCCAATTGAAATTGTGCGTGAGCAGCGTTACCCGTTCTGACTGGCAGGGAACATTCATATCCTGGTAGCCAGGGCAGCTCGAGTTCAGTCAGTCTGCGTTCGCCGTGGAGGCCGTAGACGATATTCACTTCCGAAGGGCTGCCAGCCACGGCGCGCAGAAGCCACTCTCGCCACTCGAGAGCTTCGTCGTGGTATCCGGCATCGAGCAGACAACGCAGAGTGAACGACGCATCGCGCACCCAGCAGAAGCGATAGTCCCAGTTGCGTACGCCGCCGGGCCACTCGGGAAGTGAAGTCGTCGGCGCGGCTACGATGCCGCCAGTGGGCAAAAATGTAAGCGCCTTCAGCGTGATGAGCGATCGCAATACGGCCTCGTGCCATTTGCCTTGGTACGAACATCGGTCAGACCACTCTCGCCACCAGTTCTCGGTTTCTAGAATCGCTTGGTCAATGTTCAAAGGTTCGGGTTCTTTTCCCTCCGAGGGATACCAGGTGAGATCGAATGGTATTTTCTGGCCTTCAGAAACTGTAAATGTTGCGATGGTCTTGAGATTCTTCCCCTCCAGGGGCACTTGCGTGCGCATGCTGAGCATATCCGGTCCGGCTATCGCGGAAATCCCATGATCCGTGCGCCGAACCCAAGGCACAACGGAGCCGTAATCGAACCGAATGATGAGTTCGAAGTTCATCCGGACTTGGCCTCTTGTGCCTACGACCGTACGCACCAGCTCCGGCCTTTCGGTTTGAGGCGTCATGCAATCGACGAGCATCACCGATCCGCTTTCGGTCTCAAATTCTGTTTCGAGAATCAGCGTTCCATCGCGATAGCGCCGACGAATGGTGCGAATCGGTTCCGCAGGCGAGATGGACCAATGTCCATTTTCAGGCGTTCCGAGTAGCGCGGCGAAACAGGCCGGCGAATCAAACTGCGGGACGCAGAGCCAGTCAATGGAACCATGTTTTGATACGAGAGCGCCGCTATGGCAGTCGCCGATTAGCGCGTAATCTTCAATGGGCACGGACAAGAAACGGCCTCCGCAAAAACAGCATTCGTTTGATTCAAGAATCGTATCAGAAGAGGCAGCTTCTCTTCAGGCTGCGCGCCTGGAAAAGTTGCGACGAAAAGAAAATTAATGCTTGTAAATTTGGCCGCCCTTCATAATGAACGGAATATTTTCAAGTAGAGTAACATTTGTCGCGACGGCAGTGGGATCGTCTTGGACGGCGACGATGTCCGCCAACTTACCCGCGCGGATTGAACCTAGCTCTCCGCTGTGCCCGAGTAAATCCGCGGCGGCGCTGGTGGCGGATTGGATCGCCTGCATCGGCGTCATGCCATACTTCACCATGAATGCAAATTGCTTGGCGCTTGTTCCGTACGCGCAAACGCCCGCATCCGTTCCAAAAGCCAATTTCACTCCGGCTTGGACGGCTTTGCGGAAGTTATCGCGCTGGATTTGTCCTAGTTCGGCATCGTGCGCGAGAAAATCCGCTGGAATTGCTCCCGTCTTTCCCGCTGCCTGGATGCACTCTTCGTCGTAAATATCCATGACGAGGTAGGTGCCCCGCTTTTTAGCAAGCGCGATTCCTTCGTCATCAATGCGTGACGCATGCTCGACCGAGGTGACGCCCGCGTTGATAGCGTTCTTGATGCCCTGAGTCGAGTGCGCGTGCGCCGCGACCCGCAGGCCGAAGTGATTTGCTTCATCCACGGCAGCCTGGAGTTCCTCCATCGTAAACTCCTGTGAGTTCGGATTGCTGCCATGCTCGAGGACGGCGCCTGAAGACAAAATCTTAATGAGATCGACGCCGTCATTTGCGAGCTTGCGAATTACCTGGCGGACTTCCCAAGGGCTATTCGCTTCCCCGTAACGCAGATCGAACGGCAGAGTGACATCCGGAGCGGCGCCAGTCAGAGCACCCGCGCCGCCGGTGATGGTGACGTACGCGCCCGCAACAAACATTCGCGGGCCCTCGATATCCCCTCGGGCGATCGCATCGCGCATTGCCACTTCATTGAGCGCGCGATATGCACCGACGTCACGGACCGTCGTGAAGCCTGATTCGAGCATTGCGCGGGCGTTGGGCACGGATTCGAACGCAATCTCGGCGGCAGACTTTCTTAGATACGTGAGCGGATCTCCGCTTCCATTTTCGGAGCCGTCGGCAAGATGTGTGTGGCAATCGATCAGCCCGAGTAACACCGTCATGTTCGAGAGATCGACTACCTTGGCGCCCACGGGGATGGCAAGGTCTTTTTCTTTTCCGACGGCCGCGATCTTATCGCCGCTAATAATGATGATTTGGTCTGAGAGAACAGTTCCCGAGTCCGTATCAATAAGTTTCCCTGCTTTGACCACCGTGAACGCGTCCACCTGCTTCGATACCGGCTGCGGCTGGGATTGCGACTGGGCACAAATGAAGGGGGCGCCGATGGTAGCGATTGCGAACGCAGCTAGCAGACGATGTTTCATTGCTCTCATCTCCTCAGAATTTGCGAAGCTGCATTCTACATGTTCATTGGAGATCGAGAACCATGACGTGCCCTTCGCGCAAAAGGCGATTCCAGGGCCGAGGGATAACCGAATGAATGTAGGGCCGGCCCGCCTCGGCGAGCCCTACGGTTTCCGAAATTTGGCGCGGTGCGACGTGATCGCGGCAGGATTAGTTGCTGTCGAAGCTTTTGAGAGCTGGTCGGCTGGCGGTGGCTACGTTGAAGCACTTGCCGTCGAATAGAAATTCAATCTCGTAGGATTTTATGCTGCGCGGTAATTTCCTACCTCCGCGTCATTTTGCGCCGCGGCACAGTCGGTGGTTCCTTGCATCGCCGTGATCGCCAATCCAATTATTTCAACGGATTTCGCAGGCCAGAATTTGATGTCGCCTAGGCAAGTGTTGTTTGTATCTGACGCTGAGATCAATTTTGCGATCGTGGCTTTTCCAGACCCATCAAAATAAGCCATGAAGATTATCGTGGTGCTCTCTCCCTGGAAGGTCGAACCGCCGCGGCAGACGAGAAAATCACGACTGTCGGCATAGGCAAACTTGTGGCATTGCTCGGTGACCAGACCCTGATCGTATTTCAGTAACCGCGCGGCGCCTGATTTAAGCGCGAACATGAAACTTCCGCTGAAATTGCTGGCGTGCGAATCACAGCCGGTGCCATCGAGCAGCAGATTGTCGTCATGCGCAGAAGTGAAATGCCCGGGGGTCTCGGCGTATATTTCCCAGCCGCTGTGTCCGTCGCCGCGAAAATCCGAGCCTTCAGGGCAAACGCGGCATCCGGATACGCTGCCGTCTTTTGACCGTGTGATATCGGGCGGGCGACAGATTGTGCTGACTGCAGCTTCGACATCGACTGCGCGGACTCCCGCGCTTGCCGTATTGAACTTTGGCGCAGCTGCAGCTTGGCCCCAGCATGTGCGTGCAAGCAAGAGCGCGGTTAACATCGCGGCGAAACACAGCCCATTCTTCCGCCAATTCATCATAAGTGCTGGCGATTATAGCTTGTAATCGTCACTCGAGGACTTCCTCGAACTCACAAATCGATTCGCGCTGACGTGTTCATGGTGCTACTCTGGCTGGTCGCGGGGAACGATAGCATCTCAGCGCATTTCGATCTTCGTGCGAGATATTCGAATCGATGACGGAGATATTCCTGAACTCACCATCACAGCCGCAACGCTCAACTCCTGACTTGATCTTCGAGACGCTGAATGCATATCAGCGAACCTCCGCACTCAAGGCTGCGATTGAATTGGATGTATTTACGGCGATTGGAGAGGGCGCCGGGACGGTGGCAGAGATAGCACGTCGCACTCGAGCCTCCGAACGTGGAGTTCGTGCGCTCTGCGATTATCTCGTAGTATTTGGCTTCCTGACCAAGCAAGGCTCAGGCCAAGAGTCCGCAGAAGAATCGGCCGATGCACCAAGCTACGCGCTTAGTGCGGACGCCGCGAAATTCCTCGACCGTCGCTCGCCCGCCTGTATTGCATCGACAATCGGTTTTCTCGCGCTGCCGACGATGACAGACGCGTTCAAGGATTTTGCTGATGTAGTGCGCTCGGGCAAACCGCACGTCGCCGGCGGCGCGGGCACGACTGGCCCCGAAGACCCGATCTGGGTTGACTTTGCCATCGCAATGGCGCCGATGCAGGCGCCGCTGGCCGAGTTCGTCGCCAGGATTGTCAGTGCGGAGAGTCGGCAAAAATGGAAAGTACTCGACATTGCGGCCGGCCATGGTGCATTTGGCACTGCCATCGCCCGGCACAATCCCAACGCGGAAATTTTCGCGCTCGATTGGCCGCAGGTGCTGAAAGTTGCGCGGGATAATGCAAACGCGGCAGGAATTGGGGATCGCTTTCACGAGTTGCCTGGCAGCGCATTTGATATCGAGCTAGGCGGGGATTACGACATCATCCTCGTCACAAATTTCCTGCAGCTCTTCGACCCTCCAGCGATTGAGCGACTGATGCGAAAAGTTCACGCGGCTCTCAAGCCTAACGGCCGTGCCGTCACGCTCGGATTCATTCCTAACGAAGATCGGGTGACGCCGCCCGCAGCCGCGGCATTCGCGATAAGCATGCTTGGCACCACTAGCGGCGGCGACGCGTATTCGTTTCCTGAGTACGTGTCAATGTTTCGCCACGCAGGGTTTACGTCGAACGAATTCGTACCTCTTCCCGCGGGCCCACAAAGCGTAATCGTGTCGCGCAAATAAGAGAAACCGCAAACCTTTTTGGCCGCGGCCGATATCCGTAGAACCTACGCGGATCGACAGAAAATACCGCTGTCGCTAGCCAATTTTTCTGTACAATCTCGGGCCAGGAAGATGTCGCCATCGGTCTTACGTCGTTTGCGACGGTAATTCGCGAGGATCACGCGTATGCCAGACGCTTCCACGCCGCAGAGCTTTAGAATCGGCTCGACTAAAGAATCGATCCAAGAAATTGACGTTCTGTGGATCACGGCGGGGCTTAGCTGCGACGGCGACACCGTCGCGATGACCGCTGCCACGCAACCGAGTATAGAAGAATTAATCTCCGGCGCGCTCCCCTGGGTTCCCAAGATCAAACTTCGAAATCCGTTTCTCGACTTCGAAAACGGTGATGATTTCTTAAGAGATTTCCATCGCGCTGCGGAAGGGAAACTCGAACCGTTCATCCTCGTTATCGAAGGCTCGATTCCCAACGAGAAAAATAAGAAGGAAGGCTACTGGGCGTCGCTTGGCACGGACGCGAGTACGGGCCAGCCGATAACGACCTGCGAATGGATTGATCGTCTTGCCCCGAACGCATGGGCCGTGATCGCCGCTGGAACTTGCGCGACATACGGCGGCATACACGCAATGGAGGGCAATCCGACCGGGTGCATGGGCCTGCCGGATTATCTTGGATGGAATTGGAAATCGAAGACGGACATACCCATCGTTTGTATCCCGGGCTGCCCCGTGCAACCGGACAACTTCACCGAGACTTTGCTGTATCTACTCAATATGGCGGCGGGCCGCGCTCCGATGATTCCTCTGGACGACGCATTGCGGCCGACATGGCTTTTCGGGCAAACGGTTCACGAGGGCTGCGATCGTGGCGGATATTACGAACAAGCGGAATTTGCAGATGAATACGGCTCTAAACTTTGCATCGTGAAGCTCGGCTGTTGGGGACCCGTAGTGCAGTGCAACGTGGGAAAGCGCGGCTGGATGAACGGGATTGGCGGCTGTCCAAACATCGGCGGAATTTGCATTGGATGCACGATGCCCGGCTTTCCCGACAAATTTATGCCGTTCATGAATCAGCCTCCGGGATCGCTGCTTTCGTCTAACGCCGTGACGACTTACGGGCGCGCGATTCACGCGCTCCGTCGGTTCACGCAGGCATCTCTCAATAAAGAGCCGAGCTGGCGTGCAAAGAGCGCTCAAAAGTCAGGACAGGGTAATTCGCAGGTGTAACTCGAGGCAGGTATGTCAGAAGTGAGCCGATGGCCGGGAACAATGGGCGATTCTCTTGAGCCGCCGGCTGCAAATATGCAAACAACAGGTTCGGAGGAAGCTGAGACTATTCTTTTGCAACTCGCGGGTACGTACGCTCAGAACTTTTTGACTGAACTTGGACCGTCAACTCCCAATTCTAAAGCACCACTCCAGATTCCTGCCGACAAGAGCTCCCTCACACTCGAAGCCAGATACCGCGCGTTGATCGAAAAAATTCCCGCGATTGTTTTCATGGCGTTTATGGATCGAGGAATCGGCGAAGCCTATGTGAGTCCTCAGATCGAAGCGACGCTCGGCTTTTCCCAGCAGGAATGGCTCGAGGATCCAGTCCGTTGGTTCCAACAAATTCATCCGGAAGATAAAGAGCGATGGAGCATCGAAGCGGCGCAAATGTTTCTCTCCGGCCGGCCGCTGCGTTCCGTGTATCGGGTACTCGCGCGGGATGGCCGCGCGGTGTGGTTTCAATGCGAAGCGAATATGGTCCGGCACCCCGACGGACGGCCGTGGTTTATCCACGGAGTCGGTTTTGACATCACCGAACTGAAAAAAACTGAAGCGGCATTGCAGGAAGAGCGCAACGTTCTGTCCGCGATTCTGGATACCGTGGGAGCGCTGGTGGTGGTCGTGGATCGCGAGGGGCGAATCGTGCGATTCAACCGCGCCTGCGAATTGACGACCGGATATTCATTCGAAGAAGTCCGGAACCATCACATTTGGGATCTTTTTCCGGTCGCCGATGAACTTGAGCAAATGAAAGCGATATTTTCGGAGCGTCATAACGGCGACAAACCGATTGAATACGAAACGTATTGGGCCACGCGTCACGGCAGTCCGCGACGGATTTCATGGTCGAATACTTTTCTTCCTCATCGCGACGGCTCGGCCGAATTCATCATCGTGACTGGAATTGACGTCACCGAGCGGCAGCGTCTGCAAAAGACAATTCTTGAGATCAGCGGGCGCGAGCAGCGGCGAATCGGGCAGGACCTTCACGACGGCTTGGGCCAGCATTTGACCGGAATCGCTTTCATGAGCAAAGTGTTGCAGCAGAAACTGGCCGAATCCGCGCTTCCCGAATCGGCGGACGCAGACAAGATCTTGAAGCTCGTAAACGTGGCGGTCAGCAAATCGCGCGAACTCGCCCGCGGATTGCTTCCCGTGATGTCGGGAACTCATGGACTCACGTCAGGTTTGAAGCAATTGGCGAGTGAGGTGGAAGACTTATTCAAAATTTCGTGCCGGTTTGATTGCGACGATCAAGTTTTGATCGGCGATGTAGACGTCGCGACCCACCTGTATCACATTGCACAAGAAGCGGTGAACAACGCCATCAAACATGGCAAGGCGAAGCATGTGATTATCCGGCTTTCATCTTTCAAAAAAGTCTGCACCTTAACCATTACCGACGACGGCGTGGGAATTCCGGATATACCCAATTCCGATAGCGGGATGGGGTTGCATATCATGAAGTACCGCGCGAGTATGATCGGTGGAACGCTGCAAGTGGGGCGGGCGTCTCATGGCGGAACATCGATAGATTGTGCATTTCCGCTCAAGGATCGTGAGCCGAGGGTTACCGAATGCAAAGTATGACTGCGAAGACGGCGCTCGGTAGTTCGCCAAAAAAATACAAAGTTTATGTTGTTGATGATCATCCGATCGTTAGGCAAGGACTCGCGCTTATGATTAATCGCGAGGTTGACATGTTCGTGTGCGGAGAAGCCGAAGAGGCGCACTCTGCGCTGCAAGCTGTTACGACGGTTCAACCTGATGTGATGATTGTAGATATTTCTCTTATCGGGCCGGATGGAATCGAACTCGTTAAATCGATTCGCGCGCGGAATGTATCGCTTCCGATTCTGATGCTCTCCATGCATGACGAGTCCACCTATGCGGAGCGAGCGATTCGCGCGGGAGCCAACGGCTACATCATGAAACAAGAAGCGACCGAAAAAGTTCTGGTCGCGATACGCAGAATTCTCAACGGCGGCGTTTACCTAAGCGACCGGATCGCAGGAAAAATGCTACAGCAGTATGTGCGGGGCGCGACAGTAGTGCAGCACTCGCCCATGGCCGATCTTTCGGATCGGGAGCTTGAGGTCTTTCGGTTGATCGGCGACGGCCACGGTACGCGCCAGATCGCGGAAGAATTGCACCTCAGCATAAAAACAGTGGAAACGTACCAGGCGCATATCAAAGAGAAGCTTTCACTCCGCAATGCGCGCGAACTTATGCAACACGCGATTGAATGGAATTTGACCGAACGGCCCAGCTAGACGCAGATCATCGTTCGGTAAACAATCCTCATCGAACGATCTTCTCGATTTGCGACAGCAACTAATTTCTTGACACTTATCTCCATATTTTTGAGGCAGCATCAGGAAATCCCCGATATCGGATGGAGGTATTTTCCTGACGCTAAATCGGGGCGGCACCCTCTTGAGTCGCCATCGTCATCGGATGTATTTGGTGTTCGCGGACTATGAGCCGTGGCACCAGTGCGCCCGCCTGCAATAGCGCCATGCAGACTACTGGATTTCCGCCAAGACGACGCCGGTCCTATTACGCGGAAACCGAACGGGATCAGATCAGTCTGAGGGATTGAGCTAAGAGACGATTGAGCCGGAAAGGAGCGTCTGCTATGGCACCAGAAGCTATTCCCTACGGTCGAAAAACTCAGAAACCGCCGGCAGTAGCGGAGGTTCATGTCGTTTGGATTACGGCGGGCCTGGGCTGCGACGGTGATTCAGTATCGGTGACGGCCGCGATGCAGCCGAGCATCGAAGATGTCGTGCTCGGGGCCATTCCAGGGCTTCCAAAGGTCCACCTGCATAATCCCGTCCTTGCCTATGAAGTCGGCGACGACTTCATGAAGTTTTACTATCAGGCGGCGGAAGGAAAGCTCGAGCCGTTCGTTCTGGTGGTCGAGGGCTCGATCCCCAACGAAAAGATCAAGAAAGAGGGCTACTGGGCTGCAGTCGGCACCGACGCCAAAACCGGTCAGCCAATCACAACAAACGAATGGATTGATCGGTTGTCGAAGCAAGCCACTGCGGTGATCGCAATCGGGACCTGCGCTACATACGGCGGAATTCACGCAATGGCCGGGAACCCAACGGGATGTATGGGCCTCGCGGATTATCTCGGTTGGAAGTGGCGTTCGAAAGCAGGCCTTCCGATCGTCAACGTGCCAGGTTGTCCTGTCCAACCTGACAACTTCATGGAAACCGTGCTTTACCTCCTCTATCAAGTCGCAGGCCTCGCCCCAATGATTCCTCTCGATGACCAACTGCGTCCGACCTGGCTTTTCGGAAAGACGGTTCACGAGGGATGCGACCGCGCTGGTTACTACGAGCAGGCCGATTTCGCGAGCGAGTACGGCTCGTCGAAGTGCATCGTCAAGCTGGGCTGCTGGGGACCAGTAGTGAATTGCAATGTCACCAAGCGCGGCTGGATGGCAGGTATCGGCGGGTGTCCAAACGTCGGCGGGATATGCATTGGCTGCACTATGCCGGGGTTTCCGGACAAGTTCATGCCGTTCATGGACGAACCGCCGGGAGCCACGCTCTCGACAAGCGCGGTCGCACTGTGGGGAGGCGCGCTCAGAGCGCTCCGCGGTTTCACCAATGCAACTGTCAACAAGGAACCCAAATGGCGGCATCCACGACCTGAACTGACCACCGGGTATCACCCAAAGTCCTACTGAGTTACCAAAGGAGCCGAGATGGGAACAATTACTGGCACTTTGAAGGACACTCCGACCGGGAAACAAAACCTCGTCGAGATGAATTGGGACCCGATTACCCGAATTGTGGGCAGCCTCGGGATCTTCACGAAGATTGACTTTGGCGCTCGCCGCGTCGCGGAGTGCCATTCCACATCGTCTATCTTTCGTGGCTACAGCATTTTCATGAAGGGGAAAGACCCTCGCGACGCCCACTTCATCACCAGTCGAATCTGCGGTATCTGCGGCGATAACCACGCCACCTGCGCGACGTACGCGCAAAATATGGCGTTCGGTGTGCGTCCGCCCGCTCTCGGCGAATGGATCGTAAATCTTGGCGAAGCTGCCGAGTACATGTTCGACCACAACATATTTCAAGACAATTTGGTTGGCGTGGACTTTTGCGAGCAGATGGTCAAGGAAACGAATCCAGGTGTTTTTGAGAGAGCCGAGAGGACGGAATCGCCAAACGCGCGGCTCCATGGTTTCAAGACCATCGCGGACATCATGCGCGCTCTCAATCCGTTTACCGGCTCGTTCTATCTCGAAGCGCTTCAGATGAGCCGCATGACACGCGAGATGTTCTGTTTGATGGAGGGGCGCCACGTCCATCCGTCAACGCTGTATCCGGGTGGCGTCGGCACGGTTCCAACGATTCAGCTCTTCACTGATTATCTGGTTCGTTTGATGAAGTACGTGGAGTTCATGAAGAAAGTCGTGCCGCTACACGACGATCTCTTCGACTTCTTCTATGAAGCGCTACCAGGCTATGAGGAAGTCGGGAAACGGCGCATTCTACTTGGATGCTGGGGTTCGTTCAACAATCCAGCTGTATGCGACTACACGTACAAGAACATGACGACTTGGGGCCGCGCGATGTACGTCACTCCGGGCGTCGTCGTGGATGGCAAGCTGGTGACGACGGACCTCGTGGACATCAACCTGAATATCCGAATTCTGCTTGGCCACTCCTACTACGATGATTGGCAGAATTCAGAAGTGTTCGTAAAGAAGGATCCGCTCGGCAATCCAGTCGATCAGCATCATCCGTGGAACCAGACGACGATTCCGAAACCGCAGAAGCGCGATTTCGCCGGAAAGTACAGCTGGGTGATGTGCCCGCGCTGGTTCGACAAACGCACCGGAGATCACCTTGCGCTGGATACCGGTGGCGGCCCGATCGCTCGTCTGTGGGCCACTGCATTAGCTGGACTCGTGGATATCGGATACATAAAAGCCACGGGGAGCAGCGTGAAGATGTATCTGCCGAAGACGGCCTCGCTTCCGGAGGTCGAGTTCGAGTGGAAAATTCCGAAGTGGAGCAACGCCATTGAACGCGATCGCGCCCGGACTTACTTCCAGGTGTACGCGGCTTGTTGCGCGATGTATTTCATGGAACAGGCGTTGGCGGAATTGCACGCGGGACGCACGCGCACTTGGAACGAATTCAAGGTTCCAGAGGAAGCGATCGGCTGCGGCTTCCATGAGGCGGTGCGTGGAGTTCTTTCCCATCACGTCGTAATTAAGAATCACAAAATCGCAAACTATCACCCCTATCCGCCGACGCCTTGGAACGGCAACCCGCGCGATATTTACGGCACGCCGGGTCCGTATGAGGACGCGGTACAGAACACACCGATCTTTGAGGACAACGGGCCGGACAAGTTTAAGGGCATTGACATCATGCGAGCGGTGCGGAGCTTTGACCCATGTCTGCCGTGTGGAGTACATATGTACCTGGGGAAGGGCAAAGTTCTTGAAACTCACCACTCCCCGATGTTCGGCTTGCAGCCTTGAACACCCAGAGATGAAGTGAGGCAGCGGCTCCTAAAAGGGTAGGCTTGAAATCCGCGGAATGACACCGCCCCTTGGGAGCCGCGCCTCACTTCTTCAGCAACCGGGACAATCGAATGGCCAACCGCAATGAGTTTCAGCAGCGGGCACAAGCGATTGAAGACTTGATCCGCAAGCTGGAGCAAACAGCAGACGCAGAATTGCGCGCATCCGCGAAGCGCCTCGTGCAGGCTTTGATGGAGTTGCACGGCGAGGCTTTGGAACGCGCTCTCGAAATCGTGTACAAGAACGGCGCGGCGGGAGAAGAAATCATTGCGCGCTTGCAGCGGGATGAGCTCGTCGAGGGGCTTCTTTTACTGCACGGCCTGCACCCCGAGGATTTGGAGACTCGCGTTCGCGGGGCACTCGAAAAGACTCGTCCTTACCTGCAATCGCATGGCGGCAACGTCGAACTGCTGCACGTGGACGACGCAGGCGTGGTGAAATTGCGGCTCGATGGTAGTTGCCACGGCTGCCCATCTTCCGCGGTCACACTGAAACTCGCGATCGAAGACGCGATCTATGCAGCCGCGCCCGATGTCACGCGCCTCATCGTTGATGGCGTCAGCGAAGCGCCATTGCCGATTCCCGGATACGTGCCTATCGAGCAGTTGCAAAACAATGGGCACGCGCTTGATCAAAGTCGCGACGGTACCGAGTGGGAAGAAGTCGACGGAATTCACTCGCTTCTTCCGGGAGCAGCTTCAGTTCTTGATGTCAGCGGCTTGAAATTTCTTTTCTGCTGCCTCGACGGAGGTTACTACGCGTACGAAAACCGTTGCCCCGGCTGCGGCCATGCGTTAGATGGCGCATTGCTCGAGGCGGCGATGCTGTCGTGCCCATCATGCAAGTTGCGCTACGACGTCGTTCGCGCTGGACGTGGGGTGGATCAGACGGCTTTGCATCTCGCTCCGCTCCCGCTCCTGGTTGAACAGAATCACGCTAGGATCGCGATGCCTCTTTCGAAGATACAGCGCGGCGGAGCTGCATTGTGACTATCGCCTTCGTGCCGGCGCCCGAAAGTCCGTTCGCCACTCTTCGCCAATTTGCAAAGAAGCGAAGCGACGTCGAAAAATGCGAGCTATGTAAAGTGGATCTTGCGCCGGAACATCAGCATCTGCTGGAGCCGTCGGCGCGAAAGCTCGTTTGCGCCTGTGACGCCTGCGCCATCTTGTTCAGTCACAGGGAAGGCGCGAAATTCAAGCGAGTGCCGCGCGACGTCCGATTCCTAAGAGATTTCCGGATGACCGATGGGCAGTGGGAAGCGTTGATGATTCCCATCGGGATGGCGTTCTTTTATGAAAGCAGCGTTCTGAACAAAGAAGTCGCATTCTATCCGAGCCCTGCTGGCGCTACAGAATCGTTGCTAAGCCTGGATAGCTGGAAAGAAATTGTCGAAGATAACCCGGTATTGAAGAATTTGGAGCCGGATGTCGAGGCGCTGCTGGTCAATCGCGTAAATCCGACCCATGGATTCAGCGGAGCGGCGTGTTATGTCGTGCCGATCGATGAATGCTACCGGCTGGTCGGCTTGATTCGGAGCAACTGGCAGGGATTCTCGGGCGGAACCGAAGTTTGGCAGAAAATCGGCAGCTTCTTTGCCGATCTGCGAACCAAAGCCGGCGTAGAAGACGCGCGTACCGATGCCTGACCTCAATTTCCAAATCGAGGGCGCGTCGGTAATTCCCTTCTCCGCTGTACCTTCGCTCGGCTTCAAGATGCGCGTGAAAAATGCTGTGTCCGACGAAGTTATCCACACTGCGGCTGTCCGCTGTCAAATTCAAATCGAAGCCACGCGGCGCCACTACAGCCCGGAAGAGCAGGCGAAGTTGCTCGATTTGTTCGGAGAGCCGGAGCGTTGGAGCCAGACGCTGCGAAGCATGCTCTGGACTCACGCGAGTATCGTCGTTCCGCAATTCACGGGCTCGACCACCGTCGAGCTTCCTGTACCGTGCACTTTCGACTTTAACGTCGCTGCCACCAAGTATTTTCACGCGCTGAGCGATGGTGATTTGCCGCTTTGCTTTCTCTTCAGCGGCACTGCGTTCTACGAAGATTCCGAAGGAGCGCTCCGCGTTTCGCCGATATCGTGGGAAAAGGAAGCGAAGTTTCGCCTGCCGGTAAAGACATGGCGTGAATTAATGGATGCCCACTACCCCAATAGCGCATGGCTGTCGCTGCGCCGAGACGTTTTCGAGCGCCTCTATCAATATAAGATGCGCAGGGGCATTCCAACATGGGAGCAGACGCTTGAGCAGCTGCTTGCTGCCGTGGAACAACCGGTGGAATTGTGAACGCGAAGACTGTGGAAGAAATCGCGAATGCCGTTCTCTATGAAGGGTACATTCTGTACCCCTACCGGCCATCTGCGCTCAAGAACCGGCGCCGTTTCAATTTTGGCGTGCTCGCCCCGAAACCCGCGGAAGTGAATTCTGATCTTGGGGATGCTTGGGCGATGAGGTCAGATTTACTTGTGACCGGGACTTCTGGAACTGCGATCGTCGCGAAGATCAGATTCCTTCAACTCGTCGCGCGAAGCGTTGGAGAACTCTCGGAGCCGCTCACTGATCTCCCAGAAATCGGCAAACCGATTTTTGAAATCGTGGATTCATTGAAAGTCGCTGGACATTCGTACCAGGCATGGCAAGAAGCCGTAGAGCGCGAAGTGGGCGTCGAGGGGCAGATTGGGTGGCTGCTCCGTGAGCCACGAATCGCAACATTTTCGTTTCCTGAGGGGACCGAGCTCGAGCCGTTGCGCGAAACGGACGGCCGAATCGTGGGCGTTCTGGTCCGCAAACACGAGCCGTTGCGAGGTGAAGTCGAGCTTTCGGCCTTGCAGCTCAGAGACGGACTATTCCGTCTGACGTTGCGCGTTAGAAATTTCACTCCGGCAGATAATCAGTCTCTCCAAAGCCGCGATGAGCTTTTGAACTACTCGCTGGTTTCGACGCACGCCATTCTGACTACCGAGGGAGGGCAGTTCAATTCCCTTCTCGATCCTCCTGCGAAGCTGGCGGGAGAAACGGCCGAGTGCCAGAACTCCGGCTATTGGCCCGTGCTTGTCGGCGAGGAAGGCGAGCGCGACACGATGCTCGTCTCGCCCATCATTCTTTACGATTATCCAAAAATCGCACCGGAAAGCGCGGGGGACCTCTGCGACGGCACGGAAATCGATGAGATTTTAGCGTTGCGCATTCTCACCATGACCGACGAAGAAAAAGAGGAAGTGCGTAACGGCGATGACCGCGCCCGCCGCATCCTGGAGCGAACCGAATCGATGCCTGAAGAACAATTCATGAAACTGCATGGCGCGCTTCGCAGCGTACGTCCTTTAAATGGGGATGCGAGATGAATGAGTGGGAGTGGCGGCTACTCGAAGACAAGAACATTCTCGACAGCCTCGAGATCGGCGGCGTTGAAGTGCGGCCCGGCGACCACGTTCGATTGCGGCCTCGCGAAGGAGGCGACGTCCTGGACATCGCTTTGAATGGCAAGATCGCAACCGTCGAAGCGATTGAACAGGATTACGAAGGAAAATTGCATTTGGCGGTAATTATCAACGATGATCCCGGCCGGGACCTTGGCACTGAGCGCCAGCCCGGGCACCGTTTCTTTTTTGCGCCGGAAGAAGTGGTGCCGATTAACGTCACCGCGGATCGCGACGCCAATTCTATTCGGGCGCCTCGTATTCTTGTCGCCGGAATCGGAAACATATTTCTCGGGGACGATGCATTTGGAGTGGAAGTCGCCGGCGCGCTGGCGGATCGTAAGCTTCCGGAATCAGTTCGCGTCACGGATTTTGGTATTCGCGGTTTTGATCTGGCTTATGCGCTGCTCGATGGGTACGACGTAACCATTCTCGTGGATGCGTGCCCGCGCGGCGATGCTCCTGGAACGCTATACGTCGTCGAGCCCGATCTTGACGCGCTCGATTTGCCCGACGCAGCGGCGTCCATTGAAACGCATGGAATGAATCCTCTAAACGTTTTGCGCCTCGCCAAGACGATGGAGAAAAAGCTGAGCCGCGTGTTGCTCGTGGGCTGTGAACCGCAGGATCTCGGCGGCGAAGAAGGAAAGATGGGATTGAGCGAACCCGTCGCCGCTGCCGTCGAGCGCGCTGCCAGTTTGGTTGAATCGTTAGTAAGCAAAATCATCAAAGGCGAATCGCTCGAAGCTGGATCTCAGCTTCAATAGAGTTGCGCGCCAGCAGTGATTAGAGATATGGATAGTAACGAAAACGAAATGGGTATGTCGGGAGGTTGCCACATGTGTCTTGCGATTCCCGGAAAGATTGTCGAAATTTCCGACACGGATCGAAACTCCGCGTCGGTTGATGTGCTAGGCGTGAGGCGCCGAGTCGATCTCGGATTGCTCGAAGACGACAAGCCCGTAACGGGCGATTGGGTTCTCATTCATGTCGGTTTTGCGATGAGCAAAATAAGCGAACAGGACGCGATCGATCAAATGCGCACACTCGCGATGCTCGGAGAAACGGAAGCTGCGTTACAAGAAGTCCAGGGGTATGGCTTACACGACCGGGATGACAAGCGCCCGGGTGAGCAGCCTGAGGCATCCGCGACATCGCAAGCTGAGTGACCGCAGCAGCCGGATGGAGCAGATTTACACCGGGCAGATTGAAAGGATGTTGAAAGGACGCTATGCGATTTGTTGACGAATTCCGCGAACCGGAACTGATCAACAAGGCAGCCGACGAGATTCGCCGCCTCATGGATCCGGCGCGGCACTATCGGCTGATGGAAGTTTGCGGTGGGCACACGCACGCGATTTACAGGTTTGGGCTAAAAGATGTTCTGCCTCCAAATATCGAGCTGATCCACGGGCCGGGCTGCCCGGTTTGCGTTCTTCCCATGGGCAGAATTGATGACGGTCTGTCGATGGCAGCCGATCCCGACGTGATATTCACGGCGTTCGGCGACATGATGCGCGTTCCCGGCACGCAAGGGAGCCCGCTTGAGCATAAGGCTCGCGGAATGGATGTTCGCATTGTCTACTCCCCGTCCGACGCGTTGAAAATCGCCAAGGCAAATCCGGCGAGGCATGTGATGTTTTTCGCGATCGGATTTGAAACCACCGCGCCATCCACTGCGCTGATCTTAATGCGCGCGAAAGCGCAAGGGCTCAAGAATTTCTCGGTGTTCTGCAATCACGTCACAATTATTCCTGCGATTCGCGCGATATTAGATTCGCCGGACATGCGCCTTGACGGTTTTGTCGGCCCCGGACATGTGTCCACGGTAATCGGATGCCGCCCGTATGAATGGATCGCGACGAACCAAAGCAAGCCCATTGTCGTCTCCGGCTTCGAGCCGCTCGACATCCTGCAATCGATCCTGATGCTCCTGCAGCAGCTTCGAAAGGGCGAAGCCCGCGTTGAAAATCAATACAAGCGCGTTGTTCCGTGGGAAGGCAATCGCGCAGCCCTGAAAGCGATGGCCGAAGTATTTCAATTGCGGCCCTATTTTGAATGGCGAGGACTGGGGTTTATTTCACAGTCCGCTCTCCGGATTCGCGACGAATACGCGGAGTGGGACGCCGAGCAGCGCTTCAGAATCCCGGGTATCCGCGTGACGGATCCGAAAGCCGCGCAGTGCGGCGAAGTGCTCAAGGGCGTACTCAAACCGGCCCAATGCAAGCTTTTCGGCAACGAGTGCACGCCGGAACATCCGATCGGCGCGCTGATGGTCTCGTCAGAAGGATCTTGCGCCGCGTTTTATAATTACGAGCACCGCAAAACCGCAGCGCTTGTCGGCTTGAGTTCTGTCGCGAACCTGAGTTCGTCGGCGTGAAAGATGGAGACTCGATGGCGGCCACCGCTGCAAAAATCCGCTTCCGCGAACCGCAGATTGAAATGGCGCACGGCGCAGGCGGCAAGGCGAGCCGCCGGCTAATTGAAGGTTTGTTCGTCCCCCTTCTGTTCGAATCCTCCTCGGAAATTCTTGGCGACGCGGCGCATGTTCAAATTGACGGCATCCGTGTTGCGTTCACGACAGACAGTTTCGTCGTGAAACCACTGCGCTTCCCGGGAGGTTCCATCGGAGAGCTTGCAGTTAACGGAACGGTGAACGATTTGGCCGTGTCGGGCGCCGGTGCCGAAGCAATCGTCGCTACCTACGTTCTCGAAGCTGGATTGCCCACCGAAATTCTCGAAGCGGAAGTCCGCGCTATGGGCGGCGCCGCGCGGCGAGCTGGCATCGTGATCGCCGGCGGCGACACGAAAGTCGTCGAACACGGCAAAGCAGATTCGATGTACATCACAACGGCCGGAATCGGCCGTCCTTTGCCCGGAGTGAAAGTAGATCCGCGAACTGTTCGCCCTGGCGACAAAGTTCTCCTCTCCGGGCCGATCGGCGATCACGGCATCACAATTTTGCTCGCGCGCGGCGAACTTGATATCGAAGCCGATCTGCAATCGGATACGCGCTCGGTGCTTCCTTTTGTGAAAGCGCTCGCGCAAGCAGCAGGCGGCGGCATTCGTTGGATGAGAGATCCCACGCGGGGCGGCGTCGCCACCTCTTTGAATGAATTGGCGCGCGATTGCGGCCTGGGCGTGCAGATTCACGAAGATTCCGTTCCAATTCGCGATGCCGTTCGCGGCGCATGCGAGCTACTTGGCTTGGATCCGCTTCACATCGCCAACGAAGGTCAGTTTCTCGCAATTTTATCAGCGGAAGCCGCAGACGCGGGGCTCGCCGCTCTTCGCGCAGTTCCGGGCGGCGAGGATGCATGTATCATCGGCGAAATGTGCAACCAGCCTGCGGGCTCGGTACTAGCGTTGACGCGTTATGGCGCGAGCCGGATCGTAGACATGCTCGTCGGCGATCCGCTGCCGCGAATCTGTTAGAGGCTAATTTCGTGGGACACCGAATTGCTACCGGCATGGAGCTCTCGACACACGTCGAGCAGCGCCTGCTCGCGCGAAACGAGATAAACGATTTCTTTTTCGCACGCGAAGCGATGCGCTTGGCCAAGGCCTGCCGTGATATGTCTGAGCGCTTCTTGCACGGTGGCCGCTTGCTAGCGTTTGGCCGCGGTCCGTATGCAACCGACGCGCAACATGTTTCCGTGGAGTTTGTTCATCCCGTAATTGTCGGCAAGCGCGCCCTTCCCGCACTCGATCTCTCTATTGAATTCCGTCCCTGGCTCGAAGCTCTGCTGCGTCCCGAAGATATCGTCATGGGTTTTGGCCCGCCGGAAGGCGATCCGGAAGTCTGGTCGGCGCTCGATCTCGCGCAAGAGCGCCAGGCAATGACGTTCGCTTTGCCGGGACTTACAGGTTCGTACGCCGTCGGCGCCGCAACCACCGACGTCTTCATGCATCAGGAATTGATCGAGATCCTTTATCACACGCTCTGGGAAACGGTGCACGTCTTCTTCGAGCATCGCGAGCTCGGCCACGACGTCGGGGCCGCGGAATTTCTGTATCCATTTCTCGGCCAGCAGAAACAGGAAACCCGCGAAATCGTGGCCGAAGCCGCGCAATCGATTCGAATGAAGGTTGATGACGACGCCCGCTTGCGCGCTCAAGTTGCTAGCGGGCAAGCGGAACAAATCAGCAACACATCTCTTGCAATTCGCGAGCGCCTCGATCGCGGAGGCAAACTGATTATTTTCGGAAACGGCGGTTCTGCGACGGACGCAAACGACTGGGCGCTCGACTGTATCGTGCCTCCCAAATCATATCGGCCGATTCCGGCCGTGTCGCTGTCCATGGAACCCGCCAATGTGACGGCGATTGCCAACGATGTGGGCATTGAGGTGATCTTCCTTCGGCAATTGATTGCCCAAGCCCGGCCCGAGGACGTTGCGATTGGCATTTCCACGAGCGGCGGCTCAAAGAACGTGATCATGGCGCTCGAGGAGGCTCGCAAACGCGGGCTTCTCACCGTTGCCCTGCTCGGATACGACGGCGGCGAAATCGTGCGCCGCAATCTCGTGGATTTTCCGATCGTGGTGAATTGCGATTACATACCGCGTATTCAGGAAGTTCAGGCTTCGATTTATCACGTCATCCGCGAAATTGTGGAGATTCTAGGGCGTGGCTAAATTTGAGATTTACGGTTCCGCGCGCTGCCCTCACACGCAGGAGATGCGCGAGTGGCTTGAATGGAGACGCGTCGAGTTCATCGAATACGACGTCGAACTCGACTCCGCTGCCCGCGCGCGCATGAAAGAGCTGACGGGCGGTCAGCGCACCGTTCCAGTGCTCGTTGAAAACGGCGTGGTTTCGCAAATCGGCTGGCAAGGCCACGGCTGCGTAGTTAACACGGATTAATCACCAACGGAGACTAAAGAATTGCCGGAAGCATGTTCCATCCGAATTCGTGGAATAGTTCAAGGCGTCGGATTTCGCCCGTTCGTCTATCGACTTGCGCGCGAGCATGCCCTTGCAGGCTGGGTCAGGAATGGCGAGGAAGGCGTTGAAGTTTACATCGAAGGCTTGTCGAAAACGCTGACCGAATTTCTCCTAGCGCTGAACACCGAGTTACCGCCTGCAGCGTCAATATCCGCCATCGAAGTTCACTCCACGCCGGCGATCGGGCTCTGCGACTTCACGATTCGCGAGAGTGAAAAAAACGATCGCCCCTCAGCACGCATATCGCCCGATCTACCGGTTTGCGACGCATGCATCCACGAACTATTTGATCCCGCAAATCGGCGCTATCACTATCCTTATATAAACTGCACGAACTGCGGTCCTCGCTACTCCGTGATCGAGCGGCTTCCCTACGATCGCCCGAACACAACGATGAAACCCTGGCCGCTTGACGCGTTCTGCGAGGCCGAATACGGCGATACCGCGAACCGCCGCTTCCATGCGCAACCGGTCGCGTGCCCCGATTGCGGCCCTGCGTACTCACTCAGAGTTGGAACAGAGTTTGTTGCCGACAGCAACGCGAGTGTGCAACGTGCCGCACAAATGCTTCGCTCGGGCAACATCGTCGCTGTGAAAGGCCTCGGCGGCTACCACTTGGCGTGCGACGCGAAAAATGCAAACGCCGTTTCAGCTCTGCGCGAAAGAAAATTCCGCAAAGAAAAGCCATTCGCCGTGATGGTCGCCCATCTCGCGGCGGCTCGCGAACTTGTCGAGCTAAGCCCCGACGCCGAATCGTTGCTGATCTCGCCCGCTCGGCCAATCGTCCTTGCGCCCGCGAAGAGTCAGCTTCCAGGTGTCGCGCCAGATAACAATGAACTCGGTGTCATGCTCCCGTATACGCCTGTTCATCATCTTCTCTTTGCGGCTGGCGCGCCCGATGTCCTGGTGATGACAAGCGCAAATCGCTCGAGTGAGCCGATTGCCTACGAAGATAACGACGCACTCGCGCGCCTCTCGGAAATCGCCGACGCATTCCTCGTCGGCGAGCGGCCAATCGCCCGCCGCGTTGACGATTCGGTCGTGCGCACGGGAACTTTTGGTCCAGTGATTCTGCGCAGATCTCGCGGCTATGCGCCGAGTTGCGTCGCGACTCTTCCGGTGAGCCGCCCAATTCTCGCGGTTGGCGCAGACCTAAAAAACACGATCACGCTCGTCGTCGAAGGCCAGGCCTTCGTAAGCCAACATATCGGAGACCTCGATCACTACGAATCGGCCCTCGCATTTGACAAAACCATCGAGGACTTGATGGCGATGTATGACGTAAGTTGGAACGACGTTCTCCTCGTCCATGACGCGCATCCGGAGTATCACTCGACCTTGCGAGCCCTAAATCTGCCTGCCGTTGAAAAGCATGCAATCCAGCATCACCGCGCACATATTGCCTCCGTGCTGGCGGAAAAAAGCGCGTGGGAGACACGAGTCGTCGGGGTCAGTCTCGACGGGACCGGCTTTGGCGATGACGGAACAATCTGGGGCGGCGAAATCTTCGTGGGAAGCGTGGCCGATGGATTCGATCGCGTGGCGCATCTCCGTCCAGCCGCTCTGGCTGGAGGGGATGCGGCCGCGCAACATCCCGTGCAAGCCGCCGCAGGCTTCCTCGCCCAGTTAGTCGATCTGCCGGACGTCACAGCGCCGCCATTTCACTTCCCCACACGTTTTGAACGCTCTTTGGAGTTAATTTCAAAAGGCGTGCGGACGTTTACAACGACCTCGGTGGGCCGCTTATTCGACGCTGCCGCCGCCCTGCTTGGTTTCACGCGAGAAATTTCATACGAAGGCCAGGCCGCAATCTGGCTCGAACAATCGGCCCGGGGCGCGCGACGAAAAGATGCGTATTCCTTTCCATTCGCACAAAAAGAACTCGATTTTCGCCCCCTGCTCTCGGCATTGATTCGCGATAGGAAGCGCGGCTGCGCCGCATCCGAGATCGCCCGCGCGTTCCAAGCAGGGCTAGCGCGGGGAATTTGCGACGCAATCACAACAGTGGCCGAGATTGCCAGCATCGAAACGGTTGTATTGTCCGGCGGGGTTTTTCAGAACGAACTCTTACTCGAAGATATAAAGCTCTATCTCGAGAATTCGCGATTGCGAATCTGGACGAATCACGCCGTCCCACCGAACGACGGCGGAATCAGTCTCGGACAGGCCGCGCTCGCCGCTTTCGGCCAATTCGCGTCCAACTTCGAAGCTTCGCAAAACGCGAACACAGAGGCGTCGGAGAAGTCAGGCAAATCAGAGACAGAGATGGCAGCTTCGCACCGGTAGAAGTCCCGCTATCGAAGCTCACGAACTTATGCACGAACTATCCATCGCGATGAGCATCGTTGACCTCGTGCAGGACGAAGCGCACAGCCTCGGCGATGTCCACGTCGGCGCCGTTCACCTGAAGCTGGGCAAGCTCTCAGGTGTCGTCAAGGACGCGCTACTTTCGTCATATGAAATGGCCTGCTTCCAAACGTCGCTCGAGGGATCTCAGCTCAAAATCGAAGAGATTCCGGTCCGCGTGAATTGTCCGAACTGCCACACAGTGCGGCCCGTTGCTTCGTTACAATGGATGTGTTGTTCCGAATGCGGCACGCCGAGCGCCGATATCGCCGAGGGGCGTGAACTTATGGTCACCGCGCTGGAGATACTCGAATGAAAGCAAGGCCCAGGCTCGTCGAAGTCCGCGAAAATGTTCTAAAGCAAAACGATATCGTTGCCCGCGCGCTTCGTCAGAAATTCAGCGACGCGGAAGTTTTTGTAGCGAGCCTCGTTTCGAGTCCCGGCTCGGGCAAGACCGCGTTTTTGGAAAAAGTTCTCACGTCGCTCCGCCCGCGCTATCGAATGGCCGCGCTCGTAGGCGACCTCGCGACAGATAATGACGCAGCGCGTCTCGCCCGCAGCCAGACGCCGGTCCGGCAGATCACCACCGGCACGCTATGCCATCTCGAGGCAGCGATGGTTCAAAATGCACTCGAAGGATGGGACGTCGGCCTGCTCGATTTCCTTTTCATCGAAAATGTGGGCAATCTTGTTTGCCCCTCTTCTTACGATCTTGGCGAAAATCTTCGTCTTGTGCTAATTTCCGTCACCGAAGGCGAAGATAAGCCGCTAAAATATCCGACGATTTTTAATACGGCGGACATCGCCGTCGTAACCAAGCTCGATCTCGCGGCCGCAACGGAGTTTGACCTCGAAGCTGTGAACCGAAATATTCGCGCCGTTCGGCCCGGGATGGAGATCTTTCACGTCTCTTCGAAGACCGGTGAGGGCATGGCTGAATTCTTGGGGTACCTCCGGTCCCGCCAGGCGGAACTCCGTGCCTCGAAACTTCAGCCGGAACTCGGTTCGCTGTCATCTTCGGCCTAGGCCTCCAATTCGGGCGATGGTGAACTTTGTGCAAACATGATCAGCGTCCTCTCCATCATCGCCCTCGGATTTTTTCTCGGGATGCGGCACGCCACCGATCCCGATCACGTCATCGCCGTGACGACGATCGTAAGCCGTGAACGCAGCATTGGGCCCGCCGCGTGGATTGGCGCGCTCTGGGGCGTGGGCCACACCATCACGATTTTCGCCGTCGGCGCAGGAATCATTCTTGTCGGCTGGGTGATTCCCACGCGGCTAGGCCTCTCGATGGAATTTTCGGTAGGCTTGATGCTGATTTTGCTCGGCATCCTGAACCTCACCGGCATGATGCAGTGGGTCAACGATCAATTCCCGCATTCGCCTGTTGGTTCTTCCTTGGTGCATACGCATCGCCATAGTCACGGCGGCCACGTCCATATTCATCCGCACGTGCACAATCCCGAATCACATTCGCACTCGACCGAAAATGCCTCGCTCGGATTCCTCGATCGCGCGTTCGGAAAGCTCGGCATGTATCAAGTTCTTCGCCCGCTTCTGGTTGGACTCGTCCACGGACTCGCGGGCTCTGCCGCCGTCGCCCTATTGGTCCTCACCACGATTCGCCAACCGCGATGGGCCGTCGCATACCTCCTCGTCTTCGGCATCGGCACAATTGCGGGAATGATGCTCATCACTGCCGCAATCGCAGTTCCCTTCACTTACGCAAGCAATCGCTTCTCAAATCTCAATCGGACATTGCGAGTGGCAACGGGCCTTCTAAGTCTCGCCTTCGGATTGTTCCTAACTTACCAAATCGGAATTGTGCACGGCCTTTTCACCTCTCATCCGCAGTGGACGCCGCAATAATCGCTGGCACAGCTGTTGAGCCGCATTGAACTTCAGTCAAGTTTTCACACCTTCGCCTTATACAGGTCAGAATCACAACTGAGCACACACCGGCAATTCGTCTGCCGAAAACGCCGCGCTTGAAATACACTTTTAATAGCTCTGCGGGTTGCGCACTTTCGATGAAACGGAAGCCGCCCGCTGCACCAGATTCCTGTTCGCCCTGTCTGATGGAACCGCGAGGCCATCGGTGATGAGTTCTTGTCTTTGTGTCATGAAATTTGGCGGGACGTCGGTGGGGGATGCAATTTGTATCCGCCGTGCGGCGGAGATCGTCAAGGCAGCCGCGGAACGGCAGCCGGTCGTCGTGGTTGTTTCAGCGATGAGCGGCGTCACCAATCGCCTGATTGAGGCAGCACGACGCGCCGAAGCAGGCGAAGAGGAACATGTCACGCCGCTGGTTCACGAATTAAAAGCGCAACATGAAGCCGTCGTTGAAGCACTCGTTCAAGACTCGCGAGTCGCGATAGCATCAGCCCACGCGCGCGTTCTAAATGAGCTCGAACGGATGCTGCACGGCACAGCTCTTCTTCGCGAGCTCACTCCGCGCGCCCTCGACGCAATTTCGGGAATTGGTGAGCGTCTTTCGGCTCCTCTCCTGGCGGGAGCGATCTCTCAGTTGGGCCGCCGCAGCGTGCCCATATCTGCCACAGAGGTCATCATCACGGATTCGCACCACGGCCGAGCGGAGCCGCTAATGGAAGAAACGCACCGGCGTTCTGAAGCGCGACTTCGCCCACTATTGAACGATGGCGTTGTCCCAATCGTTACCGGTTTCATCGGCTCGACGCTTGATGGCGTGCAAACAACTCTTGGTCGTGGCGGCTCGGATTATTCAGCTACGATCCTGGGCGCAGCACTAGGCGCGACAGAAACCATCATCTGGACTGACGTCGACGGCGTGAAAACTGCCGATCCGCGCCTCGTTCCGGAAGCTCGGACGCTCCCGGAAATTTCTTACAACGAAGCTGCTGAGCTCGCATTTTTTGGCGCCAAAGTTCTTCATCCAAACACGCTGCGACCCGTAACGGCCGCCAATGTGCCGGTATGGATTCGCAATAGCTTTGCGCCCGAAAAACTGGGTACGAGAATTATGGCCGACGGCATCTCTACCGCCGGCGGCGTCAAAGCGCTCACGGCCATTCGCGATGTGACTCTCGTGACCGTCGGTGGCCCGGGAATCGTGGGCTTGACAGACGTGCTCGCGCGCTCATTCGCCGCAACTTCTGCGACGCGCGCGAACGTTCTTTTCGTCACCCAATCTTCTTCTCAGAACGATATTTGTTTCGTCATCCCGACAGCCGATGAGAAGCGCACCGTTGCCGCTCTTCGCGAAGCATTCGCGCCGGAAGTTGAGGAACACACCGTCGATCACATTTCCGAAGACCGCAACATCGCGATCGTCGCGGCAGTTGGTGAGAATATGCGCGGCACTCCTGGCGTGGCGGGCCGTACGTTCAACGCACTCGGTCGCGAAGGAATCAATATCATCGCCATCGCACAGGGCTCTTCGGAGTACAACATTTCTTGTGTCGTCGAAGAACAAGCGATGCAGCGCGCCGTGAAGGCGCTGCACGCCGAGTTTCGGCTTCATGAAGTCGGCAGCACTTCACCGTAGATGATTTGCAATTCCCTATGCGTGCGAGACCGCTTATAGTGTCCCGAACAAATGAAGCGCATTCTCATAGTAGCTGTCGCAGGTCTCGCGCTTGTCTACATCTCCGACTACGTCTTTTTGCGAATAAAAATGTCCGCAAAAGATCCCAGCGCCGCCTACGGGGTCGTGAAGATACAGCCGCTTTATGAAATCCCCCACAAAGACGGCAAGGCAGAGTACATGTTCGGTGATCCGCAAAATCAAACCTGCGTTCGCGCGCTTTTCCCGCATTCCGGCTTTTCCACTTGCTGGTATTTGAACACGAAGCGCGCGAGAACGGTCCCGATGGTTATCTTGCCGCTGGCAAGCGTCTTTTCTACAAAATAAAACGCCGCGAACACAAGCCAACCGATAGATCCGCGGACCACTACGGATTCATGTTGGGAGTTCCCTGGGGATTAGAGGAAGGATTGGGTGCAGCAGAATTTGTCGAACTGTTTGATATAAGCTGGTGCTGTGACGGTAGTTGAGACGAATCCCACCCTCCGCCAAGCGCCTCCACGAGTTGCACGCTCGACGTCATCTGCTGAATGTGCAGATTCACCGCCGTCTGCTGGGCGCCCAACAGTGTTGTCTGTGCGGTGATCACGTTCAGATATGGATCGATTCCCAACTTATAACGGTCTGTGGCCAGCGATAGATTTCTTTCTGCCGACGTCACGCCCGCGTTCTGCTGTTGAATTTCCACCGATAGAATTCGCAGGGAAGCCAGATTATCTTCCACTTGTTGGAAAGCTGTCAGCACGGTCTCACGATAGTTCGCCACGGACTCATCGTACTGCGCGCGGTATTGCTCTACGGTCGCGCGTCGCAATCCGGCGTCAAAGATTGTCTCCGCAAGGGATGGCCCTACCGACCAGAACCGCGACGGCCACGTGAACCAATTGACGAACGAAGTGCTCTGCAGTCCTGCCGCCGCGCTCAGTGTCAGTGTCGGGTAATACGCTGCCGTCGCGACGCCGATTTGAGCGTTCGCCTGCGCCATGAGCCGCTCATTCGCCGCAATATCCGGACGCCGCTCGAGAAGTTGCGACGGAACACCGAACGGAATCGCTGGAGGAGCTACATTCCAGGGCATCGATGTGATTGAAAAAGTGGAGGCCGGCTGCCCCACAAGCATAGCGATGGCGTGTTCATACTGTGCCCGCAAGATTCCGAGATTCGTGTCCTGCGCCTGCGTGATTTCGAGTTGAGTTTCTGCTTGCGCTACGGACTCGTCGGAATCGATGCCGGTCTCATACAGCGCACGCGTCAGTTCAAGCGATTGGCGATACGCGACAACCGTCGAATCCAGCAATTCTTTCAGCGCATCCTGCCCGCGAAGGCTGAAATAATCCACCGCCAACTCCGATTGCATCGTCAACCGAGTGTTTTCTAGATCCGCAGCGCTCGCCTGGGCGGCCGCCGCGTTAGCGCGTACCTGATTCCGGACTCGACCCCACAAATCAGGCACCCATGTCGCATCAAACGGCAGCGAGTATTCTGTAAACGCTGTGCCCGCCGTCGAACTCGTGCCGCCACCCGTGCCGGTGCCGCCTGCGCCACTTCCGGCGATTGGCTGGCGCTGGTAAGTGATGCCCGGCGACGTCGTCAACGTCGGGAAATATTGTGAGCGCGCCTCTTTCACCATGGCGCGCGAAGCCATAAAGCTCGCAAATGCCGCAGCCACATTCTGGTTCGAAAGGTTCACCTGCTCTTCCAGAGTGTTGAGCTGAGGATCGTTGAATATTTCCCACCACTTTCCGTGCAACACGTCGTCCTTCGGCTGCGCCACCTTCCAACCGTCCGTATTCTTCATATCATCCGGCGTGAGTTCTTTGTATGCGCCAGGCGTTGGCGCAGACGGCTTATGGTATTTCGGACCAACGGTGCAGCCATCCAAAACGAGCAGCACGGCAAGAGCGAGCGCCACCACCTTCGCTTTTGCTCCCCACGGAAACGCCTTGGATTTGTGCTTCAAGAAATTTATCCCCGGAGCCATCATGATCATCGAACGCCGATCGTTGCACGCGACACTCGCCAAATCATCCCAACTCCTCTTGCGGCGCCGTCATACCGGCCCGTTTCTTGTGTTGTTTCGCCCAGCGCAGGCGCATGCGGTCAAGATACAGGTAAACCACAGGTGTCGTGAATAGAGTGAGCATCTGGCTCACGATGAGTCCGCCTATAATCGTCACGCCGAGCGGCCGGCGCAATTCCGAGCCGGTTCCCGTGCCCAAGGCCAGCGGCAACGCGCCGAATAGTGCTGCCATCGTCGTCATCAGAATCGGCCGAAAGCGTAGCAGACATGCCTGATAAATGGCTTCAGCGGACGTCTTTCCTTCATTGCGTTCCGCTGCCAGCGCGAAATCGATCATCATAATCGCATTCTTTTTCACAATACCGATGAGCAAGATGATGCCAATTAACGCAATGATGCTGAGATCCATTTTGAAAAGCATGAGGGCCAGCACTGCACCCACACCCGCCGACGGCAACGTTGAAAGAATCGTGATGGGATGAATGAAACTCTCGTACAAAATGCCTAAAACAATATACACCGCCATCAACGCGGTGATGATCAGCATCGGTTGTGTGGAGAGCGATGACTGAAACGCCTGCAACGTTCCCGAAAACATTCCGTGAATCGTTGCGGGCATGCCGATACGCTGCTCCATGTCCATGATTTCTCGCGCTGCATCCCCTAATGCCACTCCCGGCGACAGATTGAACGACACGGTCACAGATGGATACTGCCCCTGATGGTTTACAGCGAGTGGCGCCGTGGTGTCTTGGAATTTCGTTATCGCGCTCAGCGGAACCACGCCGCCGTTCGCAGTGGGAATGTAAATATTATTCAAGCCTTCCGGCGACTGCCAATATTTCGGCGCGACTTCCATAACCACGTGATACTGATTGAGCGGTGTATACATCGTTGAGACCTGCGCCTGCCCAAATGCCTCGTACAGGGTGTTATCAATCGTCTGAGGCGTGATGCCCATCCTTGATGCCGTTGCGCGGTCGTACACCAACTCTGTCTGAAGCCCGCTATTCTGCTGATCGGTATTCACGTCCGTTAGGCCTGGGAGTTTCCTCATCTGCTGGAGCAGCGTCGGTCCCCAATTGACCAAGTCAGTCAGATTGTCGCTCTGAATCGTGTACTGAAATTGCGCGTTGCTCTGTCTGCCGCCGATTCTCAAATCCTGGCCCGCCTGTAAAAAGACAGTCGCTCCCGGCACTGACATAAGTTTCGGCCGCAACCGATCGATCACTTGGCCGGCGCCGATCTTGCGTTCCGCGAGCGGCTTCAGCGCCATATACACAAATCCCGTGTTAACGGCGCCGCCTCCGCCTGTAAACGCCGAGACATGCAGAACCGCTGGATCCTGCGTGATTATGTCTACGTACCGTCGCGTGATGTTCTGCATCGCCTGGAAGGAAATGTCCTGAGCGCCTTGAAGGCCGCCGAACACCGTTCCATTATCCTGCTGTGGGAAAAAACCCTTCGGCACAACCATCAACAGAAAAATGTTCAGCCCGATTGTGGCAAAAAGAACAAAAAGCGTTAGAGCGGAATGCTGCAAGACCCATGTCAACGATCGCTCGTATGTGCGCAGCACCCACTGGAACCCTTTTTCACTGGCTCGGAATACTGGCCCGTGGTCTTCCTCGCGAATGTGCTTGAGAAGCCTGGAACACATCATCGGCGTAGTGGTCAGTGAAATTGCAAGCGATACGAGAATGGCCACCGATAGTGTGACCGCGAACTCGCGGAACAACCGTCCGATAATTCCACCCATCATCAGAATCGGAATGAAAACCGCAACGAGGGAGATGCTGATCGAAAGCACCGTGAATCCGATCTCACTCGCCCCTTTCAATGCGGCTTCCATCGGCCGCATTCCTGCCTCCAGATAGCGCGAGATGTTCTCGATCACCACGATTGCGTCGTCCACCACGAAGCCCGTCGAAATCGTCAGCGCCATAAGTGAAAGATTGTCGATGCTGTAATGGAACAGGTACATCACGCCAAAAGTACCGATTAGTGACACCGGGACCGCGACACTCGGAATGAGTGTTGCGCGGAGATTTCTTAGGAATAAGAACACCACCAGAATAACGAGCGAAATCGAAATGATTAGAGAGCGCTCCACATCCTTCACCGAAGCGCGAATCGTCGTGGTTCGATCGAATACATACGTGATGACCATCGCCGCGGGAATAGACGCCTTCAGCGCCGGGATCGCCGCACGAACACGATCCACCGTATCAATAATGTTCGCGCCGGGCTGTCGGAAAATGATAAGTATCACGCAAGGTTTGCCGTCCACAAACCCAGCCGCGCGGATGTTCTCCACTGAATCCTGCACGTCTGCAATATCCGAAAGGGTGATCGCGGCGCCGTTGTGATATCCGACCACCAAAGGTTTGTAATTGTCGGCCTTCAGTAATTGGTCGTTGTCCACGATGTCGGAGGACGTCAGATTGTTCGCGATCTGTCCTTTTGCCAAATTCGCATTCTGGCTGCTGAACATCCTCGCGATATCGTTCAATCCCAGCCCGTAACTGTTCAATTGTGTTGGATTTAGTTCCACCCGCACCGAAGGCAGCGAACTTCCACCCACGCTCACCTGGCCGACGCCCTGTATTTGCGAGAGCTTCTGCTGGATGATCGTCGACGCCGCGTCATAAAGAGGCCCGCGGTCATATACGTCGGACGTCAGCGCCAAAATCATGATCGGCGCGTCCGCAGGATTTACTTTGCGATACGTCGGATTACTCGGCAGGTTCGTCGGCAGGTAACTTCTCGCGGCGTTGATGGCAGCTTGGACGTCACGTGCAGCGCCATCAATATTCCTATTCAGATCGAACTGCAGCGTGACACTAGTCGTCCCGAGAAAACTCGATGACGTCATCTCCGTTACGCCGGCGATGCGACCAAACTGCCGTTCCAACGGCGTCGCCACCGAGGACGCCATAATCTCCGGACTCGCGCCCGGGAGCGACGCGCCCACCGAAATCGTCGGGAAATCAATCTGCGGAAGCGGCGACACAGGCAAGACTTGAAACGCGACAAGTCCTGCCAACGCAATCGCCGCCGTCAGCAATGTGGTGGCCACGGGCCGGTGAATAAAAGGAGACGATAGACTCATCGTTAATCTGCCGGAACCGACTCCGGGCTCCCCGCACCAGCAGGCGCATGTGCTCGCGAGAATCGAGTCGCTAGTCGATCGAAGAAAATATAGATCACCGGGGTCGTATAGAGCGTCAGCACCTGGCTCAGCAACAATCCGCCCACCATCGAAATTCCGAGTGGCCGCCGCAACTCGGATCCAATCCCAGTGCCAAGCGCGAGTGGCAGCCCGCCCAGCAGCGCCGCCATCGTGGTCATCATGATCGGTCGAAAACGTAGCAGGCAGGCTTGATAAATCGCGTCTTCGGGTTTCTTCCCGTGCTGCCGCTCCGCTTCGAGCGCGAAGTCAATCATCATGATGCCGTTCTTCTTCACAATCCCGATCAGCAGGATGATACCTATCAACGCGACGACACTCAGTTCCTGCCCGCAGATAATCAGCGCCAATATTGCTCCCACTCCTGCGGACGGCAGCGTCGAGAGGATCGTGATCGGGTGAATGTAGCTCTCGTAAAGGACGCCGAGCACGATATAGACGGTCACCAGCGCCGCCAAAATCAAAATCGGTTCATTTGCGAGCGATGCCTGAAACGACGCAGCCGTGCCTTGAAACGCCGCCTGCACGCTCAGCGGCAAATGAATATCTTCTTCCGCCCGTTGGATCGCTTTCGTGGCTTCCCCGAGCGAAGCGTTTGGCGCCAGATTGAATGAAATAGTCACCACCGGAAACTGGCCCTGATGATTGACCGAGAGCGGCGTGCTTTTGGACTCGAAATGCGTGAACGCACTAAGCGGCACCGCCGACCCATTTACCGCGGAGACGGCTGTCGGATTCGCTGAACCGGAGCTCGAGATTGAACTCGACGCCTTCGGGCTTGGTGAAGAGGAGCCAGCCGTGCCGCTCGCCGTCGTTGCTGTCACAACCGTCGATGAGGGACTCGCGGTCGCGGTGGCTCCCGAAGCTAGCGCCGACCGGACGTAAATCTCACCCAATTTCGACGGATTCTTCTGAAAACTCGGCATCGTCTCCAGAATCACGTGGTACTGATTCAACTGCGTATACAACGTCGAAATCTGCCGCTGGCCAAACGCATCGTATAGCGTCTGATCGATCATGGACGGGGTGATGCCCATGCGCGACGCCGTAACGCGATCGATAACCAGCGACGCAGCCAGGCCGCTCGTTTGCTGATCGGTCGCGACGTCCCTCAGTTCCGGCAAGGCAGTCAATTTCTTCATCAATCGCGCTGTCCACAGATTCAATTCGTTCTGATCGGGATCCTCCAGGGTGTATTGGTATTGCGTCCGGCTGACGCGATCTTCCACAGTCAAATCCTGCACGGGCTGCATGTACAGCGTGATGCCGTCAATCTTGTCGAGCTCCGGCTCCAGCCGCCGGATCACATCCGAGGCATTAATCTTCCGCACGCTCAGCGGTTTCAAATTGATGAGGATTCGCCCAGTATTGAGCGTCGTATTCGTCCCGTCCACGCCGATGAATGACGACAGATTATCAACCGCCGGATCTTTCAAAATCACATTCGTCAGCGCCTGCTGCCTCTCCGCCATCGCGGTAAACGAAATCTGTTGGGGCGCCTCAGAAATGCCCTGAATGATCCCGGTATCCTGTACCGGGAAGAAGCCTTTGGGCACGATGATGTAAAGGAAAACCGTCAAGATGAGCGTCCCCACGGCCACAACCAGCGTCGCCGTCTGGTGCTTGAGCACCCAAGTTAGCGTGCGCCCATAAAACGCAATGATCCATTCCCAGCCACGCTCCGTCGCCCGGAAAAAGCGACCTTGCTGCGATTCCGGCGTGTGGCGCAAGAGCTTCGAACACATCATCGGCGTCAGCGTCAGAGAAACGAGAGCCGAAACGAGAATCGTCACGCTCAGCGTGATCGCGAACTCGCGGAATAGGCGCCCAACGATGTCGCCCATGAAAAGCAACGGGATCAGCACTGCTATCAACGAAATTGTCAGCGATACGATCGTGAACCCAATTTGCTCCGAACCTTTCAGCGCCGCCTCCATCGGCGAATCGCCTTCTTCAATGTATCTGACGATGTTCTCGATCATCACGATCGCGTCGTCAACGACGAATCCCGTGGAAATCGTTAACGCCATGAGCGTCAAATTATTTAAGCTGTATCCCGCGAGATACATCACGCCGAACGTGCCCACAATCGAGAGCGGCACTGCGACGCTCGGGATGATCGTCGCGTAGACGTTCCGCAGAAAAATGAAGATGACCATCACGACGAGCGCAACCGTCAGCATCAACTCAAACTCGACATCGTCCACTGACGCGCGTATCGTCGTCGTCCGGTCGGTGAGCACCGCAACTTGCACCGCCGCGGGGAGATTGCTTTGCAATAGCGGCAAAAGCTTTTTCACGCGATCCACGACTTGGATGATGTTCGCGCCGGGCTGCCGCTGAATATTCACGATCACAGCAGGAGTCTCATTCATCCACGCCGCCTGCTTCGTGTTCTCCACGTCGTCTGTCACGATCGCAACATCGGAAAGCACCACTGGCGAACCGTTGTGATAAGCGACGATGACGTGTTGGTAGTCCTTGCTCGTCAGGAGCTGATCGTTCGAATCAATCTGGAAGTCCTGCTGCGGGCCGTCAAAATTCCCTTTGGCAAGATCGAGGCTTGTCTGCTGCAACGCCGCACGCACATCTTCGAGATTAATTCCGTAAGCGGAAAGCGCCGTCGGGTTCACTTGCACGCGCACGGCGGGTTTCTGCCCGCCGCTGATGCTGACCAATCCCACGCCAGGCAACTGCGCAATTTTCTGAGCGAACCGCGTATCGGCGAGATCTTCCACCTGCGAGAGCGGCATCGTTTTCGACGTAAGCGCCAGCGTGATAATCGGTGTATCGGCAGGATTCGTCTTGCTGTAAATCGGCGGCGTTGGAATATCCGCCGGCAAATAGGTTTGCGCCGCGTTGATTGACGCCTGAACTTCCTGCTCGGCAACGTCAATATTCAAATCGAGGGAAAACTGAAGGACGATGATCGAGCTCCCGCCCGAGCTCGTCGAAGTCATCTGATTCAATCCCGGAACTTGCCCGAACTGCCTCTCAAGTGGCGCAGTCACGGCCGATGCCACCACATCGGGGCTCGCGCCGGGATAAAAAGTCACTACCTGTATCGTCGGATAATCAACTTCCGGCAGAGCCGACACGGGAAGTTGCAAGTACGCCACGAACCCGGCCAGCAAAATCGCCACCATCAGTAGCGACGTTGCCACAGGCCGAAGAATAAATGGGCGCGACGGACTCATCTACCCTGTGTTCCTCCGCCCGCGCCGTTCCCTCCAGTCCCGACGCTGCTATTCCCGCCGCCGGCTCCCCCGCCATCCGCGCCGCCTTTTCTTACAGCCACCTTTGCACCATCTTGCAGCTTGTCGAACCCGCTGACTGCGACGACATCGCCAGGCTTTATCCCCTGCACTGAAGTCGACTCGTTATCCGCGGGCCCAGGTGTTATGGTCTTAATCGAGGCAGTTTGATCTCCATTTATCACGTAAACGAACGCGCCCTGCGCATTCCTCTGAATTGCCGCGCTCGGAACGATAATCGCGTTATGCAAAGTAGTCACTGTGAGCCGCGCGTTCACGAATTGATTGGGGAATAAAACCGCGTCTCCATTCTGGAAAATTGCCTTGAGCTTCACCGTGCCTGTTGTTGTGTCAATGATGTTGTCGAGCGTCAAAAGACTTCCGCTCGCGATTTTGGTCTGCTGGTCGCGATCCAATGCAATCACCTCCAGACGATGCCCCGCCTTCAATTCCTTTTGGATCTGCGGCAGGTAGTCCTCGGCGACGCTGAAGATCACCGTGATCGGCTGCAGTTGCGTAATCACCACAAGCCCCGTCGTACTGTTTGCCTGCACGATGTTTCCCGGATCCACCAGTCGTAATCCTACGCGCCCATCAATCGGAGACTTGATATGGCAATAAACGAGATTCACTCTGGCATTATCGAGCGAGCCCTGATCGTTCTTAACCGTTCCCTGATCCTGCATCACGGTTTGCTGTTGATCGTCGAGCAACTGCTTCGCGATTGCGTTGCGGTTGAACGCGAGCTGATAGCGGTCCATATCAATTTTGTCTTTGTTCAAAACGGCCTGATCGTGCGCTAGTTGGCCCTCAGCTTGAGCCAGGGCCGCCTCATAAGGTCGCGGATCGATATCGAGAAGCGGGTCGCCTTTATGAACGATCTGTCCTTCGCGGTAATACACGTTGGTGATTTCGCCCTGCACGCGGCTCGTCACCGTCACCGTATAAACGGGAGTCACGGTGCCAAGCGCGTTGATGAATACGCCGATGTCTCCGGTGTGGGCGGTCGCACTTTGAATCGGTACAGCACGAATTGCGGGAGCCGCCGAAGCTTTGGAAGCCATTGCTTCCTGGCGCTGATGATAGATGTAAACGCCGAGCACGACGACGATCACTAGCGCCCAAATCCACCATCGGCTTTTTCGGGCGGGAGGCTGGTTTGAGGCAGATCGCAAATCGTGCGCGCCGAAACTAGAGTCGGGCGTCGCCGAACGCGTTTCGTTTGGCCCAGACCTTGAGTCGTTCTCGGGACTTCCCGGGTCAGTCAGATATTCAGGCAAAGTCAATCCTCTTTCATCCGATTTCCAGGTGCGTGCTGGTTTTAGTTTGGGTACATCTAAGCGGCTCCGAACACACTGGCGGCCGTATCATTAGGTACCGTCCGTCTGCAACCCCAGCTTGAATTTCGCGTCGATAGGGCGAGACGCCCGCCCCAGGGCGCCTCTCTCGAACTCCATATTATCGGATGTGCCCGCCAAGGATGGAAGGGCCTACCCGCTCGGATTCTTTCCGCCGGATCCATCTCCGTTGGCGTCCCAATACACACGGAAATGCCCGCAATCCAGCGAAACGGGAATACACGCCTTACAATGCGACGATTGGGAAGCTCATTTGGTTTCCTCGCGTTACCTCCCCACCTACGGCGCCCACAACAGCAAAATGGCTGTCGTAGCGCCGGCATCTTGCCGGCGATTTTCTTGGCAGCCGCCGAACAATAGAATGCCAGCTCGTCTCTCGATCGCTACCTATCTATTACGATATCTTACGATTTGAATCACATTCTGAACAACTGAAGAAATCCGCGCTGCACAACGAGGTGGCGCACACTGAGGCATAATCGGCATGCCACCTAGCCTTCAACCCGCTCAGGGACTAGCCTAAAGCCTGGCCTTCTTTTTCCGCAGTTCGCTACAACGGCTTACCTAAAGAAATCGTCGAATCCGCCACTCCGGGCACCGGCTTCTGCTGCATCAACACCTGCAAATGATCCCTTAGATGGCTCAATCCGGCGCTATGAATCTGCGACACTCTCGACTCCCCCACTCCCAAGGCAAGCCCTATCGCCTTCATCGAAAGCTCTCTGAAGTGGTAAAGCATCATCACTTCCCTCTCGCGCATGGATAGCGCCGCCATCGCCCGCATCAGCAAACCTGTCATTTCCGAGCGCAGCGTCCGATGAAACGGGTCGTCGTTATCAGCAATCGGACCACTCGCCGCGCTAATCCCGTCGATCCGCGACGCATGATTTTCTTCCGCGTGGATACTTCCTAGATTCAGTCCATGAAGGTCGCGCATGAGATGCTGCAGCTCGTCGAGGCTAATCTCGAGTTCAGCAGCGATCTCCGTGTCAGCCGCATCGCGGCCCAGTCTCGCTTCACAACGCGCAACGGCCTCTTCCAGCCGCCGCGCCTTCCTTCTCAGCGCGCGAGGACTCCAATCCACTTGCCGCAGGCTATCGAGAATCGCGCCGCGAATCCTGAATTCCGCGTAGTATTTCAGCCGAACGTTCTTATTGGGATCGAATTTCCTCACCGCGTCCATCAACCCCAGGATTCCAGCATGAACGAGATCTTCCAGAGGCACCTGCGGCGGCAATCGCAAATGAATTCTCCTCGCAATGTGATGCACGTGCGGCAGGTGCTCAAGCAAGAGCTGCTCCCGCTGCGCATCGTCAAGCCCGCCGTCCGCGACACCTGGTTCTAGAACTTCGTTGAGAACCTCTGCCATACCCGCTCCAGTACATTTCTCGCCGCACGGAATGAACGCAGCATTCGCCACTGGTTAGATCTGAAGGGGTGTGCCCGGCGGAATGCCTGGCTCAATGCAATGCGACGCTTATGCCTTGTGCCGCACAGAATCGTCGCCGTTCATTTTGTTAGGAGCACACCAACCGGAAGGGAAAAATAGATTGAAGCCGACTATCGGTCGCTGTCAAAAGAATTCCAGACCACGCTCATTGACTCGTATCCAATTACAAACTGCCCCAAGTTGAAACAGTTCCTCAAACTGATTTTTGGCTGCTCCAAATCGGAATATCACTGAAGTGTTTCCTTCTTTCGCCGATGCTCTCATTGGAAAACAAGAGTTCGCTGAATTTACTGTCACGCTGATCGCCGTTTTTAGCCGAAGGCCAGCGCCAGCGTTAGTCGCCGAAATTACGCGCTCTGGCTCTGTCTGTGGTCAGCCTGCACTCTCACTTTTTCCACACAAAACCACATGGACTCGAAAATACCATCGGTGGATGAGACCCCTCTCGCGCCAGTAAACCCACACCGCGCGGCTCGGCCGGCAAAACTCACGCCATCAGTACGCGCCGACTTGCGGGTCGCAGAGCGCCGCCAATGGTGGCTCTCCTTTTCCGGAGTCCTCGTTACGCTGCTCCTGACTGTCGGCATCGTTTCGTTTTCTCTCTCTGTATATGCTCTCCAACTGAATTTCCTCGACAATTCGAACATTCACCTTGCAACTCGCGCGCTCGTCGGGATGGTTCTGCTTTTCGTCGTCTACGTCCTCTACCAGCAGCTTCAAATTCACCGCTTTCGCATCCGGCTTGTTGAACGCGAAGAGCTCTTTCGCCTCATCACCGAAAATGCGGCGGACATGATTGCCGTGGTCACAGCGGACGGAAAGCGCATCTACAACAGTCCGTCCTACGAAAAAGTACTCGGCTACTCCGCGGCCGAACTTTCGAATACTTCCGCCTACGCCCAAATTCATCCCGAAGATCAACCGAGGGTCACCAAAGCGGCTGAACAGGCACGAAGCAGCGGCGTTGGGAGCCGCGTCGAATACCGCATCCGCCACAAAAGCGGTGAGTGGCGCATGCTCGAATCCACAGCAAGTGCCGTCCGCAATTTGGATGGAAAAGTGGAAAAGCTTGTCATCGTGAATCGCGACATCACCGAGCGCAGGCAACTCGAGCAGCAGCTCGTCCTTTCGCATAAGCTCGAAGCCATTGGCAGGCTCTCCGGCGGTGTGGCGCACGACTTCAATAATCTCCTCGGCGTCATCATCGGCTATGCCGAAGCTCTCCAGCAGGATTCTTCCGGTGACGAGTCTTTTCGCGAAGCGATCGACGAAATTTTGAAAGCCGGTCACCGCGCCGCATCTCTTACGCAACAGCTCCTCGCCTTCAGCCGCAAGCAGGTACTCGAGCCAAAAATCATCGATCTCAACGCAGTCGTCTCGGACATTGAAAAAATGCTCCGCCGTCTCATCGGCGAAGATATTGAACTGACGATCATCTGCGCTGCGGATCTCGGCAGAGTGAAGGCCGACCGCGGTCAAATCGATCAGGTCATCATGAATCTCGCTGTTAACGCGCGCGATGCCATGCCTCGCGGCGGCCTTCTGAAAATAGAAACTTGCAACGTCGAGTTGCGTGAAGAAGATCGCAAAAATCGCCGATACGTCGTTCCCGGCCTCTACGTCATGGTCTCGGTCACTGACGCGGGCACCGGCATGGACGCCGAAGTTCAATCGCACATTTTCGAGCCATTTTTTACCACCAAGGAAATGGGAAAGGGCACGGGTCTCGGTCTCGCCACCGTCTACGGCGTCATCAAGCAAAGCGGCGGATACATTTTTGTCGAAAGCGAGCCAGGACGCGGCGCCTCCTTCAAAATTTACCTCCCTCGTGTCGAAGGTTCCCTGATCGAGAAGCCTGAGCCGGTGATTTCGCGCGAACAAACTCATGGCCCGCGCACCATCCTAATTGCCGAAGACGAAGCGTCGCTGCGCAAACTCACCAGCAACACGCTAATGAAACTCGGTTACACCGTATTGGAAGCCCCAGACGCAGCCGAAGCCATCAGGATTGCGGGCCTGTTCACTTTAAAGATCGATTTGCTTCTAACCGACGTCGTAATGCCGGGCATGAGCGGCCGCGAACTCGCGCTCAGCATCGCTGCATCTCGGCCCGAAACGAAAGTTCTCTACATGACTGGCTACACCGACGGAGCCATCGCAGAGCATGGCGTCCTCGAGGCAGGAATTTCCATGCTTCGAAAGCCGTTCACCCAAGCTCAGTTGATTCGAAGCCTCGATGGAATTTTCGAAGCGCATCCCGACGCGGATGCCCCGACAAACTTGAAAGAAACAGCAGAAGAGAGGCCTGACTATGCTGAAAGCAGACACAAAAATAGCTGATCCACAGTCGAAATCGGCCGTCAGTGGACTGCCGCGGCTACTCGTTATTGACGATGACGAAGCCGTGCGAAAAGTGATGCGTTTCCGCCTCAAGGACTCCTACGACATCGTGGATACAGGCTCGCCCGAAGATGCTCTCGCCCTCGCGCTCCAGAGTCGCCCCGACGCGATCCTTCTAGATCTTTCCATGCCCGGTTACTCGGGCTTCGAAGTTTGCCAGACGCTCGCTTCTCTCACCTTCACGCAAGGGATACCGATCGTCATTGTCTCCGGTAAAACCGGCGATGAAGACAAAGCATTCTGCGAAAGTCTCGGTACCAAGGCTTTTTTTCAAAAGCCAGTCGATATCGAGAGCCTCAAGAAAACACTCGCGCAGCTCGTCGCAGGCCGCAAGCGCGATCGCCCCGCCGAGCCGCGCGTCCACTTAAAAATCGCCCTAACGCTCCGCGGCACGGATTCGAACAGCCGGCCCTTCATATTGGACGTGGTTACAGAAAATGTGGGCGCCAATGACTTTCTTTCTGCCTGCAGTGTGCCGCTAAAAGAAAGCGCCATTGTCGATGTCCATTCACCTTCAAATGGCGGTAAGCTCGTCGGAAAAGCCCGCGTGGTCCGCGTGGATTGGCCAAACACTCCAAGCCAGCGCTGCGACTTCCATTTCACCGAAAAACCAACCGAATGGATCCTGCGCTAACCCTGTAGCGATCTGCATCTGCACTTCATGGGCACTGCAGTCAATCGCGACTATCTGCCAGATTCAGCCTCGATTCCCTCACTCCGGCAAACATGTGTACGAAAACAGAAATCCGAAATAAGGAATACAGTTGATTCCCGCGAGTTTAGCAACTAGCGACGTATCGTAATTTTAGCGGGGTCCGCCTCGTAACCTTCATCCGCCACAGTTTTCGCGGCCGCCGCGCGAAGCGCCGCCTCATCCGCATTCCTCGGCGAATCGCAATACCGATGAATCACCTCTTCGCCAATTTGTATTCGCACCGTCCACTTCGATTTCTCTGCATCCCACGAAACTTCCACTCGATCTGGTTTCATCGCTTCCTCCCACTCAAATCTCCGGGCCATTATAGTCCACACACCTCATTAGTTCAGTGCGACGACGCGATCTATCCCCTGTAGCGCCGCACCGACTTTCGTGCGGCATTTCAATGCAAGAGAAAAGAAATTCCGCCGATGGACATTAGCGCTCGCCCGTCCCGCCTCATTCCCCCAAAATCGCGCTGATCTCTCTCGAACTCGCCGCTTCAGCCGCAAACGTAAATGTCCCCCGCTCCCGCATCTCCCGCGCCCCTCGAAGCAAAGCCCCCAGCGCCGCGCGACACAGTGAACTCCCCACACTCACGCGCCTAACGCCAATCGCCGAAAGTTCAGCAAGACTCAGTTGAACTCCCCGCAATCCCATCAGCACGTTCACCGGCCGGTCCACAGATCGAATCACCGCGACAATATCCTCCTTCGTCTCCAGCGCAGGCGCATACAAAACATCCGCACCCGCCTCTTGATACGCCTGCAGCCGCTTGATTGTGTCCCTCAGATCCGGCCGCCCGTGCAAATAATTCTCCGCCCGCGCAGTCACCGTGAACATAAATGGCAGCGCACGCGCCGCCGCCACACCCGCGCGTACTCGGTCAATCGCCTGTCCCAACTCGTAAATCGGATCGTCCGCTAGCCCGCTGGCATCTTCGATCGACCCGCCAACAATTCCCGTCTCGCCCGCAAGCCTGATAGTTTCGGCAACAATCTCAGGCGCATCTCCGTATCCGTTCTCGAGGTCAGCGCTAACCGGCAGCGAAGTGGCCGACGCGATCGCCGCCGCGTTCGTCAACGCCTCATCGCGGCTAAGAGTCGTGTCCAGCTTCCCGATGGAGAAAGCGTAGCCCATGCTCGTGGTAGCCAGCGCTTCAAATCCCAGGTGTGCGAGAAGCCGCGCACTGCCGGCATCCCATGGATTCGGGATAATAAACGCGCCAGCGCGCTCATGAAGCGCTCGAAACGCCCGTCCCTTTTCCGCTTGCGTCACCACGCCGCCTCCGCTCACGCCGGCCCCACAAGTGCGGCAGGAAGTCCGAAAGTTCCATCAACCACCTCGACGAAGTTTCTCTCTTCGCGGAGAATCAGTTGGTTTGTCTGTGCCATGGCGAAATTCTCCCGCGCTTCCGGATCTGTCCGCAAGCGCGCTCTATATTTTTCATAGGCCGTGAGGCTCTCGAATCGAATCAATCCCCACGCAACATCGTTCGTCCCTTCGTAAGGAAGAAAATATCCCACAAGTTGTCCGCCGCATCGAGGAATAATGCGCCCCCAATTCTCGGCATACTTCTTGAACTGTTCTCTCTGAAACGGATCGATTTGGTAGCGAATGAAGCAAATAATGTTCATTTTTCTCCTCCCGGTATCGGATCCCGCCGCTAAATGATCGCAACCGAGCGCAAGCTTCGCGCCTCCCGCTGCATTCGCCGAAACTAGCGTCGCCGCCAGAGTAATCGCCTCACGGCGTGTCAGGCTTCCGGCCAATAAAACTCTCGGTTCCATCCCCGGCAGTATCCCACTTGATCCAATTCAATGATTCGTTTACCATCGAAGCGTGAATGTCAACGCCGATGACTCCTCAGTCGCATCAATCGCCGCTGCCATCGGTGAGCCGGCGCGGTCGCGCATGCTCTATTGCCTTCTCGATGGTCGCGCGCGCACCAGCACCGAGCTGGCGATCGTCGCCAAGGTAAGTCCGTCCACCGCAAGCGCCCACTTGCATCGCCTAAACGCGCTGCGATTGGTGAAAGCGTTCCCTCAAGGAAAGCACCGCTACTACAGTTTGGAAGGACCTAGCGTCGCTGCCGCGCTCGAATCGCTCAGCGTTCTTGCCGGCACAACTCGTTCCCCATTCGTACCCAATACGCCAGTCGGTTTGCGCGCCGCGCGCACTTGCTACGATCACATCGCCGGCGCCCTAGGCGTTTCGCTCCACGACCGCCTCACCGCTCTAGGCTGGCTCACCGAAGCTTCGCCAGAGGGCCAAGCTTACGATCTCACGCCCCGTGGAACGCAAGCATGCGCCGCCCTCGGAATCGACGTTGGCGCAACTCGAGCGCTCCGCCGCCGCTTCGCATTCGCCTGTGTGGATTGGAGCGAACGCCGGCCCCATATCGGCGGCGCTTTTGGCGCAGCTCTGCTGAAAGTCGCGCTAAAACAAAAATGGGTCGTCCAGGATCTCGCCAGTCGTGTGTTAAACGTCACACGCGCAGGCCGCCGCGAAATGCACAATCGATTCGGCCTAAAGGTTTGACCACATCCTGCTGCGCCGCATCGACTTTCGTACGGCGCATTTTCGAGAATCGCGCAGAACAGACCCGCTCTGAACTTCTCGCACGAAATTCCGCCAGCTCCGTATGCTAATCTTTAGAAACCAGCCGAGCATCACGCACCACCAAAACCACGCCGCTCGACACGAGGCCCAAAACATGATGCCCGTCCACGAAGACCTTCTCCGCGAATTTCAGAGCCTCGCTTTGACTGCTCCCACGCCGAAATCCATCATGGAGCGCATCTCACAGCGTCTGCACGAAAAGATGACCCGCTACAACTGGGTCGGTTTTTACCTCGTCGATCCGGCAGACTCCGGCATCCTGGTCATCGGCCCTTTCGTCGGCAGCTTCACTCCCAATCTTCGCATCCCCCTCGACACGGGACTCTGCGGCGCCGCCGCCAGGAGCGGCCAAACCGTAGTCGTTCACGACGTCACTGCCGATCCGCGTTATCTCGCAGGCTCGCCTCTCGTGAAATGTGAAATCGTTGTTCCCATCCTCGTGAAGGCCAAGCTCGCTGCCGAGCTGGATATCGAGAGCTACTTCGCCGGCACCTTTACCAAAGCGGATCAGGACTTCGTGGAGGCCTGCGCCGCGATTGTCGCAAATTACCTCGGAAAAAAGTAATCGTCCGCGGATTGGGACTAACCGAAAGAAATGGTCTTGCAACGCCACTCGTCAACGCTACAATCCGAGCGATTCAAATCTGAATAACGAAATTATTGCTCTTATCTACAAATCGCGAGGCTCATCCATGCGGATCGTTTATGGCTGTCTCTTATGCCTGTTTTTATGGGCCTCGATTTCTAGCGCATTCACGCAAGAGAGTAAGCCACTCTCCGCCATTCCGCCGGACGGGTTCCAGTTCGCAGGCACATGGGACTGCGAAGGAACGTTCCGTAACGCTCAGGTCCACAAAGCCACGTTTACCGGAACCACGATTCTTGGCGGCAAATGGCTTGAACTCACCGAGCAGGATATTCAACCGGCGACCGGGTATTTAGCGAAATACCTGATCGGCTTTGACCCTCAGCAAAAACGCCTCGTCGAGTTCGATGCCAACAACTTCGGCGCCGCCATCTACACCAGCGAAGATGGATGGCAAGACCGAGTCCTGACCATGACCTCTTCCCTCTCACAAGACGCAAAAGCTCCCTACGCCGCCAACCGTTTCCGATACTACATCACCGCTCCGGACACGTTCACAGTGGATTGGCAAATCAGCAAAACCGCAGAACTGAAATGGATCGAAGCAGATCATCTAGCCTGTAAACGTAGAGGCAACAATTAAAAAACGCGGCTCGTGCGTTTCGAGCAAGGCTCGTCGTGCAGTTGCGGTTTGAAATCCGGACTTAATTCACGCTCTATTTTAAGATCGTGCTCTCATGCCTCTCCCGAGCGTGAGCGTATCCACAGCGTGGCGCGTTCCATTGTTCTAACAATTTTGACGCATTTGTGTTATTAGCTTTTTCCAGGCCATCCGCAAATCCCCTAACTGCAAGGAGGAATCCAGTCATGGAAGAGACGAGACTTTCGAGCTTGGGCTCCGGACCTTCAATCGTATGGGCCATTGTTCTCATCGTCTTCGGTTTTCTGGCAATCTCCCTCCCGTTGGCCACGTCGCTCGGCGTGGTGATTGTCATCGGCTGGCTGATTACCCTCAGCGGCGGTTTTCAATTTATCCACGCCTTCCAGTCGAAAGGCGCCGGCAGCATACTTTGGAAGCTTCTCGTCGCGATTCTTTACTTGATCGTCGGGATATATTTTCTGATGAATCCTGCCATAGGGGTTGCCGGACTCACACTGGCCCTGGCAATTTTCTTCCTGGCCGAAGGCATATTGGACTTGGCGGCCTATTTTCAAAACCGTCACGCGGGAGAATCTGGCTGGCTTCTGATGGACGGCATTGTCACCTTGATTCTCGGCCTGCTGGTTTGGAGGCAATGGCCCTCGAGCTCGTTGTGGGTGATCGGGACACTGGTCGGAATCAGCATGATCTTCACCGGCACAACGCGTCTAATGATCAGTCTCGCCGCAAGACGTCTTGCGCCGGTCAATCCCTAGCCCAACTCTGCGAACGCGAGCCATCGTCTCACCAGGCCTTCGCTCTCTGCGGAGTCACTCTGAGGCGGACCTGACGTAGGTCCGCCGAAGAATCTTTCTTCGCTCTCTTCGACGAGAACTCAGCGTGCTCATGTCCGCCGCAAGTTCTGCATATGTTCAAGAAAGCGCTGAACGAACCGCACGATTGCTCGCTTGACGTTATAATCTTCCGAACAGCATGCTGGCTCCAGGCACTAAACTTGCTCACTACGAAATCGTCGCTCCGCTCGGCGCCGGCGGCATGGGCGAGGTCTATCGCGCGCGCGATTCGCGCCTGAACCGCGACGTCGCCATCAAAATTCTGCCCGAGGCATTCTCCTCCGATGACGAGGGTCTGCGCCGTTTCGAGCGAGAAGCGCGCTCCGCATCCGCACTCAACCACCCCAATATCATCACCATCTACGAACTCGGACAGGACGGTTCCACTCACTACATTGCGATGGAGCTGATCGACGGCAAGACATTGCGCGAGCTCCTTGCCGCCGGCGCGCTGCCAATACGCAAAGTGATCGAAATTGCCGCTCAAATTGCCGAGGGGCTGGCGAAAGCGCATGAAGCAGGCATCGCCCACAGGGACATAAAGCCCGCCAACGTCATGATCTCCAGCGACGGCCTCGCTAAAATCCTCGACTTTGGCCTCGCAAAATTCGTGGCGCCCAGCGGCGATCTTCCGGACGCCAACACCATGTCCGCGTGGCAGACTCAACCCGGTCAGTTTCTAGGAACAGTTCAATACATGTCGCCCGAACAGGCCAGTTATGGCCAGACGGATTTCCGCTCAGACCAGTTCTCCTTCGGCCTGGTGCTCTACGAAATGGTAACCGGCAAACGAGCTTTTCGACGCAGCACCGCAACCGAGACAATGGTCGCGATTCTTAAAGAACAGCCAGATCCGATTGGCGTGCAATGTCCGGACGCTCCCGCTCCTCTCTGTTGGGCCATTGATAGATGCCTGGCAAAAGAACCAGACAAGCGCTACGCCGCAACCCGAGACCTCGCTAACGAACTCGCAGCCATGCGCCATCGCTTCTCGGAAAAGCCAGTTACCCAGGCCGAGAATCGCCAAATCAATATTCCTATGCAGCGCACCGGGTTCGTGGGGCGCGAAAAAGAAATAGCAGCCGCCAAGGAACTCCTGCTTAGTCACAATATCCGCCTGCTGACGGTCACCGGTCCAGGCGGCATCGGAAAAACGCGTCTCGGGGTTCAAGTCGCAATCGGTCTCGTGGACAATTTCCCCGGCGGCACTCACTTCGTTCCGCTCTCTCCGATAAGCGATCCAAGCCTCGTCCCCTCCGCGATCATCCAGACATTAGCGATCCGCGAAGCCGGCGGCCAATCGCCCCTGGAAATCCTCAAGAAGCATTTACAGGAAACATCGCGCGCGCCGATGCTTCTCGTGCTCGACAACTTTGAACACTTAATGGCGGCTGCTCCGATTCTCGCGGAAATCTTGGCGATGGGTCCCCATCTCAAAATTCTGGTCACCAGTCGCGCCGCATTGCACGTCTACGGAGAACACGAATTCCCCGTGCCGCCCCTTGCGCTTCCCGATTCGCGGTCAATGCCTTCGCTCGAGATAGTTTCACAGTGCCCGGCAGTCGCGCTATTCGTACAACGCGCTGCCGCCGTAAAGCCGGACTTTGCGCTCAATCGCGAAAATGCATCCGCCGTCACCGAAATCTGCGCACAACTCGATGGTCTGCCTCTCGCCATCGAGCTGGCAGCCGCCCGAATCAAAGTTCTCTCGCTCTCTTCCATCCGCACGCGCCTGGCCAGCCGCATGCAACTCCTAACTGGCGGCGCGCGCGATCTGCCGCAGCGCCAGCAAACTCTTCGCTCCGCGATTGACTGGAGCTACGATCTCCTGACTCCCGCCGAGCAGAAACTTTTCCGAAGATTATCGGTGTTCGTAAGGGGTTGCACTCTGGAAGGCGTAGAAGCTGTATGCGACACCAAGTCCGATCTCGATTTGGATCTGCTCGACGGCATGGCATCCATGGTGGACAAAAGCCTGATGCAGCAGCTCGAGCAGCCCAACGGCGAATCGCGTTTTTTAATGCTGGAAACGATTCGCGAATATGCTCGCGAAAAATTGCAGCTGAGCGCCGAGGAACTCTCCACCAAGCGCGCCCATGCTGCTTATTTCCTGGTACTGGCGGAAGAAGTTGCTACGGATCAGACCTCAGCGCAAGGGTTCGAGTGGCTCGAACGCTTCACGCTGGATCATGACAATTTTCGCGCCGCCCTCGAATGGCTTGCAGAAACCAAAGATGCCGAGTGGGGCCTGCGTCTCGGCGCGGCCCTTTTTCGTTTCTGGGAGACACGCGAGTACTTCGCCGAAGGCAGGGACAGCCTCGGCAAGCTCCTCAAAATCCCAGCCGCCGCTGCTCGCACGAAGCTTCGCGCGCGCGCCGCTTTTTCGGCAGGCATACTCGCCACCGAACAAGGAGACTACACCTCGGGAAATGTTTTGATCGGCGAAAGTCTTTCAATCGCCCGTGAACTGCATGACAACCAAGGCGCAGCCGTCGGCGTAAACGCCCTCGCTGTTCTCGCTCGCGATCAGGGCGATCTCGCACTCGCGCACTCGCTGTTCGAAGAAGGCTTGATCCTCTGGCGCGGATTGGGTGACCAGAAAGCCGTCGCTCGTTCGCTCAGTAATCTCGCCAGCGTCGTCAAATTGCAGGGCGACTATTCCCGCGCGCGCTCGCTTTACGCCGAGTGCCTCGCAATCTTCCGCGATCTCGGAGATCGCACCGGCGTCGGCTGGTCGCTCAACTCTCAAGGCGATGTCGCTCGCGAACAAGGTGATTTCGCAGCCGCCCAGATTTTGTATGAGAAGAGCCTCGCAATTTTTCAGGAACTCAATGATCGCTGGGGCATCGCCGGCTCGCTCGCCGATCTCGGAAATATTGCCCGCGAACAGCGCGATTGCCCCACGGCGCACGCTTTCTATCGCGAAAGCCTGAAAATTTTCCAGGAGCTGAAACACAAGCGCGGAATCGCTCGCCTCTTGGAGGGTTTCGCGTGCTCCGCCGCCGCTCAATCGCAAGCCGAGCGTTCGCTGCGACTCGCGGGCGCAGCTGCTGCGCTGCGCGAAAATATTGGCGCTCCGCTCACGCCCACGGAGCAGGCCAAACTTGAAGTTATTCTGGATCCGGCGCGCCAGGCGTTAATCAATACCGCAGGCACCACGGCTTGGTTGGATGGTTGGTCTATGCCGCTCGAAAAAGCTATTGAGGAAGTGATGCTGCTCGACGCCGCATCTCCCATTTGCTAGGCCCGCACGCGCAATGTAACTCTTAATGTAGCTCACCTCTTCAGAGGTGAGGCCTTTCGGGCCTTCCTCGCGCTCACTCCGCGGTTGCCGCCTCAATGAGCCGCCGCACGGCCGACACGCGATTGCACGGAATCCCGACGCGCCTCGCGTGCTCTTGCACCGTGGCTTCGTCTGGCGCGAGATACACGCAGTACACTTTATCGCCCGTCACGTAGCTATGCAGCCACTGAATCTCAGGGCCCATTTCCTTCAAAACACTCACCGACTTCTGCGACAGTTCCCGCAACTGCGCGTCGGTTAAATTTCCGGCTCCCGGCACTTCGCGTTCAATAACGAACTTGGGCATGAGCAGTCCTCGCGGCGTAACTCTTCAATGTAGCTCACCTCTTCAGAGGTGAGGCCTTTCGGCCCCCGAAGTCTCGCTCACTCCGCGGCCCACAAATGCTAGCATGCACATGCAGCGCCTTCAACAAAGTTTGGAACGAAGGCTGCTCCCAAATCATCAAAATCATCGTCAATAATGAAAGCCAATCTCAATAACTGAGGCCGCCATGGACATCCGATCGCTCCAGAAACCGCTGAAAGACCAATACCGCAGCGATCCCAACGCCTCGAAAATCACCATACGCGCCAAAGGCGGCCAGTCCGACGCTCCGATCGCATGCTCGGTTGACATCGGCCGCGCCATCTATCAGGCAGAAGCCCACAAAGGCGTCGGCGGCGCGGGCAGCGGGGCCTGTTCCGGCGATCTCCTGCTCGGCGCTTTGGCCGCGTGCGCGCAAATCACTTGTCAGATGGTAGCCGCCGCCATGGGCATCCGTACCGAACGCATCGAAGTCACCGTGGAAGGCGACTTGGATCTCCGTGGCACCCTCGGCATTTCAAAAGATGTCCCCGTCGGCTTCGAAACCATCCATCTCCGCTTCGACATCGCCGCCCCCGAAGCCACCCCCGACCAACTCCGCGCGTTACGCGAAAAAACTGAACAGTACTGCGTCGTCATGCAAACCCTGGCTCACCCGCCAAAACTAGAATCCGATTGGCCCAGCCTCGGCTGATTCGATTGCCAACCTGGCCCGCTAATCCAACCCCGAGGCCCCTGCAATTCTGTCTCGATTAGAAAGGGTGTCGGTTGTTTGTTTTGTTAGGGTTACGGCGATTTCTAATCGTTTGCGTGTCTCGATTAGAAATGGCGCTTCCAGCCGCCCTTCCGTCGCTCTTGCGCCCTCCCTTCGAGGCTTCCGTCGGGGCTCCCTTCGTAAACCTTCTCAGGGTAAACCCTTCGGAACTCCCTTCGGAACTCCCTTCGTAAACCCTTCTCAGGGTAAACAGGGCACGCCCGTGGGCGATGGCTCGTGGCCGGTGACCCGTTCGTCGCTGCAGCTTCCTCCCTTCGTAAACCCCTCTCAGGGTAAACGGGGCAGGCCCGTGGACCCTTCTCGATTCCCCTTCGAGGCTCAGGGCAGGTCCTTCGAGACTCGGTGCAAGCATGATGAACCGTCGCGGGCCGGGTAAAGATCCGACCCTGCCGTTCCTCCTTTTTATTTGTGTGTATTTACCTTTCGATACCTGATGCCGCTATGACTACGCTAGCAGATGGAAATCGTTCGCGCAAGAGAGCACGTCTGTGGATTTGGAATCCGACTCACCCGACGGTCGATTCGAGAGTCGGCGCAGCCGAGTAATCTAGCCAATTTTCGGCTCCTCTCCCAGTCTCTCCACCCCCGCGATGTTCTAAAAACGTGTTGTTGGGGGGTAGTCTTCTTTGTAGCAAACTTGCTTTCTTTGAATCCACCTAACTTTCTGGCCATTGTTCAGGACTACTGCGTCCACTTTGCCTCCCACTCTAGTTTCGTGAGGATTCCACCTCATGGCAAATTCTACCGCGGCGATAAGGCGGTAAGCTTCGAAATCGAGGAATGATTTATTTGCCAGACGTTTTTGGAGTTGAGCGATTGCAATTTTGGCCCGGTCTGTAGTGCCTTCTAAGAATTCACCAGTTCCGATCGGAGCATCTTCGAGTGCTCCTCCCTCACCTATAGGGGAATCCAGATGTCTCGGCCACTGGTACACATCATAGCTCGCTGTGGCTCTTCGAGTGGCGTTGTCAACATTTACAGACATATTGGCTACAACCAGACGCGGGAAACCCTCGCTATCAAGTCCCGCGAATCCTCCGAGTTGTGTCTCTTTGGGCCGATCCTCTGGGCGGGAAAACTGCAAGACAGAATCCGCCACAGGTTTCATGTTCTTAGCCCACTGATTAGCAAGGTCGAACAAACGTCGCAGGGAGTTTCGTTGCGCGCCAGCTTTTCTGAACGCGTTACGTCCTATTTCATTGGCGGTCACGCGCTTTTGCGTTCTGGAAAAGTCAACTTGCGCCATTGCTCCGGAGTAGAAGAACAACGTGTCGTCTGAAAGAGAGATTATCTTACATTCAAGATCGCTTACCGGCTTCGATCCCTGCGTGAGGCGGCTGTCTGCCACAACAATCACGCTGCCCGGGTCTGCCTCAAAGAGCAGTATTGAACCTCCGGCCATCTTGGATTCGTCTCCACGGAAGACGGAAAAGGGCAGCAAATAGCACGCCAGAGCGACTAATGCATATTTTCTTGTCATATTGCTGCCCTTTCCCTGGCGGGTGGCACACTCTAAACTTGAGTTGGATTCGATGTTAACTGTGGGGTGCCGCAATCCTTCTCCGCCCAAGGATGCGATTCTTGACTTTCTTTCGTATTAACGGGAATCCGAGAGTTTTGACCTCATTTCGCATGTCGCACACTCGAAGAACCGCCACCTCCATATCAAAGGGATGCCCCCCCGACGGCCGGTGCATTAGCCACTACTTGATGAAATACCGGAGCGGTATCACGCGTCCGTTCACATTTATGCGGAGAAGACAAGACGACGCCAGGGCCGAGACTACGCCGCCGGCCGTGGATCAGGCTCGCGTGCCGGCTCATAGGCTCGCTTTCAATCGCTCGGCCTCGGATGCCAGGGCGCCAATCGCATCGGCGCAATTCTTCTGCGCTTGAAGCAGGCGATTCCTGACTCCGTCAGAAATCATTTTGCCAAGTCGAGCGGCGCCAGACATCACGCCCGAATTGCCCGTCTCGAAATCCTTCATTTGCGCATCCTCGACCTTCAGGAACATATACTCCAACACGTATAGGTCGGAGTACGCCCTCAGGACAGGTTCAAGGCAACCGATTGGCAAAAAGCGTATGGCCTGGGATCCCTTAAGCGCGTCCCATGCGTGCATCTGTAGCCTTTCGAGGGTCTGCATGCCAGTCAAGCGCCTATCCACGAACTCCTTGGCGCGTTCTAGTTCGCCCATAAGGAGGCTGCATACGAGAGTTTCCTCTTTGATTCTGTCTTGGCGCGGCTGAATGATTTGGTACCGACGGGTAATCAGATAGTAGCCAGTTAACGCGAGCGCGGTGCCAGCAAGGAGACTGCCGAGGAAATTCGCGAGAACGGAAGATGTGAATGAACCCATTGGGAGCGGTATTCTCCTTCCTATCGCTACCATGATCGATATGGAACTTGGGACGGCCTTATTTGATGACACCATACACTGGGCATCGAAACCAGCTGACTCGCTGAAATAAGAGAAAGCTGCATGTGCGGGGTGGGGCCGACGACCACTTCTTTGAACTTAAGCGGCTGCTCGGATTCAGCTAAAGAGAATTTGACGTACGGTAATAACATCGACGACCCTGCCCTGAAATAGATTCGGCCAGGATGGGCGTCGTTCACGAGCCGCCATTCCTGTTCTTCCGAAAACGAAGGATCTTTGAGAATGGGCGCCACTTCCATCAGGCGACGTATGAGAGTTCCTGCGGCGCTATTTGTTAAGAGGTCCATCTTCTTGCACGCAAGGAACTCAGACACGATGTCTTCGCACATTTCCGCCACGATAGCGGTTTGCGCCTCGGGCGTGTAAATGCAGGGGACAAGCTTAACTGGCTGGTTTTTCATTGCGGCTTTGAGTTCTTCCGACACGAATCCGATACTGAAGCCGCTCCGGTCGCGGGCGTAGGCGCGCCATTGACTCAGTTGGTCGCTGGCTTGTGAAAAACACGCGACGAAGTGGTTGGAATACCGAGCGGTGTTGAGAGTAGCCTCAAGAAAAGTGAGGAACCGTTGCCTCTCGTAATCGGGCGAAAGCAAACACTTCTGTAGGTGAACTCGAATCAAGCTAACAGCAAGCCAAATTCCCTCGAGTCGTTTAGGCAGTGTATATTTGTCGCCCAGATCGCCTTTTCCGCGACAATTCCCATGAGACCGGCTTGTGACGTGTAGTGGTAGATGACTGCGGGCGGCGCCTTAGAGTACACCTCGCTTTCCAAGATCGGTCGCTTCCAAGTTATCGAATTAGTTGACATGAGGTTTTCTGATCGGCAAATCTTACAGTGACCGACACGTACCTTCAAGTCGCAGGAGATGCCCCAGCGAGCAGCGCCCCTACGAACGATCCAAGGCCATCAAAAGGACGGCGACATAGTTGCATGTGGCGACCATTCTTCTAAGCGAAAGAAAATGCAGATTTCTCGTCCGATCCTCGTCGGATTCATTTTCGATCCCGAGCAGTCGGGATGCAAAGAAGGCAAATGACAGCCTACCGCGGCGTGCTGCGCAACGTCGCGATTGGGCGTGATAAAATTGGGTGGTGAGCGCAAAGCGGAAGAAAGATTCGCTGAAGAAAGCTACTGTTTTGCTGTTCTCCTACGGCTCGCTGCAAAATAAAAATGTGCAAATCGCCAACTTCGGGCGTGAGCTAAACGGCCGCGAAGATGCGTTGCCCGGCTATGCCCGGCGCATGGTGCCGATCATCGATCCGAAGCTGATGGCGTCGAGCGGCGAATCGCATCACGCCAACGTGGTACCGACCTCCAATCCGCGAGACGCCGTGGCCGGAACCGTCTTCGAAATCACGGATCAAGAGCTAGCCGCGGCGGACATTTACGAAGAAGTTGCTGAGTATCGCCGAATTTCGGTCAAGCTGAAATCCGGTGATCGAGCGTGGGTTTATCTGCGCGCGTGACGGCATGAGTTAGGTTGGCGAAAAGAGAAAGTCAAGACCCCCACCCTTCGCAGCGAAGGATGGGGCACCCGCGAACGGCAACGACACCAGCGAAGAAACGCAGATTCCTCGTTCGATCCTCGTCGGATCGTCCTCGATGACGGCGATGTGAGAGAGGTTGGCAAAAAGAGAAAGTCAAAACCCCCACCCTTCGCAGCGAAGGATGGGGCACCCGCGAACGGCAACGACACCAGCGAAGAAACGCAGATTCCTCGTTCGATCCTCGTCGGATCGTCCTCGGAATGACAGCGATGTGAGTTAGGTTGGCAAAAAGAGAAAGTCAAACCCCCCACCCTTCGCAGCGAAGGATGGGGCACCCGCGCTGAAAGGCCTCACGTCTCGTCGCGACTGCGTCGCGCCGGGGACGCGAGCTACAGTGATCGAAAAAAATTGCTGGAGGCGTGGAGGTGAGTGGAAGTATAATGCATGTGTGATTGTGGTGAAGGCGCAATACTGCATGTTGAGTTTTGGCGAGTTCTGGCGGGCAAAGCTGGCGTGATGGAAGCGAAATTGTCCAAATCGGGGCGCGGCCGGTGAAAGCGCTGGCGAAATCTTTGGCGAGGGGCCGAGGCGCGACGGCGCTTTCTGCGGCAGCGGCCCGACTGCGTGCTGGCGCTGCGTCACTTTCCGATGGGGCTGCTGCGCCGGCTGTTTCAGAGGCGAAGTATTTGCGGGTGCTGGGGGAGCGGGTGAGGGAGGCGCGGGCGCGGCGCGGGATGACGCGGAAGATACTTGCGAAGGATTCGGGCGTATCGGAGCGGTATCTGGCGCAGCTTGAGGGCGGGCAGGGGAATATTTCAATTTTGTTGCTGCGGCAGATTGCGCAGGCGCTGGATTTGCGGCTTGAGACATTAATTATGGAAGGGCCGGAACCGCCGATCGAGTTGCTGCATACCACCGAGCTGCTGCGACGGTTGGGCGCCACGGAAATTCGGCGGGCGCATCAAATTTTGTTGCAGGAATTCAGCGGCGATTCGAGCGCTGCGGATGCGAACTTGCGGCGGCGGGCGCGCATCGCGTTGATTGGGCTGCGCGGGGCGGGCAAGTCTACGCTTGGCGCCAAGCTGGCGGCGCGGCTGGGCGTGCCATTTATTGAGCTTGATCGCGTGATCGAGAAGGAATGCGGCGTGGCGCTGAGCGTGATTTTCGATTTGTACGGGCAGAGCGGATTCCGGCGGCTCGAGCGGCAGTGTCTGGAGCAAATTCTCGAGCGGCATCCGCGATTCGTACTGGCGACGGGCGGAAGTTTGGTCTCGGAGCACGCGACGTTTGAGCGGCTGCTGGCGGCGTGCTTCACGGTGTGGCTGCGGGCGACGCCAGAAGATCACATGCAGCGCGTGATTGCGCAGGGGGACATGCGGCCGATGGCGGAAAATCGCGAATCGATGGCGGATCTGCGGCGAATACTTTCTGTGCGCGAACCGCTTTATGGCGAGGCGGATATTGCGGTGGATACTTCGGGGCGGAGCTTGGGAGAAAGTTTTGACGCGCTTTTGAAAGCGGCGCAAGCGACGGCGGCGCAAGAATCGGCGCGGGGAAATTCGTAGCGAAAAGGGAGAGCATACTTTCATGTTGAATGTAAAAGAGGCGGGCATGTTGAATGTAAAAGAGGCGGGGCTGGTGACGTTTGATGTTGCGGCTGATGCGCGACGGCATTGGCGCGTGAGTATTGAAGGGCGCGTGGCGACGGTGGCGATGGACGTAAGCGAAGATGCGGGGCTGAAGCCCGGCTACAAGCTGAAACTCAATTCCTACGATCTTGGCGTGGACATCGAACTTCACGACGTGCTGCAGCGGATTCGATTTGAGCATCCGGAAGTGGCGTGCGTGGTGCTGACGAGCGCGAAGCCGCGGATTTTTTGCGCGGGCGCGAATATTTATATGTTGGGGACTTCGTCACATGCGTGGAAAGTGAATTTTTGCAAATTTACGAACGAGACGCGCGATGGGATGGAGGATTCGAGCCGGCACGATGGGCTGCGATTTCTGGCGGCGTTGAACGGGACGACGGCGGGCGGGGGATACGAGCTGGCACTGGCGTGCGATGAAATTGTGATGACGGATGACCGGTCAAGCGCGGTGAGTTTGCCGGAAGTGCCGCTGCTGGGAGTATTGCCGGGAACGGGCGGACTGACGCGCGTGGTGGACAAGAGAGGAGTGCGGCGCGATTTGGCAGATTTATTTTGCACGAATCCCGATGGCGTGAAGGCGGATCGCGCGAAGGCGTGGGGATTGGTGGATGAAATTGCTGTGCCGGCGAAATTTGCGGAGTTGACGCGTGCGCGCGCGGAAGCGCTGGTGGCTGGATCGCCGCGCCGGGCGGATTCGAAGGGCATTCAGTTGAATGCGCTGAATCGGCGGATCGATGACGGCGGATTTCATTACGATTTCGTGGATGTGATTTTCGATCGCGCGGCGCGGACGGCGACTTTGACGATTCGCGGGCCGGAGGGCGAGCAGCCGCAGACGGTGGAAGCGATTCACGCGCTCGGGGATCGCTGGTGGCCGTTGGCGATGGGGCGTGAATTGGACGATGCGATTTTGATGTTGCGCACGAATGAATTGGAATTGGGGCTTGTGTTGCTGAAGACGAGCGGGAACGCGGAGGCGGTGCTGGCGTCTGACGCGCTTGTGCTGAAGCACAAGGAGGATTGGCTGGTGCGCGAGACAATTGGGATGCTGCGGCGCACATTTGCGAGGCTTGATGTGTCTTCGCGCAGCTTGTTTGCAATTATCGAGCGCGATTCGTGCTTCGCGGGAATTCTTTTTGAGTTGGCGCTGGCTGCGGATCGGAGTTACATGCTGGCGATGGCGGAAGAGGAAGGCGAATCGCCGAAGATTGCGCTCGATGAAATGAATTTTGGATTGCTGCCGATGGTGAATGGGCGGAGCCGGCTTGAAACGCGATTCGGCGGAGATAAAGAGAAGCTCGCGGCGATTGGGAAGCTTTCGGGAAAGATGCTTTCGCCGGCGGAAGCGCTTGAGCAGGGGTTGATTACTGTCGCGCCGGACGATTTGGATTGGGAGGATGAAATTCGCGTGGCGATTGAAGAGCGCGTGAGCCTTTCGCCGGATGCGTTGACTGGAATGGAAGCGAGCTTGCGATTTCCCGGCGCTGAAACAATCGAGACGAAAGTTTTTGGGCGGCTTTCGGCTTGGCAGAATTGGGTTTTCATCCGGCCAAACGCGACCGGCGAAAATGGCGCGTTGAAAAAGTTTGGAAGCGGATCGAAATCGAATTTCGATTGGGAGAGAGTCTAATGGCGCTGAATTATCAGGATCGCATACCGAACAATGTTGATTTGGGCTCGAATCGCACGCTGCAACGGGCGCTCGAACATTGGCAGCCGGAATTTATGAATTGGTGGCACGGGCTGGGGCCTTCGGATTTTCAGGCGTATGACGTTTATCTGCGAACGGCGATATCGGTGGATACGAAGGGATGGGCCACGTTTGGTTACGTGCGCATGCCGGAGTATCGCTGGGGAATTTTTCTGGCGGAGCCGGAGCCGGATCGGCGGATCGGATTCGGAGATCAATACGGCAAGGAAGTGTGGCAGCAGATTCCGGGCGAGCACCGGTCGACGCTGCGGCGGCTGATTGTCACGCAGGGTGATACGGAGCCGGCGTCGGTGGAGCAGCAGCGATTGCTGGGGCATACGGCGCCTTCGCTTTACGATCTGCGAAATATTTTCCAGGTGAATGTGGAAGAGGGGCGGCATCTTTGGGCGATGGTGTATCTGCTGCATGCGTATTTTGGGCGCGATGGGCGCGAAGAGGCGGAAGAATTGCTGGAGCGGCATTCGGGCGACGCGGATAAGCCGCGCATTCTGACTACATTTAATGAGCCGATTCGTGATTGGTTGAGTTTTTTCATGTTTACGTACTTCACGGATCGCGACGGGAAATTTCAATTGAAGTCGCTGGCGGAATCGAGCTTCGATCCGCTGTCGCGCACGTGCAAATTCATGCTGACGGAAGAAGCGCATCACATGTTTGTGGGCGATACGGGAATTTCGCGGGTGATCAAGCGGACGCTTGAAGTGATGCGGGAGTTGAATACGGACGATCCCGTGGCGATTCGGAAAGCGGGCGCGGTGGATTTGCCCCTGGTGCAGAAATATTTGAATTTCTGGTTCAGCTCATCGCTTGATTTATTTGGCGGCGACTCGTCGTCGAATGCGGCTTCTTATTTCGCTAATGGGCTGAAGGGGCGGCCGGATGAAGCGCGTTACGAGGATCACAGCGCCGCGGAGCAGACTTTTACTCTGGAGCTTCCTGACGGGGCGGGCGGCGTTCGGTCGGAGCAGATTCCGATGCGGAATGCCATCAATGAAGTGACGCGCGATTCTTACGTGAAGGATTGCGAGATGGGGATGAAACGATGGAACAAACACATCGAGAAAGTGGGGCATGGTTTCCGAATGACTCTGCCGAGCACGCGATTCCGAAGGACGATTGGAAGTTGGGCCAATGTGCCGACGGATCCGGCGGGAAATCCGATCACTCAGGAAGAATTCGACGCGCATATCAGCGAATGGCTGCCGACGGATGGGGATCGCGCGTTTATTTATAGCTTGATGAAGGGCGTTACCGAGCGCGGGAAGATGGCGGCTTGGATTGCGCCACCGGAACGCGGTATTAATAATCAGCCGATTGATTTTGAGTATGTGCGGTTGGCGTAGGAATTGCTGGAACGGCGCGGCGTTTCAAGTGCCGCCGATTTCAAATTTGAAATTGATATTTCAGATGTGGGATGCTGCGACGCAGTATGGCGTGCCCTACTAAGTCCGCCAACCAAGCGAAGCGGCATGGCATCGGAATTTCTTAATGAATAAATTGAATGCAGTTCTTGCAGCGGTGTTGGTGTGCTTGTTGGGTTGTGGTAGTCAGCCGGCTAGCGTGGGGGGCTCGAGCGCGCAAGCCGCATCGGCAACCCAGTCAGCAACTCCGTCGATAACTACTGTTGCGCCAGCGCCCGATTCAACCGGCGGATTTGATGGAGCTCGGGCGTTTGAGCATGTGCGGCATCTTGTGGGGATTGGGCCGCGGCCGCCGGGGTCTGAGGGGATACATGCGGCGCAGGCTTACATAGTTGGACAGCTCAAGAGTTTTGGATGCGACGTTGACGAGCACGATTTCCACGGTTCGACGGCGCTTGGCGACATCGCGATGAAAAATATCATCGCCAAGATTCCGGGCAAGGGTAAGGACATCGTACTTTACGCGACGCACTACGATACTGTGCGCATTCCGAATTTTGTCGGCGCGGATGATGGAGGCTCGGGCACTGGGATGATGCTTGAGCTGGCCAGATTATTTTGCGGCCGAAAAACCGCGAGCACGCTTAATGTGTGGATTGCGTTTTTTGACGGCGAAGAAGCGCAGGGCGAGTGGGCCGACAAAAATAGCGTTCAGTGGACGAATGAGAACAGCACGTTTGGCAGCCGCGAGATGGCTGCGAGCATGGCAATCTCCGGCGATCTTAAGCGTCTGAAGGCGATGATTCTTGCCGATATGATTGGGCCTTCCAATTTGAAGATCAAACGCGAAGATCAATCGACTCCGTGGCTGAATGATCTGATCTGGCCGACCGCCGGGCGATTAGGTTACGGAAACGTGTTTGTGAACGAGAGTTTTTCGATTGGCGGCGACGATCACCTTTCGTTCATCAAGCGGGGCGTTGCGGCGTGCGACATTATTGATTTCGACGTTGTGAATACTTATTGGCATACGCCACAGGATACGTTGGACAAAGTTGATCCGCGGAGCCTGGCGATTGTCGGACATGTTTTTGTGGAGACGCTGCCCGCACTCGAGAAGAAGTTCCACTGAGATGGCGGGGATTCGACTGTTGGACAAGAGTGCCGAACGCTCCTAGAATCGTCGAAGCCCGCGTTGGAACGGGTTTTTATGCGCCGAGCGCATCCAAGACTCATACTCATCGTTGCTGCGCTCGCCCTGAGCCTCGCAATTCTCTTCCCTGCTTATTCCTGGTGCCTTAGTTCTTCGGATACCGCGCTCGATCTCAGTGGAAAGGCTGTGGATCCGCTGAAATCGGCGGCGGGAAAAGTCGTTGTACTTATATTTGTCCGGACGGATTGTCCGATTTCCAATCGGTATGCGCCAACGATTCAGAGAATCATTTCTGCGTATGAAGGAAAAGTGGCGTTCTGGCTCGTGTATCCGGATAGGGCGGAGACGACGGACATGATTCGGAAGCACGATGCGGAGTATGGGTACAAGATTTCTGCGCTGCGAGACACGGAACATGCGCTGGTAAGGAAGAGCCAGGCGAAGATTACGCCGGAAGTCGCTGTGTTCGATGCGAGCAAGCGGCTGGTGTATCACGGGCGTATTGATAATTGGTATGTTGATTTTGGGCGGACACGAAGCGCGGCGACCACGCACGAACTAGATGATGCGATTCAGGCGGCGCTTGGCGGAAGACTTCCGCCGGTTCGTGTTACTGACACAATTGGTTGCTATATTTCGGACCTCGAATGATTCGTTCGTCGAGAACTCTTCCCTTTTGCTTGGTTGCGTTGAGTTTGGTAACGGCTGCGTCGAGCGGCAGTGGTGGGATTGCGCGCTTGGGCGCCCCTCATCGCTCGGATTCGTCTATTGGGAAAACAGAGCGGCCGGTTACATTCGATCGAGACATCGCGCCGATTATTTTCCACGATTGCGCGAACTGCCATCATGCTGGCGAGGCGTCACCGTTTACGCTGCTCACTTATGACGATGTGAAATCGCATGCGCGGCAGATTGCGGCTGTCGTTCGCAAACGTCAAATGCCACCGTGGCTGCCGGAGGATGGCGAACTGAAATTCGCCGACGAACTTCGGCTCACCGACCGGCAAATTTCGCTTTTTCAGGAATGGATTGATGACGGGGAGAAAGAAGGCAATGCGGCCGATTTGCCTGCGCGGCCGAATTTCGTTGAAGGATGGCGGCTTGGAAAGCCGGAAGTGGTTATGACCGCTGAGAAACCGTATCTGCTTCCTGCCGGCGGGGACGACAACTACTGGAATTTTATTTTTCGCGCTCCCGTTGACCGCGTGCGGTGGCTGAAGGCGATGGAGATTCGTGCGGGCGATAAGAAATTGATTCATCATGCCAACGTCCAGGTGGATCGGACACAATCGGCGAGGCATTTGGAAAAAGAGCCGGGCGCGGGATTTGGCGGTATGGAACTGGAGATTGAATCGGAGTCGTTCGATCCTGACAGCCATTTTTTGTTTTGGAAGCCGGGGAGCGTGCCTTACGTCGAGCCGGATGGAATGGCCTTGCGGCTCGATAAGGATACCGATCTCGTGTTGAACACGCACATGCAGCCTTCCGGCAAAGCGGAAAAAGTGCAACCTACGATCGGACTTTATTTCACGGATGTGCCGGCGTCAGTTTTCCCGATGCTGCTGCAGCTGGAGAACGATCGGGCGCTCGACATTCGGGCAGGCGCGAAGGATTTTGTGGTTACCGACGATTTTACCTTGCCTGTTGATGTGGATTTATTGGCGATTTATCCGCACGCGCATTATCTCGGCAAAGATTTGCTTGGATACGCGACACTGCCCGACGGAAGCACGAAGACGCTGATTCATATTCCGCAGTGGGATCTGAATTGGCAGGCGGTGTTTCGCTATACGGCGCCCGTGAGACTTCCGAAAGGCACTTCGGTCGCGATGAAATACACCTATGATAATTCCGAGGACAATATTGCAAATCCGAATCACCCGCCACAGCGGGTGATGGCGGGCAATCGCGCGCGAGATGAAATGGCGCATTTGTGGCTGCAGGTGATTCCGCTGAAGGCAGCGGAGAGCGACGCTGATCCGCGCAAGACTTTACTCGAAGCGTTTGCGCGGCACAGAATCGTGAAGAATCCTGCGGATTTCGAAGCTCATTACAATCTTGCGGCAATGCTGCAGGCGCGAGGGCAGCTCGATGAAGCGATTGCTGAATATTCGCGGGCTGTGGAACTTCATCCGAATGATGCGACTGCGAACAATTCGCTTGGCGGGGCCTTACTCGCCTCTGGGAATAGTGGCGAGGCTATCACACACTTCCATCTTGCGCTGACAATTCGCCCGGATTATTTTGACGCGCACTACAATCTCGGAAATGCGCTCGTTGCGACGAATGATTTTCCCGGGGCGATCGGGCAATTTCGCGCCTGCGTGCGGCTGCGTCCCGATGACGCCGATGCCGAAGCGAATCTTGGCGGCGCGCTCGCGGAAACGGGGCAATACGCGGAAGCAAAGACTCATTTGGAGCGGGCGCTCGACATTAATCCGAATCTTACTTTGGCGCGGGAGAATCTCGAGCAATTGAAGCAGTTGATGCCACGCTAAATAGGCCTGCCGTATATGCGTCACTTCCTCCCTTAGCTTGACTGGGTTGCTTGCTCTGCGTGACGAGAACGATTATTCTCTGGGCCATATGCCGACACAATTTGGTGGTTACTTCATTTCGACGGCGGGCAAGCGCGCACGATGGCAGCGGCTCTTCGCGCTTCTCGTTTGCATCTCGATCGCATGTCCATGGCTTGGGCACGCTGCGTTCGCTTCGCCTAGCGATGTTTTCGATTCCGGAACTGCCGATTCGGGGCTCGCTCCGATTCGCAATTACATTGCATCGGGCTGGGACACGTTGACGCGATCGCTTTCCAACTGCGATACCGTTGTGGATCCGAAGCTGCGCTCGGGCGAGTCGGCGTTGTATCTGCCCGCGGATTATCCGGAAAGCGATGCGGTGAAAGAGCTGCAGAAACGCTGCAATATTCAAGTGCTGCGCCTCCCGCAGGTAATACACGGGCCGGGCGAAATTGACTCGACCAAGATTTCTCCTCACGGCTTGCTTTATCTCGAGCATCCGTACGTGGTGCCGGGCGGCCGATTCAATGAAATGTACGGCTGGGACAGCTATTTCATCATTCGAGGACTGGTGCGCGACAACCGCATTGAGCTTGCGCGCGGCATGGTGGAGAACTTCTTCTTCGAGATCGAGCACTACGGAACGTTCCTGAACGCGAACCGGACGTATTACCTGAGTCGCGCGCAGCCGCCATTTTTGTCGTCAATGATTATGGCTGTTTACGATGCGGATAAGGCTGCGGGGCGCAACGATCGCGCGTGGCTCGAAAACGCTTATAAGTATGCGATTAAGGATTATGAAATGTGGATGCGCGAGCCGCATCTGGCGGGCTCGACGGGACTCTCGCGATATTACGATTTCGGAACGGGGCCGACACCGGAGAGCGTGAAGGACGAGAGCGGCTACTATCGCAAAGTGGCGACGTATTTTCTACTGCATCCTGAGCTCGACCACGGTTATGTAATTACCGACGCGGAACAGAAAGCGTCGTCGGAACCTATTTATGGGCGGCAGTATTCGATTCAGGTTTGCGAGACGGCGACGACGATGGCGAAGCCGGATTGCGAAGCCGCGCACACGATCAGTCTGAGCGGCGATTATTATGAGGGCGACCGAGCGATGCGGGAATCGGGATTCGATGTTTCGTTTCGATTTGGGCCGTACAGCGCCGCCACGCAGCATTTTGCACCGGTGTGTTTGAACAGCTTGCTGTACAAGACTGAGACGGACCTGGCACGAATGAGCGAGATTCTTGGGCACAACGACGAGGCAGCCAAGTGGAAGCAGCGCGCTGAAGTGCGAAAGGCGTTGATGGTGAAATATTTTTGGGACGCTGAGCGCGGAATGTTCTTCGATTATAACTTCGAGACGCACGAACGCTCGACGTACGTTTACATCACGACATTTTATCCGCTGTGGGCAGGGCTTGCGACGCCCGAACAAGCGCGCGCGGTGGTGCACAATTTGAAATTGATTGAACGGCCGGGCGGCATCGCTATGAGCCCGCTCGAAACCGGCGCGCAGTGGGATTATCCCTACGCGTGGGCGCCGATGCAATTGATTGCAGACGATGGAATGTGGCGCTATGGTTTCGCTGAGGACGCGACCCGCGCGTCTTACGAATTTATTTCCGCCGTGGCGGAGAATTTCCGGCGCGATGGCACGATTCGCGAGAAGTACAACGCCGCCACCCGATCGGACGAAACGCACGTTACTGCTGGTTATGAAGCGAATGTGATCGGGTTTGGATGGACGAACGGGGTCTTTCTTGTTTTGCTGCATGAGTTGCCGCAGGAATGGGTGGACAAGCTCGCCAAACAGCAGGGACAGGCAGCGCCAGCAACGCAGTAGCGCTTCGCTGGTGGCTGAAGGCTAGCCGTTCGCTGCGAATATTGCCCGCAGTTGCGCGGCATTCGGCGCAGGCGTGCCGCCGATCTGGCTGGCGACCCAGGAGCCGACGCGGTTCGCAGCGTCATTCATATCGGCGAGAGACGCGCCGCGCAAATATTGGTGAACGAGGGCGGCGGTGAACGCGTCGCCCGCGCCGATCGTATCTGCCACTTTGATCGTATTGCCGGGGTGGTGGTGGGTTTCCTTTTGGTTCACCAGGACGCTTCCCTTGGCGCCGCGCGTGACGCAAACCAGCTTCAATTCAAAAGTGCGAAGAAGACTTTCCGCGGATGACTCCTCGTCGCGGTGCTCCAATCCGAGAAAGGCCATTACACGCGGCAATTCGTCATCATTCAGCTTCATAACATCCGCTAAATTTGCTGATTCGCGCAGGACTTCAACGGAGAAGAATGCCTGCCGAAGATTGACATCGAAAATTCTTGTGGCGTTTGGGCGTACGCCCCTAATGAACTCGCGAATGGTCTGATGCGAGACGGGGGATCGCTGGGCTAGCGAACCGAAACAAACGGCATCTGCTTCGCGTGCGAGAGCTTTCCATTCGGGTGTCCAGACGAGAAAATCCCAGGCGACATTTTCGGAGATTCCAAATTTAGGTTGGCCTGCTGCATCCAGCTGAACTTTTACGGTGCCGGTGGGATGAGCTGGATCGAGCTGCAAATACGCGGTGTGAAGTCCGAGCTTCTCGATTGCTGCGCGCGCTTCCCTGCCTAAATCGTCCGCGCCGACCCGGCTGGCGACGATGCCGTTGTCGCCGAGCAAATTGGTGATGTAGGCGAAATTTGATGGCGCGCCGCCGAGCTGCTTTCCGCCGGGAAGGAGATCCCAGAGAACTTCTCCCAGGCCAACGACGACATAGTTTTTCGTAGCCATCGGCGTGGGCTAAGGCTTGGCGCTCTGACGCTCCTGCAATTGTTCCGCAAGCTTTAATTCGCGATCGGCATCGTCGGCGCGGCCCATGTCGCGATACGCCTGGCCTAGTAGGTGGTGAGGCATGGCGTTGTTGGGATCCATCGAGATTGCGTGCTGAAGCGCGCGAACGGCTAACTGCGTTTCGCCTTTTTTCTCCAGAACTTTGCCGAGTAAAATATATGGGCCGCTGGATGTGGGATCGAGCCAGATGGAACGCTGCAAGAGTTTCTCGGCGTCTTCATATTTTTCGATTCGCGAATCGGCGTCGGCGAGTTTGTAATAGGCGCTGGCATAACCGGGATTGATCTCGAGTTCCTTCTGAAATTCCGCTATTGACTCGGGAATTTTGGATTGAAAGAGATAAAGCTCGCCGAGCAAATAATGGACGAGAGGCAACTTTGGATCGATCTTCGCGGCTTCGTGCGCGTACTCTTCGGCGGGCGGCTCGAAGTCCTGGCGCAATAGCATCCGTGCGGTAAAGAGATAGCTCGCGGCAGAATCAGGGGGCACGCCATACATTTTTGCAAATGCTCCGCGCGCGCCTGGATAGTCTTTGGTCTGGATATAGCAAATGCCGAGGACGTAGGAGGCGTCCACATTGGCGCTGGGATACCAGCCTTGTACCTTTTCAAGAAGCGGTATGGCATCCGCAGGGCGGCCGGCAAGGTAGTAGGAGAGGCCGGTTAATTGAACCGCTTCGTTGTCTTTGGGATCTTCCTGCTGAGCTTTTTTGAGGAATTCGACTGCTTTCAAGTAATCGGCCTTTTTGTAGAGAGCGAGACCGAGCTCGTGGGAGAGACCTTTCAGGCCAGGTTGCTTTGCTTCAAGATCTTGGAGACGCGCGATTCCCTCATCGAGATGGCCTTGCTGCAGTAATTTTCGCGCCTCGGCAAATTGTGCCTCGGGAGATGCGGGGCTTGTGCCCTCCTGGGCGGCCGGCGCCGACTCTTGCGAGCGGGCGTATGTAGAAACCGAGGCAGCGAAAGAAATGAGAAGAAGCGCGGGAATGCATTTTACCGGTGGCATCAGGAACATTCTTGTTGGAGTCTACCTGAAGCGGGCCAAACAAAAAACGGGGAGCTCGTGAGAGCTCCCCGCCGAATTGAAACCGAAATCTGCGTTAGAAGGTGAACCGAACCGCGAACTCGATTTGGCGCATCATCGTATCGCCTTCGATGTTCGTGATTTCGCCCGCACCGCTATTCTGGCTACAGTCAATGCAGGTATCGCCTTCGTTGGAGTCAAAGCCCAACACCTTGTGGTTGAATACGTTGTACGCATCTACGCGGAATTGGCCTTTGACCCGTTCGGTGATGCTGAAGTTTTTGAACAGTGAAGCGTCAGCGCCGAAATAATGAGGCCCCCGGAATGTGTCGTAGCCGGCATTGCCGATGGTGCCGCAGGCCGGGCGCGAGAACGGACCGGAAACAGGCCTCGCGAGAGTGCAGGTGTCAATCATTGGCGAAATATCGCTTGCCGGAAACTCGAGAGCGCTTACGGGCGTAAACCAAGAGTAATCGCCGTTAGCTAATCGGTGCGCGCCAAGTGGGAATGAACCACCGGCCAAGTTCGGACGGCAGATACCGCTGTCCTGGTCCTCGCCGCACTCAGCGTAATTGGCAGTCCAAGGCAAGCCTCCGCTCCAATTGGTAGAGCCCGTAATCTGCCAGCCCCCGATCGCATAATCTTCGAGCCTATTTATATTTGAAGCATACCGTCTGCCGCGCCCAACTGGAATTTCATAGGTCACGTTGGCAACCCAAACGTGGTTGCGAACCTGATTATTTGGCCCGTACGCCAAATGGGGAGCGAACACGTACTCGTTGCCGCTATCGTATTGCTCAGCGTGGGCGTAAGTGTAATGGGAGAGCACTTGGAGACCATGAGAGAAGCGTTTGTCCAACTTGAGTTCTAGAGCGTTGAACTTGCTGCTGGCATCGTTTCCGAAGTAATTGGTCAAATCGATGTCGCAACATGTGATAGGGACGCCGTTATAAACAGTCGTAAACGCGTCATGGAAGGGCCTCCGTTGATTTGGAGGAACAAACGGGGAGAACGAGTCATTAAAGCTCGTTCCTCCGCCGATAAACACGGGATTGACGTTGTAAGTAGAGCTAGTGCCAACGAACCCGTGGGTTGACTTGTTTCCTACGTACGCAGCTTCAATTGTCATCGTGTTGGTCAACTGATGCTGAACCGTGGCGTTCCAAGCGTCCAAGGTGGGCAGACGTTGGTACGTGGGACGAATTCTCGGAACGGCCGGAGCATTGGGGTTCGTACCGGCCAACGGCAGCTGACCGTCTGACGGAACCGCTGGGAACACAAATGCTGGAGGTCCCTGAGACAGCGTGAAAGCTGGATAAACGTTTGGCGAAACCGTTGACGGATAATTGCCGCTGGTGTAGTCGAAACCCGTTTGAGAGGCGAGCACCGGCAGAGTCTGTGTGACAGCGTGGCCAAAGTTCGAACCGAAGACGCCCATGTCGAAACTGCGGCCGTAGCCCATCCTGATGACTGTTTTGGGCCTGATTTGGTAGGCGATTCCGAGACGAGGCGCGAACGCATCCCAAGAAGCATCGATGTTGCCATTGAGACCGTAGGGCCCATAGCCAGCAACACGAATAATACCCTGCTGCAGATTCGCAAATCCGCCGTTGCCCTTGGCATTGACGGACTCGGGACTGTAGTCTTCCCATCGCAGCCCGTAATTGACAGTCAACTTAGAGGTGACGCGGAAGGTGTCCTGAGCATAGAAGAAGAAGCGCTTCTGACGCTCTGCGGCATCAATACTCGTGCTGACGTAACGGTCAAAGTTGCTGACGTCACCGAGGAGGAATGTTGCCAAGTCGAGACCACCGTTGCCGCCGTCCGACGTGCCCAACCGCGTGAAGTGAAATTCTCCAGTGCGGTTCTGATCGCTCGGGACGCGTAAATTCGTGGCGTAACGGATGTCGGCCCCAAACTTGAATTGATGGTTTCCAATAATTTTTGTCCAATTGTTGACGAACTGGAATTGGTGTTCATCTTCATACAGCGGGCAATTGCAACGCGTCACGCCAAGACCATCGCCGAAGGAAAAACACGGCCCAGTGGAGCCCTCGCCGCAGCTTGCAGCGCTACTGCTGGATGACAAACTGTCAAAATAAAAGCCGGGGAGACCGTTTGTGAAAGGATTTCCAGGAATGTTGGTGCCTGGAATGTTGTAGCCCGAGGGCGAATCGGGCGTGGCGTTTTGATCGGGTTTGAAGGCGCTGGGATTGTATTGGAAATATCCGAAACGGAAGTCCGTCAGCAAACTGGAGCTGATGACCTTGTCGAAGCCAGTTGCCAAACTATAGTTGTGAATCGAGGAACCGCCTGCCAAACCACCGATGCCGTCGCCAGTGCCGCCGAGTGCCGCACCATACGCAGGAGCCCCGGTGAGATTGAACCAGTCAAAACTGAACCGGCCAAAGGCGTGTATTGAAGGTGTTACCTGATAATCCAGACGTGCGTCGAAAGCATTCTGCTTGAAGGGACCCGAACCGGAGAAGATGTAGTTATTGATGAGGGCCCCGTTGGTCGGCGCGGGGAAATTCTTCAAAAGGGCCACGGCTTGGGGAGAGAGCATACTCGTCGGGATCTGGTTATTGGGGAACGCCGTGCGTCCGCTACCATCAAGCGCCATGCTGGAAGTCGGATCGTAAGCCTGTCCTCCACCAAATTCCTGACCGAGATACTGGCTCAGATCGCAGAACGCAGTCGGACTCGGCGCCTGAGTGCAGGTGGAAACCACTTCAGTCGTCGGCACGGTCAAAATGTTAGTAATACCGGTCGCCTGGCGAGTGCCTTGGTAATCGCCGAAGAAAAAGAACTTGTCCTTAATGATTGGGCCGCCGACGGAACCGCCGAATTGATTCCAGCGAGACGCTGGAATGGCCAAACCAGTGATGGGATTGACCGCAGATTGCGAGAACGGGTCGCGGGCCTCAGACCAGTCCGTGCGGCGGAACCAGAAAGCGCTGCCGTGTATGTCGTTGCCGCCAGATTTCGTCTGTGCGGTAACCACCCCGCCGATGGCCTTGCCAAATTCCGCGTCATAATTCTGAAGCGTCACCTTGGCTTCCGTGATGGCGTCGAGATTAGGATTGATCACGATAATTCCGAGAATAGGGTCCTGGTTATCGGTGCCGTCAAGCTCGAACGCAGTGCCGCTAAAGTGCTGACCATCCACGAAGATTTGCTGACCGCCCTGCGGATTTTCAGTTGCGGCGTGGCTCCAGCCGATAAGCTTCTGCGCGCCGGGAGCTAGAAGCTCAAATGATGTGAAGTTTCGGTCGAAAACGGGGAGGTTTTCGATCTGATTTTCGGTGAATTCGGTTGCCACATCGGCGCGGTCCGTTTTTAGCTGCGGAGCCTCGGAGGTAACCTCGACCGTCTGAGTGACGGCGCCGACGACGAACACGCCATCGGCGCGAACGCTAACGTCAGCGGACACAGGAATGTTGGGGATGTCGATTGACTTAAAACCCGTCGCTTCGGCCTTGAGGTTATATGTGTCGGGAATCAAGTGGGTCACGGTGTAATTGCCGGTTTCGTTCGTGGTCGTAGTGTCGGACGTGCCCTTAGTCGTGGAGGTAATCGTGACCTTGGCTCCCGCTACCGCCGCTCCTTGAGAGTCTGTTAGCGTGCCGAAAACGCTGCCGTAGACGGCTTGCGCCGACGCAGCCGGCGTCCATACGCTGAACACGCAAACCGCAAGTGAGATGCCGATCACGAATCGCAACATTGTTGCATGCTTCATTGCATGCCTCCGCAAGTCTGGTCGGGAGCTTGAGATCAAAATGTGTATGCTCGCCTAAGTGTGAGAGCAGCTCTATCGGAATTTTTAATGACGAGTAAAAGGGAAGGTTGATCGGTGGCTATGCAAAGCTGCGACTCCCCCTGAGTCGCGGCCAAGCAAGAGCAGCCATGTATGCGTTCCAAGCCTAGGACCCCCGAGAAAGCACAAACCCCTAGTACAAAGATACTACCTGGCTAGACCCAGTGCACTTTAGTTACCAAAATCTGTATTCCGATAAGTTGCTGATTCTAATGCTCCTATAGAAATGGCATGCCTTTTGATATATGAAAAACTAGAAAGTCCTATCAAAAAAATCTATGGAATATGATAGATGATCGGAGAGGTAGGCTACATAAACTTCGGGCTGCAGGCCGTTCGCGTTTTCGATTTTCGGTTAGCGAGGCGGGGTTAGCCTCGTATCCAACTCGGCCGCGCGCTGAAATTCTTTTTTTGCTGCGCCGTGATCTCCTTTTCGATCGAGCGCTAGCCCAAGCTGGTAGTGCGCCGGGGCGTATGTTGGAGCTGAGTCAATCGCGGAGTGAAATTGCGATATGGCACCATCGATATCGCCGGCGGTTAGCAGGCGACGTCCCGAGTTTGTGGCGAAAGTAGCGGCCTGCAGATTTGTGCGCTGTTTGAAGATGTCGGCGCCAGCCTTGCTTTCTGCTGTTGCGCCCGCGGTGTCGCCTAGCTGCCGCAGAACGGCAGCGAGCGTGGTGTGCGCGCCGGCAAAATCTGGTTGCAGACGGATTGCCTCGCGCAGTGCGGCGGCGGAATCTTGTAGTTTTCCTTGCTGTTTCAGAACTGTGCCGAGCGTGTAATAGGCTTCGGCGTAATCAGATTTGGCTCGGACCGCGGCGCGGAGCTCGTCCACGGATTTATCAAATTCACCTTGTTGCCAGAGGGTGATACCGAGCGTGTAGTGGACGTCGGGTTGGCCCGGATCGAGTTCTTCAGCCTTTTTAAACTCGACCATCGCATCTGACAGCTGATCTTTGAGCTTGAGGGCCAGGCCCAAGTTGTAATGTAAGGTGACATCGTCAGGAGACGTTTTTAGCGCCGCTCGAAATTGAACTATGGCGGAGTCGAATTCTGTTTTCTGTAAATAGGCTACGCCGAGATTTTCAACGTAATTCGTCTCATTGGGGCGCAACTGAATGGCGGCCTGGAACTCAGGTATGGCGTCATCCGCGCGGCCAATCTGAAGCAGCGCCAAGCCGAGGTCGTTATGGGCATCAGGATTATCGGGCTGAAGCTTGGCGGCCTGGCGGAATGCATCAGCGGCTTCTTCTGACTCTCCGTGGTGCTGGAGCGCGACCGCGAGCTGCTTTTGCGCCGGCGGGAAGTTGGGGTTCAACTTCACGGATTCCTCGTATTCCTTGAGTGACCCGTCGTCGTTATTTTGTGCCTTGAGGGCCTCGCCCAAGTAGAAGTGGGGCAGGCTCGCATCCGGAGCGAGGTGGATGGCGGTTTGCAATTCAGCGGTCGCTTCTGGGAGCAATTTTTGCTCAAGTCGCAGAACACCTAAATGAAAGTGAGCATCGGTGGAATTCGGATTTAAGCGCAAAGCTTCGGTGAATTCTCGATTGGCCTCGTCAATTGAGCCGTGCTGCACCAGAAGCGAGCCTACCTCATCGTGAAGTTCGGCGCGCTGCGGATCTAACTCGATGGCTCGGCGAATTTCGGCGATGGCGTCTTCGACTTTGCCCTGGAAGCTGAGAGCGCGGCCGAGCGTGCGGTGGGTCTCGGAGTCCTCGGGAGCGAGCTTAATTGCTACTTGAGCCTCTTTTATTGCGCCGTCGAGGTCGCCCTTCGCCGTAAGCGCGTTAGCGAGATTGATGTAGGCCTGGACGAATTTGGAATTTATGCGGAGTGCCGTTCGGAAATGGGCGATGGCAGGGTCAATTTGACCGAGTTGGAGGAGGACCCAGCCGAGGGAGTTGTAGCCTTCGGGACTTGTGGGGGCTAGACGAACTACGTTTTCGAAGCTTGTGCGCGCGGACTCCAAATCTCCACGCTTGATCGCTGCCAGTCCCGCTCCAAATTCAGAGCTGGCTGCGGTTGCGGTTGAGTTCTTCGGCGCGGAATTATTTTGCGCGCGCGCAGCGACGTTCGTGATTGCGAGCAGGACCAGTGCGAATATCGCGAATGCAAAATTCAGCTCTGTTCCGATTCGAACATGGACATGCGAAAGAAATGCGTTGCGATGACTCATATGCCGTATCTCGGAGAGAATATCATTTCGCGAAATGGCGTGGTCGAGTGCGTGCGATTAAGGTGACCGATCGGACGTCTTCGAATTGCTTGACCGCCCGGAAGGGCCAACCTAGTATGCAACATCGTTCATGATTTGCGGCTCAATCTCCCTAATCGCGATCGCGCGACGATTTTCACGTCCGCGAGTTCAACTCGCCTTATTTCTATTGCTTTCTCTTGCGTTTGGCCTTGGTTCGCACGCTCAAAGCAACTCCCGCCAACTTGCGAACTTCGTGGATGTCGGCGAAAAGGCCGGGCTCACGATGAAAAATGTTTTTGGAGGCGTGGACACCAAAAAATTTATCATCGAGACGACGGGGACCGGAGTCGCGATCTTTGATTATGACAACGACGGCTGGCCGGACATTTTCATCGTGAATGGGACGACGCTTGAAGGATTTCCTGCCGGCAAGGGGCCGACGAATCATCTTTATCACAACAATCACGACGGCACTTTTACTGATGTGACGGTGAAAGCCGGACTAGCGGCGACGGGATGGGGACAGGGCGTGTGCGTGGGCGATTACGACAATGACGGGTGGGACGATCTTTACGTGACTTATTACGGCAGAAATATTCTTTACCACAACAACGGAGACGGAACATTTACAGATGTGAGCAAAAAGGCCGGCGTCGCGGGCACGGGGAAAGATTGGGGAACGGGTTGCGCGTTCGTGGATTACGACCGCGATGGACATCTCGATCTCATGGTTGCGAATTACGTGGACTTTGATTTGGCGAGCGCGCCGGCGCCGGGCGACCGTCCTTCATGCGTTTGGAAAGGCGTGCCGGTGATGTGCGGGCCGCGCGGCTTGCCGTGGAAGCACAATATCCTCTATCACAATCGCGGCGACGGGACGTTTGAAGATGTTACGTCGAAGGCGCACATTGACAAAACGAACGGTCACTATTCTTTCAGCGTTTCAACTTTTGATTACGACGACGACGGTTGGCCGGATATTTTTGTGGCATGCGATAGCACGCCAAGCATTCTCTATCACAACAATCGCGACGGCACGTTTACGGATGTCGCGGTGATTTCGGGCGCGGCGTTCAATGAGGATGGACGCGAGCAGGCGGGGATGGGTTCGACGATTGGAGATTTCAATGGCGACGGGCGGCTGGACATTTTTAAGACGAATTTTTCCGACGACACTTCGACCCTTTACCGTAACAACGGGGACGGCACGTTTGACGACGTGACGGTTGCCGCGGGACTCGGGCTGCATACGCAGTATCTCGGTTGGGGAACGATGTTTCTCGATTTCGACAATGATGGTTGGCCGGATTTATTGCTTGTGAATGGACACGTTTATCCCGAGGTAGATAGCCAGCATCTTGGCAGCAATTTTAAAGAGCCGCGGATTCTTTACCACAATAATGGCAACGGCACTTTCAGCGATATTTCGGAAACCGCGGGGCAGGCGATCACGACGGCGATGTCGTCGAGGGGATTGGCTATCGGCGATTTGTGGAATGACGGGCGGCAATCCGCGGTGATCAGCAATATGAATGCGTCACCGAGTTTGCTGGTGAATCAGGCGCGCTCGGCGAATCATTGGATTGCGTTTCGGACAGTGGGCACGAAATCGAATCGCGATGGAATTGGCGCGCGGATTACGATGAAGGCTGGTGCGCGGAATTTTGTGGATGAGGTGCGCAGCGGCTCGAGCTATATCTCGAATAATGATATGCGGGTGCATTTTGGGTTGGGAGCTGCGGCGAAAATTGATTGGGTGCAGATTCGTTGGCCTAGCGGGTTGGTCGAGCGATTTGAGGGGCTTGGTGTCGACGCGATTCACACGTTGAAAGAGGGGTCAGGCAAGGAAGTGCGCGCGCCGATGAAGAAGTCTTAGGCCCGCGGTGGCTCGTCTGGCACGTAATTCCGGGAGGCAGGGGCCTCCCGGCTCTGAAGTTTTTTTTTTGTCTTTCGAAGATGTTCTGCGGCGGGATTCTACTGTGTGATTTCCCTACTTCGATGACGGAGATGGTTTTGGTTTATCGAACTTCGTCGTTCGGAAGATGCCTTGGCCTTCTTTTACGAAAATTAACTGGTTTGCCGAGACATCTTTGAGTGCGTCTACTACGCCGCTTGGCCAGTGAATTTCTAGCAGCGCGATTTTGTCGGCTTTGCCGAGGCCGAAGTGCACGCGCAGATCACTCTGCGACATGTAGCTGCCGCCGCTGCGGACTTCGTCAATTTGGCTGTGGTCTTTCGTTTCGCCAGGTAGACGCGTGACGCAACGAAGGCGGGCGCCGATGCCGCTGCGATTCGATTTTGTGCCGATGGTGCGTACTTTGAGCCAGTTGTTTTGCGTGCGTGAATCACAGCGAAGTAGCTGCGGGAAGTCGTTCACCGTGTTTACGACGACATCGATGTCGCCGTCGTTGTCGAAATCGCCGAAAGCGCAGCCGCGGGAGGCCGAGGGAACGGTGATGCCAGGGCCGCCGCGCTGCGAGACATCTTCGAATCGACCGTTGCGCAGATTGCGATAGAGCAACTTCTGTTGCGCGTAGCCCGCTTCAGTTTTCAGTTGCTCGACCTCGGGATAAACGTGGCCGTTGCAAACCAAAATGTCAGGCCAGCCGTCGTTATCGAAATCGAAGAATCCGCAGCCCCAGCCAAGAAAGCGCGTATACAGCCCAAGCCCCGCTGTGAAGGTGGTGTCTTCGAAATTGCCGCCGCCTAGATTGTGATAAAGCGAGGGGGTGTCTCCCGCGAAATTTGTTTTCACAATGTCGAGATTTCCATCGAGATCGTAGTCCGCTGCTGAAACGCCCATGCCCGCCTGAGGTTTTCCGTCCGGGCTTAGCGCGCATCCGGCCTCTACAGCTACATCCACAAATTTTCCATTCTTTTTGTTGTGGTAAAGGGCGCTGGCAGTGGAGTCGTTGGCCACATAGATGTCGGGCCAGCCGTCATTGTCAAAATCTGCGGTGAGGACGCCAAGGCCGTAGGTACCGTTGGCTTGGAGAATTCCCGATGCCTCGGAGACATCGGTAAATGTGCCGTCACCGTTGTTATGAAATAGGATATTTTTCCCGCCGTTCAATCCCGGCGGGCCGCACGCCACCATCACGCCTTTGTAAAGGCACGGGCCGGACTCAGGCACCGGCGCCGTCGCGAGATCTAGATCAATGTAATTGGCGACGAAAAGATCGAGGTGGCCGTCGCGATCGTAATCCACGAATGCGCAGCCGGTATTCCAGCGCTTGCCGTTGCCGCCGACGCCGGCCTTGTCTGTGGCGTCCTTGAATGTGCCGTCGCCGTTGTTGTGGTAGAGGACATTCTTGCCGAAGTAGGTGACGAAGAGATCTTCGTTGCCGTCGTTATCGTAATCGCCGACGCAGCAACCTTGGCCCCAGCCCGAATGCGTTAGTCCGGCCTTCGCAGTTACATCGGTGAATGTGCCGTCGCGATTGTTCTTGAAGAGATGAGAAGTGGGTTCCTGGCCGGCGGGAAAGCCTTCGAGGCGCCAGCCGTTGACTAAAAAAATGTCGAGCCATCCATCGTTGTCGTAATCGTAGAAGGCGACGCCGCATCCCGTGGTCTCAAGCAGGTATTTGTTTTTGTGTTCGCCACCGTACATCGTCTTCGCATTCAGGCCCGATTCAACCCCGACATTGACGAAACTTACGCCGAGATCGCTTCCGGGAGCGGGCGCGGCTTGCGCGTCTTCGCTGCCGTTCCCCAAACCAGCGCCAAATTCTCGCCAGCGCGATGGCTTTGCGAAGCTCAAAATATTTTCGAAGGACAATACGAGGGCAGAACGACTGAGCGACTCGAGAAACTTGCGGCGTGAAGACGACAAAAGGGCGGTACCTTCCCGGGTTTGGCCCGTGCTAGAATCCGCGCCGTCATTCTACAGTAAGGTCAACGTGGCTTTGCAAGTTCATCGAGCCTTCGAAAGGCTTTCAGCGCGCGCGCTGCGCGGGCCTTTTAACGCTCCTCCCTCGAGATCGCACCATCGATTGTGGCCGCTTTCTTTAATTTGCTTCGTGCTTTCGACGCTAGTTGTTGTCGTATGTTCTCAGTTCTCTTTGGCCGACGCGCAGAATCAGGCGGCGCCAATTGAACTCAGTCGGCCCGCGCGGCCGTGGGAATTCTTCTCCGCCGTCGGTACTCGCGCGGGACTCTTCGGGAACGAGAGTGGGCGTTTTGAAGCGTGGGTTTATCCGCTCAAGATTCTGCGCGCATTCCACTTGCGATTTCTGTTTGACGGCTCTTCGGTTCCGGCTGAGGCGTTAGTGCGGCGCGTTATCGTTCGCCCAGAATCGAGCACAATTGTTTATGCTGGCGACACTTTTTCCGTGCGCGAGACGCTCTTCGTCCCCGTTCACGAATCTGGCGCGATTATTTTTCTCGATGTCGAGACCGAGCAGCCGCTCGACATCGAAGCCAGCTTCGAGCGCGATTTTCAATTGGAATGGCCCGCGGCGCTTGGCGGAACGTTTTTGCGCTGGGATCTGACGCTTCGCGCGTTTCGTTTTGGAGAGGAAACGCACAAATTTACGGCGTTAGTCGGTTCACCGACTGCAGTTGACCAGCGTCAGGAGTACGAAAACAATTATTCCGCTTCGTACGAGAATTCATTCCGGCTGGGCGCGATTTCAAAAGGGCGAGAAACGCGCGTCATCGTGATTGGCGCGTCGGTTCAGAGTGCGGAAGACGCTGAAGACACGTACAAGCGACTCGCGGCGGGCGGCAACAATTTGCTCGACGAATCGGCGAAGTATTACGAGAAGTATTTAGCGAATACGGTGAGCCTCGAACTGCCCGACGGTCAATTGCAGAAAGCTTACAACTGGGCGCGCATCAGCGTGGCGCAAGGAATCGTCGCGAGCCCGTTCCTTGGTACGGGCTTGGTGGCGGGTTATCGAACTTCGGGCCGGAGTCAGCGGCCTGGCTTCGCCTGGTATTTCGGCCGCGACTCACTCTGGACTTCGCTCGCTCTAAATTCCGAGGGCGACTTTGCCACGGCGCGCACGGCACTTGAGTTTTTGATCAAATACCAGCGCGGCGACGGAAAAATTCCGCATGAGATCGCGCAGGGCGCGACATTTGTTTCCTGGTTCAAGGATTATCCGTATCCGTGGGCCTCGGCGGATGCGACGCCGCTCTACATCATCGCGATGAATGATTACGTGACGCAAAGCGGCGATGTTGCCTTTGCGAAGGAGAAATGGGACAGCATCGAAAAGGCATATCAATTCCTGCGGTCAACATTCGATGCGCAAGGTTTTTCGCAGAATGTTGGTTTCGGACATGGCTGGGTCGAGGGCGGGCCGCTATTCGGTGTGAAAACGGAACTTTATCAGAGCGGACTTGGTCTCGAAGCGGTCCACGCACTCGCGAATCTGGCGCAGCTTGTTGGCAAGGAGGACGAAAGCAAGGAGCTTGCTCAGACTTTTGAACGGCAGAGACCAGTGTTGAACGACGCGTTCTGGTCCGCTGATAAAAACACGTTTGCGTACGCGCTGGGGCTCGATGGGAAGCGCGTGGATTTGTCGAGCGTGCTAGCCACGGCGCCGATGTGGTTCGATCTTTTGGATGCGGACAAAACAGCGAAGACGCTCCGGACGCTCGCGGACGAAGATCACGAATCGGACTGGGGCATGCGCATCATTTCGTCGCAGTGGGAGAAATATAGCGGTGGCGGGTATCACTATGGCTCGGTGTGGCCGCTTTTCACGGGCTGGGCGTCTGTTGGCGAGTATCGCTATCACCGCGAATTCCCTGCTTACTCGAATTTGCGCGCGAATGCTTTGTTGGCGCTGGATGGCTCGCTCGGGCACGTGACGGAAGTTCTCTCCGGCGATTACTACCAGCCGCTATCAACGAGTTCGCCCCACCAGATTTGGTCGGCCGCGATGGTTATCAGCCCGATTTTGCGGGGACTGTTTGGCTTGCAAGCCGATGCCGTAAATCACCGGCTTGAATTTGCACCGCATGTTCCTGCGGATTGGACCTCATTTGCGATCAAGGATGTTCGCGTGGGAACGGCGGCTCTTGATTTCAGCTATCGAAAGACGATTGAGGAGATCACGCTTGAGACGAAGAAAACTGGAAATGGCGATTGCGCGGTAGATTTTAGCCCGGCAATCAGTTTGCGCGCAGAAATTGCCGGCGTGGAAATCAATGGGCGGCCGGTGGCTTATCACGTTCGCGCAAGCGACGTAGATCAGCACGTCGAAGTGCGTTTCCCGGTTTACGGCGGAGCGAACACGCTACGAATTCATCTTCGCAATGATTTCGGAGTGAGCTACTCAGCCGAATTGCCGCCTCTCGGCAGCGCAAGCCGCGGATTGCGAATACTTTCCGAGTCGTGGACGCCGGGGCGCGAGCGTCTCGAGCTTGGTGTTTCCGGCGCAGCGGGTTTGCAATATCATCTCGAGCTTTGGAATGCGAGCGAGGTCGCGTCGGTCGAAGGCGGCGAGCTTGAGAAGGCCGCTAACGGAAGTGCGTCGGTAAAAGTCGCGTTGCCGGCAAACGGCGATCAATCTTACGCGCATGGCAAGATTGTTTTTCATTTCATCGAGAAACGCGACAGTGCGAAGCGCGAAAAGCGCTAGAGATTAGAGGCGTATGCGGGTTATCCTTCGCGCCGCCATGGAGGCATCGTTCATGCTCAAGCTAATCACACTGATTTCCGTAATCTTTATGTGTCTGTCTATCATCGTTCCAGGAGCGTGGGCGCAGAAAGCGATTGACGCCGAGGGCCATCAATGGTGGCAGCACGCTGTGTTCTACGAGATTTATCCGCGCAGCTATGCCGATAGCAACAACGACGGCTTCGGCGATCTCAACGGCATCACCTCGAAGCTGGACTATCTGAAGGCGCTCGGTGTTGACGCAATTTGGATTACGCCGTGCTTTCCTTCGCCGCAAGTGGATTTCGGTTACGACGTCTCCGATTATGAAAATATTGACCCGACATACGGGACGCTCGCCGATTTCGACCGCCTCGTAGCCGAGGGAAAAAAAAGAGGAATACGAATCATTCTCGATTTCGTCGTGAATCACACGTCGGATAAGCATCCGTGGTTCCTCGAATCCCGGTCTTCGCGCACGTCAGCGCATCGCGACTGGTATATCTGGCGCGACGGCAAAGCGCCTGGCGTGCCGCCGAATAATTGGCTGTCCACGTTCGGCGGCTCCGCGTGGACGTTTGATTCCGCGACTGGGCAGTATTACTACCATTATTTCTATGCCGGGCAGCCGGACTTGAATTGGCGAAATCCGGCAGTGAAGGACGCGATGTTTGACGTCACGCGCTGGTGGTACAAGCGCGGCGTGGCGGGATTCCGGCTAGATGCCGTAGACACTCTATTTGAAGATCCTAATCTGAAAGATAATCCGATTTTGCCGGGCAAGAACAAATTTGGCGATCCAAACATGGAGGACACTTATAACCACAAGCTACCTGAAGTCCACGACGTGCTGCAGGGCCTGCGAAAAGTGGCCGATGAATATGATTCCGTTTTGATCGGCGAGACCTGGACGAGCAACATTGACGAGCTCAAGGAATATTACGGCGAGCACAGCAACGAGCTGCAGATGCCCATGGATTTCATGTTTACGCAGGTGAAGACGCTCTCACCGCCGCAATTCCGCAAGCAGATTGCGGCTGTGGATTCCGCGGGAGGCTGGCCTGTTTTTGTGATCAGCAATCACGACATCATTCGCTCCTACAATCGCTGGGGCGATGGCGAGCACAACGATCAAATCGCCAAGGTGATGGCGGCCCTATATCTCACTCTGCGCGGCACGCCGATCATGTATTACGGCGAAGAGATTGGGATGGAGAATAACGACCCAAAGCGCCGCGAAGACGTGAAAGACCCAATCGGCAGGCTTGGCTGGCCGGTCGAGAAGGGGCGCGACGGCGAGCGCACGCCGATGCAATGGAATCGCGATGCGAACGCGGGATTCACGAAGGGCACGCCGTGGCTGCCGGTGCCGCCGAGCTTCACGACGCATAATGTCGCGGACGAGCTCAAAGATCGAAATTCAATTTTGAATTTCTACAAGGCGCTCTTGGCGCTGCGGCACACGAACCCGGCGCTGCTTGAAGGAACGTACACGGCGCTGAATGTGGATGATCCGGACATCATTTCGTACCTGCGTCAATACAAGGACCACGCTGTGTTGGTCGCAATTAATATGTCTTTGAACGCGCGATCGGCAAGTTTTGACTTATCGGCGCAAGGGCTTAAAGCACCGAATGCGAAGACGCTGGTTACGGATTTGAACTCTGTGCCAAAGGCGGGGAAACTCGGAATCGTCAACATGGAGCCGCTGTCGGTTTATATCGCAGAACTTTCAAAGTAACGTGCGAAGTGCTACGCCGGGCTCGTCGTCGGCCGGTCCTTCTCGATTTAGCGAGGATTGCAGCTCGGCGGATGCGCAGTGAGACTTTGCTCTAAGGCTTTTGCCCTGCCGTAATCAGGATTGAATTCCAAGACGCGCTGAACGTACATGCGAGCCTCGTCGAGTTTGCCTGCGGCGCAATACGCGAACGCGATATTCATGCCGATTTGGCTGGTTCCAGGCGAACTTTCGAATGCGCGTTTCCAGAGCGCGACCGCGGAAGTGAGATCGTCCGCCTTCGCCTTCATGACGCCTAGATTCGTTGCTGCGTCGCGGTCTGCCGGATCGATCGCCAAAGCCCGTTCGTAATGTTCGCGGGCGCGATCGATAGCGCCGCTCTGCTGCTCGGTGTATCCGAGTGCTGCCAGCAGAACGGCGTCATTTGGCACCTGCTTAACGGCTTCTTCCAGCATGGTTCTTGCCTTTGTGCGTTCCGGCTCAGTCGCGTTTGCAGATACCGATTGCCAAGCGAGCGCGAGATCACGCGGGTCGGGAGTGCCCGGCGGAAACGGAACCAGATCGCGGGCGCGTGACGCATTTAAATCTTCGAGCTGCATCTGCGGAACGCGCAGGATGCGATGATCGGTCACTTGAGTGTGAGCGACATCGGTGCTCGCGGCGCGCGCCATGTGGCATTGCGTGCAGTCGCGCTGGTTTGGATGATGCTCCCGAGCGAACGCATCGCCGTGGCATGCGACACATTTGGCACGGTAATACTCCACCTTTTGAGCGGCGGCGGGCGTTGAGTGTGGATCATGGCAGGAGATGCACCACATCGCGTCGCCAGTTTTTTTCTTGCACACGCTTTGCGCCAGCGCCTGCACTTGGCTGAGCGCACCCATTCCGCGGCGGTCGTCACCGGTGAGAATAAAATACCGAATGAAATCCGAGAGGTTTTTGCCGGGCTCGAATTCATAGAGATGGCGCCCCGGCTGCTCGATCGCGACGTTTCCTTCCAGATGGCACTGCATGCAAACTTCATCGCGGCGCGCAGCAGAGAGTTTCGCGGGATTGACCATCGGGCCGTTGTTCGTGGCGTGATTTTTTCCCGCGCCATGGCAGCGTTCGCAGGTGATTCCGGCGTGCGCGAAAACGGGCGATGGATATTTATTCTGCGTGCCGGGAAGTGGCGGCTGCAGCCCGCTCGTGTGACAGGTGAGGCAGCCGGGGAGCGCAGGCAAGTTCATCGGCATTTCGCGGGCTTGCTGATATGCGGGCGCCATATCCCAAACGCGACGCTGGCCATACCAATTAATAGGCGACTCAAAGAGAAATCCATCCACGGAAAATAAATAACTTCTGCCGCGGCCGCCGGACCCGATGAAATAGAGAAGCTCCCGTTTCCCTTGGAGCATCGAATCGCCGGGTCGCTCAAAGCTGAGCCAGACTTGGCCATTCTCGGCGGAAACGCGGTAATCAACGCCGGAGGGCGGATGCTCGAAGTCCCCTGCGATTACACCTTGCGAAGCTGGGCCACTCGCGTTCGCCATCGCAGTATGGCTGTAGGATTCGTAGATGGAGGCGTGACATTTCGCGCATGGTTCGCTGCCAGTGTAAGAATCGGAGCCGGAATGCGAGGCGACATTCGAATTATTGGAGATTGAGCCAGGGGCCGACGGCGCCGGCGCGGAAGATTGGGACTTTAGCGTTCTGGGCGCAATAGAAATGACGAGAACCAAAATCGCGAGGCTGCAAGTGAAATTCCAGGATCGCGCGGCCCATGAGCGCATTGCCGGAACTCGAGCTTTCATGATTTGCCGTCTCGCATTTGCCGTGCCACGCGCGATTGAAACTGAAGAATGTGTCTAACGTGCGCGCCGCCACCGATGTAGTGCTATCTTTACGAGTGCCTCCGCCGGTGAAATCGGCTCGGGAAAATTCGTTGCAAGCATATCAGCAGCCGTGGAAATAGTTGAACGCGTACTCGCCTTGGAAGGAAGATTTTAGGTGCAACTGATCTTTCGTGCGGCAATCCTGGGATGGGCGCTCGGTCTCATAGCTGGATTGGTTTTCTCGATGTTGTATTCCTACAGGCCTGTAGCGGAACAACCCAGGTATTTCAAGGAAGCGATCTGGATCATTCGGATAGTTGTTCTTATCCTGACGGCTGCAATCGTATATATGTTGTCTGTGGACGATCAGGTTTTGATTGGCCTCGCATTTGTGGCTCTCACATTGGTCGGCGGTTTTTCCGTGTTGCGTTTGGCCTACCGCAGGGCTATCCGCGTGAAAGCGGCGCTTATGACCGATTCGGAAGACCCTTTTGAAGTTGACCGCTTTCGACGCACAGCTGCATGGATGATTGATCTCGATATAAAAGATGGCAACCGGCCGCGCTAGGCTGCGTTGAGTCGATCATCGCGGGAGGTGAGTGCGCATTTAGTTAAATGCCTCACGTTTCGTCGCGACTGCGCCGCGCCGGGGACCCTTCGAAGCTCAGCAGGCATGAGCTACAAAGCCGCTACATTGGAATTTGGCGCGCCAGCGTTATATTCTCGGACGGTGCAGCGCTCGCCCGCTCCTTCTCCAACGCCAGTTCTCTTCCTCGGCCTGATCATCACGCTGATTGCCGTGGTGACATATTCGATTTACATCGAACGGCAGATCGCCGGCCTCCGCGAATTGCAGCATGATATCGCCGACCGCAACCGCAAAGATTCGCTCGAATTGCTTCGCATTCAGAACGATCTAAATTCGCTCGCGCTCGCCATGCGGGACATGCTCGATAACGATGAACCCTACCCATTGACTGCGTGGTCGGCACAATTCGAGCGCATTCACACCGATCTTGACGATGCGTTGAAGCTCGAGGAGCAAACTGCCGTAGCCCAACGTTCGTCGGACCAACGGCAATACCTTGTCAGTTCCGTGCAGCAATTCTGGGACGCGGTGAACAGGACTTTTGCCCTCGCAAAGGAAGGCAAGGCGGACGAAGCGCGGGTTCAAATTCGGCTCTCGCTTCAGGCGCGCCAGGAAGCGCTTAGCACTGCCGTGGCGCGGTTGCTCGTCGAAAACAACGAAAGCGAGGAACAGGCCGCCGAGCGCGTTGCGGAGATTTACAGCCATGTACAACGACAGGGCTACCTTTTTCTGACTGCCACTCTCATCGCGATTTCACTCACGGGTCTTTACATGATCCGTTCCAACCGGCGATTGTTTGCCGAACTCGCATCGCTTTCCGAGCAGCGCAGCGATCTGGCTCAGAAATTGATCGCAACCCAGGAATCCACATTGCGCCACATCTCGCGTGAGCTGCACGACGAATTTGGACAGATTCTCACGGCGGTCGGTGCCATGCTCGCTCGCGCCGAACGGCATTCACCGCCCGATTCGCCCCTGCGCGCCGAACTGCGTGAAGTCTCGGAAATCGCGCAATCCACGCTCGAAAATGTGCGCATGCTCTCGCAGGCTCTTCATCCCGTGATGCTCGAAGAATCAGGCCTCGAGAGCACCGTAAGCTGGTACATTCCGACTGTAGAAAAACAAACCGGTCTCGCCATAAGCTACGAAAAATCGGGCCGGCCATTCGCTGTGGACGGCAGCGCGGGAATTCACATTTATCGAATTCTGCAGGAGGCGCTGAACAACGCGGCGCGGCATTCCGAAGCGCGCGAGGCCTGGGTGCGGCTGAAGTTTGAGCCTAATTCGCTGATGCTCGAGGTGGAAGATCGCGGCAAAGGATTCAATTCTCAGTCCGTGAGCCGAGGGATCGGCATGGTAGCCATGCGCGAGCGTGCCGAGTTGCTCGGCGGGCGCATCGAATTCACCACGCCGCAAACGGGCGGCACGCTGGTTCGCTTGAGCGTTCCCCGAGGAAGGACGGAAACGAATGCCTAAGAAAATCACTGTGATGTTGGTAGACGATCATAGCCTCGTCCGGCGCGGATTCCGCCGGATCATCGAGGACGAACCCGACCTGGAAGTAGTCGGCGAAGCAGGAAACGGCGAAGAATCGATTCCACTTGCCCTCCGGCTTCGGCCGCGCGTCATCGTAATGGATTGCGCACTGCCGAGAGTGAGCGGGTTAGTCGCGACACAGAAGATTCTCGAAAGCGCTCCTGAAACGGCGATTTTGATGCTCAGCATGCATTCGGAAGATACACTTGTGCGGCAAGCTATGGCAGCTGGCGCTCGGGGCTACATCCTCAAGAACGCTATTGATCTCGAGCTGGTTGACGCCATCCGGCGCGTCGCCGCGGGCGAAAAAGTGCTCGCCTCGCAATTAACCCGCGAACCCGGATTGAAGGGCGAGCGCGGCGCAAGCCTGACGGCGCGGGAACTCGAAGTTCTTCAACTCATCGTCAGCGGAAAATCGAACAAGGAAATCGCGAGCCAGCTCGATCTCAGCGTCAATACCGTAGCCGTTCATCGCGCAAACATCATGGACACGCTCGGGATTCATAAGACTGCTGAGCTTGTTGTCTACGCAATTCGCCACGGCCTGGTAAGCGTTCCGTGAAGCGACGGTCTTTCCTGCTTGGTATGGCTGGCGCCGCATCGGCCTCCGCGGTCAGCGCCGCTGGTATTTGGCCGTTTGTCACGCAAGCATTTGCGGGCCCTGCTCCAAACCTTGGTTTTCGTCTCTCGGATGTGACCGCGCGCGTCGGCATCGAGTTTCATCACAACAGCGGCGCCTTTGGCGGCAAGATGCTGCCGGAAACGATGGGCTCGGGCTGCGCGTTTCTCGATTACGACGCCGACGGCTGGCAGGACATTTTGCTTGTGAACGGCATGGACTGGCCGGGGCACAAACGCGACCGAACCACGCTGAAGCTCTACCGCAACAACCGCGACGGCACATTTGCAGATGTCACGCGCAGCGCCGGTCTTGATGTTGAGGTATACGGGCTGGGCGTCGCCGTCGGCGATTACAACAACGACGGTTTCCCCGACATCCTAATTACGTGCGTCGGCCAGAACCATCTCTTCAAGAACACCGGCAAAGGCACGTTCGTGGACGTCACACGCACCAGCGGGCTCGCTGGCCGCGACGGCTTCAGCACCTCGGCGCTCTGGTTCGATTACGATCGCGACGGCCTCCTCGATCTCTTTGTTTGCAATTACGTGAAATGGTCGCCCGAGCACGACGTTTTCTGCAGCCTGGATGGCAAGCACAAATCGTATTGCACGCCGGAGGCGTATCGCGGCGAGACCTGCTGGCTGTTTCACAATCGCGGCGACGGCACGTTCGAAGACGTGACCGCCAAGAGCGGAATTTTCGACAGCAGTTCGAAGTCTCTCGGCGTCGCCATGTTTGATTACGATCAGGATGGTTGGCCCGACATCGTCGTTGCGAATGATACGCAGCCTAACAAGCTCTACCGCAACCAGCACGACGGCACGTTCAAAGAAGTCGCCGTCGAGGCCGGAATCGCGTTCAGCAGCGAGGGCAAGGCGCGCGCCGGGATGGGCGTGGACGTGGCGGACTTCGATAACTCGGGGGCGCCGGGAATCGCCATCACAAATTTCGACAACGAAATGATGGGGCTATATCACGCGAGCGGGAAAGGAACGTTTGACGATATTGCCACGCGTGCCGGTATCGGCTTGCCGTCAAAAAGCAGCCTGGGCTTTGGCTGCTTGTTCGCCGATATGGATCTCGACGGCTATCTTGACCTCGTGGTCGCGAATGGCCACATTGACGAAACGGTGCGCAACATTCGCGGCAACGTGGGCTACGCGCAGCCGCCGCATCTTTTCCTAAACGATGGAAAGGGCACGTTTCACGACGTCGCGGCGGACGCCGGCGGCGGATTCGATCAACCGAAAGTTGGTCGAGGCCTCGCATACGGCGATTTCAATCGCGACGGCAATCTCGATCTGCTGTTGACGACGAACAACGGTCCTGCCTTTTTATTCCGCAATGAACAGGTCAGCGGCAATCGCAGTATTCGTTTGCATCTTGTCGGAACGAAATCGAATCGCGATGCCATCGGCGCCGGCGTGCGTATCGAATATAACGGCACCGGCCAATCGCGCCTCGTAAAGGGCGGCTCGAGCTATCTCTCGCAATCGGAATTGCCGGTCACTCTCGGTGTCGGTAAACGCGATTCCGTAGATCGAATCGTGATTCAATGGCCCAGCGGACGCGTGGAAGAGTTCAAAAATATCGCGGCTGGACGCGCCTACCGATGCATCGAGTCGCAAGGAATGAAGCCGCTCTCGCGCTGATAGTATTTTTGCAGTATTGCGCGGCGGAGTATTCGCGACTAAATTGCCGCCAATCAACAACCCTAGCATAGCTCTTAAACGATTCGAGTTAGGACTCCCGGAAGGACGCCCAAATTCCGGGAGTCCGTATTTGGAACGAGAAACTTTTGGCGTAGTTTGCTGGGCTACAGAAACACATCTGATCAAAGAGGGAGAACTCGGTGCGATTGAAATTGATGCTCGGCGCAGTAATCCTGTCGATCGCTATTTTCGCGGCGCTTAGTCCTGCTGCGGAAAAGACGCTTACCGTGAAGGGATACGTTATCGATTCCGCATGTGCTTTCACGAAGAATCTCGGCAAGCCAATCAGCAAAGAATGCGCGACTCAATGCGCGAACGCCGGCTCGGTGCTCGTCATCCTTGCGGATGATGGCACGATTTATTGGCCGATCGCCGACACAACGCCCTCGAGCGGCCAGAATCCGAAATTGCTGCCATTCGCGGCCCAAAAAGTCACCGTAAGCGGCAAAGTGTACGAGCGCGGCGGATCCAAAGCTATCGTTATCGACCACATCGAAGCGCAAGCCGCTTCGAAATAGCAACAGCGCCGTTATAATTGGCGAAGAGCACGCGCCAGTAGCGCGTCTCAAATATTTATGGCCACCAAGAAGCGGCGCAAACCGCAAAACAAACGGGCGAAGAACTCTGCTCAGCCGAAGTATCCTCCGCCAAAACTCAAGATCATCGAGGATGCCGAAGCTAGCGGCGACGCAGCCGCCGCGTATGATTTCTGGCGCGCTTCTTCGGGCCGGCATCAGGTGCCGGGCATCATCAAATGCTTCGGCGCACGCCCGGATTTTCTGCGTCAGGTTGTGCAGTTTTCAAATACTGTTCATTTCTCCGAAGGCCATCTCAATCGCCGCCAAAAGGAGATGATCGCCAGCTACGTCTCCTTCCTGAATAAGTGCCCGTATTGACTGGACAGCCACGCACACTTCCTGCGTGTCCAGGGAGCATCCGACAAATGCGTCGAAGCAATCATGGAGGGCAAGCTCCGCGAAGCTGGCCTGACACCGGCTGAGCGCGCTTTGATGGATTACGTTGAGCTTGTAACCCGCGCGGCGTATCGCACCACGCCCGCGGACGTACAGAAGATTAGAAACGCAGGTTGGAGAGAAGAACAGATTGCTGAAGCCGTCTACGTCACCGCGCTCTTCGCATTTTTTAATCGGGTCGCGGATGCTTTTGGAGTGCCGCCACAGGACTATCTGATTACCGGAAAGCTCACTCCCTAAATCACACTCTCGCTCTCGCCAGTTCTTCGAGAAATCGGCGCACGTCCGCGGTCGTTTCGACGTAGAACCGCGCGGCCGTGTGACGCCGTTTTCCCACCGCTACTGAAATTCCTCGCATGCGGGCGAATACATATTCGTCGGGGACGTCGTCTCCAATGTAAACCAGCAACGATTTCGCCCGATCCTCAAGCGCCAGCAGCATACGGATGGCGGTCCATTTGTCCACGCCCGGCCCCGGCAAAATTTCCCAAACTTTCTTGCCGGTGATCAAATGTAGCCGCCGGTTCCGTCTGATCGTTTCTTGAATTGCCGTCCGTGCGCGCTTTGCATCGCGCCGCGTCGCGTTTCGGTAGTGAATTGAAATCCCGGCTTCTTTCGTCTCGACACGAATGCGGCGCAAATCCTTCAGCCGGAGCCGAAGCGTTCGGCTGATGGAGGGCAGCAGCGCTTCCTCGGCGCGATTCATCAGCGTCACTGGATGGCCGTTGGTTGTTTGAAACGAGTACCCGTGGCACCCGACGTAGCAGATGCGGTCGAGGCCAACGCGCTTGCGCACATCGGGCAGGCTGCGGCCGCTCACAACTCCGACCAGCACATCTTTGGCGACGAGCTGCGCCAACGCGACGCGCACGTGCGCGCTGAGCCGCACTAGTTCGGGTTGCGATCGAATGGGGGTGAGCGTGCCGTCAAAATCCGACATCACCACAAGACTCGTGGCTTCGCACAACGCCGCTTCGATCTCGTCCCAGGCCGCAAACAACGGCCGCGGATTTCCAAATTTGCGCCGGGCGTTGATTGGGACCACCCGCCTGCGGGAGTGGTCCGCGATGGCCTTCTTGCGGCTCAATTCGACAACATTGCCGCGGCCTGAATTCCAGTTGCTCATGCTTCGATTTGCTCCGCTGGTTTTTCCAGCCGAATCTCAGCCAGCGCTGAAAGAAGATTGCCGGCCCAGCGAAAGACGTTGTGCTCGCGCACGATGCGCCGCATGTGTGTCATGCGGGTTTCCTGCTCCTCAGTGCTCATTTTTAACGCCGTGACTATCGCTGACGCGACTTGCGCGACGTCGTATGGATTGACGATCAGCGCGTCGGGAAGCTCCCTCGAGGCACCCGTGAAAGCGCTCAAGATTAGCGTGCCACGATCGTCATCGCGCGCGGCGATGTATTCCTTGGCCACCAGATTCATTCCGTCGTGCAGTGACGTCACCATGCAAACATCCGCCGCACGATAGAAACGTTCGATCTCTTCGTGGCTGTGATGCCGTTCGAGAAGCACGATAGGCTTGGATTTCTCGGACTTGAATTTGTTGTTGATTCTCTGGGCTTCGGTGCGCACTTCCTCGAGGAACTCGCTGTAACGGCGGATGTTCGTCCGGCTTGGCGCGCCCACTTGAACGAAGCTGAACTCGCCCCGGTAATCAGGATTCTCGTCGAGAAATCGCTCGATGGCCCAAAAGCGCTCGAGGATGCCTTTGGTGTAGTCCACGCGATCCACGCCGATTCCGATAAAGCGTGAGTTGATGCCGAGTTCGTCCATCACTTTCCACCGCTGTTCAGCGCGCTCGCGTCGCGAGATTGAGTCGGGCTTCGCCTCAGTAAATGCTACGCTGATGGGGAATGGCCGGACGAGTGTTGTGTGGCCCTGGCGCCTAACAACAAACCTATCCCAATCGGTGAGCGATTCAAGCGCCCGATCCACTGTCTCAAGGAAGTTGTTGCAGTGCGCCTGAATATGAAAGCCGATGAGATCGGCTGCCAGCAAACCCTCAAGGAGCTCACGCTGCCAGGGGCAGATTCGAAATGCCTCCGAATTGGGCCAGGGAATGTGCCAGAAGATCGCCACGCGCGCATCCGGCCGCTGTTCCTTAATCAACCGCGGCAACAGCGCGAAGTGATAGTCCTGCACGAGAACGATGGGCGATTCAGTGCCGGCCATTTCCTCGCAGACAGCTTTCGCGAATTTCTCGTTGACGCGCTGGTACTGCTCCCAGTCCGCGGGGCGGAAGAGCGGCCGCGTGTGGGCGATATGGCAAAGCGGCCACAGGCCCTCATTCGCGAAGCCGGAATAGTAACCGTCATCCTCTTCTTTCGTAAGCCAGACCCGGCGCAGGGTATATCGCGGATTTTCCGGAGGAACGCGCAGCCGATCGAGTTTGTCTACGGTCTCGAAATCGGCGTTGCCCGAACCATGTGCAATCCACGTTCCATCACAGGCCAGAACGACAGGCTCGAGCGCGGTCACAACGCCGCTCGCCGGGACGATCACTTGAATTGAACCGTCTTTCCACACGTGCATGTAGGGTTCGCGGTTCGAAACGACAAATAGCGGAGCTGCTTGCAGCTTGCTGCGGACGCTCACGTGCAGCCGTTCCGCCGTCCAGGTGGACTCGCCCGCTTCGCGCAGCCGCGCTTCCGTGCCGGCAGCGGCTAAGGCGGCATCGAGGCTCTCCGCCATCTGAGCTGCCTCATGCGTCAGCGGCTCGAGCAGGCTCGATCCCGCCGGAGGAGCCTGCGCCGAAGCTTTGCCTTGCCTGAGAGATCGCATCCATCCCGCAATCTGAGTGATCGTGTCTTTGAAGACCCAACGAACCAGCAACAATGCCAACAGGGCGATTAGCAGGGTTTGAAGGGCGGCGTGAACCAGAGTATCGCGCCACATCCGATGGGTCGCCGTCTGGATGTAGCTCGCGTTTGTCAGAAAAACGAGCGTGCCGTTTGTTTCGTCGTTTGCTTGCAGCGGCAGCGCGTAGGAATGAAATAGGGCGTCGCCGGAGTTGAAGAATTGATGGCAGCCGGTTGGCTTGGTGCACTGGGTCGCGGCGTCGCGCATGCGCTCGCGAAGCGTGGGATCCAGACCCGAGCCTGTAGCGAGCAAGTTCCCCGTAGTATCAAAAACGGCGATTCCGTCAAGATGGTCCCGGTGGACCAGCCGCTCGATTGAACGCCGCAGGCTGGCATTCGAATGATTGGCGACCTCGCCTTCGACCGTTTCGTCCATGCTTTCGCCGAGCGCCTCAACGCGGCGCTCGAGATCGCGCCTCAGCGAGCGATCCTGTGTCCGCACCTGGTAAGCCGCGAAAATCAGGGATATTGCCGCGACGCTGGCGATTAGCGGCGTTATCAGCCTAAGGCTGACGCGAATTAGCGATTTGTGGTCGTTTTCAGCCATCTAGATTTGAGTAATTTCGATTTGGACGGGAGTCGCGAGCAAGTGCATTCCGCGCAACGCTTCGCAAAACCCACTCGAGCACAAACGAATATTCGCCTTGCGTCGCTCGTCAACGCAGAGCTGTACTTCCTTGAGGGCCAGGGAGTTCCATGATACCGAAGCGGGCATGGTGCGGCAACCGATTCGCGCAGCTGGTTAACGCCGGAGTTTACATTTTGCGCAGGACGCGCGTATCGCGATTTCGGTTTAGTGCTCGGAGATTTGAAAATCCACTGAAGCGTGGCCATTCGCCGTAACGTTTACCTTCTTCTGCCAGGTAACCGGGTCTGTGAAGTAGTAGCGCTTCGTCTTGGTCTGCGTCCCGACGTCCAGCACTTGTTCTTCACGAGCGACTTTCCAACCCTCGTGCCAAGCTACGATTTCGTAGTCCCCTGGCGGGACGCCTGTAATCTTGAATTCACCGCGCTCGTCCGTAATCGCGTAATACGGATCAGGGACTACCATGACAACCCCATTCATCCAGATGTGCCCAGCGTTACATTTCAGATCGACCGACCCGGCTTTGTGCATGGTCCGCGTGAGCGTCACGTCCGTCATCGGAAATGGGAGGTTGTACTCAGCCGCGCCGACCATATGGACCGTGTGCAAAATCGAGTCACTGCTTTTAATCGCAAGATCCCCGCCTACCGGAACAAGCGTGATATGTGGTACATACCGGCACTGCTTCTGGTCAAGGTGCCGCCGAGCATCCGGCAAATCCCAAGGCTTCCCTGAAGCGATCCCACGAAGATACACGACGGTATTTTCGACGCCACCATCTGCCCCAATCACGAGGCGGTCAAGGTCGCGCGTTCCCGCGTGTTCTGGATCGCACGTGGCCGCGTCCTTTGTTATAGGTAACGTGATAGGTTTCGGTCGTTCCCCCGTCCATTTGACCACGCCCGAAATCGTGCCTCCATCCGGCACGCTGACAACTTGGTATGCATTCTGAGCGGATGTCGGAATCGCGATCGCGAAACCCGTCAGTAACATTGCTGCAATGAACAGTCTTCCCAACCGCATCTTTCTTCTCCTCAGCCTCGGGGCTTGTCTGCAGTTTCCCGATGCCTCAATTGCGCCCGTCCGCGAGCTCATAAGGAGCCCGAAGCGCTGCCTTCTTTTGCGCTATGTGCTCTTCGCTGGCGCCGTGTTTGGGCTTGTAGTTGAGTTGGAGTGAGCGCAGGTAATGCACCAGGTCCCATCCTTGGTCGGGCTTCAAATAATCTGCAAAAGATGGCATTGGGGTCCCATCGAGCCCAGTCATGAAAATTCGATAGAGGTCCACGCTCGTATTACCGCATTTAAACCGCGTTCTCTCGACGAAGTTATACGGAACGATAGGATTGTCCTTGTTGTCTCGGAGCGTAGCCGCTGATGGCCCATCGCCGAGTCCTGTCGCTCCGTGGCATTGCACGCATTTCAGTGTCTCTTGATAGAGAACCTCGCCGCGCTTCACGCTATCGGACGTGTTCGGAGTTTCCGGGGGAATAACGACCGGCGCGTCAGGCTTCTCCTCCTTAAACCGCGGAGAGAAACTCTTGATGTAAGCCACGAAGTCGGCGCGCTGCTGATCCGTGAGAGGGCTCCACGCCGGCATTCCTGTTGTGTCAATCCCGCGCTTAATTGTCTGGAATAGGTCAACGTCGAGTGGAATGCTGCCCGTCGGCGTCGAGCGGCACTTAAACGTGCCAGCGGTAAAATCCCGGGGTTTCGGATCGAGATAAGGCGCATTCTCCCCCTGCCCGTCACCCTTCACTCCATGACAGCCGATGCAGTAGCGACGATAGTAGTCCTTGCCCTTCTTTGCGTTACCCGTCAAATTCCCGATGTGGCTGTCCTGGGCAAAAGCGCTGGCCGTTGTAAACAAAGAGAGCGCGCCGAACGCCACTATCATCGCGATTCGAAGATTCTTTTTCATAGTTCGTATCTGCCTTGAAGACACGCGCCCAGAGAGGCAAGCGCCTTCGGTTTCATGGACATTGGCGCCATCGGCAGCGACCGACGGGACGCATGCCCGGAGTTCTCCAAGCGAATTCCCGCAAACTCTGTCCACCGTCTGAACCTATTCAATGGAATTCTGCGAGGGCCCTAAGATGAATTTACAACCTGTAGGAAAATCGGCAAGGCAGCGTAGAGCCTCTGTTTCCAGGCAAGCACGTCAACAAGGACAGGTGATTCAGAAGTTATGGGTTACCCGAAAGATACGGTAGGACGAGTCGGTGGCGCTCAAAATCGGCTCAAAATGCATTCGAAGGGCCTGAAAACCGCTGCCGTGAAAATGCGGCAAATGCCCTACAAATGAATGATATGCCCGAGAAATCCGGCCAGCGCGCCTCCCGCTAGTGGCCCGACAATCGGAATCGTCGCGTAGCTCCAATCGGAGCCGCCCTTCCCCGTAATCGGCAGCGCAGCGTGCGCCAGTCGCGGGCCCAGGTCTCGAGCCGGATTGATGGCGTAGCCCGTGGTCCCGCCAAGCGACAGGCCAATTCCCCAGACGAGCGCAGCGACCAAATATGGCCCGAGTCCGACAGAGATACCGTTCGCCGCCACCGCCTTCGAAAAAATGGCTTCGACGACGAACACGAGAATAAAAGTTGCGATGATTTCGCTCGTGAGGTTTGCGGCCGTATTTCTTATGGCTGGCGCCGTGCAGAAGCATCCTCTCTTGAGATTCACGTCAGGTGTTTCTTTCCAGTGCGGAAAATAGTGCAGCCATACAAGCGTAGCTCCGAGAAATGCGCCGAGCACTTGTGCCGAGGTGTAAGGCAGGACTTTGCCGAAGCCACCGGTCAAACAGGCGAAGCCGAACGTAACGGCCGGATTCAAATTTGCGTCGCTGCTCCCGCACGCAATCGCGGTAAACACTCCGGCCATCACCGCGAACGCCCAGCCCGCGGTGATAACGATCCAGCCTGAGCCTTCCGCGTACGACCGTTTCAGCAGCACGCCCGCCACAACTCCATTGCCGAGCAGAATTAGAACGAACGTGCCCATGAATTCTCCGAACCATGGAGATGGCATCGGTACTCCTTTACGAAATGACCTGCTCGGAGAGATGCAAAGCTCAATATGCGCGGCCTTGGTCGACCTCTTTCGCCTTCAGTCAACCCAGTCGTGAGACTTCGTCACCGCACGCTTCCACATTCGATAAAGTTCGGCTCGCGTATCCGCGGGCATATTCGGCGTCCATGTCTGGTCTACAGCCCAATTCGCGCGCAGCTCGTCGAGATCGCAAAAGTAGCCCACCGCAAGCCCGGCAGTGTAGGCCGCTCCTAACGCCGTCGTCTCTTTCACCGCAGGCCTCACCACCGGCCGGCTCAAAATGTCCGCTTGAAATTGCATCAGCAAATCGTTCTCGACCATCCCGCCGTCCACTCGCAGCACGTCGAGCTCGATCCGCGAATCTTTTTCCATTGCTTCGAGGACTTCGAGCGTCTGGAATGCAGTGGCCTCGAGCGACGCTCGCGCCATGTGCCCTTTATTTGCGAAGCGGGTCAGTCCCGCAATCACGCCGGGTGCGCTGCTCTTCCAGTGCGGCGCATAAAGTCCCGAAAACGCGGGAACGAAATAAACGCCGCCATTGTCTTTCACCGTCCGCGCCAGCACTTCCACATCAGAGCTCTTCGCGATGAGACCAAGATTGTCGCGAAGCCATTGAACCAGCGCGCCTGCGATGGCGACGCTGCCTTCGAGCGCGTATCGCGCCGGCTGCTTACCGAATTTGTATGCGACGGTCGTCAGCAATCCATGCTGCGACTGCACGGCTTGTTCGCCAGTATTCATCAGCATGAAGCAGCCCGTGCCGTAGGTGTTCTTCGCCTCGCCCGAGTTGAAGCATGTTTGCCCGACGAGTGCCGCTTGCTGATCCCCCAGAATTCCCGCGATGGCAACTCCCGCAAGCGCTCCTTCTTTCACGTATCCATAAACTTCACTGCTCGAGCGAATTTCGGGCAGCATCGTCGCCGGAATCCCGAATGCCTCCAAAATCGTGGCATCCCACGCAAGCGTTTCGAGATCCATCAATTGCGTCCGGCTCGCGTTCGTCACGTCCGTTGCGTGAATTCCTCCGCGAATGCCGCCAGTCAAATTCCACAGGAGATAGGTGTCAAGGTTTCCGAAGACAAGTTCGCTTGATTCCGATTCGGCAAGCTTTCGGATTCCAGGTACGTGATTCAGAATCCAGCGGATTTTCAGCGCGCTGAAATACGTGGAGAGCGGCAGACCCGTTTGCGCGCGGAATCGATCCTGGCCGCCGTCGCGCGAGAATTCCTCCACCGCATCGCCGACGCGCGTATCCTGCCAGACGATTGCATTCCCTACCGGCTTGCCCGTCTTCCTATTCCAAACGACCGTCGTCTCGCGCTGATTTGTGATTCCGACTGCGGCTATGTCAATCGCCCGCAGCGATCGCTGTTTCATTGCTCCGGCGATTACTTCCTGCGTGTTTCGCCAGATCTCTTCGGCGTCGTGTTCGACCCAACCGGGCTGCGGGTAAATTTGCTCGTGCTCTTTTTGCGCGACGGCTACGATCCGTCCAGTGCGATCGAACACGATGAATCGCGTGCTCGTCGTGCCTTGATCAATCGCGCCGATATAGCTTGCGGTGCCGTTCGCCATGATGGATTTTCTTGCCGTTCGAGTGAGCTAAGTTCCAGCCGCTAACTCAATCCGACCAGCGCTGAGGCGTTCGATCCCAGCGTTGCGGCTTGAGCGCCCCGAGCAAGCCCGCGTCCAGTGGCCCGGCGTCGCTCGTCGCCAAATTCTCGCGAGCGTGCCTCGGCCTGCGCATCCCCACGATTGTCGTGCTCACATCGGGATTCGACAGAATGAAGCGCAGCGCCATTTCCGGCATCGTCATCGAACCCGGCAGGATCCGCTTCAAAATCTCCACGCGACCTACTGTCTTCGAAAGATTCTCCGGCCCAAAATATCCGGAGCGCCAATCGTTCGCTGGAAACTTAGTTGTGGCCGTCAGCTTTCCGCCAAGGCTGCCTTCGTCGAGAGGAACTCGCGCGATCACTCCAATGCCGAGCGCGCGGCATGCCGGAAAGAGATTGTCTTCCGGCGCCTGGTCGAAAATGTTGTAGATCACCTGCACCGCGTCCACCAGCCCGGTGTGCAGCGCTTTGATTCCGTTGTCAGGCTCCCAGCGATTCAGGCTCAATCCGAAATATCGAATCAAGCCGTCCTTCTTCAGCTTTTCAACAGTCTCGCGAAACTCCTGCTCCTCGGCCCAACTGTCGTCCCACACGTGAAATTGCAGCAGGTCGATCGCTTCCGTGCCAAGTTTTTCGCGAATCATTCTCGCGTGCTCAAAAACGTGCGCAGCCGGAAATACTTCGCTGTATTCGTACTTCGACGTCGCCGGCCATTTTCCGTTGAGCGGCGGAATTTTTGAGGCAGCGTACAGCCGCTTCCCGCGATTTTTAGCAAGTATTTCGCCGAGCAGCGCATCGCTTTTCCCGTTGCCGTAAGCCCACGCCGTATCGAAAAAATTGCAGCCAAGATCTACCGATAGTTGCATGGCCGCGAGCGATTCCTGGTCCTCCGAGCCGCTCCAACCGCTCATTCCCCAAAGCCCGTGGCCGATTTCGCTGACGTCGAACCCGGTGCGCCCAAGCCTGCGATATTTCATGGATTTCCTCGCGAGCCATTAAATCAAAACTCTATTAATGGAACTCGTTGCCTGATGGAGCCGGAATTGGACAGCAAGTCGCTGCGGCACGGCTCGTTCGCGCAGGGGTTATATCACAGCCATCGCGACGCCACGCGATGCATTTCTCGCACGGATTGCGCCGATTCTCTCGTGGCGCGGGCATCTTGCCTGCGAATTGAACAAGCACCCGCGCGGGAACTCGTAGGCAGAAATCCCGCCGAGAGGGTTCGTCCGGATGTTGGTTTTGGAATTACTGCGACGTCCGAGATTAGTGCGCCGCGGTGAACGCCGACGCTGGCAGCGATTTTGCCTGCACAAGGACTCCGTCGAGATTCTTTTTCACTGCCATCGAACCGGCACCGAACTGCGCTTCAGTCACCTTCCGCGCGCTCTCAACAGTATTTAATTCTTCTCCCGGAGTTGGCGCGAGCAATTGCTCCGCTTTCAAATAGCATGCATACGCCAGCCGGCCCGGCAAGTCATGCCTCGCCAGAAATTGCCCGTAGTTGAACCAATCAACCGCTTCCGCGCGCGGATCTTTTAGCTGCTCATCGAGCGTAAGAACTTCTTGGTACGTCAGCGCGGCATCGCTCGCTTTGCCGGCCGAGTCAAGTGCGTCGGCCAAATGCGACTGCGCAAGGCTTTGATCCCGAAGATCGCCCGACTGCTCGGCAAGCGCGGCAGCCGCGTGATACTCCGTCAACGCTTGATCCATCTGCCGCGTTTGACGCAGCGCATCGGCCAATTCGATCATCACGGCCGCTCGCTGCCGGGGCGTCACGCGCGCTTCGGGAGGCACCGCATCATTTGGAATTTCGGAAATTTTCAGAAACGCCTCGAAATACGTCGCCGCCGAGGCGAATTGCCCAGAGCGATCAAGCGCTTCCGCCAGATAGAGCTGCGCATTCTGCTGCGAAGGGTCCGCGTCAATCGCGCGCTCCCAACTTTCAATGGCTTCGTCGCCGTGGCCCAATCGCGCCGCCAGCAGTCCGAAATTCACCAGCGCATCGGCATTCTTCGGAAATCTCGCGAGCATCTGCTTGTAGTGATCGTAAGCTTCGTCGTAGCGTCCCGCCTCAATCAGGGCCCGAGCGCGCGCCTCTTGCACCGCTGGATTCGATGGATTTACTTCCACCGCCCGAGCAAGCGCCGCAAGTTGATCGTCCGCGTGCCCCTCCTTGGCATCCGCGCGTGCAATTCGCATTTCAAGCGCGCTGTCGTAAGGATTCATGCTCGCCGCGTTGAGAAGGTGCGGAAGATTTCCGTCGTCGGTGCCCGCAAAATAACGGACCAGATCCACGCCGCCCCAGAGAAATAGCGCCAGCATGATCGTCACGCGAAAGGCATTCGCTCCGAAACTCTGCCCGCCAATCCAGCTCGTCGGCACGCTTCCCGCTTCGGATTTGCCGCGCCCACGCTTGTCATTGTCTTTTTCTTTACTTACCAAAACTGACGCGACGCGCGTATCGCGCAATTTCCAAATCGCGCCGTCCAGCATGAAATGATGGATATTCACCAGCGCCGTAAAAATCAAAAAACTCACCGTAAAGTCGTAATGAAACGTGTAGCTCACAATCCACGGCCCGCAAATAAACAGCGCAATGCCCCCGGCAATGAGCGTCGCGAAATACTTGCCCATGCGCCACGCCGCCCCGCCCGCGGCCACAGCTTCGCGCTGCGCGTAGTAGCTTGTGATCCAAAGATATTGCGCCGAATGCAGCACCGCGAGAATCCCGCTGCTGTAGCGCGTCTGCGGCACGGCCATTCGGTAACCAAGCTCCAGCGCCGTGGGAAGCACGAACCAGAGAAATTGCGTAACCAGCAGCGTGAACGGCGCCGTCATCGCCCGCCAACCGGTCCGCATCGTCCACTGCGCCAGCACCCAGCCGGCAATCAACAAAAACAACACTCCGGATGCCACCCGCAGCGGTATCGAAACGATTGGAGGAAGTCCCAGCGAAAGAATCAGTGGATCGTTCGATGGCCCGGCGTTGAAACTTGCGAGCAGCATCACGTACGACGAAATGAAAGCAATCCGCAACATTCGCCGCTCGATATTCGTCACGGTCGTGCCGCCGCGCCGGACAAACATCATCAGCAGCCCATAGTTCTGCCCCGAGTAATGCCACGGGCTCCAGAAAATGTAGAGCGTAAACACCCACGGCACGAGCCGGAAATTCGCATGCGCGAGGATTGCCGTGAGCGCCAGCAGCGCCGTCAGATGCAACGTAAATATGCGGTATTTCTGGAATTCCGCGCGCGTGTGATAAGCGCGGTAAACCGTGGCCATGAAATGCGGATAATTGAAGAGCAGCGCGAAGAAATAAAAGCCCAGCGCCCAACCGCGCGCGTGCGACGACGCGATCCAGGCAAACAGAAGCAATGGCGCGGACCAGCCGCCGCAGCCAATTAACCAATCAAGCCACGGCTTGTAAATCCATTGCGTACCGTCGCCCGGTGCGGCCGCCCTTGCCGCCGATTTCGGCGCTTCAATTGTCGCCACGCCTGCCATCGCCAATCGATGCTAGACACCGCCTCGGCCGCGGTCAACGCAACGAATCGCCCCCATGCGCTAGCGGTAAACCATCTCTTGACGAGGTTCGCTGCCGGCAATTCTGACCGCGAATGTGCACTCGCGCCATAATCAGAAAAACGTCACGGAGCAAGGAAGATAGGATGGAAGGAGTCTGGTAAAAAATTAGGGGCGCGGCCTCAGAAAATCAAAGCCGCGCCCCCGGTCTCGAAGGAAGGAACTATCGACGCCGATTACGGCTTGTGCCCGAACCGGAAAACCAAGCCGCCGCCGAACGTGAGGTTATCCTGCCGAATTCCGAGGAAATGCGAGTACATATAGTCCGCGTTCAAGCGAACCGCGACCCTCGGTGCTACCTTGATGTCCACGCCGCCGCCGGTAACAAACCCGAATTGGAAAGATGACGCGGAAGTTCCCACATATCCTGAGCTAGCCTGCACGATTCCAAGTTGCACGCTCGCCCACGGTGTGAACACATCCGACCTGCGATAGGAGAAGACCGGACCGTAGTTGGCTGTCACCGCTGAAACCGTCGTTCCCGATTCCACGCCGTGGTAGACGTTCACTTCCGCTCTGCCGCCGAACCAGTTATTCACGTTCTCGGTGAGCGATCCGCCGCCGCCCTGCAACCCGAAGCTGCTTGCGCCAGTCGAGTTGCCGAGGTTCGCATACAAGTAAGAGTAGCCGCCGGCGACCTCCCACGCGGGAGTGTCCTGCGCCTTGGCCGTCAGGCTAAGAAGGAAAATCGCAGGAACCAGCCATACGAAGCGTTTCATCTAGTTATCTCCTTAAGCGCGTCCGCGCTGCGCGATCCATGTCGTTCCGCGCTCTTGCCAAAATTGCATCCGCTTGCCGATTGCCCGTGACCGCTAATCGCCTAACAATTCGGCGTGCTTACTAGTTGACTTGTATCGTAACCGACGTGGAGGTCGACAGTGAACCGGAAGTCCCGGTGACTGTGACCGTATAAGTACCTGCCGGCGTTCCGTGGGGCACGCCCGCGGGACCACCGCCACCGCAAGCCGCCATCAGGAAGAGCATCGACAAAACGAAGCCCAACGCCACCGCTGGCGCCCGTCGACCGCGCTGCTTGCTGGCCATGGTCAATGACATCAGCATCAGCGCAAATATCAGTGCAAACCAACCCGGACCGAAGTGCCGCACGCCACCGAATGGATTCTGTCTCTGCGACGAAATCGGCGTCACAAACGTCCGTGCCCCCGTCTTCACCGTCAGCACAGCCGTGCCAGGCGGCGTAACAATAGATGGCGAAACCGAGCAATTCCCCGCTTGCGGAGCCGGGCTGCACGTCAGCGAGACTTGGCTGCTGAAGCCAGCCACTGAATTGATCGTCAGCGCGAAACTTGCGCTATTGCCCGCAGTTACGGTTGCCGATCCCGGAATTACAGAGATCGTGAAATCAGGCGTTGCCGCCAGGCCTCCGCCGCTCAGATTCACAATCTGCGGGCTGCCCGGCGCGCTGTCCAGAATTCCGATGGAGGCCGACTCCGCTGCCCCGGTCGACGGAGTGAAGACGACGGAAATCGTGCACTGGCTGCTGGCCGCCAGTGTGCCGGTGCAGTTGGAAGTCTCTGCGAAATCGGCGGCATTGGTCCCGGTGACCGTGATATTCGAAATGGTTACCGCCGTCGTGCCGGCTGTCAGGGTTACGGTCTCCGCCGGGCTCGCTGTTCCCACATTCTCATCCGGGAAAACCAATCCCGCTGGCGTAACCACAAGGCCCGAGCCACTGCCAATCTTTGTAATGAAGGCGTCGCAATCACCGCCTGGATTCGATTGCTCCGGATTCGCAAGTGGGAAGTCTACTGAGCAGGTCTGCCCGGCAATATACGCCGATCCAGTCGTGTCCACGGCGATTCCGTTTCCGTTGTCGGTATTGCTGCCACCCAGATATGTCGAATAGATGAGAGTCGCACCCGTAGGATCGAGTTCCGTGACGAAGGCGTCGTCGTTTCCGCCGCCATACGTCGGCTGGAATACTCCCGTCGAGGTCGGAAAGTCGGGCGAGACCGTTGAACCAGTGATGAACGCGTCGCCGCTCGTGTCAATTGCAATTCCTGCCGCGGTATCAGCCAGCGAACCGCCAATGTACGTGAAGTAAATGAGCGACGCCGCGCCCGTTCCTGCCGGGTCGATTTTCGCAACAAATGCGTCGCCTTCACAATTGCCCTGCCCATCGAGGTCGCAATTCGCTTGGAACCCGCCTGCCGGCACTGTAAACCCGAGCGTCCCAGCCGCTGAGTTCGACGCGCCCGCGACATACATATTGCCCAAGGCATC
>DATBYF010000016.1:0-31592 GCA_036513895.1 Candidatus Acidiferrales bacterium | reverse complement strand
AGCCAATTTCCATCCGGCGACCAGGAATGAAAATAGCTCGGCACATTTTCGGTAATCAGTCGCGCGCTCGCGCCGCTCGCGGCGGCCACAAACACTTGTGATCCCTTCGCGTCGCCATTCGTGGCCGAAAATGCCAGCAGTTTGCCGCTCGGCGAAATGCCGTGGTCGTTATTGCATTGGTAGGCGTCGTCGAGCGTCAGCTTTTCAGGTTGCACTTCCACTCCACCATCGAGCGCGAAGCTGTAAAGCTTGCCGCCAGAGTTCGCTAACAAATATTTTCCGTCCGGTGACCAGTTCGGCGCTTCCCACAGCTTATCCTCTGAGTACAAAACTGCAGTTTTCTTGCTCTCGAGGTCAAAAATCGAAATTCTGCTGCGAACATTCTTAGGATTCTGATCCAACGCAACCGATCGTGGAATCACTCCCGCGTATACGGCCAGAATCGCCACCCCAATCGCGACACTAATCACAGTATTTTTTCGGAGTTCCATATGTGGCTCCAGTGCGCCGCCCGCTTGCTCGCGGGAACAGCATAAATCGCAGCCACAGCGGCCGTCCAGCACATGGGCGCACGAAAGCCGGTCCGCGCGAAATGTCCATCGCGGTGCTGGCTAGTATTTTCTTGCTATTGCGTTTCATCAACGGGCCGTTCAAATTGCTGCACACTCTCGGTGTGCACTGGGTGTGGTGGCGCCGCAAGAGTTTTCTGCAACTTTTATTTCACAGCTCCTGGGAGGGGTGTGCGCATGCGATTGCCGCGTTTTTCAGGCCACATAGGAATGGCTCGACTAATTCCCCTACTAATCCTTGGATCAGCGAATTTCTTAGCTGTTCCTGCGCGCGCGCAAGAATTGGGCACCGCGGTTTTGAACGGCGACGTCGCCGATCCGCAAGGCGCCATCGTGAACGCAGCGGAGGTTGTCGCGCTTCGCAAGGCCACCGGAGTCGAACGCACGACCGTTACAAATGGCTCCGGGCTTTTTGTACTTAACGATCTCATTCCCGGCGAGTATGAAGTCCGCGTCACCGCAAAAGGGTTCAGCGTATTTACGGCGGAAATCCGTCTGGAAGTCGGGCAACAAGCCGATCTCAAAGTCCAACTCAGCTTGGCCTCTGCGAAAACCACGATTCAAATCACGGACTCGGACGTCGGCTCGCAGGTCAACACCGTCTCATCGGTCGTTGACGGAGTCGTGAACGCGCGCCAAATCGACAATCTGCCCGTCAATGGCCGTAATTTTCTGGAATTGTCGCTTCTGATGCCCGGCAATACGATTGCCCCGAATTTCGATCCCACCAAAGCCGAGACGATCGTGATTTCCTCCGCGGGCCAACTCGGACGCGGCGGCAACGTTAGCGTTGATGGGATGGACAACAACGACGACGTCGTGGGCGGCATGCTCGTCAACGTTCCGGAAGACGCGGTGCAGGAATTTCAAATCGCCACGAACCGCTTCTCCGCAGAGACGGGCCGCTCCGGCTCTTCGGTCGTAAATGTCGTGACTAAATCCGGTACGAACACTCTTCACGGTTCCGCGTCCTTTTACGAACGCGACAAAGACCTGCAGGCATTGCCCGCCACTTTCAATCCAACTTCCACGTCTGGCGAGCTGCCGCCTTTCCGTCGCGAACAATATTCCGGCACCCTCGGCGGAGCAATCATAAAAGACAGAGTCTGGTGGTTCGGCGCGTTTGAATACCGCGATGAATTGGGCGGTGTGCTGGTAGGAACCCGCGACGATGCCACGCAAACAATTACGAACTCTTTTGCTCCCGAACCGCTAAACGATCCCATCGGAACACTCCGCGGAGACTGGCAAATTTCCTCCAAGGATTTTTTGTCGCTGCACTATTACATCGAACGCCTTGCGGCCACCGGTGCGGCTAGCTTTTTGACCAGCGCTCCAATCGGCTCTGCCTCCGAGCGCCAAGACCTTCGCAACAATTTCCAGGATTTCGTAGCTTCCTGGACACACGTCGTAAGCTCCACTCTGCTGAATCGCAACAGCTTCGCCTTCAACAATTTCATTAACACCACGGATCCCATTGCGACCGGGCCGGAACTCGATTTCCCCAGCATCGCGGACGGATCCTCGTATCGCGTTCCTCAGCAGACGCGCCAGAAACGCGAGCAGTTCGACGATAGCTGGGACTGGGTGCACGGCAATCACAACATCGGATTCGGCGGAGAGTATCAGCGCATCGGCGCCGACTTCGTCCTTGGCGTGTTTCAATCAGGGGCCATCGAATTCATTGAGAATTTTCCTGATGGCGATCACAACGGGGATGGCGTCGTAAATGACGAAGATCTCCTCTTTGCTGTGACCATCCGCAGCGCCATTCCCACGACGGCTCTGATCATTCCTGACACCGACAATAATCACTTCGCCGCATATGTTCAGGACGATTGGCGTGTGCACCCGCAGTTCACTCTGAATCTCGGTCTTCGATACGAAATCGATACCGGCGCCAACGACGTCGGGTATTACAGCCAAATCAATCCGATCCTGCTTCCATATCTGCAAGGCACTCGGCACAGGCCCAGCAAGAATTTCGGCCCTCGAGTCGGCTTTAACTGGGCAACGAAGGATGCAAAGTTCAGCGTTCACGGCGGCTACGGAATTTACTACGACAGGATTACCCTCGAAATCGATTCGCTCGAACGCGGATTGAACGGCGAAGCGCTCCCAATAGATGTGCGCGAAGGAAATATTGACTACCTCGGACCCATGGGGCAGTTTCTTCCAGGCGCGCCAACGCTTTCGAATCCGTTCACCGGTGCAATCATTCCTGGCGCTGGCGGCGCGGCCGAAGGCATCAACATCATCGACAATCGAATGCGGAATCCGATGGTGCAGCAAACCAACCTGGGCGTGCAGTACTCGTTCGCGCGCAATTGGATTGTGCGCGCGGATGGCATCCACGATCTCGGCACGGCCTTCATCATCGGCGTTCCCATCGGCTCGGTGTTCAATCCAGACTCAGGCGGCCCGGAAACGATCACGGATCTTCAATCCAGCGCCAACACGCACTACGACGCGCTTTGGCTGAGCGTGGATAAACGCTTCGAGCGCCGCTATCAATTCCACGCGGCCTATACGCTCTCGAAGACCTTCGATTACGCCAACTACGATCAGATTCCATTTGGCTATGCGCCCGTCGATCCCACCGATCTGCGACGGGAATACGGTCCCGCGCCGAACGATCAGCGCCATCGTCTCGTCCTTCAAGGCGTCGTCGATTTGCCCTACGCTTTCCGTTTTTCCGCCCTTTGGACTTATGCCTCCGGCGTTCCGATGGACATCTTGTATGACGACGTGAACGGAAACACCACGCGCGTGCCGCAATTCAGCCGCAACGCCGGCGGGCGCGAATTCCACACCGGCGCCGAACTCAACGCGGCGCTCTCGGCCATCAATGCGGCAGGCGGCGAAAATGGCGAGCTTCTGCCGCTCGTTTCGCCGGGCGCCCGCTTTAACGATACATTCAATTCATTCGATTTCCGGCTCTCCCGCGATTTCCGTTTCAATGACCGCTACACGATTCAACTGATCGGCGAGGCGTTCAACATATTCAACAAGACCAACATTCTCGGCGTAAGCAACTCGGACTATTCGGGGTTCTTCAACGTTCTGGTTCCCGATACCAACAATCCAAGCTTCTCGTCGCAATTCGGTACACCAGTCTCGACAGCGGGCGGCGTATTCGGCTCAGGCGGCCCACGCGCCTTTCAACTGGCCGCGAAGTTCATGTTCTAAGACTGTCACGATCAGCGAATTTCGCGTTCGTTGAGGGGTCAATTTTGTCTCGATTAGAATTTGCTCCCTTCCATGTTTTCTTTCACTTACGGGCGTTTCTAATAATTTTGAGTCTCGATTAGAAATTGATCCGAGAGCTGGTACTGGACTCCGCAAATTTGCGGGGGTGACGAGCGTACGGACGGCTCGGCCGTTTGTTATCAATGTCGTAATATTCATCTTCTTGTATTTAATTCCATGATTACATTAGCAGATTTGACGAAGCTCTGCAAATCCACATGATGTAAGGCCCGTCGGAAGTGCTGCGGAATCAATAGGATTCAGGTTGCAAAAACTTACGGAATATAGGCGAAAGAAGGGCGAACAAAATTATCGAATGGGGGCGTCGGAGGCGCGGCCGGGCCAGTCGCCTGGGGTGAAATCTACGCCCCAGAAGTGGGGAGCCGGAGAATTGAATTCGAGGCCGATGCGATGCCCGCGATCTGACATGTCGCCGATATAAACGACCCGGCATTCCTGCTCTTCTTCCGTCACCGGATTGATCAGAACAATGTCGGCGCCGAGTTCGAGGGTTTCCTGCAAATAGATCAGTCCACCGTGGGCATTGACCACAATCGTCTGGCTATTCTCGCGAAACTTTTTGCCGTTGGTGCTCTTCCCCGCTGCGCGCACGGGAATACGAGTGAAGACCCGGGTGCTCCGGCGGTTGGTCATGTTTGTGGCTTCGGTGGTCACAAACCAATGGTGCCTTTCGACTGAAACCGGGTCAACTATCGTTTCCAAGTGCGTGCTCAAAACGTCGCGTATCGGGCTAGCGTAATGTGCTTGCTGGAAGGGGGCTGCTTCCATAGAATGAAGGACTTGCGCCTAAAGCACACCAATCGCTGGTCGAAAGCTTCCATACTCGTACGCTGCCAATGAGTGTCCAATTCGCGGAGCCGCTTGATGACCCTGATTGAGTACATCGAACAGAATCGCGACCAAAATCTCGAAGAACTAAAAGAATTCCTTCGCATCCCCAGCGTCAGCACCAAATCGGAACACAAGAAAGATATTGAACACGCGGCACAGTGGGTCGCGGACAAGCTGCGCAGCGCAGGCATGCTGAAAGTTGAAGTTCATCCCACCAAACTTCACCCGATCGTTTACGCCGAATCGGAGCATCTGCCCGGGAAGCCAACGATTTTGTTCTATGGGCATTACGATGTGCAGCCTGCCGAGCCGCTCAATCTCTGGACATCGCCAGCATTCGAGCCGGCTGTGCGTAACGGCAATCTTTATGCCCGGGGAACCGCTGATGATAAAGGCCAAGTGCACATCCATCTGAAGGCTCTGGAAGCGCTATTCAAGACCGGGGGCAAGCTTCCTCTAAACGTGAAGGTCATGGTCGAAGGCGAAGAAGAAGTCGGCAGCGTGAGTCTTTGGGATTTCGTGGCAAAAAATCGACAGAGGCTGAAGGCTGATGCTCTGGTTGTATCCGACACGAGCATGCTGGCGAAAGGCGTGCCGTCAATCACATACGGGCTACGCGGATTGAATTACTACGAAGTTGAAATTATCGGGCCGATGCAAGATTTGCATTCCGGCGCATTTGGCGGAGCAGTGCCGAATCCGATTACGATTCTCGCGGAGATGATTGCGAAGCTGCATGATAAAAATTTCCACGTAGCGATCCCGGGGTTCTACGACGATGTAGCGGAAATATCGCGGGAAGAACGCAAGGCACTCCATTCGTTGCCCTGGAAAGAAAAGGAATTTCGCAAGACGGTGGGCGCGCCCGATCTTTGCGGCGAGAAAGGTTACACGATCGCAGAGCAAACATGGACGCGACCTACGCTTGAGTTAAACGGAATCTGGGGCGGGTACATGGGCGAAGGCTCAAAAACAGTTATTCCATCTTCGGCTCACGCTAAATTCTCGACACGACTGGTGCCAAATCAAGACACGCAGAAAATTGCAAAATTAGTCGAGAAGCAAGTGCGAAAATTGCTGCCAAAAACGGTGAAATGCAATTTTGAAGTATTGAGCATGGGTAAACCGTGGGTCGCGCCGTACCAACATCCAATTTTCCGGACAGCGATTCATGCGCTTGAGCAGGGCTTCGGGAAAAAAGCCGTCTTTATCCGCGAGGGCGGCTCGATACCACTGGTGACACAGATTCACGACATGTTCAAAGTGCCGTGCGTGCTTCTTGGATTCGGACTGCCCGACGAAAATGCGCACGCACCGGATGAACACCTGCTGCTCGAAAATTATTTCAACGGAATTAAGTCTGTCGCGCTTTTCTACGAACAACTCGCTCGCGGGTAACGCCGCCGCCATTCCACGCCGTCCGACGCCAAAATCCATGTTTTCCGGGGCTTTTTTGCGTTTTGGCTTGCGCAAAGGTGGGTCAGCAGCTATAGTCCCTTGCGAATCTCGGCAGGACCGGGATAACAAAAAGTACCTACTTCCGAGGAGGAAACTGGAACACGATGGCAAATCCGCTGAGCAAGTCCAAGATTGTTGCACACCTGGCAGAAAAGGTTGAAATTCCCAAGAAGACCGCGATGCTGTTTTTTGACGAGCTGTTCAAGCTCGCGATTAAAGAAACGAAGGGCGCTGGAAAATTTGTGATCCCTGGTTTGGGACGGGCAGTAAAGGCTCATCGCAAGGCGCGTATGGGAAGAAACCCAGCAACCGGCGAAGCGATCAAGATCAAGGCAAAAACAGTTGTCCGGCTGCGTGCATCCAAGGCTTTCAAAGACGCCGTACTGAAGTAGGGTCCAACCGGCGCTGAGATTTCGAGACGAACCCCCATGGCATGGCTCGGCCCGCGACGCGGGAGGCCAGCTTGGGGGTTTCGTCTTTAACTTCAACCTAACGCCGCAATTCCGCGGCCTTCTGATTTGATTTCAGATTCAGGAAACTTAGGTCCGCCTATTCTGCCGGACTGCTAGCGCCGAGCGAGACTCCGAGAGCCATGCCTTCAGCATACTGGGACGAGTCCCTGGCCGAGCGATATCGCAGTTTCCATTACGATTTCCCTGAAAAATCGCTCGCTGGACGCACCGTGGTCGTTGCCGGAGGTACGGGCGGACTTGGCGGCGCGCTGGTAGCTATGCTTGCGCGAGAAGGCGCGAGAGTGATCGTGGGTTACCGGTCGAATGGCGAGCGTGCCGGGAAGCTGCAGCGGGCGATTGAAGAACAGTTTGGCGTGAAGCTGCACTTTGTTGCGGGGGACATACTGGATTCCGCGGTTCGCGGAGCTTACCTCGACGCCGTGAAAACTTCCGGCGCGCCACTTGTCGGCGCGGCGATTTTCTCAGGGGAACCGGCACGCGTGCCGTTCGAATCGCTTAGCCGCGAGACGATTACCGCTTCACTTGAATCCAATTACATAGGCCCGGTACTGCTGGCGAAGGATCTGGGCGAGGCAATGGAAGCTTCGGGAGAAACGCGGGGTGCGGGTGGCAATCTGGTTCTGGTATCGACGATGCAAGCTACGGCTCCTTTTGCGTCAAGCGTCGCTTACGCTGCGCCAAAAGCCGCGCTGATACATGGTGCCCGAATTCTCGCGTTGCAATGGAATAAGGTTTCCGTGAACGTGGTCGCTCCCGGAGCGACCGTTGCAGGCATGGCCGAATCGAGCGTAAGCGCGGGCAAATACGATCGCTACGTTTCGAGCGGCGCGATTTCGAGATTTGGGCGTCCGGAAGATATTGCGCGCGCTGTGCGATTTTTTCTTGAGCCGGGACAATATGCAACCGGACAAGTACTCGTAGTTGACGGTGGGCTGACGATCCGACGCGATCGAGGCTAATTCCAATAACTGCATAGACGATGGAACCCGATCTTTCAACCCGCGAATATTCCGGTCTCCTGACCGATTTATACGAATTGACGATGGCTGCAGGCTATCTGCAGACCGGATTTGACGCGCGCGCGACGTTTGAGTTGTTCGTTCGAAATCTCCCCAAGCGCCGCAACTATCTGGTGGCCGCGGGCCTCGAGCAGTGCCTCGATTTCCTCGAAAATGTGAATTTCACCGCGCCGGAAATTGATTTCTTGCGGCGGCATCCTGTGTTTCGAAATATTCGCGATGAATTTTTCGATTATCTGGCGAAGTTTCGCTTCACCGGAGACGTTTGGGCGATGCCCGAGGGCACGCTGGTATTTGCGGGCGAGCCGATTCTGCGTGTGTCCGCTCCGATCATTGAAGGGCAGATCATGGAGACGTATCTGCTCGCGACGATCAGCTTTCAAACGATGATCGCGAGCAAGGCGGCGCGCGTGGTGACGGCGGCGCAGGGACGTCCGGTTGTGGAATTCGGGGCTCGACGCGCACATGGCGCGCAGGCCAGTTTACTCGCGGCACGCGCGGCGTCGATTGGCGGCTGCCAGGGTACTTCAAACGTGCTTGCCGGGCAGCGCTTTGGCATGGAGACGTATGGCACACAAGCGCATTCGTGGGTGATGGCGCACGAAAACGAGGCGCTGGCGTTCCGGCACTTCCTTGATGCGTTTCCGGATCACGCCGTGCTGCTCCTCGATACCTACGACGTTCACAACGCGCTGCGCGAAATTCTGGCGATGGGACGCAAACCCGCGGGAGTGCGTCTCGACAGCGGAGATCTGGTGAAAGATAGCCGGTGGATCCGGCGTGAGCTTGTTCGGGCAGGCTGGAATGACGTGAAAATATTTGCTTCCGGCGATCTCGACGAAGACAAGATCGCGGCACTCTTGAAGGCTGGCGCGTCCATTGACGCATTCGGAGTTGGAACAGCGCTGGCTACGCCGGGAGACTCTCCGCATTTGAGCCTCGTTTACAAACTCGTGGAGGTGGAGCGCGATGGCAATGTGAGAGGAGCGGCGAAGCTGACGACCGCTAAAGTGACGTATCCGGGAGCGAAACAAGTTTTTCGAATGACCGATGCCGCGGGGAAATATTCAGGGGATGAGATTGCGTTGAGCGAAGAGCCAGAAAAAAATGGCGAGGCTTTGCTCGTGCAAGTAATGTCTGGCGGAAAACGTGCTGCAAAATCCGAGACGACGCTGGAGGCGCGAGAACGGTGCGTTGCGAGCCTGGCGCGACTGCCCGATCGCTACCGGCAGTTGCGGCGCGATGTTGCGTATCCGGTTCGATATACGGCGCGTTTGAAGGCGCTCCTCGAGACAGTCAAGCGGCGCGTGCATCGCTCGAAGGTGACGTAGCGAAGCCGCGACCTACTTACGTCACCGACTTTTGCCGAGCCGAAAGGTTGATGGAATGGCCTCAAAGTCCGTTGTGTTCTGGGAAGTGGATACGCAGGCGGATTTTATGCTGCCGGGCGGCGCGCTGTATGTGCCGGGCGCGGAGAAAACACTTCCAAATTTGAAGCGGCTTGTTGATGCGGCGCGATCCGGTCATGTTTTTCTGGTGTCGAGCGCGTGCCACCATGCGGCTGACGATCCCGAGTTCAAGACGTTTGGGCCGCATTGCATACGGAATACACCGGGGGCGCGAATTGTTGCGGAAGGATTGACTGACAATCCGCTACGCGTTCCAAATACGGCTGGGTTCGATTGGCCGCGAGATTTGAATTCGCTGCAGCAGGTGATATTTGAAAAGCAGCAGCTCGATGTGTTCACGAATCCGCAGGCGGATGCGCTCGTCGAGAGGCTCGGTGACGTTCGCTATGTTGTATTTGGCGTGGTTACGGAATATTGCGTTGTGCTTGCAGCCAAGGGGCTTTTGCAACGCGGGCATCGCGTTTCCATCGTGAAGGATGCGATCGAAACGCTGGATGTGAAGGCGGGAAGTGGCGTGCTCGACGAACTGAAAGCTCTCGAAGCCGATTTGATTACAACTGACGAAGCGCTTGCGCTCGTCGCGTAGCTTTTTAAGCTCTCAAAGAGTTCTTAAATACGCTAGTAAGTCGCGGAGTTGCGCATCATTCATATTCTCGCGCGATGGGGGCATATCCTTTCCGCCGTTTTGAATCAACTTTACGAGGCTTTGATTGTCGTTCTTCGTGCCATCCGCTAATTTCGCTCTCTTTGAAAATCCTTTGAGTCCGGGACCGATTTTCTTTTCGGTGCTCGCGGCAAAGTGGCAGATCGCGCAATGGCTTTTGTAGAGAGACTCACCGCGTGCAATCGAGTCTTTGCTATCGGTCGGGCGCATGTCGGGCTTGTGATTCTGTGCAGTGAGAGCTGCTGAACAAATCGCAATGAGAATGCCGGCAATCAGCCCGGGAATAAACTTCGTCATTTAGATTCGGCCGGTGAGCTGGGCTTGAAAATCAGATCGTAGACGTACATGAGAAGGGTCGCGATGATTCCAATTCCCGCAATCCACCACCACATTTGCTGAGGCTTGTGAAGAATCTCTCCGTAATGGTGCAGCAAATAGCCGCCGAGCGGGCCTGCGATGAAGTAGCCGACGGCGATCGGCAGAAATGCATAGCCCATGTAGAGTCCCTGCTGGCCCGGAGGAGCAAGGCGCGAGACGTATTCATAATAGCGAGACGTCTGCGTGATCTCGCCGATGGCGACACAGATTAGCGTCGCGACGAGCATTCCGATCGACGGGTGGACCGCCAGCAAAATCCAGGCGAGGCTGGTGATGAGAAATCCGAGCGTCATCGTCGTGAACGCGCGCATTTTTCTGGTGAGGTAAGTGACGAGAATTTGGCAGCAGATGACGATAATCGGATCAATGGAGAGAAGGAGATCGAAATTGGCGTCGGGATTCACGTAGCGACGGATGAACAAGGGCACGGAAATATACTGTTGCCAAAAAATCACAAAGAAGCCTGAAAAAATGAGAAGAAACAGCACGAACTTGAAATTGCCCAGCACAACGAACATGTTTTTAATCGCAGCGCCAATGCTTGACACGGCCTGTTCACCTGAGCGCACCGGCTCGCGATAAAAAAAGAGCGTCACCCAAAACATCAGAAACACGCTGAGCGCCGCGAAACGGAACACGCTTGCGATTCCGAGTCCAAGCTGCTTGCGTACGACGAAGGCCATGATTGGGCCGAGCGCGCCGCCGATGTTCACAAGGGTGTAGTAAATCGAATAGCCGATCGAGCGCACATTTTCGGCCGATGCACGCGCGGTGGTTCCTGCGACGCACGGCTTCACGACGCCGGGCCCGAGCGCCGGAATCATTAGGATTGCGAACACCAGCCACTTGTCCGTCATGGCGTGCCGCAATCCCTCCATCCACGGCGCCGAAAGCGAGCCGAGAAGGAAGTAGCCGACGGTCATCACCAGGTAAGCGAGCATGAGCGCGCGGCGAAATCCGAACCAGTCTGCGAGTGTCCCTCCGAGTATCGGCAGGAACCAGACGACCAGACCAAACGTGCCGACAAGCCAGCCAGTCAACTCGTTCGAAAAATGCAATTGTTCGCTGAGATAGACAGCGAGGACCGCGGTGGTCGCGTAATACGCAACGCGCTCGAAAATTTCGGTGAAATTGGCGATCCAGAAGGAACGCTCGAATCCCTCGCGGATTTCCTTGAGGCGTTGACCGAAGCTCAAATCGTATCTCCCGGTATTTTCAGGCAGCGACCGGTCGAGGTCCCGGTGTGCGGCGGTGATTGTAACGGAAGTGAACGGGGAGACCGAGTGAAGTTTTCCCGCACATCCCCGTGTGCTACGATTGCGGATTCGGCGGATGAAGACTACGCCGCCGTCTCTTCCCAATGCCCTCAGCAACGATGAAAGCCTTGCGCAAGCCGCGGCCTGCGCCGGGCGCGCAAGTGGAAACCGTTCCGATACCCGAAATCGGAGCGAACGATGTGCTTGTTCGCGTGCGTGCTGCTTCGATTTGCGGCACGGATCTGCATATTTACCATTGGGATCGCTGGTCCGCCTCCAGGCTGCGCCCACCGCTGACCTTTGGGCATGAATTTTGCGGCGTGGTTGAGAAGATTGGCGCGGACGTGTCGGGCGTGGCGCCCGGGGATTTCGTCAGCGCGGAGATGCATATCGCGGATGGTGTTTGCAGGCCGTGCCGAGTCGGCCAGGCGCATCTTTGCCGGAACGTGAAAATCATCGGGATTGACGCGGATGGGTGTTTCGCTGAATTTGTGCGCATCCCGGCGCAAAATATCTGGAAGGTGGACCCGTCGATTCCGGAGCATTACGCGGCGATTCTCGATCCGCTCGGGAATGCCGTGCATACGGTGCTTTCCGGGCCAATTTCCGGGCAGAGTGTTGCGGTTACCGGCGCTGGGCCGATTGGGTTGATGGGGATCAATGTGGCGCGGGCATGCGGCGCTACACCGATTTTCGCGTTGGAGGTCAATCCTCGACGGCGCGAACTCGCCAAGATCATGGGCGCCGATGAAGTGATCGATCCCGCGGCCGTGGATCCTGTCAAGCGGGTGCGCGAAGCCACTGACGGCGAGGGAGTGGACGTGCTGCTGGAGATGAGCGGCAACGAGTCGGCGATTCAGCAGGGATTTGAGATGCTGCGGCCGGGAGGACGCGCGTCATTGCTGGGAATCACATCGCAGCCCGTGGAATTCGATCTGGTGGCAGACATCATATTCAAGGGCGCGACGGTCCACGGTATCTACGGCCGCAAAATGTTCGAAACCTGGGTGCAGATGACGGAGTTGCTGAAATCCGGCAAACTCAATCTTGATCCGCTGTTCAACGAGCGCATGCCGCTCGACAAATTCTCCGATGCGTTTTCGCTTCTCGAAAAAGGCCAGGCAGGCAAAATACTTTTCTATCCGAATGGCGTTCCCGCTTAGTCGCGCTCGTTGACCTATAATGAAGTCTGATTCCGTGTTCTTTGGGAGGATTTATGGCAAGCGCAGCACGCCCCCAGCTTGATTACTTGCACGCCGCTCTAGAGGATTTGAAAGCGAAACATCTCTACACCCGCTTGCGCATTCTCGATGGTGAGCAAAAGCCGGTGTGCATGGTGGATGGCAAAGAGGTGATCAACCTCGCGTCCAACAATTACCTGGGACTTGCGACCCATCCCAAAATGCGACGCGCGGCGATTGATGCTGTTCGAAAATATGGCGTGGGCTCGGGCGCTGTCCGCAGCATCGCCGGGACGATGAAGATTCATATGGAACTCGAGGAGCAAATCGCGCGGTTCAAGAACACGGAAGCTTGCGTTGTTTTTCAATCTGGATTCGCAGCGAATGCCGGGACGGTCTCCGCGGTTCTTGGAAAGGACGACCTTATAATCTCGGACGAGTTGAATCACGCCTCGATCATAGACGGCTGCCGGCTTTCGAAAGCAACGATCAAGGTCTTCAAACACAAGGATTTGAACGATTGCGAATGCGTCCTGAAAGAAACTGAAAACTGGAACGGGAAGAAGATGCTGGTGACCGACGGGGTCTTCTCGATGGATGGCGATATTGCCGATCTGCCCGGGCTTTGCACGCTGGCCGAAAAGTACAACTGCATCACCATGGTTGACGACGCGCATTCATCCGGCGTGCTGGGGCGAAATGGACGGGGAACGGTGGATCACCAGAATTGTCACGGGCGCGTGGATATTCAAGTGGGGACGCTGAGCAAGGCAATCGGAGTACTTGGTGGCTATGTTTGCGGCTCCCGCGAATTGATTGATTATCTCTACCACCGCGCTAGGCCGTTCATTTTCTCGACGTCGCACCCGCCATCCGTGGTGGCATCGTGCCAAGCTGCGTTTGAATTGCTCGATTCCGATGCCGGGGCCAAACTCATCAAGAAGCTTTGGGCTAACACGAAGTTTTTCAAGCGCAAATTGAAGAAACTCGGGTTCAAAACTGGCCCCAGTGAGACACCGATTACACCGATCCTCGTCGGCGAGGCTGCGAAAGCCTTCGAATTCGGGCGTGAACTTTTTGCCGAGGGCGTATTCGCACCGGCGATTGGCTATCCAACGGTGGCAGAAGGCAAAGCGCGTCTCCGGGCGATTGTCACTGCAACGCATAAACGCGCTGACCTCGAGCGGGCGCTAGAGATCCTCGAACGGGTGGGCAAGAAGCTCGCTATCGTCTGACGGCAGGTTTCAACGTCGCGGATTTGGCGTGCTCAAGGCGTCAGCAGTGACCTTCTGGGCAAGCGCATCCGCGGCGCCCCCGATTGGCGCGGTACACTGATCCCTGAGGAAATCCTCGATGCGAACCAACTATTTAATGCGAATTGAACGCGCCTTCCTGGCGATTGCGCTGTGCGGACTCGTGGTACTCAGCGCATGCGGGTCACGACGCATCGGCGAAGGCGGCGGAATCGGTGCAGGCAGTTCAGCTCCGTTCACATTGGCAATCACGTCTCCCTTTACGATTGGTACCGTCGACAACGTGCCTTCCGGAATCACCGTGATTTCTTTTCGTATCATGATTACCGGCGCGGTCCTGCAACCGGGTAATGTGTCTTTGATTTCCTTGCCACGGACGATCGAATTGACCCAGCTCCAAACCGACAACGCCATAATCGGGACGACCAGTGTGCCGACGGGAAACTACACGAGCCTGGACGTTACATTCGCCAATCCAGATATGACGATTTACAACGGCGCAGGGAGCGTAGCAAGCTGCGCGGTTGGGACGATTTGCGAAGTTCAACCGGCCCTGGATACCTCGAGCGTCACGCTTTCACCGACGGTGGCGCTCACGGCAAATACGCCCGCTGGCGTCGAACTCGAGTTGAGCGTCAACGACTCCTTGCAAGCCGACCTCTCATTTAATCCGAGCCTCGGGTTGACGGCCCTGGATCTTCCCAGCGTTAGCAGCACCTCGATATTGCTGCCGATCAATAACGTAGCCGGTGTGATTACGAATATTGGTTCGAACCAATTCTCGATAACGACGACGAATGGGGCGACTCTCACGATTGGAACAACGTCGAGCACGGTGTATTCATTTCCATCCACGCTGTGCAGCGCGGACGATTTCGGTTGTCTGGTGACAGGCCAGTTTATTTCCGCGGATCTCAACGTCCTCGGGAGCGGATCGTATCAGGCGAACGACGTCATATTCGAGGATAGTTCCGGCGAACCGGGGATCGTGGGCACGATCGCTGCAACCAACCTCACGCTCAGCCCGCCGCAATTCACTCTCGTGATTCACGGCCAGGCTCCGGCCACCAACGGAATTTTCGCGAACAACGTGGCAACGGTTTCGCTTCAGAATCCGACGACATATTCGATTGATGCGGATGATTTACCGATCCCGTCGGGATACACGTTTGCGAGCACGTCGGATTTGGTGGTGGGGCAAGAAGTGCTTGTTCGCGGGAATACGATTAGCGTGACTCCGGTGACCAATCAGCCGGACATCATCACGATTTCAACAGATCAGCTTATTTTGCGGCAATCGCAATGGACCGCAAATGTTGGCTTGGCTACTACCTCAGGCACGGGAGCATTCACGTTGACGTCGCTGCCGAATCTCTTCACGGATATTTCGCCGACCGCGATTACGAATTTCTACGTGGTGACTTCGGCGGAGACTGTGTTCGTCGATTCGACGTTGACCACATTAACGCCGGGCACACCCGAGAGCGTGAAAGGCCTGATTTTCAACAACATCGTCAATCCCGTGAGCTCTCCGAGCGATGTGGTATCAATCGTTCAGGGAGCGCCAAATTTCCAACCGGAGATCGCGCGGCGGAGACAGTCTGTGGTGCGCTAGGCCGCCGGGCTGGTCGCGGCTGTGAGGACCGGGTGCACGCGCCTGTAGATGGTGATTGAAATCGCGCCCAAACCCCAGACGAGTACGACCCAGCCGACCAAACCGCCTACCCAGGGAATCAGTCGAAGCAGGTCAATAATTAGAAGGCCGATAGCCATGCGCCCCAGCATCGCTCCGACGCTCAGTCCTTCGCCAAGAATTTTGTCTCCAATCCATGTGCCGACGAAAATTTGCGCGCTGAAGAGCGCAATCAGGTAAAGCAAAATCGTGACGATGCCGACTGCAAGTCCAACGATGGTGATGCACGCAAGCACGGCGGCCAGAACAACTCCAGGAAGTACAAGCATCCCGATTCCGCACGATGACCAGGCACGGTTGGTGGTGCGAACGACGTCTCCAAAAAATCCTGGCACGATCAGCATCAACACCAAACCGAACACAAGGGTCGCAGCCCAAAAAAGAGCCTTGTGAACGTACGTGCGTGTTTTTTTGTAAGCGGGTACGCGCTCTTCATATTCCGCGCGCACGGGTCCGGCCACTTTCGCGCCTGGAGCGATCTGTGGCGCTCGCTCGCCGCGGTAAACCAGCCGACCTTTCAGATCAGCGCTTGGACCAACTTCAACGTCGTGGCTATTCACCCTCACGTTTCCGCCGAGAGCGCTGTTCAGCTCGACCGTTGCAGCCTGGCACATCAGGTCCCGTGCAACCGGGCCATCAAGCTGAATCTCCTGAGCCCACGCCGTAATACTTCCGCCAACGGTGCCCTTGGGGTCCACTTCGATTCTTTGTACAAATAGCGTGATGTTCTTTGCAACGGTCCCGGTAATCGAAAGAGTCTGGCTCCAATTGCGGATGTTGCCATCCACTCGCCCGTTGACACGGACATCCTGGGCCCACGAAATTACATCGCCCGTTATGTGGCCATTTATCGTGAGTGTCTGGCCCCAGGAATAGAGATCTCCGTTTACATCGCCATCAATGCGGGTGGCCTGGGCGGTGACGAAGAGGTCGGTGTTTACGGTCTGGCCGGCGGGGAGAACGTAATTGGGATCGCCGTGGTGGGTTTCTCCAGCAGCGGCTGCCGGTGATAGGGCCAGCGAAAATCCAACCGCGCCCATCACCAATCCGAAAGCGGCCCAGCGCTTCCAAGAGTGCCGGAACAGAAAACCAAGGACCGCCATAAGACTAAAGGTCGCAAGAATTTCAATCAGGCTTCGCATTTCTCCCCATCCTTTCCAGAACGCGCTCGAAAAGAAAATCATGGCCATGAAATTTCCCTGGGTGAACCCGGCCTGGCTGAACTGCCGCTGCCACGGCTCGACGACTCCGCTCCAAAGTCCATATACGCCTGCCGCGCCGAAGCCGAGCGTCATCAGCCAGCCCCACGGAACGGGGGCGCGCTTTGGCGGCGCGAGGAGATAGGCGGGCACGGAATCGTCATCGCCCTCGAGCGATTCGCGCAGCCAGACGGCTTCTCCTTCGAGAGCCCGCAGAAGCCTGCCGCAGGGAGTGCACGTCTTCACGTGCGCCGATAACTCCTGGGCGCGTTCCGGCTCGAGCTGGCCTTCGAGGTAGAGCAGGCACGTCATTTCATCGAAATGTTCAGCCATTGCCTTTATCCTTTTTGCGCAGCAGCGCGTGCCAACGTATCGTGCCCGCCAAGAATGTTGCGGAGCTGGTGCCGTGCGCGCAATAGGAGTACGCCGACGAACGCTCGTCGAACACCGAGCGAATCGGCAATTTCTTCGTAACTCATATCCGAGTAATAGCGAAGGACGAGCGCCATTCGTGCCCGCGGCGGCAGCTTGTCGAGCGCCGAGCGGACTTCCTTGCCGCTATGCTCTTCGAGCAGCCTTTGGAGCTGGCTTGGGTCGGGATGCTCGAGGGGTAGGTTCTCGACTTCGCCGGTTTCAAGATCCTGGCGGATACGCCGTCGCCGGAGGAGATCCCAGCAATGGTTCGCTGCGACCCTGTACAGCCAGGCTATGAATGGCCGTGAAGCGTCATACTGGCCGATTTTCTGCCGCACCTTCATAAAGATCTCGGTGGTCGCGTCCTCAGCATCCTCACGCGACGGCAAGGCCCGCCGGCAGAACCGGAAAATCGCCGGGGCATAGTCGCGATAAAGTTCGCCCCAGGCGTCCGGATTCCCTTCGCGGACACGGGACAATGCGGCCGCTAAGTCCGTTGCGCTCATGCCTTCGGGTGATTTCCGTCGCTCCATAGGTATCTACGTATTGCCAGTGCGGAATATTTCAAGCGGGGTCATAGGTTTCCGAGGATGAACCCCGCCAAGGGACGAGGCTAGCAAACCCAGACTAAGAGTAAAAGCGGTCCGAAAATCCATGGCGGGCAGGGGTATTGCGACCCCAGCCGCCATGTTGTTGAGACAGCCTGATAGGTCTAGAACGATACCTTCGCGCCGAGCTGAATTCCGCGAGGCCCGCCACTGCCGAGAAATGGATTGCCGATTCCGACGTCGCCAGTCGCGCCCAGCGCATAGTGCCCGACGCTCAGGCCAGTGGCAGGATCCGTGCCGTTTTGTGCCGCGTCCGCAATAAATGCCGGAAGAAAGGGATTTGCGAAGTTGGGATGATTGAAAAGGTTGTAAATCTCAGCACGCAGCTGGAGATTTACGCGCTCGGTGATTTTCGTGTCCTTGAAGACCGAAAAATCAAACTGTTTGAATGGGGCGGCGCGCAGCGAGTCTCGACCTTCGCTACCGAAGTGACGTGTTCCTGGAGTGCACATCTGTTCTGACGTGTCTCCCGTCTCGTTCACGATGAGGCTCGTTCCGTTGGGAGTCATGGGAAGAGGCGTACAAAGAACGGCAAATGAAGTGAGGTTCAGGAAATTGTTCGGGTCGTGGTAGTTGTACTGGATCGGCCCGACGACGTCAGGCCGATCGAAATACTCGCCGCTACCGCTGTAGTCACCCTCGAAGTTGTAGTTGAGCTGGAACGGCTGGCCCGTCTGCACGTTCATAATCCCGTTGATTCCCCATCCATTCCGCAAGCGCTGCCAACTTCCTTCGGTGGTGGGAAAGCGGTAAACAAAGTTCCACACGAACCGGTTGCGAATATCGAAATTTGAGTTCGCTCTCTCGAGATCCGCGCGGGTGCTGTCATTGGGCTGCGAGGCATTCGGTTCGAAGTCTTCGCTGTCGCTGGCATTGTCAATCGAATGCGACCAGACGTAGCTGAACGAGGTATCCAAGTTGTGCCAGTCATTTAGGTGAATGCTGGACTGAAGCGAATGGTAGTTCGAATTGGCGGACGCCTCTTCCTGGTTGATATAGAAATATAATGGATTTACCCGCGAAACTCCGGCTAAACAGGTGACCGGCGAACCAGCGATCATTGAGACATCCGGGATGCACGGATTGCTCGGCGAGAAGCCTTCGGATTCGAGCGTGACATTGTTGGCTAGGTCGGAGGCATATATCTGCCCTTGCGTAGGCTGATTGATGTCGCGGAACCGGAAGAGCTTGTGGCCTTCCGAGCCGACATATCCGATTTGCACGACGACTTTCTTCACTACTTCCTGCTGAACGTTTAAGTTGAAGTTTTCCATGTAGGGCGTGCGGATGTGGCGATCGACGCCGAATGCGTCGTCCGTCGGCGCGAAACCGCCGGCTGGAAATATCGGTTGACCCGAAACAATCGTCGCGACGGGTGATTCATTCGCAGAAATCGTGGCCGGTCCGACCGGATTGTAGGCGGGGCCGGGATCATAAACGCTGTTATACGGCAAGTGGTCCATAAATATGTCCTGCGAGAACGAGTCGAAAAATATGCCATAGCCGGCGCGGAGCACAGTCTTTCCCGTCCCGAGTGGATCCCACGCAACGCTTACGCGAGGAGCGAAGTTCTTGTAGTCAGGGTTGTAGAGCCGCGGAAGAGTCGGTGTTCCCACCAGGACGAGATTGTTAAACGCGTCAAAATTACTCAGGAGGTTGTCCTTTACATGGTAGATGCCCATGTAATCCCAGCGAACGCCCGCGTTAATCGTAAAGCGCCGGCTCAGATGGAAACTGTCTTGTACGTAGAGGCCATGGGAATTCTGCGCGCTATTGCGAGTTGCGTTTCCTGAAACTTGAGCTCCGCCTCCTGTCACGTTACCCGCGAGGAAGTCCGACAAATCGTTAAAACCAAGTTCGCCGCGGAAACTAATCCCAAGGAATTGCGCGATGGAAGTCCGGCGAAATTCGTATCCGAACTTCAAATCGTGTTTCCGCAACGTCCAGGAATAGTTGTCGATGAAATGCCAGTTGGTGTCAACGCGGTCGCGCGGATCGGAGTGGTTTGCGCCCAGTTGCGAAAACCCGCCGACATCAATCACAGGCAAGCCCATATCCGCCTGGCCGGTGCCGGTGTCAAGGCCGATGCTGCTGGGGTGAAAGCTCCGATCCGCGGGGAAAAATCCTTCCGCAAAACGGTTCCAACCCAAGCGCGCTTCATTCGTCTGCGTTGGCGAAACGACGCGAACGTAGGAGATCGAGACGAGTTGAACGCGCGTCGGAGTATAGGTGTTGAATCCCGGCAGAATTCCGCCGCCGGTTAGCGCCAACGGGAAGCTCTGAACGCTGTCACCGAAATAATAGCGTCCGGTGAGGATGTTGTTGGCGTTGAAGTTGTGATCAATCTTCGCGATGGCGCTCGATAGATGGTTATAGGACGGGCTGACAGTCGAAACATCGGGGCCGTTTGGACAATCGCTGTCATCCGACGTGGCGCCGGAAATATTTGGAGTGGGCCACGGATTACGCGCGAGAAGAGCGGCAATCACGGGATTCGTCGCGCCGCCATCCGCAGCGATCTGGGCGGGATCCGGAACGCACGCCTCGCTGACAGAGCCGACATTTTCGTGTTGCCCTTCATAATCCAGAAAGAAAAATGTTTTGTCTCTCACGATCGGCCCGCCAAGCGAGCCTCCGTACTGGTTGTTCGAAAAGGGAGCCTTCGGCGTGTTGTCGAAATTGAAGTAGTTCCTGGCGCCCGTAGCGGCGTCACGGAAAAATTCGACGCCGGAGCCGTGCAACGCATTTGATCCGCTTTTCGTGACGATGTTGATGACAGCGCCGGCGTTTCGTCCGTATTCGGGCTCGTAGTTCGAAAGCACACGCAATTCCTGCACGGCTTCAACCGGCAGAATCGTAGCCGGCGTTCCAAACACACCCGCTTCGTTAATCGCCGGATCATTTCGGAAACCGTCGTTCATGTCTGTGCCGTCAAGCAAAAAATTGTTCGCGCGTCCGCGCGCGCCGTTCAGAGAGAAGGTTCCGTACGAGCCGGGCGAGTCGGATATTTGATCTGGGGAACCCGAAACTCCGGGCACGAGATAGATGAGCTTGGTGTAGTCGCGGCCATTCACCGGCAAATCGGTGACGGTTTTCGATTCCAGCGTTCCGCCGATCGTGTCCGACGTAGACTCGATTTCAGGCAGAGTTTCGCCCTGTACCCGAACTTGCTGACTCATGGCGCCTGGCTTGAGCGAGACATCCACGCGGGACTCGCCAGCCACGTCTACCTTCACATTGCCTGTGACTGCGGTCTCAAAATTCGCGATGGATATTGACACGGTGTACATGCCGATCGGCAGTTCGGGAACGCGGTACGTGCCGTCGGACGTGGAGACGCTCGTGCGAATCACGCCTGTATCTTGATTCTTCGCTGTCACCGTGGCTCCGGAGATCGCGGCGCCTGAGGCGTCGGTGACGGTTCCGAGGATCGTTCCGCGAAAGGTTTGCGCATCGGAGGGAGGCGCGGCCAGAGCCAGCAGCGTGAATAACGAGAAAATCGTAGCAGCAATATAAGCAGACTTCAGCCTATGAAGACTCATTAGACTCTCCCGAATGCAATACGCAATTATCCGAGCGAATTGTGACACCGAAAATCACTCTGCCAGCGATAATTCTTGCGCTTGCTGGCTCCCCCAAATGGGTAACATCTTCAGTCGTCGGCTACGTTTGCGTCAAGCTATCTATTTCTTTGAGAGCCATCGATTTCTTGGTGTTGAGTGATCGAAACACTTCGATTTACCGCTTAAAGTGGCAGCAGCGGGTGTCTGTTATACTGGATTCCCCGACCAAGGACCGTGCCAATCGGGCTACCTTGGCACCTCAACGCAATGTATCCAAATCAAACCGGCAATCGGAGGCTCAAATCGATGCTCCGGCGATTCTTGTCCAGCGTTTGCGCCCTCCTAATGGTGTCCGGTTTCTTCTCGCCTGGCGCCGTGGCATACGCGGTGCTGGCTCACGAAGCGGTGATTGATTCTTGCTGGGAGTCCGGAATCCGGCCCCTCCTGTTGCAGCGCTTTCCCGGCTCAACGCACGATGAGCTCAGGCAAGCTCACGGGTACGCCTACGGTGGGGCAATCATTCAAGATCTCGGATATTATCCGCATGGCAGCCATCTTTTCAGCGACCTGGTACATTACGTTCGAAGCGCCGATTTCGTCGAAGCACTCCTGAGGGACTCCAAGGATTTGAATGAATATGCATTCGCGCTCGGTGCGCTCGCGCATTACTGCGCCGACAATAACGGCCACCGAATCGCTGTGAATCGTGTGGTGCCGATGCTTTATCCCAAACTCCGGCAGAAGTACGGGGACGTCGTGACTTACGATGAAAATCCCGCCGCGCATCTAAAGACAGAATTTGGCTTCGATGTATTGGAAGTGGCCCGTCAACATTACGCCTCCGATGCCTATCACGATTTCATCGGATTTGAAGTGGCGAAACCACTGCTGGAACACGCTTTTCGCGACACATATTCGATCGAGTTGCAGTCGGTCTTCAGTGATTTCGACAAATCCGTCAACTCATACCGCTACGACGTCAGCAAGTTAATTCCGAAGGCGACGCGTCTGGCCTGGCAAACCAAGAAGAACGACATTCAGAAGGAACTTCCCACCGCGACAAGGAATGAGTTTGTCTATCGAATGTCTCGCTCAAGTTTTGAAAAAAACTGGGGCAAAACATATGAAAAGCCAGGGCTCGGAACGAGGATTCTCGCGTTTCTATTTCGAATAATTCCTAAAATTGGCCCACTGAAGACCTTGGATTTCAAGACGCCGACGCCGCAGGCGGAAAATATGTTTATGGCCAGCTTCAACGCCGCCGTTGATGAATATACCCACGATCTTAAAGGCGTTCCGAGCGGCCTGAATCTTCCAAACACGAACTTGGATACAGGCGGATCGGTGGAACCGGGTAAATACCCGCTGGCTGACGATACTTACGCCGATTTACTCGATCGCTTGGATAAGAATCAATTCCGCGATATCTCACCCGGGCTGCGTGCAAATATTCTCGATTACTACGCTGACACGAATGCGGCCTACGCAACGAAAAAACATTCAAAACAGTGGGCCCGCGTACTGCAGGAGATCAATCAGATCAAGACGGCGCCGGCGCCGGCACAGGCCGGTCAGGTCGTCAGCCCCTCATCGCCAAGTGATTTTGCGCCTTTGCCGAATTCCTTGGAATGGGCGGGGCAGACATCCGCAGCATCCTCTGCAAGCAGTGTCGTGGCGCGCTAGCCCCGGCTCCGATTTCCATTCTGCTATACTGGATATTCCACTCGATCCGCGATGAGTCCTTCTTCCAGTCCCCGGCTGTTTCTAATTGACGCGATGGGCTACGTCTTTCGCGCCTTCTACGCCCCTATGGATCGTTTGCAGTCTCAGACGCCTCAAGGTCTTATCCCGACAAAAGTTCCCTATCTCTTCGCCAATATGGTGAAGAAGCTGATTCGCGAGCAGAAGCCTGATTATCTCGGCGTTGTGTTCGATGTGGCGGCTCCCACCTTTCGCGACAAACTATTTGCCCAATACAAAGCCCAGCGCCCGCCCATGCCGGATGATCTTGCGATTCAGCTTCCGTATGTCCGGCGCTATTGCGAAGCGATGGGACTGCCCATTTTGGAATTTGCGGGCTACGAAGCAGACGACGTCATCGCGTCGCTCGCCAAGCAGGCTACCGGTAAGAATCTCGAGACCATGATCGTCACCAGCGATAAGGATCTTATGCAGCTTGTTGGCGAACATGTGCGGATTTTGAATCCCATGAAAGGCGATCTCGTAATTGACGAGAAGAAAGTCGAAGAATTGATGGGAGTGCAGCCTTCGCGCGTCGCGGATGTGATGGCCCTCATGGGCGACAGCATCGACAACATTCCCGGCGCCCGCGATCCGAATGAAAAAGTCGCACCAGGAGAGCGGCGAAAGCCGGGAATCGGCGATGTGGGTGCACGGCAACTGATCCAGCAATTCGGCAGCGCGGAAGAGGCCGTGCGCCGGGCGAGCGAGGTGAAGCGCACGAGTTACCGCGAAGCTCTTGAGAAGAACGCAGAGTTCGTCCATCTCAGCAAACAGCTCGCGACGATTCCCACAGAGGCGCCGGTTTCGCTCGATTTAGATAGCCTGAAGATGGGTGAGCCGGATTCAGCGGCGTTGCGCGCACTCTTTTCCGAACTTGGTTTCACGTCGCTGCTGCGCGACCTCGCACCAGCAGTCTCAAAACAAATCGAAGGAACGACTTATACGGCCCTGGAATCGCCTGACAAGTTAAGCTCGTTTCTTAATTCGGTTCCCGCCGGGCAGGGAGTGGCTGCCTGGATTGAATTTGCTACGGAGAAAAACGAAGAGGCGAGATACGGCACCCGCGCTGTTTCGATTGAATTCTCGGGCCGGGAGGGCGAAGCCCACTACGCGACACTTGATGAAGGCGGGGCCGCCCTTGCGGCCATCAGCGAATGGCGCACCGACGCGAAGCGCCCGAAAATCGTTCACGATGCCAAACTCTTTGAACTCCTGACAGGAACGGATAGTCCGCCGCCGAACAAAACTTCACGCAATAAGAAACTTCGCAGTCTAGCGCGCGCGTCCGGTGTGCGTGATGCGACCGAGCTCTACTCCTATCTGCTTCGTCCCACGACGGCAAATCATGAATTCCCGGAAATCGTGCTACGGCACTTGAACCGGACGCTCTCTGGAGCATCGGGCGAGCGTGCGGACTTTCTCGGTCGCCTCGCGGTTGTGTTGCGCGCGGAAGTTGAAAAGCAGGGCTTGCTTGAGCTTTACGAAAAGATCGACTTGCCTCTCGCTTTCGTCCTCGCGCGCATGGAGCGGCATGGAGTTCGCGTTGATCCCGATGCTCTCGTCAAAATCTCGAAGCGTCTCGAAGACGCCCTGGCGGCACTGGAAAAGGAGATTTTCACGCTCGCCGGGACCGAATTCAAAATTAGCTCGCCACAACAATTGGCGGAAATTCTATTCGACAAGCTCCAACTCTCGATGCCGCGCCGCGTTCGCGCCAAGGTGCGTTCGACATCCGTCGAGGTGCTCGAGGCGCTCTCGAGCGTTCACGAATTACCGCGCAAGGTGATGGAGTACCGTGAGATTGCGAAACTGAAATCAACATATTCGGATGTGCTGCCGGAGTTGATCGATCCGCGCACCGGCCGCGTCCATACGTGCCTCAATCAGACTGGTACGGCCACCGGGCGGCTCAGCTCGTCGAATCCCAACCTGCAAAATATCCCGATCCGCACCGAGCTTGGCCGCGAGATTCGCGCTGCTTTCGCCGCCGCCCCGGATATGACCATGCTTTCGGCTGATTATTCGCAAATCGAGCTGCGATTGCTCGCGCATTACTCGGAAGATCCTGTTCTCGTCGACGCCTTTCGCCGCGGTGAAGATATTCACTCGCGAACGGCACAGGAAGTATTCGGCGTAGCACCGTTTGCGCAGACCGCGGAACATCGCCGCGCTGCCAAAGTCATTAACTTCGGCATTGTGTATGGCCTGTCTGCATTCGGTCTCGCGCAGCAACTGGCCATCGAGCAAAAGGAGGCCGCGAAGTTCATTGCCGCGTACTTCCAACGCTATCGCGGCGTGAAGGAATGGCTCGACCGGCAAGTTGCGGAAGTTCGCCAGTTGGGATTTACTCGAACGCTCTTCGGCCGCATTCGCCAGATTCCTGAGATTTCTTCGCCCCAGCCGAACATGAGGAACTTCGCCGAACGCACGGCCATGAATACGCCGCTACAGGGCACGGCTGCCGACCTGATCAAACTTGCCATGATCGAAATTGACCGTCGCCTTACGGATGAAGAATGCGCTTCCAGAATGATCCTGCAGGTTCACGACGAATTGCTCTTCGAAGGCCCCGAAAGCGAAATGCCCAAACTCAAAAAACTAGTGAAGGAAGTGATGGAACACGTCTACGAACTTCGAGTTCCGCTTGTCGTGGAAATGAAAGTAGGACCCAATTGGCGAGACATGAAATAGCCGTGGCTCGCCATGCAGTCATAAATCTTATGAGGTGACGAGATGCAACATGCCGAGAAATTCTTGAAACTGGTGCAGGACGCTAAGGCGCACGTGAAAGAAGCGGATTATCGTGAAATAAAGAAACGTCTCGACGCCGGCGAAAAATTGATCCTCGTGGACACGCGCGAGGATTCCGAATGGGCCAACGGGCACATCCCGGGAGCAATTCATCTCAGCAAGGGCGTGATTGAACGCGACATCGAGAAAACGATTCCAACCCTCGACGCGCCAATTGTGCTCTATTGCGGCGGCGGATTTCGTTCCGCGCTGGCTGCCGATAATCTTCAGAAGATGGGCTACAAGAACGTGATTTCAATGGATGGCGGATGGCGCGGTTGGACCGAAGCTAAGTTTCCCGTCACGCGCGACTAAGCCGCCCTCGACGTGCTCCGGCCGCGCAGTATGGCTGGGGCGGGAGGATTCGAACCTCCACCGTCTGCATTAACAGTGCAGCGTCCTACCGGTTGGACCACGCCCCAGTAGTGTGAGCCACATCTTACAACACTAAAATTTAGTTCGCCCACGCTACGAGCGATCCCCATTGGGGGAATCATGTTGAATCCAGGGATTTTGTATCCGCGCTAACTTGAAGCAAAGGTCTGCGGACAGAAGGCGGTTCTTAGGGAAATTACCGGTGGGAAATCACTTACAAGGGGAAGGAAGCCGGCCCAGCCCTCAATCCCCGAAGGGATCCTCGACTTTCCTTCCCCCTGACGCTTGGAATAGTGCAGTCGAGATACCAAACAGAAGGCGCTGATAACAAATAACTTAGCAATCTAAAGGCGCGTAAAAATCACCGGCGGCTAGTAAAAAGTCTCTGCCGGTCATAGAACTACTGATGCAAACCGGACCGGGATGACAATTTTCGTCGCGGAGGCCGGGTCCTCCATGGCCAAAATCTTGAACGATCAATTCCTGCCTTTAAAGTTGCGCCGATCTCATATTCACGTAAGATCACGTCGCCATGCACTCGTTCACGCACCGCAAGAAAATTTTCCTTGCCATCGTCGTCGCACTCCCATTTCTCGCACTAGCGAAGGAGGTGCGTTGGCCGTTCGGCGCCTGGCAGCGCGCATCGCAGACTCCGATTCTCGCACCGCAGGGTTCCGGATGGGAATCCGCCGGCACTTTCAATCCGACGATCGTCGCGCATGACGGCAAGCTGGTGATGCTCTATCGCGCGCAGGATACTTCGGGGACATCGCGGCTCGGCTACGCTGAAAGTACGGATGGCATCCACTTCACGCGTCGCGCTGAGCCTGTACTGTCGCCAGAGGCCGACTATGAGAAAGATGGCGGCGTTGAGGACCCGCGAATTGTTGAGATCGGCGAAATCTTTTATCTCACGTACACGGGCTACAACAAGAAAGACGCTCAACTTTGCCTTGCCACTTCCCGGGATCTGGTGCACTGGGATCGAAAAGGCGTAATTCTTCCCGCGTATGTGGGCAAGTGGAACGTCCGCTGGACGAAATCCGGCGCGATCCTGCCCGAGAAAATTGACGGCAAATACTGGATGTACTGGCTGGGAACCAGCGCGAACAACACTGATCAGATGGGCCTCGCGTCTTCGACCGATCTCATTCATTGGACGGAGTCGCTCGATGTTCCAGTTCTGCCGGCTCGCCCTGGCATGTTTGATTCGCGCGTCGTCGAACCCGGTCCTCCGCCGATCCTGACGCGCAATGGAATCGTGCTCGTCTACAACGGAGCCGATGACAAGCTTGTGTATCGCACTGGCGTTGCCGTTTTCGACCGCGCCAATCCTGCAAAATTGCTTTCGCGGACCGACCAGCCGATCTTTTCACCGGAGCTTGAGTGGGAAAAGACCGGCCAGGTTCCGAACGTAATCTTCGTTGAGGGAGCGGTGCGGCGCGGCGAATGGTGGTTCTTCTACTACGGTGGCGCCGACAAATACATCGGCGTAGCCGAGGCTCCTTTTCTGCGCTAATTTATATCTGCACGATCGATTTTGGCGTAACACGCTCTTGTTCGTCCATTAGAGCCTCGCCCGCGCCTCACTCCCAGAAAATTCCCAGAAGTTTTAGTCATGCGCATCCCTCGGCCGTGCTTTGTGATAGGCTCTGCGCAAATCAGTTATAGGGCGTGTCGGGTAAATGGGGTGAGTTCATGAATCGCACTAATCCATCCGGCAGCAATTCGTCTGAAAGGAGTGATCCCATGCGAGACGTTCGAGCAATTCGTCCATATTTGGCTTTGGTGTCCGTTCTGGTGGCGGCGGCCTGCATCGTTTCGTGCGCCAAGCCGTATCACACGCAGGATGAGCACTACATTTACGTCGCCGCCAACATCAATGTACCCTACTGGCAGGAAGCGCAAGCGGGCTTCATGGACGCGGCCACGGCTCTCGGCGTGAAAGCCGAGATGACGGGACCAGATACGTTCTCGCCGAATGACGAGTTGACTGCGTTTCAGAACGCGGTCGCGCAGCACCCATCGGGAATTCTTGTTTCAGCGATGAAGGCGGACCTCTTCAAAAGCGCGATTGATAGCGCGATTTCGCAAGGCATTCCTGTGATTTGCGCCGATGCCGACGCGCCGGATTCGCAGCGCGTTCTATATATCGGAACGGACAATTTTCGCGCTGGAGGCGAAAGCGCGCGCCGCATGGCGGAGCTTCTCCATGGCCAGGGGAGCATCGTAATCATCGCGATTCCCGGGCAGCTCAATATTGACGACCGCGTGCGCGGCGTGACTGAAGCGCTCAAGAAATATCCCGGAATGAAGATCGAACAGACAATCGATGATAAGGGTGACTCGCGCAGCGCTTACGATCAGGTCGTCGCGATCGTGCAGGGCAAGAAGAAAATTGACGGCATCATCACACTGGAAGCGTCTGGAGGCGAAGGCGCCGCTGACGCGCTACATCGCTTCGATATGGACGGCAAGGTGCCCATCGTCGCGTTCGACAAGGACCCGGAAACGCTCGACTGGATTTCTCGCGGCGCGATCACAGCGACCATCGCGCAGAAACCGTACGTCATGAGCTACTACGGCCTAAAGTTTCTCGACGATCTGCATCACAACGCCGTCCACGAATTCAAGGATTGGCATACCGCGCCCGCTGCTCCGATACCCACGTGGGTTGATACCGGCACAGCCGTCGTTGACAAGAGCAACATCAAAGTGTTCCGCGACGCTCTAGCTGCCCATCCGAAACCGATGTAGCGGGCAGCAGTAGCTCTCGCATCTAGCAGCGGATGATCGAATCCACGCCGCACGTTGGGCATTGTCTCTTACACACGGGACAACTCTCGGCCAACGTCGCGTTTGAGTAGCACTTTTCATGGTTATCCCCGAAGTGCGTCTCGACCCGCGGAAATTGGCTAAATTCCTGGCTTTTTGCTGTGCCGCTTGACCCTGCCTTGACTCGCTTGCTATCGTGAAAGATTACACTGGGCGAATTATACCCAGTGGGCGATGCGCCCGCCTGTATGAGGCGCGCTATCCCTATGGGTCTCAACAAAATCGTCATCCGGGGCGCCCGGCAGCACAATCTCAAGAATATCTCCCTGGAAATTCCGCGGAACACTCTGACCGTGATTACGGGCCTATCCGGCTCGGGCAAGTCCTCACTCGCCTTCGACACACTTTACGCAGAGGGCCAGCGCCGCTACGTCGAGTCGCTCTCGGCTTACGCTCGACAGTTCCTCGATCAGATGGAGCGCCCCGACGTAGATTCAGTCGAAGGGCTTTCGCCGTCCATCGCCATCGAGCAAAAGACGACCACGCGCTCGCCGCGTTCGACTGTCGGCACGATCACCGAAATTTACGATTACCTTCGCGTGATTTACAGCGCCATCGGCACGCCTCATTGCCCGAATTGCGGCAAGCCGATTACGCGGCAATCTACTGAGCAAATCGTGCAGGCTGTTCTCGAACTGAAACCTGATGAGCGCGTAATGGTGCTCGCACCCGTGGTGCGCGGGCGTAAGGGCGAATACAAAAAGGAATTCGAGAAATACGCCAAGGCCGGATTCGTTCGCGCGCGTGTGGATGGCGAGCTCAGAAATCTCGACGAGCCGATTCCTCTCGATCGCCGCAAAAATCACACCATCGAAGTCGTGGTCGATCGTCTGCTGCTGAAAAACAGCATCAGCGAGAGGCTCGAGAAATCTGTCGAAACGGCGCTCAAGCTGACCGGCGGGCTCGTCACGATTTCCGTGGTTGGCGGCGAGGAGCGCGTTTATTCCGAAAAACTGGCGTGCTCCGATTGCGGCATTTCCGTCCCGCAACTTGAGCCGCGTTCGTTCAGCTTCAATTCTCCGTACGGCGCTTGTCCCGAGTGCCACGGTCTCGGCTCAAAGTACGAATTTGATCCCGCGAAAGTTGTTGTCGATTGGTCGAAACCGCTCTTCGAAGGCGGTCTCGGACCGGGATCCTCGTCCACCTATTTGCAGAGGACGATGAAGCTGGCGTCGGTGGCATATGGCTTTGACCTCGACACCCCATTCGAAAAATTTCCGCGCAAGATCCAGAACCTCATTTTGCACGGCAATCCGGCGAATGGCGGCAGCTCAACAGGATTGAATTTTCAGGGAATACTGGCGCATCTCGAAAGTAACCTCGACGAATCGTCGTCCGATAATTATCGCGAATGGCTGACGCAATACATGTCGCCCTCGCTTTGCTCTACGTGCCAGGGTAAGCGGCTGCGGCCGGAAAGCATTGCTGTAAAGGTCGGCGGCCTTTCGATCGCAGAATTCACTGCTCTGGCCCTCGGAGATGCGCGCACGGCCGTGGACCGAATGCTGGCTAAGCTCACCCCGCGCCAGCGAGCGATTGCCGAGCGGCCGTTGAAGGAAGTTGCGGAGCGCCTCGATTTCCTCCTTGCCGTAGGGCTCGGGTATCTGACGCTCGACCGCTCCGCGGCAACGCTTTCGGGCGGCGAGGCGCAGCGAATTCGTCTCGCGACGCAAATTGGATCGCGCCTGCGCGGCGTCCTCTATGTTCTCGACGAACCATCCATCGGACTTCACGCGCGAGATAATGATCGCTTGATCGGTACGCTCGAAACGTTGCGCGATCTTGGCAACACTGTGCTCGTCGTCGAGCACGATGAAGAAACTGTGCGCCGCGCAGATTACGTCGTGGATCTCGGTCCCGGCGCCGGCAAGGCGGGCGGGCATTTAGTCGCCATAGGCCCCCCCGCCGAGATCGAAAAGAATCCCAATTCTCTAACCGGCCAATATCTCTCCGGAAAAATTCATATTCCTGTCCCGGCAAAGCGCCGCATCCCTGGCGACGCGGCGATTACGATTGTTGGTGCGCACGCAAACAACTTGAAGAATATTGACGTCACGTTCCCGCTCGGAACGCTGATCGTAATCACTGGCGTCTCCGGCTCGGGAAAATCCACTCTCATCAACGACATTCTTTGTCGGGCTCTTGTGGCCAAGTTGTATCGCTCGATGGAAAAGCCCGGCGAGCATCGCGCCCTTCTCGGACTCGAGCATCTCGATAAAGTGGTTCAGATTGATCAGGACCCAATCGGCCGCACGCCGCGGTCAAATCCGGCCACGTATACGGGTGTTTTTGCGCCCATCCGCGAACTGTTCGCGATGCTTCCGGAATCACGAGAGCGCGGCTACAAACCAGGCCGCTTCAGTTTCAATGTGAAGGGAGGCCGTTGCGAAGCGTGCCAGGGCGACGGTCTGCGTCGCATCGAGATGAATTTTCTTCCCGACGTCTATGTAACCTGCGAAATCTGCCGGGGCCAGCGATATAACTCGGAAACGCTCGCGGTGCGCTACAAGGGCCATTTGATTTCCGACATTCTGAACTTGCCAATCGAAGAAGCGCTTCGCCTGCTCGAGAACATCCCTCAGATCAAGCAAAAGCTCGAAACCATGGTGGA
>DATBYF010000015.1:0-42392 GCA_036513895.1 Candidatus Acidiferrales bacterium | reverse complement strand
ACGACGGATTACGCCGAGGTTATGTTCCTCCCGAATTTACTGCGGACGCTCAAACGTTTTGCACCGAAAGCTGTGCTCCAGATAAAAAGGATCAAGGGGATTTTTGACGCGCCAGTCGCAGAACTGGATGTTTGTGATTTCGCACTGGGATTCTTTCCACTGCCCCTGACACCCGGAGGCGGGCTCAATGGAACGGCATTGTCTCAAGAGCGATTTGTAGGAATCATTAGCAAACGCCATCCCATCGCTCGTCAGAAGTTTGGGCTGCGCCAGTTTCTTTCGCTGGAACACATCAGAGTCGACTACAGCGAGGAGCGGCCTGGTTTGATCGGTGATGCCATCCAGAAGGTTGGCCATCGACGAAAAGTTGGGCTCATCGTTCCTCATCTAGTGACCGTGCCATTTTTGACGGCGCAATCGGAGATGCTGGGCATCGTTCCGCTACGATTGGCGCGGGCCTTGAGCGCGTCCCTGGGACTGCGAATACTGGAACTCCCACTGGAAATGCCGCCGCTGACGATGTCTCTTGCATGGCACGAGAGACACCAACAGGATGACGCGCATCGCTGGTTTCGAGAATTCGTCAGCCCAAACGCAGTTCGTCCGTGACAACCACACCGGTGCTATTGCTTGTCAACTGCAGCCGCAAACTTCGCCGGGGCCGAGTCGAATAGCGCCTTGTGATCTGTCGAACAGAAGTAATAAGTTCTGCCGTTATAGACCGACGTCAACGCAGGATCAGCATCCATCTCACACACAGGGCAGACCGGGTGTTCGTCGGTGGAGACGCGTGCTTTGGCGTAAATCTGATTCGAATTTGGATCGAGCCAGCCTCGTCCCTGATATTCCATCATGTCGGCTGTCTCCTCGGCTCGTTCACGACCGTAATAGCGCTCAACCACGCGTAGCGCTAGATCAATTCCGGACGAAAGTCCGCCCGACGAGGCGAGATTGCCATCTTCCACGAACCTGGCTCCGCGCCTCAGTTGAATGTCCGGAAACTGCATAGCGAATTCTGAGTAGGCGCTGTGATGCGTGGTCGCGGCCTTGCCTGACAGTAAGCCGGTTTTTGCCAGCGTATATGCGCCGGTGCAAACCGACATGGTTACGTCTGCGATTTTTGACGACTTGCGAATCCATTCCAGCATCGCCGGAGTGTCTCCGTTCTGCGCCGGGATTACGATCACCTTGGGCGACGGAGCCGTTTGAAACGTGTAGTCGGGGACAATTTTCAATCCCGCGCTGGCAGTGACCGGCTTGGTCGTTTCGGCCACGGTATAGAGTTTGAAGAATCCGTGTCCCTGGGCGTCGTGAACATCCTGGAAGACTTCCCACGGTCCGGCGAAATCTATGACTACCGCGCCATCAGAAATTAGAAATGCGACGGGAATGGGCCCTTTGATGGGCGGAACGAGCGGCTTTGATCTCGTCGCGTCTTGCGTGTCATCGCTGCCGATTTTGGCGACGCTGCCATGATCGCTGATCTTGCCGCCAAAAAGTTTGTCGGCAAATATCGATGGAATTCCAGCCATGAAGCCGAGCGCACCTGCTCCCTTGAGCAATTCTCTTCGATTCATAAACTCTTTTCTCCTCTATTTCACTCTTACATTTTCCCGCTGGCTGAGATTAGTTCGACGTCACATCCGTGAAGCGATGCCGGTAGTCGTTTGGTGGAACACGAAGGACACGAAGAAATGAGCGGCGCAAACTTTGCATCGAGCCAAATCCGCAATCGCCAGCAATCTTTTCGAGTCTATCCTGCGTTTCTTCGAGGCGGCGACGGGCTGCTTCCACGCGTATGCGCTCGACGAATCGTGCGGGAGTGGCGCCCGTATCCTTAAGAAAGACACGAGCAAAGTTGCGCGGACTCATGCCCGCCTTTATGGCCAGCTTTTCTACGCGAAGGTCTCGACTCAGATTGTCGAGAGCCCAGGAGCGAATTTCTTCGATTTGCTTACGGTCCGAGGACTGCAGAGAAAGCGCAGCGCTGAACTGCGATTGCCCCCCAGCCCTGCGCAAGAACAGAACCATCTCGCGCGCGACCTTCAGGGCCATCGGTGACCCAAGGTCCTCTTCGACCAGCGCCAACGCGAGGTCCATGCCGGCCGTGATTCCTGCCGTGGTGTAGGTGTTTCCATCGCGAATGTAGATCGGGTCGGGGTCAACGGTTACGTGTTTAAACTTACTCGCCAGCTCCGCTGCCCATTTCCAGTGCGTCGCAGCGCGTTTGCCGTTCAGGAGCCCAGCCGATGCAAGCAGGAAGGCTCCGGTACAAATGGACCCGATGCGGCGGACTCGCCGAGCCGTCTTTCGAAGCCAGAGAAGCAATTCTTTGTCGTGCGAAGCGCTTTCAACGCCGTTACCACCGGCCACAAGCAGAGTATCGATCGGTCCGCGCAGAGCCCGGTACGTTGTAGTGCCAGTCAGCAGTAGCCCACAGTTCGTAGTGACAGTTCTACGGTGCGTGGAGCTTGCCAGTATCACGCGGTAGGGTGCGGTCCGTGCCGGATGCTCCTGAACGAAAAGTTCCGAGGCACGAACGAATACCTGAAATGGTCCCGCCACATCGAGAATCTGAGTGTTAGGAGCGGCCAGAAAGATGATGGTTTTCGAGCGCTGCATGGCACGAGGCATCTTCGTTGAACCGCGCATACCCCATGCTATGTCCCGAAGAGCGATGGCAGCAATGACAAAAGAACGTCATTTTCTGCCATCTTTGTTTTTGCGCTGTTAGCCCGTTTCTCGCGTTTGATGATGCTGAGAATCCCGCTCATGGCTTACGCCGCTTGGAGCTTCATGTGCTGCCCGAATGCGTGGACGTATGCTGCCAAGACGTCGCGGGCTACTTCTGGATCGCCTACCAGAGGGTTTTTCTCGAGGGCGGCGAGTGCCATTTCGCGTGAATGCTCTACCGAAGCACGCACGGTGAGGCGCTCATACTCTTTTACTTGAAGCAGCAAGGAGCGAACTGCTTCCGGCGCCCGTCCCACTGGGGGCACTTCGACGCCGCGGGAGGAGACTTGGCAGGGGAGTTCGACTGCGTCATCGGGGGCGAGATCTTCCAGAGCTTTGCCGTTGCGAACTGTGAGAGGAATTAGCGATGGCTTCTCGGAATGCAGTGCCTGCAACACAAGCAGCGCAATCCGCTCGTATCCCGAAAACTCTGAATACAATTCCTGATTTTCCTTGCGTCGTTCGCCCGCCGTTGCCTCGATGCTGAAGTACGAAGCATTTCGTTCGCGCAGGTAGTTCTCATAGATTTCAATCAGTTCTGAATCGGAAGCCTGCGCCAGCTTTTGAAACAATCGCGTGTTCATGCCTGCGATGGCTTGGGCGCGCGATTGGCCGCTTTGTTTTGTATTTTTGTACGCCGCTTGTGGGAAGTAATAGAAGTAGAGGTATTCCGTGGGCAGCAGGCCTAACTTCTGAATGAACTCTGGCGGGAAAAGTCCGTGCCGGTAACATTTCTGAATAATCTCCGGAGAAGCCAAAACTTTGGGCAGCAATTCCGCGCCCTGCTCATCGCGGATGGACCTCACCCAACCCAAATGATTCAGTCCGAGGTAGTCGAATTTCAGTTCGAATGGACTGCGATCCAACGCGTGGGCGATTGATTCGAACGTCTCGAGCGGCGTATCGCAAACGCCGATCACATCCACTCCGGAATGATTCAAAAGACCTTGAGAAATAATTCCGACGGGATTCGTGAAGTTGATGATCGTCGCCCGCGGCGCGACGCGTTTGATCGTCTGGGCGTATTCGAGCATCATTCCAAGATTCCGCATGGCGCAGGCAAAGCCGCCCGCGCCAATAGTCTCTTGCCCGACGAGACCGTGCGCCAAAGCTATTGTCTCGTCTTTAATCCGCGCATCATTGCCACCCACGCGAATGCTGGAGATGACGTAGTCCGCGCCTTCAAGAGCATGCTTTGGATCGGAATATGCTTTCAGCTGCGCGCGAATCCCGCTGCGCTTGCCCATTGCTTCCGCGACTCTCTTTATTATTTTGAGCCGTTCCTGATCCGTATCAAAGAATGCCAACTCGTCCAACTGTACGTTGCCGCTGGCCGCTCGGCCTTCAAGTCCCGCGAGACCATGGACCAGGAGCGGGGTTCTAACCCCCGCGGCTCCGATGAGAGTGATCTTCATGACGGCGACATGGCCTCCAGAACAAATTCCCGCTGCAAGAACGAGCTAGGCACGGTAATGCTGCACCATCAACTTGCGGAGGCTCTTTTGCGTGGGCATCGCACACGATCCTCCCGCGCCCGTTGTTGCCAGCGCTCCGCAAATATTGCCGGCTTGCAAACATTCTTCGAGTGGCCACTCTGCAAGATAGCCGTGAAGGAAGCCGCCATCGAACGCATCACCTGCTCCCGTCGCATCCACGGCGCGCACGCGAATGGATGACTCTCGCAATACTTCGCCATTACAAATGGCCAGCGAGCCATCCGCACCAAGCTTCACAACCGGTACTCGCACCCATCGAGCCAATTTCTTCGCGGCTCGCTCGACTGTCTTTTCGCCAGTCATCGCCAGCGCCTCGGGCTCATTCGGAAATACAAACTCAAATTCCCGAAGTAGCGACTCGAACCCGGGAGATTGAAACGTTTCAGGATTCCATCCCGGATCCGCGGAAACCGTCAGACCTTCTTTGCGCAGTCTCTGTATCGATCGCAACCACACTCGAGGAGGAGACATTGCGCAGGCCATATGCACGTGGCGCGCGGCGCGAAGTTGTTTCTGCACATTGCTCCGCAGAAAAAGTTTTTCAAGTTTTGCGTTCACCGCGTCGTGGGTAATCATCATGCGATCACCGTCGAAGGCGGCGGAGACGGTGATTGCTGTCGGCAGGCGCGGATCGAATTCACACGCCTCGGTGGCAATTCCGCTTTTCACCAGAGTTTGCCACTCCGGGCTCGTTAGTGCGTCGCGGCCTACACGCGTGATGGCTGTGGTCGGCGTCCCTAAGTTGGCTGCGACCATTGCAGTCGTTGCGAGGCCGCCGCCGGGGAAACGCGCGATGCTCGTGGTTTTAACTTCTTCACCCATACGCGGAGCATTTGGCAAATCGTAGAACACCAGATCGCGGAAAAATTCGCCGAATACTACCAAGCCCCTCTGTCCGGGGCGATGTTCGCGGCGATCGTTTCGAGTGGAGGCGGGAGACGCCATGTTGCGAATGATAGCAAAGTTGACGGAGCGGAGAAAGGCGAGCGGCAAAAATACCGAATCGTTTCGGTACCGATGGCAACGAATTTCCGCGGCGGTCGCGCCAGTCGATTTCTATTTTTCATGGTGTAGAGGATTCAACGAGTGCGATTGAGGGCGAGTGCGAAATCAGCTAACGTATGGAACGGAGAGAATCTCGGTGGCGACAGGAAAATTCACGGGCGTCGTGATGATATTCGCTTGCGTGGCTACCCTCGGATTTTCGAGCGGGACCGGATCATCGCAGCAAACGGACGCTGGCAAGGCTGATGGGGCTGCGATGCAGGGTACCGAAAAAGGTCGGCCTCCGCGCTCCGACTTTGTGGGAGACGCGGCTTGCCAGGAGTGCCACCAAGAAATCGGCGGCACGTACGCGCGCACCGGTCACCACTTCACATCACAATTGCCCAGCAAAGATTCCATCCTTGGCAAATTTACAGCCGGCTCGAATATTCTGAGGACCAGCGATCCGGATCTGCGCTTCCGCATGGACGCTAAAGAGGGCGGGTTTTACGAAACGGCGATTTTCTGGCAACCGCCGGACGAGAAGACGCGAACGGAGCGAATCGATATCGTCACGGGATCAGGGGAAAAGGGCCAGACCTATCTTTACTGGAAAGGGGATCAGCTTTTTCAATTGCCGGTGTCTTACTGGACGGAGTTGAGAGGATGGATCAATAGTCCCGGATACACGGAAGGAGTTGCGAACTTCGACCGGCCAATTCCTCCTAACTGCCTGGAGTGTCACGCCACTTATTTTGAGCCAATCCCTTCCGAGAAAGGCGATAACTACTATAAAAAAACGGGCTTCGTTCTGGGCATTTCGTGCGAGAGATGCCACGGGCCCGGCCGTGAGCACGCGGAGAAGGAACGATCGAAATCTGCCGCCGTTTCTTCGGGGACTCATTCGATTGTGAATCCGACGGCTCTGGCGCGGGATCGACAAATTGAAGTGTGCGCGCAATGCCATGGCGGGATTGGGCAACCGATTGCGCCAGCGTTTTCGTACGTTCCGGGAGAGCAACTGGGGAATTACATCAAACTGCCGCGTTCCGACGCCGACGCGCGCGTGGACGTGCACGGCAATCAGGTTGCGCTCACGCAAAGAAGCCGGTGCTACCAAAACTCGCAGATGACTTGTACGACGTGCCATGAAGTTCACGAACCGGAACATGCCGCGGCTTCGTATTCAATAAAATGCTTGCAATGTCACAAGGATCAGGACTGCGGCGAATTTGCGAAGCTGGGCGCGAAGATTCGCGACAACTGCATTGATTGCCATATGCCGGTGCAGGATTCCAACGTGATCGTCTCTGACGTGAAAGGAAAACAAATCAAAGCGCGGATACGGAACCACTCGATCAAGGTTTATGCGACGGGACGGAATCCCTGATAAGCCGCTGGATGGCTCGGCCGACGATGTTCACGTGCGAGCGCGTCTAGACTATCTTTATCGAAGTGGCAAGAATTGCGGCAGCGTGTCCGCGGCACCGCCGATGGCGCGTGCCAAACTTAGTTTGGCTAAATTGTGGGCGAAGACGCTGTTGATGTAATCGAGTTCCGCGCTCGCTACCGTCTGTTCAGCTTGCACTACTTCAACCGAGTCGGTGACGCCAGCTTCGAATCGCTGCTTGGTGAGAGCGAGAGTTTCGCGGCTGACCTGAAGATTTCGTTGCGACAAATCCACCTGACTTGTGGCCGTCTGCAAATCGAGATAAGCATTGCGCACTTCGCTTTCGATCTCGCTCTTGAGATCTTCGGCTTCTGCTTTTCGCTGGGCCAATTCGGCATCAGTCTGTTCGAAGTCTCCTCCTGCGCGGCCACCTTGCCAGAGAGGCACACGAACCGTTCCCGCCACCGTATATGTCGCCTTCGCCTGGCTTGGCGTGGTTCCGATGGCGCCGTAATTTGCATCAATTGAAAACGAGGGAAGCCTTTCGGCGCGGGCTGCAGAGCGAGTCATTTCGCCAGCGCGCACCTGTGCCTGCGCCGCTCGCAGGTCAGGCCGTTGATCGAGCGCCTGCTTGAGGGCGTCGTCGAATGTGACGGGAGGTGCGCTCGCGAAGGGAATATCGTCGGACAGCTCGTACTGATCGGTGGGCGGCAAGCCGGTAAGCCGCGCAAGATTAATTTTTTGTTTCGCGAGGTCATTTTGCAGTGAGGCCAGTCGTTGCTGCTGCGTCAAAGCTTGCACCTGGCTGCGATCCACATCCACACGCGCCATCAAACCGGCAGCGCTCTGCTGCGCCGCCTGTTGATACACGGCATTGGCAGAATCCACCTGCGCGCGAGCGGAAGCGACGCGAGCTTGCGCTGCGAGAACTTGCAGATAGGTGCCGCCCACGGCGAGGACGACGAGATCCCGTGCATTGAGCGCTTCCATTTGGCTCGACTTCAGCTGCTCTCGTGACGAGCGGTAATTATTTATTGCGGTGAGATCCACGACGGACTGGGTCAACTGAACGCGCGCGTCAATGTAATTGTAAGGACCCACGATGGTGGGGAACGTGAACCCAGGAACTGAAAAATTAAAACGCAAGCCAAGCGCCTTCAAGTTTTCAGTCTGAACTGATTCTGTGACCGAGCCATTCAGGTTCGGCAGCAACTCGCTCCGAACGCTGTGACTCATTCCCTGCGCTTGGCGCACACTCTGCGTCAGCCCAATTGCCCCTAAGTTGAACGCCAGCCCGCGATTGATTGCTTCGCGGAATCCCAATTTTCCCGAAAACGGCATCCGGGCAGTGCTACTGGCGCTGCCTACGTAAGGACCTTGCACCTGCACAGTGGGGTTCACGGTATCAACGCTCGTGGTGGTTCCGGGCACCGGCGTTTGCGCGGCAACGACCGAGCCGTTCTGCGCCGTTCTGCCCGAGAGGGGCAGTGTATTCACGGGAGTGCTTTGAGACGGAGGAGCAGTGCCGGGGAATTGAGCTCGAGCGCAACTCGCGAATACCAGGATGGCAGCCGAGCAGACGAGGAAGGATCTGCTGACGTAGCGCGCTACTGCGATGGACGTTTTCATTTTCAATTGCCTCATTCTCGTTCCGTTTTTTTCGATGGTTTAACTGAGCTGCTTTCGGAAACGCCACACGCTCACGGAGACCAAAACGACGGTGAAGATGAAAAGAGCCAGGAAGTGAGTCCAAAGCTCCCAGAATCCGCTGCCTTTGAGCAGAGTCGCGCGCGAGATGATGACGTAGTGGTAGATCGGATTGAGAATCGTTAGGCGCTGCATAATGTGCGGCATGCCCTCGATGGGATAGAACGCGCCAGAAAGCGTGGACAGCGGCGGATTGACGAAAAATGCGGTCAATTGCGCTTGTTCCGCTGACTTACTGAACGTGGCCAGGACGGTGCCAATGCTGATGCCGCAAAGGATGCAGAGGGCCGAGCCTAAAAGCAAAAGCAGCAAGCTGCCGTGGATTGGAACGTTGAAGGCCACTACCATCACGAAAATCGCGAATACTGCCATCCCGCACAGCAGGATGAAAAGCGGCGCCATCTTGGCGATGATGATTTCGTAAGTGCCCGCCGGTGACATCAGCAACTGCTCAATCGTTCCGCGCTCGCGTTCCTTTACCATCGCAGCGGAAGCCACGATCGAACCGTTCAAAATAAGCAGCAGGCCAAAGACTCCGGTGACGATGAACCACGATGCCACCAGGCCGGGATTGAAAAGATATGCGGGATGCAAAAGTATAGTTCCGCGACGGCTGATCTGTCCGCCAGCAACCTGCTGGAACATCGGGTGAATGCCTTCGTCGGGCAGGCTGCGATTGTAGGTTTGGATGACGCCTTCGGCGTAGGCCTGCGCAATCGCGGCGGTGTTGGCGTTCATTGCGTTCAACAGAAACTGAACGTTTGCGGTGCGGCCGCGCTCGAGGTTGCGGGTGTAGTCGTAGGGGATCACCAAGCCGGCGTCGAGATTGTTGCGGCTGAGCGCGGTGCCCATTTGATCTACGGAAAAGTAATAGCCCGCGTAGCGGAAGCTCTTACTCTCAGTCAGCGTGGCAATGAGCTCGCGGCTCTCGGGGGTGGCGCTATCGTCAACGATGCCCAGCCGGATATCGGAGACGGTGGCGCTGAGTGCGAAACCGAATAGCAACAATTGCAGCGTGGGCGGAAGTATCAGCGAGATGGCCAGACGACGGTCGCGTCGAATCTGCCTGAACTCCTTGAACATCAGAGCGCGAATGCGATAGTTGAAAACTTTTTGCAGTAGCTTTCTCATGGGTTATGACTTGACCTGCATGCGGCGCATCGTGCGCCATGCCAAGGTGTAGAAGATCGCTCCGGTGACTGCGATCTCGAGGACTTTGTACCAAGTCGCGGGCCAACCGCCGCCCTGTAAAAGGGCGTCGCGCACGATCTCAATGTAGTAACGGCCCCAGATCAGATTGGAGAGCCAACGCAATCCGACGGGAATGTTGCTAATGGGATAGATCAAGCCGGAAAGTAGAAACACCAAAAGAAATCCGCCGAGCGCGACCGTTTGCATTGCAGCCGCCTGGCTGGGAATCGCCGCGCCCACCATGATTCCAAAAGACGCCACACAAAATGCGTATAAGACCGTTGCCACGATAAACGGAGTTGGATCTCCCGCCATATTCAATCCGAAATACGTGAACAGGAGTGCGAGCATCAGCAAGCACTCGGCCATGGCCACGGTCATGAAGGCGAAGATCTTTCCCAAAAGAAATTCGTGAGCCGAGATGCTGGAGACGTAGACTTGCAGAATTGTTTTCTGCTCGCCCTCCTTGGCCATCGCCAGCGAAGCGAGCAGCGGCGGGAACATCGAAAGACCCAAAACAAAAATTCCCGGCCCGTAGAATTTTTTGGAGGAGCGGCCGGGGTTGTACCACAAGCGGATCGATGCCTGAACCAGCTGAGGCTGCACGGCGCCAGCGATGGTCTGGTTGAAAGCCTGGGTAATCTGCTGGGCATCGCCCGAAATCAGCAGGGCGGTGTTGGAGTCGGAACCATCTACCAGGATTTGCACGGGCGTGCTGAGGCCGCGGGCGATGTCCCGCCCGAAATTTGGCGGGATGATCAGCACGCCGCGCGCAATGTTGGCCGTGAGCGCATCTTCGGGCCTTTTTTGTTCCGGCCACGCCACGACGTGCAGAGTGACAGATGCGCGGAAGGCGTCAATGTAGGAGTCCGAGGCCGGCGTGTGATCGAGATCCTGCACGACAATCGGGAGATCATTCACAGTCAAAGAAATTGCGGAGCCAAGGAGTATGAGCAGAAACAATGGAAGCAATAGTGCAAGCGCCAAAGTGCGGCGGTCGCGCAAGATTTGCGTAAGCTCTTTGCGGGCTTGAGCCAGAATGCGTCTCATTTCTGTCTTCCTTCAGTCCTCGGTGGCAAACTTGCCCTGCTGCCGAGCCTTTTCCACCACGCTGATGAAAGCGTCTTCAAGCGTGAAACGGCCTTCTTGCGCATCGAGCACGTGAATGCCATGAGCTTCGAGCTGGGCAGTCGTGGCGGCTTTGGCCTTTTCCGCATCGTCATCGGTGACGATATGTAACCGATCGCCGAAGAGAGAGACGCGCCAGCGCTCGCCTTCAATTTTCAAGAGATCGGCCGCGCGCTGGGGCTGATCGACAAGAATTTCGAGCAAGTGCCCGGGCTGGCGTTTCTTAATGTCGCTGGGGCTGCCTTCGGCCACAAATTCACCGGCGACCATCAAGCCGAGACGATTGCACTGCTCAGCTTCTTCGAGGTAGTGAGTAGTGACCAGGATGGCGGTTCCGGCATCGGCGAGGCGATTGATCATGGTCCAGAATGCGCGGCGGGCGAGCGGGTCAACGCCGGAGGTCGGCTCGTCGAGGAACAGCACGCTCGGCTCATGCATGATCGCTGCGCCAAAGGCCACGCGCTGCTTCCACCCGCCCGGCAAACTGCCGGTAATCTGATCTTGCTTGCCTTCGAGTCCGGAAAAGGAAAGCACCCAGCGCCACTTTTCTTCGCGCTCGTCTTCGGGCACGCCGTAGACACCGGCGAAAAATTCGAGATTCTCGCGGATGGTGAGATCGTCATAGAGGGAGAATTTCTGGGACATGTAGCCGATTTGCTGGCGCACTCTTTGCGAGCGAACCCCCGCGCTGCCTTGCGCGCCGGCTAGTTGAACTTCTCCGTGCGTGGGATCGAGCAGGCCGCAGAGCATTCTGATGGCGGTGGTCTTGCCGGCGCCATTGGCGCCGAGAAGGCCGTAAATCTCTCCGTAATGAACCTCGATATTGATGTTATTGACGGCGGTGAATGCGCCGAACTGCATGGTGAGATCTTTGCCTCCGATGGCGGTTTGGCCGCGGAGGTTCTGGTGGCCGTGATGCCCCGGAAACGGAGTGTCGTGCATTTCGTGCCCGAGGCTGCGCAAAGTGGAGACAAAGGTGTTCTCGAGAGTCGGATTGTCGATGTGAACGTCGTCGATCGCGAGGTCCGCGGCGGCCATTTGCTCCCTGAGAATAAGTTCCGCGGCTTGCGGGTTGTGCGCAAGGACGTCAAGGCGGTCGCCGAATCGCTGAACATCCATGATTTCTTTTTCCGGGCCGCTGACGGCTGAGAGAATTGTTTCCGCTTCGCTCAATTTCGCGGTGCGTAGTTCGAGGCGCTTCGCGTGCAAGCGCGAGCGCAACTCGGCCGGCGTGCCGGTCTGTTGCAACTCGCCGAGATACATTAGGGCGACGCGGTTGCAGCGTTCCGCTTCGTCCAAGTAAGGAGTGGCCACCAAGATCGTCAAGCCGTCAGCCGCAAGGTGGGCGAGAACATCCCAGAATTCGCGGCGCGATACCGGGTCAACGCCAGTGGTGGGTTCGTCGAGCAGGAGAATGTGCGGCTGGGGCACCAGCGCGCAGACCAGCGACAATTTTTGTTTCATTCCGCCGCTCAGCTTGCCGGCCAGCCGGTTCGCGAAGCGATCCATGTCGAACATTTTTAGGTAGCGGTGCCCGCGATCCAGAATCTCTTCCACCGGAACGCGGCGCAGATCTCCGATGTAGCGAATATTTTCGCTGACGCTCAGGTCTGGATACAGGCTGAAGGCTTGCGTCAGATAACCGGTCTGCGATCGCATTTCACGCGCAGGACGTCCAAAAACTTCCACAGTGCCGCTGGTCGGCTCCATCACGCCGGCTAAGATTTGGAACGTTGATGTCTTGCCGGCGCCGTCGGGGCCAATCAATCCGAAGATTTCTCCGCGGCCAACTTCCAGATTGGCGCCGCGAACGGCCTCGATCGGGCCATAACGTTTCCAGAGATCGTGCACCCGGATGGCTGCCGTAGCCGCGGGTCCGGATTGCGCGTCACTCGTCCCGAGATCAAAATTGGCCGTCGGCATTTGCGCTCTTATCTGCCTTTTGGCCAGGTCTTGCCCTGGACGAGAATTTCTCCGTCGGCGGGCATGCCCGGCTTTGCGAATCCGATGCCATCTCTGAGCAGGAGCTTGACGCCGACGACCTGCTTGACGCGATCGTTTCTGAAATAAGTATTCTCCGGAGTGAATGTGGCTTGGGGATCGATGCGCAAAACGTAGCCGTTGAGCGGCTGCTTGGGATTGGAATCGAGAAAAATGTGCGCGGGCTGGCCGATGGCGACTTTGCCGATCTCTCCTTCGGGGATGAAGCCGCGTAGGTAGACCTGGCTCATGTCGAGCAGAGTAATGATCGGGGTCCCGGCTTGCACCACTTCGCCGGGTTCGGCTGCGCGCGTCATCACTGTGCCATTGAAGGGCGCGGTGAGGGTGAGATCCCGACGGTCGGCTTCTGCCTCGGTGAGTTGATCGCGTGAGCGTGCCGCACTGGCGTTGATGCTGGCGATCTGCGCTTCTTGCTGCACAATCTGCTGCTCAACGGCGGAAACTTGAGAGCCGCGAATGCCGGGATTTGCGAGATTGGCTTGGGCGATAGTCAGGGCGCCTTGCGCGGCTTCCACACGGCGTTGCGTGGCGGCTACGATCGCGGCGTCTTGATCGGCGGTCGCTTCGGCTTGCTTGCCCTGGCGTTCGGAAACGGCGCCTGATTTTGCCAGGCGCGTGTAAGCATCCTTATCAAAGAGAGCGAGTTCGTAAGCGGCCTTCTGCTGAGCGAGATCGGATTGAGCGGCGGCCAGATTCGCCTGGGCCTCGCTGACGCGCCCGTCGGCGTCGAGTTTGGCTTGACCGGTTAGCAAGCGATTCTGCTGCAACTGTTCTTTCAAGACTGCGATTTGGTCGCCCGCCGATCGAGCGTTAGCCGCAGCCTCTGCGAGAGCTTCGCGAGCAGCCTGCTCGCGCGCGCGAACCTGTTCGTCATCGAGGATGGCGATGACGCTGCCAGCATTTACGGTGTCGCCTTCGCGTACGCGAACCTCGAGAATGCGCCCCGAGGTTTTGGGGGCCACTGCGGAGTCGTCCCCTTCGATCCGGCCGCTTAAGGCAACGATGCTGTCCGGAATCCTCGGAACCGCGAAGAAGGCTCGCCATACAAACACTGCCACGATGACCACGGCGAGAAGGATCAACACCATTGTACGGCGCGACCGCGGGGGCGCTACTGGCGCTGACGGCGACGCCTGTGGTGCGCTTTGCGGCACGCTGCGTTCTGGAGTTCTCGTGATGAGTTGCTGTTCGGCCATTAACGTCTCCTTGCACGGACTGCGCGCGGCATGCGCTGATGCGCTGAACGGACTTCCCGAAGGTAGGCCAGCGAAAAGTCCGAAATGTGATCGGCGATGCGCTCCAATTGCGCCGAAGTCATATCCAATTCGGGCCACAATCGAACCAATACCGGGGCCGCCAGCACGTAGAGAAAGATTTGTCCCATGATGCTGTGAACGCACATGCGCGTTTTTTCATGATCGGTAGGTAAGTCGATGATTTTCCCGACCAATTCCAAGAAACGTTGATAGATCGGCCGCGAAACTTTATTGATCATGCGCGACATCACCGGTGTGGGCTGCGCCAACTCGTGAGCCATGATGCGCAATTGATAGTCAGGCACGTTCCCGCTGCGCATGCCTCGAAGCCTCACCCGGATAACGTCGCGCAGGGTTTCTTCGGGAGGCGCGCTTCGATCGAACGCGTCGCGGATGGATTCGAAGTTCTTAGCGCGTACCGACTGCTGCAGGACTTCCGTGTAGAGGCCAATCTTGTCGTGGAAATGGTAGTTTACTGCCGCAACATTGGTGCCCGCGCGCCTGCAAATCTCACGAATCGTCGTCGCGTGAAAACCGCGCTCAGCAAACGCACGCCCAGCCACCTTTAGCAATTTGGCTCGCGTGGGATCGCCAGCCGCCTGTGACTCCGATGGTTTAGAGGATCGACGAACTACCCGCATGGTGTGTAAGCCTCAAACACGAGTTTCAAACAAGTGTTTGAAATTTGCAAGCTTCAATTTCAAATGGCGTTCCACTGAATCCCAGCGCGGTTGTTTCAAAGAGGAACATCATGACCGCGCGGATTTTGGCCGGGTGAGTTGGAGTCTTCTTCGCTGCCGGTCTCTACAAAAGTGGAGATTCTTCTGGCGGCCGCGGACGCCTAGACATGTCGCGAATTCTGAGTATCATGGCGTCAATCGTAGTACCGGATGTTCTAAATGAATATCTGAGTTGAAAGCAACTGGACCAACGAATGATTTGAAGCCGAACTTAGGAGAGCATCATGGCAACGATCACAACGAAAGACGGGACAACGATTTTCTACAAGGATTGGGGCAAGGGACAGCCGATTGTGTTTTCGCACGGCTGGCCGCTGAGCGCGGACGATTGGGACGGGCAGATGCTGTTCTTCGGGCAGAAGGGTTACCGCGTAATTGCGCACGATCGGCGAGGACATGGCCGCTCCGATCAAACGTGGGACGGCAATGACATGGATACCTATGCGGACGATCTCGCTGTGCTGTTCGATAAGCTTGATCTGAAGGACGCCATCATGGTTGGGCACTCGACCGGCGGTGGCGAAGTCGCGCGCTACTTGGGCCGCCACGGCGCCAAGCGCGTTGCCAAGGCGGCGCTAATCAGCGCCGTGCCGCCGCTCATGCTAAAGACCGAAAAGAACCCAACGGGCTCGCCCATCGAGGTCTTCGATGGACTCCGATCGGCACTCGCAGCCAATCGGCCGCAGTTCTACCGGGACATTACGATGCCGTTCTACGGCTATAACCGCCCAGGCGCAAAGATTTCGGAAGGTATTCGTGAGCACTGGTGGTTGCAGGGAATGTTGGGCGGCATGAAGGCCCATTACGATTGCATCAAGGCATTCTCGGAAACCGACTTCACCGAGGACCTGAAGAAGATCGATATCCCGGTGATAGTGATGCATGGTGACGACGATCAGATTGTGCCCATCGCCGCCGCCGGTCCGTTGTCCGCCAAAATACTGAAGAACGCAACGCTGAAGGTTTATCCCGGCTTTCCGCATGGCATGCCGGCGACCAACGCCGACCAAATCAACGCCGATCTATTGACGTTTTTTAAAGGCGCTGCTGCAACCGCAGCGTCCTCTTAATCACGTCTTCCGCAAACAAGATGCAGTTACGCGGTTGACGCGGCACGAGTGTCGAACAACGCTGCTTTGTAGCATTTAAGTCCGTGTCAAAACAATTGGGTCGAGAGTTCGCGCCAAGCATCTAAGGCCGAATGGAGGATGACCGCGGCTGTTGCAGACCGGCAACACCTAAACGTGCAACAAGGACTGGGCACGGAATAGCCAGGAGTTCTTGGCCAATACTGGCACCTCAGTTTCTGAAGCCTCGAAAGATTCGACGATTTCGCGCACGGAAACTCACCTTCTTGATTCCAGAGTAAGTGCGCTGCTGGGAGACTAGATGAACACCGTTTTGAAATATAAATACTGGATAGGCGGAGCGGTTTGCTTGATCGCCATCGGTCTTGTTATCGGAGCTATGCGTCCAAAGCACGTATCGGGCGCGCAGCCAGGCGGATCGCCGGACGTCGAGATCGTGCAGGTGGAGCAGAAGGATATCCCGATTTATGGCGAGTGGATTGGCACGCTCGACGGATTCACGAATGCCGACGTAAGGGCGCAGGTCACGGGTTATCTCGTGCGACAGGGCTATCAAGAAGGCGCGTTCGTCAAAAAGGGGCAGCTGCTCTTTGAGATTGACCCGCGTCCTTTTCAGGCTGCGCTCGATCAAGCGAGAGGCCAGTTGGCACAAGCCACGGCGCAGCTTGCAAATGCCAAAGCAGTACAACGCAGAACCGAGCTCGACGTCAATCGCTACACCCCTCTGGCGAAAGAACAAGCCGCCAGTCAACAGGATCTAGACAACGCCATTCAAAATGATCTGGCGGCCAAGGCAACCGTGGAAACGGCTGCGGCCCAAATCCAAACCGCTGAGGCCGCCGTTGAAACCACCAGGATTAATCTGGATTTCACGCGGCTCGTTGCCCCCATAGATGGCATCGCCGGGCAGGCTCAACTTCAAGTAGGCGCGCTGGTCAATCCGAGCAGCGGGCCTGTGACGTCAGTCTCCACAGTCGATCCAATCAAAGTTTATTTCACCGTCAGCGAGCCACAGTATCTTGCGTGGAGAAAACGGTTCCCGACGGAAACTACGCGGGAAGCGGCTGATAAAAACCTGCGCCTCGAACTGATTTTGGCGGACGGCTCCATCTATCCAAATACAGGTACGTTCTACTTCGCTGACCGCCAGGTAAATGAGAGCACAGGCGCAATTCGCATCGCTGGCCTATTCGCAAATCCGGGAAATATTTTGCGTCCCGGAGGCTACGGCAAAGTTCGCGCAGCCGTTCGAATCCTGCAGGACGCGTTACTCGTTCCTCAGCGCGCGGTTTCAGAGCTACAAGGCGGCTATCAAGTCGCGGTGGTGGATGACGGCAACAAAGTGACCATCCGAGCGGTCGCGGTCGGCGACCGTGTCGGCAACGAATGGATTATTTCGGACGGGCTGAAGCGCGGTGAACGTGTGGTAGCTGAGGGCATACAGAAAGTGCGTCCCGGCATGCTAGTGAACCCCAAACCATTTGCCATGGAAAGTAAGGAGAAGTAATCCCATGTCAAAGTTCTTTATCAACCGGCCCATCGTGGCCATGGTGATTTCCATCGTACTGGTGATTGTTGGCGCCATCACCATACTGAGCCTGCCCGTCGCACAGTTTCCCAACATCGCTCCGCCCGAGATTCAAGTGGTTGCCACCTATGTCGGCGCGGACGCGCAAACCCTCGAACAATCGGTTGCCACTCCCATCGAGCAGCAGATGAATGGCGTGGACAACATGAACTACATGTATTCGCTGAATGCCACCGGCAACTCGACCACCAGTTTGATTGTGGACTTCGACCCGAAAACCGATCCGAACACGGATTACATCCTGGCGCAAAGCCGTGAAACCCTGGCTGCTTCTCAACTTCCCGCGGACGTCAACAATTATGGAGTTCTCGTTCGAAAGTCAGTGACCGCACCTCTCATGTTAATCGCGGTGTACTCGCCGCACGGAACGTACGATGCCAAGTTTTTGGCCAACTATGCATACATCAATCTTGCGGATCCCGTCCTACGTTCGCCGGGCATCGGCAACGTCCAGGTATTCGGCTCCGGCCAGTACGCGATGCGATTGTGGGTAAAGCCCGACCAACTGGCAAAGCTGGGCATCACCGTCCCGGAAATCGTCAGCGCCATTCAAGCGCAGAACACCGTCAATCCAGCCGGGAAGGCGGGGGGCGAACCAGCGCCCAAGGGCACGGAATTCACCTACTCAGTCCTCGCGCAAGGCCGCCTCACTTCCCCAGAAGAATTCGGAGAGATCGTCGTCCGCGAAACGCCCGACGGAGGAATCGTGCGGGTCCGCGATGTCGCCCGAATCGAGCTCGGCGCGCAGGACTACAGCGTGGCTGGACGTTTTAATGGCAAGCCGAGCGCCGTCATTGCTACCTACCAACTGCCCGGCTCGAACGCGGTGGATGCGGCCGCGGGCGTCAAGAAACTCATGGCGCAAATGAAGCAGCGCTTCCCCGAAGACCTGGATTTCGACGTCGCTCTGGATACGACGCGCGCGGTAACGGAAGGAATAAAAGAAATCGTCGTAACGCTTTTGATCGCACTCGCGCTTGTGATCCTGGTGGTCTACATCTTCTTACAGGGCTGGCGCGCCACGCTGATTCCGCTGCTTGCCGTGCCCGTCTCGCTTATAGGCACGTTCATCCTTTTCCCGATTTTCGGTTTTTCCATCAACACGCTTTCTTTGTTTGGTTTGGTGCTGGCGATCGGTCTTGTGGTGGACGACGCCATCGTCGTAGTCGAAGGCGTGGAACGGCATATCGAAGAAGGAATGACGCCGAAGAACGCGGCGCTAAAAGCTATGGAAGAACTCTCCGGTCCCGTTGTGGGCATCGCGCTGGTTCTCTCTGCCGTGTTTGTGCCCACGGCTTTCATTCCCGGAATCACCGGCAAGCTCTACCAGCAATTCGCGGTGACGATCGCGATTTCTGTTCTGCTTTCCGCGTTCAACGCGCTCACGCTTAGCCCGGCGCTCGCGGCGCTTCTGCTGCGGCCGAAGGAACCGAGCAAGGGACCGTTGAGAAGATTTTTCGATTGGTTCAACCGCGTCTTTGAGCGAGCTACAGAGGGCTATGTGCGCTGGAGCGCGGTGTTGGTGCGAAAGACCGTCGTCGTGCTCGTATTGCTGGCGCTCTTTTGCGTGGCCGCCGGCTTTTTTGCCAGCCGAATCCCATCGAGCTTCCTCCCGGACGAAGACCAAGGTTATGCGTACGTGAATGTGCAGCTGCCGAATGGCGCTTCGCTGGAACGCACGACGGCCGTGACAGCAGATGTGGAAAAAATTCTGATAGATACGCCCGGGGTCGAGCACGTTACCTGCTTCGTCGGCTTCAGTTTGCTCAGTTTTGTTCGCACCAGTTACAACTCGACTTTTTTTGTGACATTTAAGCCTTGGGGTGAACGCACAACAAGAGCGCAGCAATTTCAAACCCTCAAGGCACATCTGAACCAGCAGTTGAGCAAGTTGCCCGCCGCGGTTGCCTTCGGGTTTTCCCCGCCCGCCATTCCGGGTGTAGGCACTGCGGGCGGATTTACGTTAATCCTCGAAGACCGTTCGGGCAGCGATCTTCAGTTCCTCGCAAAGAATTTGGGAATTTTCCTGGACGCCGCCCGAAAGCGGCCGGAAATTGCCAGCCTCAGCACCACTTTTCTCGCGAGCGTTCCGCAAGAATTCGTCCATGTGGATCGCGACAAAGTGCTGAAACAAGGTGTGGCGCTCAACGATGTCTACCGTACGATTCAGGCATTCATGGGCGGATATTTCATCAACTACTTCAATCGCTTTGGCCGCCAATGGCAGGTCTATATCGAAGCGGAAAGCGAAGATCGCGCCAAAGCGGAAAACGTCGGACAGTTCTATGTGCGAAACAACAAGGGAGAGAGTGTTCCGCTTTCCACGCTCACCTCGATTGAGTCGCGCCTCGGGCCGGAATTCACTTTGCGCTTCAACGAATACCGTTCCGCGCAAATCAACGGCAGCGCTGCGCCCGGCTACAGCGCGGACCAAGCCACGGCGGCCCTCGAAGATGTTTTTAAAAAGACGATGCCGCGTGAAATGGGCTTCGATTACTCGGGCATATCTTTTCAGGAGCAGAAAGCACGGGAGGGAGCGCCTCCGTCGGTGATATTCGGGCTTTCGCTGCTATTCGTCTTCCTGATTCTGGCGGCACTGTATGAAAGTTGGACGCTGCCATTCAGCGTGCTGCTGAGCACGCCAGTGGCGATTTTCGGAGCGTTCGGGATACTTTTGTTGCGCCGAGTGTTGCTCAGCATTTTCTACCCGCCTTACCTGGTCCAGATCGAGACCGATATCTACTCGCAAATCGGACTGGTCATGCTCATCGGGTTGGCAGCCAAGAATGCGATTTTGATCGTAGAGTTCGCGAAGGATGAATACGAGAACGGAAAACCTCTCGCGGATGCCGCTCTCGCAGGAGCGAGGCTTCGTCTTCGGCCAATTTTGATGACGTCTTTCGCGTTCATTCTCGGCTGCGTGCCACTGTGGATTGCGACCGGCGCCGGATCGGTGGCGCGCCAAATCATGGGCACTACCGTCATTGGTGGGATGTTGGCTGCCAGCGTAATCGGAATTTTCTTCGTGCCTGCGATTTTCTATTTGGTGGAGAAATGGTCGGGTGCCGGGAAAGAACACGCGCCGGGAGCGTTGCCGGCGACGCCTGCTCCGGCGGAAGGAGGTTGAGATGTATCGGCGCGAGGACGTCGCGAGGAAAAATACAGCGGAGTGGCCTATGAAGAAATCGGCACGGATCTTCGTCGCGATCACTGTCGCTGGTCTCGTCGCTGGGTGCGCGGTGGGACCAAACTACCATCGGCCTGACGTTCCAACTCCCGCAGCCTACCGCGACCTGAACGAAAACAAGCAGCTCCCGGCTCAAGCAGCATCCTATGCCGATCTTGCCTGGTGGCAAGTTTTCCAGGACTCGCAACTACAGGAACTCATCGGCACAGCGCTGAAGCAAAACTACGATTTGCAGCTTGCGACGGAGCGCATCAACGCCGCGCGCGCTCAACTGGCGATAACGCGCTCGAGTCTTTTTCCGCAAGTGCAAGTCGGCGGGAACTTCGCGGGCGGCAAAGAGCAGTTTTACCCGGCGAAATCAAATTTGCTGCTCCTCGCGGCAGACGCGTCTTTCCAGCTCGACTTCTTTGGTAAGTTGCGACGCGAGACAGAAGCTGCGCGCGCGCAATTTCTGGCTACCGAAGACGCACAGCATACAGTCACCTTGACGCTGGTGAGCGATGTGGCCAGCGCCTATTTCGCGCTTTTGCAGCTTGATCTCGAACTGCAAATCACGCATGACACTGTAAGCACGCAGGAAGATTCGGTGAAGCTCACGAATCTTCGCCTCGACCACGGAGTGGCAACCAAGCTTGATGTCTTGCAGGCACAGCAAGTTCTTGATTCCGCGAACGTTCAGATTCCCGACTTGGAGCGACAGATCGCGCAGGAAGAGGATGCTATCAGCATTCTTCTCGGCAATTATCCGCAGGCCGTGGCACGTGCGCGGCCGCTGGCCGAGCAGTTGCTTCCTCCCGAAGTGCCTCCGGGCTTGCCGTCGACGCTCCTCGAGCGCCGGCCCGACATTCGCGAGGCAGAGCAAATCTTGATCGCCGCGAACGCCGAAATCGGAGTAGCCAAGGCTCAGTTCTTTCCGCAGATCGCCCTGACTGGCGCGGGTGGAGGCGCCTTCGGGCGGAGCCAGCTATTCTCCGGCTTGATGAGCTCGCAAGAAGGAATCTGGTCTTACGGCGCCCAGGTGAGCCAGCCCATATTCACTGGGGGAGCTCTTCGTGGAAATATGCGATTGGCGGAATCGCAACATCAACAGGCACTGATTGCCTATCGGCAATCTATACAGAGAGCGTTCGGGGATGTATCCGACGCCCTGATCGGCTATCAGAAAAATCATCAAGTTCGGGTGCGCCAGGAAAGCACCGTTGCTGACTTGCAAGAATCGGTGCGCCTGTCCAATATGCGCTACAAGGGCGGCACCACCACTTATCTCGAAGTGTTGGATGGCCAACGGTCGCTCTTTGCTGCGCAACTCATGCTCGCTCAGGCGCGCGGGACGGAGTGCCAGAGCCTTGTGCAACTTTACAGGGCGCTGGGCGGAGGCTGGCAGTAGTTTTTCAGCATCGCGGCGCTAAATCGCCTGGGAAAGCCCTGCAATTTTGTCTCGATTAGAACCTACCTCGGTTGTTTGTTTTGTTTGAGTTACGGACGTTTCTAATAATTTCCAGTCTCGATTAGAAACGGCATCTTCAGCGAACTACTGTCTCTCTTCGAGCGCTCTAGAAGCCCCGGTTTTTCGGTTGTATCCGCGAAAACGTTAAAAGCGACCGGTCGTACTACCAGCCCTATAAAGGCTGGGCACATCTAGAGTCATTGCACTTGCATAATTCTGCAACGACCCTAGCAGATGGGAATCGAGTGCGCAAATGACAAATTCGTAAGGGTTATAGTACGAGGTCCTGGGATAAGTTTTGCGCGTGAATAAATCGCGGCTCGTGAAAATGCGACGCGACCTTAACTCTCATTGTTACAGTTGTGTGAAAGCGATCCGGCTTTTCTTTCTTCCGGTCGTAATCTCTTGACAAACGATTAGCCGAAGTCTAATACCTACGGGTCCGCTGTTTCTAGTTGGACGAGAGAATCTCTCGATGCATACGTCCCGCAGAGACTTCTTCCGAGTTGCCGCAGTCGGCGGCGTCGCCGCCACCATTTTCGGATTCGATCTCAAGCCTGCCTACGCACAGCTCAAAGAATTGAAGATCGCGCGCGCGGCCGAGACGCGGTCAACGTGCCCGTACTGCGCGGTCGGTTGCGGCGTACTCATCTATACGATTGGCGACCGGGCCAAGAATGTGACGCCGCAAGTGATCCACGTGGAAGGCGACCCCGATCATCCGACCAACCGCGGGACACTGTGCCCGAAGGGCTCCTCGCTCGAGCAGGACATGCTCAATCCGCGGCGGCTCACGAAGCCGCAAGTGCGGCGGCCCGGCGCAACGGACTGGCAGGACATTTCGTGGGATAACGCGCTTAGCGAGATTGCGCAATGGACCAAGAAAACCCGCGACGACACTTTTGTGGAGAAGGATGCGGACGGCCATACCGTAAACCGATGCGAAGGAATTTCGTTCATCGGCGGATGCACGGACACAAATGAGTTCAATTATCTGGTCGTGAAGACCATGAGGAGTCTGGGCTTGGTGTACTTAGAAAACCAAGCCCGTGTTTGACACGGCCCCACGGTCTCAAGTTTGGGACCAACTTTTGGACGCGGGGCGATGACGAACGGCTGGATCGACATCAAGAACACCGACATGATGTTGATCATGGGCGGAAATCCCGCCGAGAACCATCCCTGCGGATTCAAGTGGGCGATGGAGGCCAAGCGCAACCGCAACGCCAGAATAATATCCGTTGACCCGCGGTTTACCCGGACTTCCTCAACCGCCGATCTCTTCGTGCAAATTCGCGCCGGAACCGATATTGCATTCCTCGGCGGGTTGATCCGCTACGCCATCGAGAACAACCGCATCGCGAAAGAATATCTCGTCAACTACACGAACGCGTCGTTTATCGTTAAGGAGGGCTTTAAGCTGCCGGAGGACGGACTTTACTCGGGATTTAATTCCGCGACCGGTAAGTATGATCTATCCACGTGGAACTATGCAGGAGCGGCAGGATCCGGCGGCCAAGGAGGCGCGGCTGGTACGACTGGTCACGCGCCCGAGCCGGTGCCGGGCAAAGTTGGAGGAGCGGCGCCGCCTCCCGCGCTGCCGGCAAACGTCGAGTACGATTTGACGCTTGAGAATCCGCGCTGCGTTTTCCAATTGATGAAACAGCAGTATTCGCGTTACACACCCGAAACTGTCGAGCGCATCACTGGCATCCCGAAGGAGCAGTTCCTCAAGGCCGTCGACATGTTCACTTCCGTCCGCAAGGATGGGGACATGAAGAAGGTGGCGACGATTATCTACGCGGTAGGCTGGACGCAGCATACGTTCGGAACGCAAATCATCCGCACGGCCGCGATGATTCAACTTCTGTTGGGTAATGTGGGGAGAGCGGGAGGCGGCGTGAACGCGCTGCGCGGCCACTCGAATATTCAGGGCGCCACGGATATGGCCGGACTTTACGACTCTATGCCCGGATATTTGAAAGCTCCCGTTCCCAACGACACGGACTTGGCGGCGTATCTCAAGAGAACGACTCCGACATCGTCGAAGCCGACGCCGTGGGACTCGATGAACTATTACCAAAACACGCCGAAGTTCTTCGTGTCGCTGCTGAAGTCTTTCTATGGCGATTCGGCCACGAAAGAAAATGGTTTTGCCTTCGATTACTTGCCGAAAGTTGACCGCGACTATTCGTGGACGCACATCTGGGACGACATGTACAACGGCAAGGTGAAGGGCATGATGGCTTTCGGGATGAACGGCGTGATGATTGGCCCGGACACCAACAAAAACATCAACGCGCTGAAAAAAGCCGACTGGCTGGTGGTGGGCGAAATTTATCAGGACGAGACCAGCGAATTCTGGCGAGCGCCAGGAATTACGACCGAAGAGCAGAAGAGCATCAATACCACGGTTTACCGGTTGCCATGCGCGGGTTTTGCGGAAAAAGACGGCAGCATGACCAACTCCGCGCGCTGGGTGACGTGGAAATATGCCGCAGTTCCGCCTCCAGGGGATGCGCGGCTCGATCAGGACATCATCGCGCAGATTTTCCTGCGCGTTCGAGATCTCTACAAGAAAGATGGCGGAAAATTTCCTGATCCAATTTTGAATTTGAACTGGGCGTATGCGGACGCGGCCCATCCGCCACTCACTCAAGTGGCGATGGAACTGAATGGCAGGGCGCTGGCAGATTTGACAGATCCGGTGACGAAGCAAGTGATTAAGGCTGGTCAACAATTGCCTGGATTCGCGTGGCTGAAGGACGATGGCACCACCATGTGTGGCAATTGGATTTACTCTGGCATGTGGACGGAGGCTGGATCTCAATCGCAGCGGCGAGGCACCGAAGATCCTTCCGGAATGGGCGTATTTCCGAACTGGGCGTGGTCGTGGCCTGCAAATCGCCGCGTTCTTTATAATCGCGCTTCCTGTAACACCGATGGAAAGCCGTGGGATTCCGATCGCAAACAAATTTGGTGGAACGAAGCAGCCGGCAAATGGGTTGGCAACGACGTTCCGGATTTCAATCCCGCCTCGCATCCAAAAGATCACATGGGGCCGTTCATTATGAACCCGGAGGGCGTCGGGAGATTGTTCGCTCCGATCGGAGTGCTGGCGGACGGGCCGTTTCCGGAACATTACGAACCGATTGAAAGCCCGATCAAAAATCCGCTTCACCCCGATCAGTCGAATAATCCTCTGGTGAAGAAGTTTAAGACGCCATTCGATAAGTTTGGATCGCCGGAGGAGTACAGCATCGTCTGCACCACCTACCGGCTGACCGAGCAGTATCACTACTGGACTAAAAATAATCCGATGAACGTCCAATTGATTCCGGAACCATTCGTGGAAATTCCGGTGGAGCTCGCGGATGAAAAGGGAATTCGTGGAGCGGATAAGATTAAGGTCATCAGCGCGCGCGGAACATACATCGCGAAGGCGTTCGTCACCCGCCGGCTGAAACCGATGATGATCGACGGCAAGAAGGTTTATCAGATCGGCTTGCCGATTCATCAAGGCTTCCGCGGCATTGATGAGGATGAAGGCAGAAACGCCCGGACGCCGGCAAATTTGCTGACGCCATCGGTGACCGATCCGAATGCCCACACACCTGAATCCAAGGGCTTTTTAGTGAAAGTCGAGAAGGCATAGAGAAGACGATGAGCCAGGCAGCGACAGAAATAATCCGGATTTCGGGGCACGCTGGGACCGTTCCAGGCGCCGGCATCGACCGCGAGTTTCAGGTCTGCAAACTGGTAGACACGACCACTTGCATTGGGTGCAAAGCCTGCGAAGTGGCGTGCCTGGAATGGAACGGCTACCCGTTCAGCGAAACTTCCTTTAATAACAGCTACCAGACCATGCCTGAAACGGCATGGAATTACTGGAACCTGATCAAATTCAACGAACACGAGCGCGAAGACGGCAGCATGATGCTGCTCATGCGCAAAGACCAGTGCATGCACTGCGAAGATCCAGGTTGCCTGGTGGCTTGTCCGGCGGACGCAGCCATCGTGCAATACGCCAACGGAATTGTGGATTTCCAGGAAGCGAATTGCATCGGTTGCGGCTACTGCATGACGGGCTGCCCCTTCAACATTCCGAAGTTCAGCCCTGCGGCGCGCAAGGTTTTCAAATGCACGCTCTGCAACGACCGCGTGTCGGTAGGCCTCGAGCCAGCTTGCATCAAGGCGTGCCCAACGGGCTGCCTGCATTTTGGTACGAAGGCGGAGATGAAGGAACTGGCGCAGACGCGTGCGAATCAACTTCGCGAAGTTTCCGGGTTTGCCGATGCGGGCGTTTACGATCCACCAGGCGTGGGCGGGACGCACGTGATCTACGTTCTGCACGACGCCAAGAATCCTGAATTGTATGGCGGGCTTCCGAGAGATCCACACATTCCATTCTCTGTGCGTTTGTGGAAGCGGCCGCTGAAGTGGCTCGGAAATGTGGCGATGGTCGCCGGATTGTTCGGGCTGGCATGGCATTACCTGCGATTCGGGCCAAAGAAAATTGAAGAAATGCCGCCGGATGATGATGAGAGGCGCGTATGACGACGGGCGCCGTGTCGCATTCCAATACTGCAAACCAGCACGAGGAAATAATCACACGGTACACGCTCGGTGAGCGCGTGAATCACTGGATTGGCGCCCTCACTTACATCTATTTGCTAATTACCGGGCTGGCGTTTTGGTCGCCCTATTTGTACTGGCTATCCGCGATTGTGGGCGGCGGTCCTGCGGCGCGATTCTGGCATCCGTGGTTTGGATTGATTTTTGCGGCATCGCTTTTTTGGATGTTCAAGGACTGGCATCGGGACATGCAAATCGATGACAGGGATCGCGCGTGGGCGAAAGCGATTCCTTATTACATACGGAACGAGGACGAAAAACTGCCTCCGGTGGGCCGGTTTAACTTTGGACAGAAATTATATTTCTGGGGAACCTTCTACGGTCTGATTCTATTGCTGCTCTCAGGCGTGGGTTTGTGGTACACCGAGGCGCTGCCCTGGAGCCTCCGGTATCTCCGCTACGCCGCAATTCTCATCCACGCGAGCGTGGCGCTGATTACCATCGGTCTGTTCATGATTCACGTTTATATGAGCGTGTTCCTCGAAGAGGGTAGCCTGGGCTCCATGATTCATGGAACCGTGTCACGCGCCTGGGCGTGGACGTTCCATCGCACTTGGTATTACCAGATCACCGGCAGATCCCGACCGAACCCCAGATCCGAGCGATGATTCATGCGAAGTGGGATCGCCGCATCGGCCGCGCCACCGAACTGACTTCTTCTTACCCATTCGCGGCAGAGGGATTGCGCTTTTACGCGCGCGTGGCAACGTTTCAAAGAAGCTTTTACGCTGAAATTCAGCAAGCCCTCGCGGGTTCACCGAAGATTTCATCCGCGCGCCCTCTGCGAGATGAATTGGATCTTTTCCTTCTCCTGCCGAACTTTTCGAGATTTTTATCTGTGATCGAGCAGATTGCACCAGCGCCACTCGCGCAGGCTGCTGCCGGGTTGGCGCAGAAGGGGCCGGCAGGATGGCAGCGGGCAATCGAGGATTTCTGGCATGCAGATCCGGAATTGGCCGGGGACGGTGAAGACTCGGAAGAAGTGCTGGCCGGCCATCCGCACGAGCTCGGTGCTTACGATCGATTGCTCGCGTGGATTTACCTTCAACCGTACGCTGAGTATCTTGCCGATCGCCGCGAAACTGCTGTTCTCGATGGAACTCCCTCGACTTGCCCTTTTTGCGGGAGCAAGCCGATCGTCGGTGTGTTGCGGAGTGAAGGTGATGGTGCGAAAAAGTCGCTGATTTGCATGCTGTGCGCGCACGAGTGGAATTTTCGAAGAATTTATTGCCCGGCGTGCGGGGAAGAGAGAGAGCCACAGATGGCGTTCTATTCGGCGCCGGAAATCGCGCACGTACGCGTGGACGTCTGCGATACGTGTCATACCTATCTGAAGAGCATCGACTTGACGAAGACGGGGCTGGCGGTTCCTGTTGTAGATGAGTTGGCGACAATACCTCTGGACCTTTGGGCGCGCGAGCACGGTTACGAAAAGCTGCAAATCAATCTGCTGGGCACTTAAGCCGAAAAATTATTTCTTGCGGACCGCCGTGGAGAACTGTTCCAAGGCCGAGTCATCCTGGCAAAATCGTGAAGCCAAGAGATTGTAAGTCTTCGCGAAGTTTCGGGATGGATTGGAAGCGGATGGTGCGAATTCCAGCGACGCGCGCCTCCTTCAGATTTTCATCTCGATCGTCGATGAACAATGCTTCGGCTGGCTTCACGCCGAGAGCCTCGATGGTTCGTTGGTAGATCGCCGGCTCCGGCTTCACGCTGCGTGCTTCCGCGGAAAAAATGTGATGATCGAAATGGCCAATCCAGGAGAAATTTTTGCGCAGGTGCGTGGACAGATCCAAATGCATGTTGGATAAGATGGCAGTTTTGTATCCTGCGGAATGAATTTGTTCGACCCAGCGGATCATCCGCTCGTTGTGGCGGCACCACATCTCGATATCTAAACGCCGAATATCTTCTAGGGCGACTGCGTCGATTTTCACGCCCGCTTGCGCAGCAAAATTATCCCAGTATTCGGCGGGCGATACGTCGCCACGGTCATAGAGCATGCGGCTCTTCATATAAATCGGGAGAAAGGACTGAGGATTCATACGAAAGATTTTGGCGATGCGATCGACGTCTTGCGATGAAGGGAGAAGGCAAAGGACTTCACCGTAGTCCATGATCACCGCGCGGATTTGCGAGGGGCGGAGCGTTGTATTTGGAGTTTCGATGGTCACAAATGAACCCGAATTATTCTCGGACTGGAATGATTTTCCGTCGGCCGGTAACGCGCTTTCCGTATCTTGAGATGTCGAAGGAGATTCGAAGATTCGGGAATTCGCGTTCAAGACGGGGCGGCGGAATCGAGGGCGAGATCCTCGTTCGTCAGGTGCAGGTAATCCTGTAGGACGGAGACGACGAGGGCATGGTCTTCGCGCTGCGGCAGGCCGGAGACGGTGATCGTTCCGACGCATCCCGTCCCTTGCAAGAGAATCGGGAAACAGCCGCCATGCGGGGCGTAATCTTTCAGTTCAACGCCTATCTTGGCCTGCAGCGTGGTCTGATCGCGTTGGAGTTTCAATCCGACGGCATAAGAACTGCGATGATAGCGCGTGACGACGTTGCGCTTACGTCGAATCCAATCCTGATTGTCCGGCGTAGTTCCCGGCATCGCGTAAGCGAATAGGGAATGCCCGTTGAGCTGAATATCGATGGCCACGGCAACGCCGCGCTTTTCTGCGGCAGCTTTCAGGTTCGTGCCGATCGTCCACGCTGTCTCAGAATCGAATTGCTTGAACTGCAGACGCTTTTCTTGAAGCGCAATTTTTTCGAGGTCACGCTCGATGCCCATGTGATGTCCATGTGAAGCTAAGTTTCTGGATCATGACTTGATATTGTTGAACGAAACTTCCGCGCGTTCCGCCGCGCTCTTGATTGCAGTTTCTATTACATTGATGACTGCCAATCCATCTTCCGCGGGCACTGGATTTGGCGCGCCGGCTGCGATCGCGCGCTGTATCCCCTCATAGTACGCGAGGTAATTGCCGGGGATGTTCGGAACTTGCCGAGATTCAAGGCTGCCATCGCTGCGCGCGGTGACGAGCGTACCTGTGCGCGGATCGGCGCCCCATCCTGGACTTCCCGGAATGTCACCGCGTTTGAGCGATTCCTCCTGCGTATCCATGCCGAATTTGATGTAGCTACCGCGCGTGCCGTGCACCGTGAATCGCGGGGACTCTGCGACGACCAGCGATCCGCCGTGAAGAATGACGCGGCGCTTGGCGTAGCAGAGCACGACATGAAAATAGTCGTTGGCTTGGCCGGCGGGGCGCTGGATTTCCAAATCTGCGTAGATCGCTTCGGGCGCGCCGAAGAGCTGTAACGCCTGGTCAATTAAATGCGGACCGAGATCGAACCAGAGGCCGCCGCCGGGAACATCCTGTTCGCGCCATCGCTGGCGCGGTTCGGGGCGATAGCGGTCGTAGTGCGATTCGAAATTAACGATTTCGCCGAGCGGCTTTTCTGAGATTAACTGGCGCAGCGTGAGAAAATCAGCGTCCCACCGGCGATTTTGAAAAATGGAGAGCAAACGCCGGCGGCTTTTCGCCAAGGTGATTAGTTCTTGCGCCTCGGCGACGGTGTTCGTGAAGGGCTTGTCAACAACGACGTGCTTATCACTGAGGAGAGCCTTGCGAGCGAGATCGAAGTGCGTGGGATTCGGCGTGGCAACTACGATGATGTCAATTTCCGGAAGACCGAAGGCGTCCTCCGGCTTCGGCAGGACGGTGACATCCCAATCTTTTCGCACTTTGGCGCTATCGCTCGAGACGATGTGAGAGAGTCGCAAGCCGGGCACGTGCGAGAGCAGCGGAGCGTGGAATGTCTTGCCGGCAAATCCATAGCCGAGCAGCGCGACATTGAGGACTGCTTTCGAATTTGATCCACTGTCCAAAGGAGATTCCTCTGCCACTTGTCACTGTGAACCGAAAATCCTTGCGCCTCGCAAAAACCTTATCTATTGTCTAACCGCGTTGATTCACTGATTTTAGGCACACATTCTACATCGAGGTGACAGAAACCTTGCGCCTATTCCAACGACCATTTTGTTCGCTCGGATTCGCAACCGTCATGATGGCAATTCCTGCCGCGGCATTCGGACAATCGACGTCTCGCGTGCTCGAAGCGAAGTGGGAATTCCGCGCCGCCAGCACCATCGATCGCGCCGAGCTCAAAGAATGGCATCCCGCGCAAGTGCCGGGGGTGGTTCAAACCGATCTGCTGCACAACAATCTGATTCCTGATCCGTTCTACCAGGATAACGATACGCGCCTGCAGTGGATTGGCCTCACGGACTGGGAATACCGCACGACCTTTGATGCCGATGCGGCGATGATTTCGCACGAACATGTCGATTTGGTTTTCGAGGGGCTCGACACCTTTGCTGATGTGTATGTGAACGATCAGGCCGTCCTACACACGGACAATATGTTCCGGCGCTGGCGATTGCCTGCGAAAGGGATGCTGAAAGCTGGACCGAATACACTGCGCGTGGTTTTTCATTCGCCTGTCGAATTCATGATCCCGAAGGTGAAAGCGTTTCCATATCAATTGCCGTCCGTTACATCGCACAACACTGGAAACGAAGAAAACATCGCCACCGCGCCTTACACTCGGAAGGCTGACTATCAATTCGGCTGGGACTGGGGCCCGCGTTACGTCACCGAGGGAATCTGGCAGCCGGTTCGCATCGAGACGTGGGACGCCTTGCGCGTCGACAATTTTCATATTCAGCAGCAGCGAGTGGGTAAGGACGCCGCTGCGCTCACCGCCGAACTCGAAATTAAGGCGAGCCGAAGCACCGCGGCAACGGTCGAGATTACTTATGCCGAGCTTGCCGGCGCTCCGGTCGCGCCCATTCGGCAGGCTGTGCAACTGGATCCCGGCGTAAATCGCGTGAGCGTGCCGGTTCACATCGCGAATCCCAAGCTGTGGTACCCGGCTGGATACGGAGCGCAGGATCGCTATCACTTTTCATACACCGTTCGGATCGCACGCGACATCGCGGCTCAAGGGATGCTGAATACGGGACTTCGATCCATCGAACTTCGCCGCGAAGTTACGAATACGGGCAAGAGCTTCGCGTTCGTCGTGAACGGCATTGCGATCTTCGCCAAAGGCGCCGACGTGATTCCATTTGACAGTTTTCCGAATCGCGTCACACCGGAAATTCATCGCCAAATTCTGCAATCTGCGCGCGACGCGCACATGAACATGGTGCGCGAGTGGGGCGGCGGCATTTACGAGACCGATGATTTCTACGATATCTGCGATGAACTGGGAATCATGGTGTGGCAGGAATTCATGTTCGGCGGAGACATGGGTCCGGGCGGCGCCGCGTTCCAAGACAACGTGAAGCAGGAGGCCATCGACCAAGTCGAACGGCTGCGCGATCACCCGAGCATCGTCCTATGGTGCGGCAACAACGAAACTGAGACGGGTTGGGTGCACTGGGGCGACCGTCAAAGTTTCAAAGAATCGATTGCGCCGACGGATCGCGACGAAGTGTGGCAGAACTACGTCAATCTCTTTCACGGAATTCTTCCGGGCGTCGTGAATCTCTACGGCTATCCGGTGCCTTACTGGCCGAGTTCACCGAGCGCAAATTTTGAGGATCCACCGGACAGCCAGACAAATGGCGACATGCACTACTGGCAGGTGTGGCACGCGCTCGCGCCAATCGAGGAATACACGCATCAATTCCCGCGATTTATGTCCGAATATGGCTTTCAATCATTTCCGGAGATGCGCACGATTCGCGCCTTTGCCAAGCCGGAAGACATGGACATACGTTCAGCGACCATGCAAGACCATCAGAAAAATCACGGCGGCAACGAGCGGATTTTGAGCTATATGCTGCGCTGGTATCCGGAGCCGAAGGATTTCCCATCTTTCGTTTATCTGAGCCAGGTGCTGCAGGCCGAAGCCATCAAAGTCGGCGCGGAACACTTGCGGCGGCAAATGCCCAATACGATGGGATCGCTCTACTGGCAGTTGAACGATTGCTGGCCTGTCGCTTCGTGGGCCAGTATTGACTATTACGGGCGCTGGAAGGCGCTGCAATACTACACGCGCCGATTCTACGACGACGTGCTCGTTTCGCCGTTCCGGCACGATGGAAAGGTGGAAGTTTACGTGGTGTCAGACAAGCTGCAACCGGTGAACGGGCAGATTCGCACACGGCTGCTCGATTTCTCCGGGAAGTCACTGACGGATAAAACGCAGGACGTTCAGGTGCCTGCGCAGTCCAGCGCCGTCTATTTCACTTTGGATGAAAAGGATTTATTGGCAAGCGCTGACCCCAGGAAAACGTTTCTAGTGTTCGATTTGACGGTCGGCGGACAAAATGTATCGCGAAATCTGATTTTCTTCGACACCATGCACAATCTGGATCTGCCGGAATCCGTGCATGTGGATGCGTCGCTCGATAGTTCGAATGGAGGGTACTCCGTTACGCTGCGTTCACCAGCGCTTGCCCGCAGCGTATTCCTATCGTTCGGAGATTTGGATGTTCAGCCGTCCGACAATTATTTCGATCTGCTGCCGGGTGAGCCGCGCACGATAACGCTCAAGGCTCCAGCGCAGTCGTCGAGCGATCAATTGCGAAGCGCGATGCAGGTGATCTCGCTAACAGATGCGTTTCCGGCCGCACCAACGATGCACTGAGACTCAACGCGCCGGCAGTCCAACAGGATTACAATTATTTATTCGCCAGAGCCGAATCTGCCGCGGACAGCGTGACGCTGCCGTGCAACGCAATTTCCTGGCTGGAACGCCCAACCAGAATCTGAAAGTCCCCCGGATCGGCACGCCACTGCTTCGCGTCGGCGTCATAGTATGAAAAGGCGCGGGCGTCGAGCGTCACCGTCGAAGTTTTCGTTTCGCCGGGTTTAAGGTCAACCCGCGCGAATCCTTTCAATTCCTTCGCTGGACGCGGCACTTTCGAGTGCGTGTCACCCACGTAAACCTGAGCTACATCCGCGCCCGCACGCGTGCCGGTATTGGTGACGTCGAACGAGACCTGAAATAGCGGTGCCGACAGCGTGTCAGCGCGCATCTGGTGATCGGCAGGCTTGACGACCAAATTGCCATACCGGAATGTAGTGTATGAGAGCCCGAAACCAAACGGATAAAGCGGTTTCGTGCCATTGTGCTCGTAACCTCGGTAGCCGACGAAGACTCCTTCTTTGTACACAACGCGATTGGTTCCCTCGGCCGGGTAGTAATTATCGTGAACCGGATTATCCTCCCACCGGCGTTCAAATGTGGCCGGCAGACGGCCGGACGGATTCACCGCGCCGAACAAGATTTCAGCCGCAGCCCTGCCGCCTTCCTGCCCGGGATACCAGTCCTCCAATAGCGCAGGAACATGATCAATCCATTCGTTCATGTCAACGCCGCCGCCAGAGGTAAGCAGCACGATCGTGTTCTTATTGGAAGCCGCCATTTCACGAATCAATTCATCCTGCCCGACCGGCAGATGAAACGTGCGATCGCCTCCTTCGCTTTCGGAGTGCGGATCAAAACCCGCCGCGACCACAACTACATCAGCCGTGGCTGCCAGTTTCTTCGCGTCCTCGAGGACGTAAGAACGCTGAGACACGATTCCCATGCGGAAATAGCCGCCGCGCCATTGCGAATGACCCCGCTTCTCCAGAACAACTTTATGTGGAGTCGAGTCGAAAGAGAGCGTCACAGAGCCTAATAATTCTCTGGAGTCATTCCAGTTATCGAGGATAAGTTTGTCGTCGACATACAAACGATAATGGCCGCCGTCCTCGCCGGTGGTCGACACAAAGACCTCGTATTTCCCGGGTGACGCAGGCGAATAATAGCCCGTCCACCGCGATGAAAGCGTCTGATCCGGGATATGCATCTTGGCGGCTGGGCCGAAATCAACGTGTGGCTCGGTACGTGTGAGGAACGGCGTACCCTGCAAATCTTCGTTGGTGAAATACTCGGCCATGAGTCCCGGCGTTCCTGCCGACGCAGCGGTAGAGAATGATGTCGCGGCAGCCAACTCGCTCGTCGTTGGCAAGCCAGGACTGTAGAAAACTTTCGCACTGTCTCCGAGATAGTCGCTGATGCCCTGCAGGAAGCTGACTTCCTCGAAAGGGACGACTTGAGCGCTGCCGCCGCCAACCGGTACCGCCGGGTAAGCGTCAGGGCCGACGACTAAAACTGATTTGATTCGTTCCTTACTGAGCGGCAGCAAATTGCCGTCATTCTTCAGCAGCACCGCTCCTTCTCGCGCAGCTTCCAGCGCGACGCGGTCACCTTCGCGGTTGTAGCGCGGAATGGACAAATCGGTCTGATCGCCATCCAGCCAGCGGAATTGCATGGCGGTGCGTAGAATGCGGCGAACCTTGTCGTCAATCGTGGCGACGGAAACGAGACCTTGTTGAATGGCCGGAAGAAGTTTGTCGCGATTCAAGTACAGCCCGGAGGGCATCTCGAGATCGAGTCCGCCGTTCGCAGCCGCGACTGCGTCGTAAGTCGAAGTCCAGTCGGACATCAAAATGCCGTTGAATCCCCATTCTTTCTTGAGAATCTCGATATTCAAATGCGCGTTCTGGGTCATGTGGCTGCCGTTTGTCAGATTGTAAGAATCCATCACCGAGCCCACGTGCGCCTCTTTTACGGCGGCTTCGAAAGCGGGGAGATAAATTTCGCGCATCGTGCGCTCATCAATGATCGAATCGGTATTGTGGCGATCGAATTCGGAATTATTTCCGATGAAATGCTTGACCGTGGCGCTAACGCCTTCTCCCTGCATACCACGGATGTAGCCGACGGCTATTCGACCAGCCAAATAGGGATCTTCGCCCATGTATTCGAAGTTGCGGCCGTTCATGGGCGCGCGATAGATATTGACGCCGGGCCCGAGCATGAAGTTCACGCCCTTCGCGCGGGCATCTCTCCCTATTTCCTTTCCGATCTTCTCCGCGAGCGAAGGGTCCCACGACGCAGCCATTGAAATTCCGCCAGCCATAGCGGTTGCCGGGCCATAGTGCCGTACGCCCAACGGGCCGTCCGCCATTTTCAGGCGAGGTATGCCGACATCCGGGAAGGCGCGGATATTGAGATCTTCAACGCCGCCGATCATGTCGACTTTTTCTTCGATCGTCATGCGGCCGAGAATCGCTTCGATGCGCTGGTCGGAACCACTCGGAGCCTGATTGGCGTACAGGATGACTCCGCTGGCGACCGCGAGAAACAACACTGCGAACGCCGCAGCGACTCCTCGCGCCAGACGACTGCTCAGCAGGCGAGACGCAATTACTCTCGGCATTGACATGAAGGATTCCTCTCCAGAACTGTCATTTCGGCGATTGATCTTCCTGGCCCGTATTGCCCTGCAGTTTGCGGAATTGCTCCATCTCGCGGTCCGCATCCGCAGTTTTCCCCTGCTTGCGGTAAATCCCCGCCAAGCCAAAATGCGCTTGTGCGGCCAGTTGTGTGTCGTTCTCCAGCTTTAATACGTGCGTCCAAGACTTCTGAGCCAAGGGATTGTCTCCCGTAGCTGCCGCCGCCTTCCCCAACATATACAAAGTTTCGGGCATCTCCGATTTCAACTCATCGGAATGAACCAGCGCCCCGCGCGCATCGTTGAATTTACCGAGTTGCAGAAGTGACTCACCTAACCGGTAAAAAGCCTCTGCGCTGCCCGGTTGCAACTCGGTTTCCAGCCGGAATTGCTCCACGGCTTTGTTCCAATCTTGCGCGCGGGCATAAAGTTCCCCGAGTTCCAGATGAAGCCCAGCCGTTTGCGGGCGCAACCGAAGCGCCTCAAGAAATTCATGTTCCGCAGCGGGCACGTCGCGCAACGCCGCGTAATCTTGCGCCATCATTTCGTGGGAGCGCGCCGAGTCCGGGAAGCGAGCTTCCAATTCGTCGAAAACCTGCTTGGAGAGAAGACCCGAAACTCGGCCATAGTAATACAGCAATTCAGGATCGTTCGGATTTCTTGCCACGGCCTTCTGCAGAACGTTCGAGGCTTCCTGCAATCGCCCAGCTTCGTATAACGCGATCCCAAGCACGTCGTCCTCGTGGGCTTTCTCGAGGTGCGGAATCGCTTCTGTCGCATATCCCTGCGCGAGGAGGGCATAACCGATCAGCCGCTGAGTGCCTTCGAGATTCGGATCGAGTTCGAGCGCATGTTTGAGCGGCGGAATCGCTGCCGCGTAATCGCGCTTTTCGATCAACACGGCACCCAAATCAACAAACGCGGCGGCTAGTTTGGGGTCGAGCTCGCCGGCTTTTTTAAACTCCACGATGGCAGCGTCCGGATGGCCACTTTTCTCCGCATCCATGCCGGCGCGTAAATGCTCAAGGCCTGGCGATGTGGCAGTCTGCACCGTAATCCAGCCGAGCAGCACCGCGCTTATCATCGCTTTTCCGGCTCGCGAACTTCGAGAAATTGATTGGCCTTGATGTTTTCGAGCACTTGATTCACGCCGGAGGGCCAGCGGATTTCGGCGGTTGCCAATTTGGCGTCACCGAGGCCGAAATGCAGTCGCTTGTCGCTCGCGGAAATATAGCTTCCAGCGGTGGTCGCAAATCGCACCTGGCCGTTGACCTTCACTCGAGCGCCCAGGCCGTCACGATTGCTGTGGGTGCCGCGCAAAGAAATCGTCAGCCAGTTCGCAGTTCCGCCGTGATTCATCAGCACCAGCGGCTCGCCTCCGAGCGAGGTGACGACCGCATCCATCCAGCCATCGTTATTCAAATCGCCGAATGCAGCGCCGCGTCCTGCCAGCGGCGTCGCCACGCCTGAATCCGCGCGTTCGAAGCGGCCCTGGTGGTTGAGCGCAAACAGCGGAGTTTCTTTATAGTGAAGCATGGCGTCAATCGCTTCCACATTGTCGAGCACATGGCTCTGCGCGACGAAGAGATCCTTCCACCCATCGTTGTCGAAATCCTCGAGCCCTACTCCCCAGCCAGAACTCGTTGCCGTCAGCGCTCCTAATCCGGCTTCCAGGCTGCGGTAAGAAAAAGTCCCGTCGCCCTCATTGTGAAAAAGGGCATAAACCTCGCGCGGCAATACCGTGACCAAGATATCGGGGCGGCCATCATTGTCATAATCCTGAAAGACGGTGCCCATGCCCGATATCGGCTTACCATCGGCAGTCAGGGCGGCGCCTGCCTCGAGTCCACGCTCAGTAAATGTCCCATTGCCATTATTGTGGAAGAGAAACTGCCGCATCCCGTCGTTGGACACGAAAATATCGGTGAATCCGTCGTCGTCATAGTCAGCGAAGGAGACGCCTAGCGCGCGCCCCTTGCTCGAGGCAATGCCGGAATGCTGGCTGACGTCTTCGAATGTGCCATCGCCGCGATTGCGATAGAGAATGCTCGTGGTTGCCGGGAATGTCGCGGGCGGGCAGTACGTGTGCCATTCGTTGCCGCAGATCTTGCTGTGCTGCGTATCCCATTCCATATACCGCGTGACGAAAAGATCGAGGTGGCCATCGTTGTCGTAATCGAAGAATCCCGCCGAGCAGCTCCATCCTCCCGCCGCCACGCCCGCCTTGGCCGTGACGTCGGTGAAAGTGCCGTCGCCGTTGTTGTGATAGAGGATGTTTTTCCCGTAGTTCGTCACGTAGAGATCGGGGAAGCCGTCATTGTCGTAGTCACCGACTGCCACGCCCATTCCGTAATTACCATCGCCGGCGTTGGTTAGGCCTGCATCCTTGGTGACATCCGTGAAGCTGCCGTCCGCATTCTGGCGATAAAGACGATTCCAATTGCGCGGATCGTGGCGGTCGAACGTCTCAGGCGTCCGCATGGGATTGGCGAGCTGGCCGCTGTTGACCAGGAAAATATCGAGCAAGCCGTCGTTATTGTAGTCGAGGAGGGCCACACCGCCACCCATTGTCTCGATGAGGTACTTCTGCGGAGTTGGTGAATTAACATGCCGGAAATCGAGTCCGCGCGGATGTTTCACATCAAATTCCGGCAGGGCCAAACCCATGGCGGCTAGCGTCTCGATGAAATTGCGTCGTGTAATTCGGCGGCTCATTCAGTTCTGTGCGGGCTTAAATATGGCGATGGCAAGATTATCAGAACTCACGGGATAGGGCGAAATTAGGAAACGGCGGATGAGCTTCCGGCTCGTTCCAGGCCTCTCCGGGGATCCTTGAAATAAAAAAAGGGTGGATGCCTTGAGAGGCATCCACCCTTTTTCGATCAAACGTTAGAACAGGAACTTCAGACCAAACTGAATCAACCGCGGATTGTTCAACTGGCTGCTCGTGATTCCAAACGGAGCCGAGCAGCAACTGGTGTTAGGAGGACCAAATTGGACGCGATTGAACGTGTTGAAGAATTCCGTCCGGAACTCTATTCCATACCTGTTGTCCGGACCGAAGTTCGTGTCCTTGAAGACCGCCATATCCCAGTTGTTGATGCCTTCACCGCGGAGAGTTGGGTCGACGCGTGGTTCGTCGCCAAATCCCCAGTCCGCAGGAGCCGAGAAGCAAGATCCGTTGAACCATGCGATGCCGCCCGGTACTGCGACATGTCCAGTGCCCTTATCGCATCCCGGTGTCACGTTCGGCCGCAACGTACCGATTCCAAAACCCGCAGACGATAGCGGGGTCGAGCCGCCGTACGTAATTGGCAGGGGGAACCCCTTCTGGAATGTGGTAACTCCATTAACGCCCCAACCGGAAACTACTCTACCCATCACGCCCGAGGTGCCGCCGAGATACCTCTTGCCGTGGCCAAAGGGCAGGTCGTAAACATAGCTGACGACGAGCCGCTGTGACACGTCCTGCGACGAGAGCGAGCGTTCGCCTCTTAGATTGTCCCAGTCCTGCACTTGGCCGACGCCCGTCTCAAGCCAGCTCGTCAGAGTGTCCGTGTTGCTGATGAGTTTGGCATTGGTATAGGCCGCAAGAATCGTGCCGCCTTCGTGGAAGCGCTTCGTTAGCGTGACCTGTGCCGAGTGGTAAATGCTCTCGCAGCAGCCGTATCCTGCCAAGCTAACACCCGCATACTCGGGATAGGGGCGGAGCAGTTGTCCCGCATTGACTGTGGGATTGGTGGTTGGATTCAAAGGGCTGACGGTTGTGATGCCGCTGAACGGGTTGGGAATTTGCGCAATCAGAGCGCCCTGTTGAGACAACGCGGAATCCGGAATCTGGTCGACGTTCGTCGAGTACTGCTCCAAATGGGTGCCCTTCGAACCTGCGTAGGCAACGTCTAAGAAAATTCCCAGGGGCAGTTCGCGTTGAATATCGAGATTCCACTGCTGAATGTAGGCAGTCTTTTGGTTTGTGTAGGGCGCTTCGGTGATATTCGTGCCGGCGTCGAACGCGGACGCGTTACCCCGTCCGAGTGGCGTGGTGAGCGTGGGTCCGAACGGACCGTTCGTCGGGCAAGTAAGCGTGCCGGGAACGTAAGTGCAGTTTGTCGCCGTTAGGGTGCTGTTGGGAGAAATTCCGCCGTTTGTGGTTGCAACCCACAGCGTCGTGGCGTCGTTGATCGAGTCATTGTTTGGGTTCAGACCGAAGGAAACGTAGTTCGGCACAAAGAAAATGCCGTAACCCGCGCGAACCACTGTCTTTTGGTCAGGGCTATAAGCGATTCCCAACCGGGGCGAGAAATCGGTTTTCCGGAGCGGTAGGTTGTTCCGCGTCGGATTGACTCCGTTGCCAACCAGGTAAACGTCGCCCGGACAATTGCCGTTCCCGTTCGGGCATCCACCGACCGTCTGGTTGACTGCGCTCGGATCCCAGTAAGTCATCCAGTTGTGGCGCTCCGACCAGGTTCCCGGCAGTTCGTAGCGGAGACCATAGTTGATAGTCAGCTTCTGCGATATTCTCCAAGTATCACCGAAGTAGAACCCTCGATATGTCTGCTTGCCGGCAACCAAGGCCGGAATTTGGGCCTCACCGAAGTTATGGTTGTAGACGCTCGACTGGTTTTGTCCGTATCCCAGCAGGAAATCGGCAAACGGGGAGCCGGTGCCCGCCATCGGGCTAAGAGCATCGTCCGCAGTCCAGCCGCCGTTGAATGAAAAAGCGCCGCTGGCAATATTTGTCTGCGCGTAGTTGTCGAAGCCTTCTTCGAGTTGTCCGCCGAATTTCCACGTGTGATGTCCCTTAATCCAAGTCAGGTTCGGCGAGAAATTGAACTGCGTATTGTGGTCGGTGATGAAGCTCTGGCCTTGAGAACACGTGACCGTCTGGTCCAGGCCGTTAAAACAGGGAGTGAATGGCGAGCGGGCTGCCGTCGGAACTTCGTCGTTATAAGCCGCCGGCCAGCCATACTGCGTCAGGTCAAAACCCGAGTTCTTCGGCGACCGCAGATAGTGGAACCGCGACGCGCTGAAGTTGAGGTCCAGGATGACGTTGGGCCGAATCGTATTGGTGTAATCTACGGCCGCCGCGTTGGTCTGGTAGGTCTCCGAGCAACGATCGGCGCAAAGGCCGGTTCCGAACGGATCCGTTGGCAAATCCAACAGACCGAAGAAGTTATATCGCGCAAAAATATGTTGATTGGGCGTCAGATTTTGATCGACGCGGCCGACGTATTGATTGATGTTGCCGCCCGTGCTGGAGTTAACGGTGAAATTGTTAATTTCCGCCGAATTCGTCGGAAGCCCGATGTACTTGAGCTCCAGCGCCGCTGCTGGGTTGATCTCGCCCGCAGGAATCGTGTTGCCGGGGAATTGCGTGCGGGCGCAGGAGCCGGGAATGACCGGCGAACACGCGGCGCTCACGCTCAACGGATCGTAGATCTTAACATCCGCTGGAAATACTCCGTTGCGCTCATCCACGGTCGGGACCGTTGTTGTGGTCGTCGATGCGGTCCGTTGGCGGTAGGCGTCGTATCCAAAGAAAAAGAACGTCTTGTTCTTGATTACCGGCCCGCCGAAAGTTCCTCCGAACTGGTTCTGAACGTAGGGAGGATTAACGGGTGCGAAGTAACCCCTAGAATTCAGAACTTTATTTCGGAGATACTCGTATGCTTCTCCGTGGTAATCATTCGAGCCACCCTTGGTGCTCAGATTGACCACGCCGCCCGAGAACTTGCCCCACTCAGGTCCCAGGTTGTTGTACTGCACCTTGAATTCGGAAATGGAATCCTGGTCGGGGATAATAATCGGCAAATTGATATAGCCGATATTCAGAGGCTGCCCGTCAAGGTACTCGGCACTCTCGTTCGCGAACGAGCCGCCGACCTGATAGTTGCCCCAGCTGAAGGGGTTTTGACCCACAGGCGTGCCGCCAGAACCACCTTGCGCGATTACTGAGGGCGCCAAGCTGATTAGGTTGAACACGTTGCGACCGTTGAGGGGAGTTTGATCCACTTGCTGCTCGTCAATGACTTGGCCAAGCGACGTCTGCGTGGGCTGAAGTAGGGGGGTCTCGCCTGTTACCTCTACGATCTGGCTGACCGCGCCGACCTGCATAGCCACGTCGATGCGGACACTCTGTTCGACATCAACGTCAATCTCTTCGCGCTTGAAGTGCTTGAAGCTGGCCTTCTCCGACTCAATGATATATCGGCCAGGATGTAGGTTCACGAACGAATAGAGACCGTCTGGTCCTGTGCTAACGGTCTGCTTCGCACCCGTGGCTACGCTGGTCAGCGTGACCTGCGCGTCCGGGACTGCCGCGCCCGAGGCATCCGTGACGGTTCCGGAAATCGACCCGAACGTAGATTGCGCGGATACGGGCGAGCCCAGCAGCATCGCGCTCACACACAAGCAAAGCCCTAAAGCGATCGCAATCGCGAATCGCATAGACATCTTCTTCATAGTCATTTCCCCCAAATGAGCGCCGTGCGCCCAGTTCTCTTCGGTTTCAAGCTTTAAC
>DATBYF010000014.1:0-9714 GCA_036513895.1 Candidatus Acidiferrales bacterium | reverse complement strand
TCCAGAGGCAATTTCAAGCGGCCCGCTGATGACGAATTGCCAGATGAATAGGAACGCCATTAGGCGGCCCCACGTCTGATGCCCGTAGGCCTCACGCAAGAAGTGGTACGTACCGCCTGAACCTGGCAAGGCCGCGCCGAGTTCACTCCAGATCATGCCGTCGGCCACTACGATGAACGCGCCGGTGATCCAGCCGAGCATCGCTTGCGGGCCATTCATCGTCGCCATCAGCAGCGGGATGGTGATAAATGGGCCGACGCCAACCATGTTTGTGATGTTGAGCGCGGTAGCTTGGAGCAGGCCGAAGCCGCGAGTTAGATGCGGATTGGAGGCGGTGGCCATTCCTTAAGTGAGGCGCGCCATTGTAGCCGCGAGATATGAATGAAGCAATGGAAGAGATGGGCTTGGCGTTTAATAAACGAAAAGGGCTTGGCGTCTTCGTCGAAGTTTTTCGACAGCGTGACTATTGTTCCGCGTCTTGATTCGGCGGGAGCTCTACTCCCGGCTGCTTTTTTACCAGACGCAGCGGCCTCAGGAGAGATTGCATCGCCGCGGACCATACGCTCCCATGAGCGGCGGTCCATTCGTCCTCCGCGGGCTGTGTCGCGATGCGCCAAAGGTACTTCATTCCTTCGAGACGCTGTGGGACCAAGCGAGCACGGAACCAGGCACGTTGCGCCAGATTCCATTCTTCAGGACGTCCGGAGAGGAGCTTTCGCTCGACACGTTCTGTCAAAGAACCCACCGTGCGATCGGATTGGATTCTCTCGAATACCGGCACCGGCAAGCGCGTGTCGAGCATATCGTGCGCCAGCGAAAGGCCTAGCAGCAGCATTCGCTCGGCATTCAGCGCTTCGGCGGTATCGAACACGAGATCCCAATTGACTCGACCAGCCGAACCGATTAGTTCGGAGAGGTCCGTGACCCACCCCAGCTTGCTCCAGAAATCTTTCGCGCCATGCACTGAGAGCACAACAAGAGCGTCCTCGGAGCAGAACGTGCGGACGTTCGTGCCACCGACGGAAACGCTGACAAGCCTCTGCCCAAAATCATCGAGTTCAGCACGCACTGGGAAATGCCGCATCGTGTATTCCGTATGCAGCTCGAGAAGGCATTCGCTATCTTCCCCGCGATATGTGTACTCGCCAGGAATGCGGGTGAGGGGCATGCCTGATTGGTGAGCCCAGGGAAAACGCGCACGAAAGCCGGACGAGAGTAGCGCGGAGTTCGCCTCAGCCATGCTTTGCTGCGGCACGATGATGTCAATGTCATGGAATTGCCGGTAGGCGAGATCGCCATACGCTTGAGCCGCGAGAACCGGGCCTTTGTATGGAATCGCACTGATGTTACGGGACTCGAAAAGTTCAAGGACTCGAAGCATTTCGGTGGTGAGGTAGAGCGAGCGAGTGGCGTTCGTCCGAAAAGACTTTTCGAGACGCTCGAGCCACAGCGGCGGCACGCGAGTTTCAAATTTTCGAAGGTGCTCGAAAACCAGAGGAGTGAGCCCCATCCGTTCCGCAGCGGCAATGACGGCAGCCCAGTTGAGATCCGGCCGCACCAGGAGGCGAATGCGGTCGATGTACGCGGCGCTTAGCCGCGTCCGGGCGCAGCAGAGCACGAGCTGAATCTCGGGACGGAGTGCGTCGCGGCGGCCTGGGGTCACTTGAAGCCCACTTGCTTCGGAATCGTCCCGGTTCGGCACAGCCCAGGACTTCCGCGATCTCCGCCGTATCTGAGGGGCAAATCCACGCTTGCATCTTAAATCAATGCCGCGTCAGGAGACTACCAGTGTGCGTGCCATGTAACATCAGGCGACATAGTGCAGTCTTTGGCGGGTTTCTGGCAGTGGGCCGTTTCGAAGCCGCTTCAATCTCGTTCTCAGTGTGGATGGATCTAGGCCAGCACCGTGGCAGACGGTCTCAAAATCCTTACCGCCTCCAAATAGAAACACTTCAGCCTCGCGGTGGGCTCTCACGTTGTTGGAGCGCCACTCGTCCACGGCCAAGAGCAACACCGCAGCCCAAAGCCTGCGCTCGGGATCGGGACCTGCCTCGCGTTCCGGTACTAAATCGATTAGCTGATTTTGAATTTGAATTACCGTGGTTGTGGTCCCCATTGTTCACCCCGTAAGTGCGCCTTCTCTGCTGCAGCTTGCTGTGCGCATTTTGAACAGTGCACGATGGGAGCCATGCTGAAACGACTTTGGTACAGGTCGTGCGCTGTTCCAAGGTGAACATTTGCTTGCACTTCGCGAATTTCGCAGTGTCGAGAGTACAGCTTGTGGAAGTGCCATTTCGGGAAACTATCCCGTTTTGGTGCGAAAGTGCCTTTACTACATGCCTCGTGGAACCGAACGACAGTTACGATTTTGTGCGTTTCGTGGTCAGGGCCTCGCGCAGCTTGTGCGCGAGAGTGCTCATCGTGAACGGTTTCTGAAGGAGCAAAACGTCTGAAGAAAGAATTCCATGATGAATGATGGCCTGATCGGTATAGCCGGACATGTACACGACGCGAATATCGGGCCGTAGGGACTGCATCTTCTTAGCGAGGTCACTTCCGCTGATGCCCGGCATCACGATGTCCGTCATGACGAGATCAATCGGACCGGAATGCTTAGACGCAAGTTGAATAGCGGCGTTGCCGTCCCCGGCGACGAGCACCTTATAGCCACAACTTTCGAGATATTCCTTGGCGAGATTGCGGACGCCTTCTTCATCCTCGACCAGCAGCACCGTCTCCGTGCCGCGTGGAAGCGTAACTGCGGCCGGCTTCTTTTCTTGTGGAGCGACTTCCTCTTCAACGGCCGGCAGATAAATCTTGAAAGTCGTGCCTTTGCCGATTTCGCTATAAACCCACACGTATCCGCCGCTCTGTTTCACGATGCCGTAAACCGTCGCGAGGCCGAGCCCCGTTCCCTTCCCTTTTTCCTTGGTGGTGTAGAAGGGCTCGAAGATGTGCGCCTGTGTGTCCGCGTCCATGCCGCAGCCGTTGTCAGTGACCGCGAGCATCACATACCGGCCGGGCATCAGAACCATCGGCGCCCGAGAATAGCTATTGTCGAATTCGACGTTGGCCGTTTCGATGGTGAGCTTGCCGCCGCGCGGCATGGCATCGCGCGCGTTGACGGCCAAATTCATGATCACCTGTTCGATCTGGCTCCGATCGGCCTTGACGCGCTGAAGATCCGGCGCGTTCACGGTGACGAGTTCGACATCTTCGCCAATCAAGCGTCGCAGAATCTTGCCCATATCGGACACGACCGCCTGAACGTTCAATACGACCGGCGCGAGCATCTGCTTGCGGCTGAAGGCGAGAAGCTGGCGCGTGAGCGAAGTGGCGCGCTGAGAGGCTTCCTGAATCTGTTCGGCGTTACGTCGCAAGGACTCGCCGGGCTTCATGCGGTCAGTAAGCAATTCCGCATGGCCTTGGATCACCATGAGGAGATTGTTGAAATCATGCGCAATTCCACCTGCCAGACGGCCAACCGCTTCCATCTTCTGGGCTTGGCGGAGCTGTTCCTCGAGCTTTTTTCGGTCACTGACGTCAAGAGCCATGCAGATTGCGCCTTCGCATCGTCCGTTTTCGTTACGCAGCGGCTCGACGTGACATGTGTAGGAGCCGTTTCTCCATTCCATGTGAAATGTAGCCGGCTCGCCCATCACCGCGCGGCGATGCGACGTGATCGGCAGGAAATTGCCATCGCTGGTTTCGAAAAATTCCGACAAAGTCTTGCCGACGATGTCACGCGCATTGAGGCCGACACGTGTGAGCCCCGCGCCCATGGCGGATGTGAATCGAAGATTCTTGTCGATCGTCCATAAAATGGCGGGCAGTTGTTCGACCAGGACACGGAGGCGAGCTTCGCTCTCGCGCAAGGCCACTTCATGGCGTTTCCGCTCAATCGCCAGTGCTATTTGGCCACCGACGGATGAAAGAAATTCGAGATCACGCTGCGTATACGCGCCGGGATCCTGATAATGCTGGACGACCAAGACGCCAATCGTCGCCGATGGAGACCTAAGCGGAACGCCCAGCCATGAGGGCGAAGGCGTGCCCACGAGCTCAACTTTTCCCTGTTCGACCAGCCTATCGAACACCTGCTGCGGAATCAGCATCGCTTTGCCGGTTCGAAAAACATAGGCAGTGCAACTCTGTCCAACCTTTTGCGGCGGCGGTGCAGTGTCGAACTGGTCGGCGAGGAACGGAAAATGAAACATGTCGGTGGAGGGTTCGTGCAGCGCAACGAAACAGTTTTCGGCGTACAAGACTTTTTTGAGCGCGACGTGGATGCCGCGCAGCAGGTCATCCAGATTGTCGGTCATGTTGACACTGCGGATGATTTCCATCGAAGCATGACGTTCGGCTTCGGCACGCTTCCGTTCGGTAATGTCCTCGACCGTGCCTTCGTAATACAGCAGCTTGCCCTGTTCATCGCGGACGGCGTGCGCGTTCTCGTTGATCCAGACGCGCTTTCCATCCCGGCGGATCAGCTCATACTCGAAGCCTTCGACGTGATCCTGCTCCTCCATAATTCGCTTGAACTCTTCGCGGCGTGACGGATCGGCATACAGCTGACTTCCAATATTCTCGATCGACGCCATCATTTCGGCAGGCGAGTTGTAACCGAAGAGACGCGCGAGCGCTGGATTGGCGCTAAGGTACCGGCCTTCGGCTGTCGTCTGAAAAATTCCTTCGATGGCGTGCTCGAAGAGGCTGCGAAGACGTTCCTCGGCCAGGTGCTGCGCCCGCTCGGCGCTTTTCCGCTCGGTGATGTCCTCATACATGCCGATCGTGCCGATTTGGCGTCCGTGCATGGCAAGGGGGACCCCGATAATCTGCACGTCGAGAAATACTCCGTCTCGTCGACGGCGGCGCGTAGTGACTCGTACCGTCGATCCGCTTCCGACACGTCGTGTGAGATCGCTCGCTTCATTCGCCAGATTTTCCGGCGCGATCAAGTGGTCTAAACCCTTGCCCTTCAATTCGCGCTGCGTGTGTTGGAATAGCCGCTCAAACGCGGGATTGCACATCTGCACGCAGTCATCGGCGTCCAGAACGACGATGGCGATTGGATTATTTTCTGTAAGAGAGTGCAGGTAAGCGGTTTGAAGATCCTGCGCGCTATCGGCCGCGCGCACTACGGGGTTCGCATCCGAATGCGGGCGCGAACGCTCAATCGTATCGGTAGTGACCCTAGTTGTATCCGCCATGCTAGCGGTAAGCCGCTCAGGGGCACACAAGCCCCTAGAATGGTCCCAGTAAGCAAGCATGGACGGCGAAGGTAAAAGAGGCAATGGTACGAAGGTACCAACGATGAAGAAAACACAGGGGTTATCAACGGGGAACAGAGCTAAATTTTTCTTAGATTAGTCTTGAACCTGTCTCAGAAGCGAGCACTCAGCTACGGAATTCTTTGCACCGGTTCCGGAATCGCTTCGCCGTCTTTCCGCGGATCCGAGGCGCCGAAATTAACTTTGTTCTTGAAATCGCGGCGCACCGCCTGACCGCCTCCAAAGTGCGACGAGAAACCAAGCCACGCCGTGACTCGGTGCCCGCGCGAGGTTAGGTCATCGCGAATTGACTGAGAGACGCGGTGTTCGATGTCCACGTCACAGCCGCTAAATGTGTATTTCGTGAAACGCGGCGCCTCAAGGGCAGCTTGGATGTTCATTCCGCCGTCGGCGATGTCGGAAACGAATTGCGCGTGCGCTTGCGCTTGGTTGAAGCCGCCCATGATTCCGAATGCGATGCGCTCGTCGCCGCGCGTCATGAACCCCGGAATGATCGTATGGAGCGGGCGTTTATGCCCGGCCAGGGCATTGGGAGATGCGGGATCGAGGCTGAAGAGGCCGCCTCGATTCTGGAGCACGAATCCCGCGCCCTCCGCGACAACACCTGACCCGAAGCCACTGTAATTGCTCTGAATCAGCGAAACCATGTTGCCTTCGGAATCCACGACCGTGAGATAGGTTGTGTCGCCGCCCGCGGGGAGCGTTCCCGCCGTAACGTCACAGTTCGCACGCTTCATGTCAATTTGGGCGGCCCGGCTCTTGGCGTACTCCTTGGACAATATTTGCGCGACGGGAATCGAGCTGTACTTCGGGTCGCCGACGTAGCGCAGCAAATCCGCGTAAGCCAACTTCTTCGATTCGATCATCACGTGCAACGCATCTACCGAAAGCGAGCCAAACTTTGCCATCGGAAACTCTTCCATCAAATTCAACATTTCAAGCGTGGCGATCCCCTGCCCGTTCGGCGGAATCTCGTATACGGTCCAATCGCGATAGGTAGTCGAAATCGGTTCAACCCACTCGCTCAAGTACCCAGCCAGATCGTCGAGCGTCATCGTTCCACCCGCTTTGCGCGACGTCTCAACGACTGCGCGCCCGATCGGACCTTTGTAATAAGTGTCGCGGCCTCCCTCAGCGATTTTTTCAAGAGAGGCCGCGAGTTCCGGGTTGCGAAAGACTTCGCCTAATTTTGGGGGCTGGCCGCCGGGCAGGTAAGTTTTCGAGAAATTCGCGTCAGCTTTGACGGCCGCCGAGTCCATGGCCCAATCTTCGGCCGTCCGCTCGGGGACAGGGAAACCTTCGCGAGCGTAATGAATCGCTGGCGCAAGAACTTCGGCGAATTTCTTTCGTCCGAAGCGATCGAGCAATTTGGCCCAGCCATCCACCGCGCCCGGAACCGTGACCGAGTTGATCCCCGATTGAGGCATCGTGGAGATTCCGTGCGATTTCAGAAATGCGATCGTCAAGCCAGCGGGCGACCAACCGCTGGCATTGATGCCGTATAGTTTGCCCGTCTTCGCGTCGTAAACAATCGCGAAGAGATCGCCGCCGATGCCATTCATCATCGGCGCGACCACGCCCATCACCGCATTTGTGGCCACGGCCGCGTCAATTGCATTTCCGCCATGTGCAAGAATCGTGGCGCCGGCTTGAGCCGCGAGCGGGCTTTCGGCGGACACAATCCCGCCGCGGCTCACAACCATCGAGCGCCCTTGATCTCGATCTTGGGCGTGGATTCCGAGCAAAAAGCTCATCCCCGCGAGCAAAACGAACATCAGGCAGGCTGCAACTTTCTTCATTCGTTCCACTCGCTTTGCTTTGCGGTGCGTTGCTGCGGCTACGATGCCTTCTTTCGCGATGCGGGAGGCACCACGCCGTTGTTGCGGTAATACACAACGAGCTGTCCGTAATGCTCGCCCATGTGTCCGATATAGCCGACCCAATAATCGAGACGCTTCAGAATTTCCGCGTCGCCCGCTTGTTGAATCGTGGCTGCGCCGTCGGCCATGGACTTCTTCACGTACTCGACGAGTTGAGCTTTCGTTTTGAACTGGTCCGCGGGCGGATTATCGCCTTCGACCCCTATTTTTTTCCCCGCCGCGAGATTGACCATCTCGTAGTTCGCCCCCGCGATATGGCGAATCACGTCGGCAAAACTCCGCACATCGGCGTTTGGCCGATAACCGTATTTATCTTCGGGCCAATCTTCCGCCATCGCTACGATGCGATTGCCAACGTCATTCCAGTTATCGAGAATCGCGGAAGTCGGCGTCACCGGCTTCTTCTGTGCACTGTCCTGAGCGCGTGCCGCACTCCCTGCGATCAAGAGTGCGAGAGCGGCCAAGATGCTCCCTGCAAACAAACGTCTCTTCATAAATTTTCTCCTTCGGATTTTTACCCCGCCGCGCGCCCCAGGGCGGGCCTAAGACTATCCATGTTGGCTTCGCATGTCCACATGTTAGCGCCCCGTTAGGCCTCGGCATTCTCAATGTCTCTCGGCACGACAGCGCCACACCAACCCGCCACCCCGAAAGAGCGAACTCGGAGATATCTTTGTAGACGGCGGAACCTTCGCTAGAATGTGGAACGCGCTAGAATGTGAATTGCAGTCTGCGAAGTGGCGCATAGGCGCGCCGCTACCTTTGCCCGACAAACGCCAATCCGATAGCGGTACGCAAGCCGCATCCGCTCACGATCTGCTCTCCATCGAGCTGACTGCCTTGGCCCGCGGCGAGCATTCGGATCCATTCCATATTTTGGGACCGCACTACGAAGAAGTCGCGGGCAAGACTTCCGTTATCGTCCGCGTATTCAAACCCGGCGCCGAATCGGTCAGCGTCATCTGGACCGGGCAGAGCTCGCCGGTGCCCGCGGTGCGCTCTGCAGTGGACGACATTTTCGTCGCGACGATCCCCGTCCAAGTGCCCGAGTTGGCCGTGGGCCAAAAATTAAAATCGATTAACCCGGCAACTTATCGTCTCCGAGTTACTTACGCCGGTGGCTACGTGGAAGAAAGCTACGACGCATACGCATTTCCGCCGTTGCTTACAGAATTCGATCTTCATTTGATCGGCGAAGGCACGCACTATTTCAATTACGAAAAATTGGGAGCGCACGTTCGCGAAGTCGACGGCGTGCGCGGCGTGCATTTCGGTGTGTGGGCGCCGAACGCGCGGCGTGTAAGCGTCGTCGGCGATTTTAATCATTGGGATGGCCGCACGCATCCGATGCTGAGCCGCGGCTTCTCGGGAATCTGGGAGCTCTTCGTCCCCGGGCTGGACCACGGCGATCTGTACAAGTTCGAAATCCTCTCGCAGATAGAACATCAACTCGTGTTGAAAGCCGATCCGTACGGCTTCTACTCCGAACTTCGACCGAATACGAGCTCGATTGTCTACGATGTGGATCGCTACCAGTGGAACGATGCCGAATGGATGGAGCAGCGCGCCAAGCGCGACCTATTGCGCGCGCCGCTATCCATATACGAAGTGCATCTCGGATCCTGGCGCAAACGCGACTCCGAAACCGGCCGTTGGCTCACCTATCGCGAGCTTGTGGATGAATTGATTCCCTACGTCAAAGAAATGGGCTACACGCATCTCGAGCTGTTGCCGGTGATGGAGCATCCCTACGACGGATCGTGGGGCTATCAGACAGTTGGATATTTTGCGCCCACGAGCCGCTACGGCGAGCCCGATGATTTCAAGTTCTTCGTGGATCGCTGCCATCAAGCAGGCCTCGGCATCATTCTCGATTGGACACCTGCGCATTTCCCTCGCGACGCGCACGGCCTCGCATACTTCGACGGCACGCATCTCTACGAGCACGCCGACCCTCGCAAAGGCACGCAACCGGACTGGGGCACGCTCGTTTTCAACTATGGCCGGAATGAAGTGCAAAACTTCCTGGTATCCAACGCTCTGTTCTGGCTTGAGAAATACCACGCCGACGGGCTGCGCGTGGACGCTGTCGCTTCCATGCTCTATCTGGATTACTCGCGAAAACCGGGCGAATGGGTTCCCAATCAATTCGGCGGCCGTGAAAATCTTGAGGCCATCGCGTTCATCAAGAAATTGAATGAAGTCACCCACACGCGAAACTCCGGCATCCTGATGATCGCCGAGGAATCCACGTCCTGGCCGGCAGTTTCGCGCCCGACTTACGTTGGCGGCCTTGGATTCGACCTGAAATGGAACATGGGGTGGATGAACGACACGCTGAAATATTTTTCTGAAGACCCCATTCACCGCAAATACCACCACAATCAGCTCACGTTTTCGATGATGTACGCATTCACCGAGAACTTCGTCCTCCCGCTCTCGCACGATGAAGTCGTGCACGGCAAGCGGTCGCTGCTCTCAAAAATGCCCGGCGACGACTGGCAGAAATTTGCGAACTTGCGGCTGCTATTCGGTTATCTCAA
>DATBYF010000013.1:0-90103 GCA_036513895.1 Candidatus Acidiferrales bacterium | reverse complement strand
CAGCCGGTGCGCGGTCGTTTCAGCCTTTGCTTTTCGCAGGGTCTCGGCTTGCGCCTTGCCGCGGCCCTCAGCGGTAGCTTCCGCAAAGTTCGCGAAGAGCACGGTAAACCACAGCCAAAGCGTGATCTGCAGGCCGAATCCGGTACCGCTCATGTGATGCATGACATCGTAAGCCCACTCAATCGTGGTGAGCACTGCTCCCACTTCGACGACAAACATCACCGGATTTTTGTAAAGGACGCGCGGGTCAAGCTTCCGAAAAGAATCAACGATCGCGACACGGAGTAAATTCGGATCCCCCAGTGTCCTTGATTTCGGCGTTGTGGACATGGCCGTCTCAAAACACCTTTCCGGCCATCATCTGCAGGTGTTCAAGAATGGGCCCGAGGCTGAGCGCGGGGAAAAACGTCAGCGCGCCGACAATAATGACAGTGGAGACGAGCAGGACCGTGAACAGCGGACCGGTTACAGGAAAGGTGCCGACGGACTCCGGAGTGATTTTTTTCTTCGCCAGATTCCCAGCGATGGCGAGAATCGGAATCACCATGAAGAACCGGCCGAACAGCATCACTAATGCCGTGCTCGTGTTGTACCAGAGCGTGTTGGCATTTAATCCGGCAAACGCAGAGCCGTTATTCCCCGCCGACGACGTGTAGGCGTAGAGAATCTGCGAAAGTCCATGCGGGCCCGGATTCGTGATGCTGGAGGTCCCGAATTTTTCCACCGACGCGACAGCAGAGAAAAGGAGAATCACCGTGGACGAGATCAGCACCGCGAGCATGGCCATCTTGATGTCGTACGCTTCGATTTTTTTCCCAAGATATTCCGGCGTTCTCCCCACCATCAGTCCCGCGATGAACACAGCTAGAATCACGAACACCACGATGCCGTAGAGTCCCGCGCCCACACCGCCGAAAACAACTTCGCCGAGCATGATGTTGACGAGCGGCACAAGGCCGCCCAGTGGAGTAAACGAATCGTGCATCCCGTTGACGGCGCCGCAGCTCGCATCCGTCGTAACCGTCGCAAATAACGCAGAATTCGCAATGCCGAAGCGAGTTTCCTTCCCTTCCATGTTCCCGCCAGGCTGCAGCGCCGTGACGCTCTGGTCGGCTCCATGCAGAAGCGGGTTACCACGCGCCTCCGCCCAGTACGCAATGCTGACCCCGGCGACGAAAAGAAACGTCATCGCCATCCACACGGCCCAGCCGTGCCGCCGCGAACCCGTCATTCTTCCAAGCGTGTACGTCAACGCCGACGGAATCGCAAAGATAAGAAGCAGCTGGATGAAATTGGCGAGCGGTGTCGGATTTTCGAATGGATGGGCGCTATTCGTATTGAAGAATCCGCCGCCGTTCGTCCCGAACATCTTGACTGCTTCCTGCGAGGCTACCGGCCCTTGTGCAATCGTCTGCTCGGTGACGGTCTGCGTCGTAGTTTTGCCATCTGCTCCCGTAGTCGTCACCTGTTGTGACTCGACGAGCGAGGCAGTGTCGTAGGGTTTCAGATTCTGCACCACGCCCTGCGATACAAACGCGAGCGCGATCACGATACATATCGGCAACAGAATCCAGAAGAGGCAACGCGTCAAATCCACCCAGAAGTTACCGATCGTTTCGCGCTCCCGCCGCGCGATTCCGCGAATTAAGGCGATTGCCATGACTATGCCCACGGCGGCCGAAATAAAATTGTGGTAGGCGAGCCCGGCCATTTGCGTCAAATAGCTCATCGTCGTTTCGGGGGTGTAGGCCTGCCAGTTTGTATTTGTGGTGAACGACGCCGCCGTATTGAACGCAAGATCGGGCGCCACATTCGCGAGCCGCTGGGGATTGAGCGGCAACCAGTGCTGCATGCGCTCGATGAGGTAGAGAACCGCCATCGTCACAAAACTAAACAGCAACATCGAGCCAGCGTATTCCGTCCATCGCATCTCGGCGTTTTCGTCCACGCCCGTGACGCGATACAGCAATCGCTCGACCGGTCGAAAAACGAAATCCAGAAATGTCTTCTCTCGCTCGAAGACGCGGGCCATAAAAATCCCGAGTGGCTTCGTAATCAAGAGGATCACGAAGAGGAAAACGCCGATTTGAAACCATCCATTGGGAGTCATGGTTAGGAGTTAGAACTTTTTTGCTTTAGAACTTCTCCGCCTTCAAGAGCGCGTAGAGCAAGAAGCCGAACAGCAATCCGCAAATCACCAGCAGCGCAAGGGTCTCGAAACTCATCGGCGCTCCTCTATTTCAACTTCTCGCACGCCCGGACATACGCGAGCGCGCCCGCAAAAAAAGCGATCGTAACTACGATGAACACCACATCCATCATTGCCTGGCCTCCTACACCGCAAGTCGGCGCGATCGCACGCGCCAAAAATTACGCGCGCAGCGCTAGAACTTTACCAAGATCGACATATCAATGAACGATTCGTCCCTCCGCAAATCCGGGAACCAGACACTACTAATTCCTCCGCCGCACGCGGCTTCCGCCGGCCCAAGACTCGCTTGGCCAGATGAGACGCCGCTCATGCAACTGTAGAATTGCGGCGAACCGTTGTTTCCACCTGGAGGCGTGATGCCGCCGCGACCCGTCCAATACGGCACACTCGCGTGGCGATAATCATATTCCCAGCGGAACGTGATGTATTGCTTGGGCATGTAGTCGAAGGTGACCGATGAATCCCACGCTTTAAAGGGATCGCCGGGATTCTCGGTGAAGTAGGGCGAACTCGATGCTGCTGTAATGGCGCTCTCACCATTGATCGGCGGCAGCAGCACGAGATAGCGTCCGGGATTGTTAATCTGTCCGCCACCTAGGGTCAATCCGAACAAATCTTTGTGGAACCAGAATCGGTTGTACAGCATGTACCCGATGAAGCTCTGCTTGGGGCCACCCTTGCGATCGCCATAGCAACTCACCCCGCCGCCGTACTCACAACCCATGTCGCCAGTGAAGGTGAACGCCATTTTGTCGAGCATGTTGTCCGGCCGGTCGAAGTATTTCACTTCGATGCTATCGTCGGTGTGGATGCGCTTGCGATTCGGCACGAACAGATCGTCCTGGCCCAGGCCGTAATTGTTCGAAATCACGTTGATCCAATTCGTTGGAGTCCATTTGATCTGACCGCCAAGACCAGGGGTGTGATTGGATGAGCCGTACGATTGCCATCCATTGATGAACCAGGGCTCAATTTTCAAATGAGCCGTGGGAAAAACCTGCACGCGCACGCCATTGAAAAACCACGGCGTGTTGGATGAAACGTAAGAAGGTTGGTAGGCCCAATTATCGAAATTGTAGTAGCTGAATAGGCCGATGTAAGACATGAAGATTCCCGCGTCCACATTTACGCCGTGAAGTACATTGAAGTGATATCCGCCATAAGCTTCCGACACGTAGCGGTAGGCATCGGCAAGGTCCCATTGACCGTGCCCGGGGCTGGGATCATTTCGTGGAGTCGTCACTGAGTACATGCCGAACTGGGTCATCAGCCTGCCGCGAACATTGTCATAGTGGAAGTCGCCGCCGACGCCGAGTTGTGTCAGTTGGACTTCTTGCGACCGGAAAAGTTCGCTTGATCCGCCTATCGAGTGATCCGTGGGACGGTTGAAATCAAAGACGTAGACCGTGTCAGCTCGAATTTCGGGTGTGAAGAATTTCGTATCAAGCGGCACGTCTTTCGTTCGCGGATTGCCATTTAGCCAGGTCCAGTCCGCGTCCGAAAATGGATCTATCTTCGCAGGCTTTTTTTCTGTTGTCGCAACTTGAGCGGTTTGCGGAATGTGTTCGTAATTGGCGGGAGGGTTCGCTGTCGTCGCGTTCGCGACGCCCGTATTCGTGCCCGCCGGTTGATTGGTCGAAGTCACAATCGCATTAGCATTGGCGCCCATTTGCTGCTTGAGCTGGGCCTCAAGCTCCGCGATGCGGGCGCGCATTTTCTCGAGCTCGTCGAGAATTGCGGCCGTGGTGTCGCTCGCAGCCGGCGCGGCCTTCTTGTCGCGCGCTGTATCGGGCGTTGTTTCGTGCGTCACCTCGCCGGTCGCTTCGGGAAGCGCCGCCGAAGCTTGAGAGATTGTCTGTGCGGCGGCACGCTGCGGCGCTGCACCGAACAACAGAACCATCGATATCGCAGCGGTGAACGCACCGGCACTGAAAGACATTTTTTGTATTTTCATCGAACTACCCCCAGACCTTTCTAATAATTACGTCGATGTCATATTCGGGCCGAATGACCGGCCTCTCCATCTTTTCGACATAACGGGCGGATACTCGATACCAGTGCTCAGTGGTGTCGTTTGCGGTTACCCTCCCGAAGGAGCTGAATCAGGAAGATCAGCATGAACGTCACTCCCAATAATGAAATTGCGCAAAATATTAAAGCAGCCACTATCGGACTTCTTCTACTTCAATTCTCTTAAAGTTCTTACCAACGAAGTTTGTCTCAGGGCAGGTAAAGAAGGAATAAAGACGGCATAAGGATTTCGTAAGTTTGGTGCGGCGAGACAGAGCGCTCCGGCATCGAGCCAGGGAGCTCACGAATACAGGGGCCCAGAAGATTTATGCGGAATTTGCGCTGCGTCTAAGTTATGAGCAGATCGCGATCCGGCGCGGTCTTTTGCGGAATCCAAAGCTCGACTGGATCGGAGCGATACGGGAACCAGAAATCTGCAGGCATGATGCCGACTACAGTGTACGCGTGCTTATTCAGTGTGATCGTCTTCCCAATTAGCGTCGGATCGCCATCAAATCGCCGGCGCCACAATCGCTCGCTCAGGAGAACTATGCGATGTCCCGTTGATGCATCCCCGGGCAGCAACGCGCGTCCCAGAATCGGCTTCGGGCAAACCTGCGAGAACGAGTTGAGCGCGACGGTTGCGCCAACGATCAAATCGGGATCTCCGTGGCCAGTCAGGGTAAATGGGGTCTCGCGCGCCCTGATTAGCGGGCTACCGGCGCGCGGTCCTTCACTTACGACTTGAATTCCCGCGACGTCGTCAACGAACGTGAGGTGGGTTTTGCGGAGTTGGGCTTTTGCATAATCAGCAGCGATGTCGCTGCCATTCGACTGCGTTGCCAATAGCAGCGCGCCGGCTTCTCTCACTACTGAACTATTAGCGACCAATCCGAAAATAAGCGTCAATACTGCAGTCCAGGAGATGCCCAGACGCTCGCCGGCCTTAGTCATCCCAATTCCTGCGTCGCTCCGTCGTTCACTGTGCATGAAACGCCCCCGGCCACCCTTACACCTTCAGGCCTATCGAGAGCAGCTTACCAACCACATTTGCCGTAACTGTAACTGCTTTATTAACAGCAGATACCGCTCTCAACCGCTACCGCCCCAAGCTGAATCTGTTCGCTCACGCGAAGCCTGTGTCCAGTTCCGAACATCAACGATCAGATTCGTCCAAATTTCGTAGCTCGATTTGATTTACGAGGAAAGGCAGGAAAATGTTTCGTCAATGGCAGGGAAAATGGCAGGAACAAATTGGCCGGGGGCTTCGCTGAGGGGACGAAGACCCCCGGACCGTCTCTCACCCATCTCCGCAGGGTCTGGGTAAGAAGTCTGTTTAGGCAGCGGTTTCGCTGCTGTTGCGCAGAAATTCGTATCGTTCGATCGCAGCGGCGACGCCTACATCACCGGGGTTTGCCGAATCGGTCCGCAAAATGCGGCCGAGACAACGCACTTTCACCGGACCGGCTTGCGTTAGCTCGTGTGGCAATGTCATTACAATCTCTACCGGAGAGCCGCTCTTCAGGCCTTTGGGCAGAAAGAAATACAAGCCACGAGAACTCACTTCACGCGATTCCGTTGCGACTTCACCTACGACTGAATTGTCCATCCAGCGAACGGTCAGCGGCAGCTTCATCATGAACCGCCGACTCGAGCGCCTTTCTTTGTGGGCCACGGACAGATGCCTCCCTATGCACTCATTGAGATTACGGGGAGCTATGCGCAGCCTCAATAGCGCGCATGGGGCAATTCCGGGCGATTTTTGGAGTACAAAGGTACTAGATATATGAAGGAAACAAAGGACTTAGGGGCTGACTGTCGGAAATCTATTCGTTCGAACGCACTTAGGAGCTCATTCGCTGCGATAGGCTCGCAGCACGTCGGGAAGCGTGATCACTCCCCCGAGCTTATAAAAATCAGCCCGGCTGATGACCGGTAAAACAGGCCAATCTCCGAAAGATCGGAGCGCTTCTTCGAGAGTCTCGTCTGGATAGAGATATGGTGATGTATCTAACGCTTCTGGGGCCACGGGCGCGCCTTCTCCTGTCGAGTTCTCATCGGCAATGGCGGTCGGCTTTCGCCGGCAGACGCGCCAACCTGCTCGATCGAGCGATAGAAAATATCCGTCGGACGGCACACCCGCTCGTTTGAGAGCTTGCGCGAAAATTTCATCCCGTTGTTCCGGGGTTCCGGCGACGCGCTGCATGGCGTTCTCGACGCGAAGCACAGCCTGTTCGCGCTGCTCCTCAATTGACGGCAGATCAATACCGTCCTGCTGCGAAAGCATGTCAAAGAGCGAAGAGCGCTGATACCGCCTCGAAATCAGATAAGCAATCGTATTCGAAATCATCACGGGCACGATGGCCGAGTAGCTGCCTGAGACCTCAATGACCATGAACACCGATGTGATGGGAACTCGCAAAAATCCGGCAAACAGCGTTCCCATTCCTACCAGTGCGAATGCACCCACCGATCCCGTGATTTGGTGGAACAGCAGGTGCTCGACGCCGCCGACAGCTCCTCCGATCATCGCGCCGATAAACAATGTTGGCGCGAACAATCCGCCCGGGGCCCCGCTGACGAACGAGAGGCCGGTTGCCACGATCTTACAAATGGCCAGAGCTATGAGGACGTTCCACGTGAATTGATCGTGCAGCGCCCAATCAATGATCGGATATCCGGCGCCAAGCACTTGTGGCGCGCGCATGCCGATTACGCCAATCGCAAATCCTGCAATCGCCGGCTGGAAATACTGGGTCCAATGCGGAAGCCGCTGCAATCGAGGTCGCGTAAACGCAATGAATTGAAGAAATAGAACCGACGCCCCGCCACCCACGACTCCCAGGACCGCGTACGCTAAAAGCTCTCCCGGATGTTCCAGTCGAAACGGCGGCACTCGAAAGAGCGCGTCAGTGCCCAGAAACTGACGCATGACAACGACGCTTGAAACCGCGGCAAGAATGATTGCGCCCAGAACGCCGCCGCTCCAATTTCCTATCACTTCCTCGATGACGAAAAGCACCGCGGAAATCGGCGCGTTAAATGCCGCAGCCAATCCTGCGGCCGCGCCAACCGGCGCAATCAGTCGAATCTTTTCTTGTGAGAGTTTCAGTTCACGCCCGAGTTTGGACGCGATGCCCGCCCCGATTTGCAGCGACGGATCTTCGGGTCCGAGCGAAAACCCGCTGCCAATTGAAAGCGCGCACATGACGAATTTTCCGGTGACAGTAACAAACGGTATATATCCATCGAAGATATACACCGCGGCCTTCGTTTGATTCACGCCACTGCCGCGCGCACGCGGAAACACGTGGATCGCGAGGACAGCAACGATGAGCCCTGCGATCGAAGGTACGAGCAGGAGCCTGATTTTTGCGGGATGCAATTCGGGGCCGAGCAGTGTCAACTGCGTCCACTCGATCGCGATTCGAAACAGGACCACGCCGAGACCTGAAAAAAGTCCGATGACCACGGCGAGCAGGAGAAAGAGCTGCCCTTCGCCGAATTGCGGTATGCGTTCTTCCCAGCGCTCCCAGAGACGCCGAAAATATCCGGGCTGTCGCACTTCGATCCCGGGCTGCGGCGCATCCGGTGTTCCGGGTGTGGGAGTGGCGCTCATATTCCGGGCGCACCGGAAGCAATGTCTTTATGCAAATCGCGAATTAACGAGAGCGCGAGATCTTCGCCTTCTGGCTTACCGCATTCGCTGTCGCACTGCGTCTCGATGTCAAACACAACACGCATTTCGGCCGGTATTTGTTCGGGATGTAAATGAAGGCCATTCTCATTCCAAATCCCGCGCTGGCCAGCCTTTGCTCGCTCCATCAGCGCCTGCAGCGACGACCCATCGGCGTTCGGGGCAGAAGCCATGCATTTGTCCGCACGTGACAACGCGGCGGTGAGAGCTTTCGCTGCGCGGCGCGCTCGCTCCGCCTCTGGCAAGCTTTCCGCGAAAGGATCCGCGGCAAGCACTGCCCTCGATGTGTCGAGCATCTGAGCCATTTCCGGATCGTTGGAATTCGCTGCGTGCGCCCGCTCGAGGTAGTAGGCCGCCTGCTTGAAATCATTCAAGCGATACGCTGCTCTGCCTGCGCCAGCGAGAGCGCCCTCGTTACCGGGCGACACTTTCAACGAAAGCTGAAATTCATTGAGCGCCCGGTTCGCATCGCCTGCGCGAAGAAATAAATCGCCGGCGGTCGCCTGCAGCGCGGAAGCATCTTCCGGAATTCCCGCAGCTAGGGAGATGAGTTCCGCCTCAGCCTGCACATACTCGCCATGATTGACGAGAAACTGGCAAAGCTCGAGTCGCGCCCCGCGGCGCGATTCGACGGGATTGGAGTCCCACGCGCCGTAGATCGCTCCGTGGTAGTAGTGGATGGCAGCCGTCACCGCGCCATCATGCGCCGCGAGACGCGCGAGCTCCAGATTCACTTCTCCATCTCCCGGAAATTCCGTCAGCAAATTAAGAAGATAGGCTCTCGATTGATCGGGCTGGCCGAAGGCCGTCAGCGCCTGCGCGAGATGAAGCTGATACGTGGTGTTTTGAGGCTCAAAGATCAGCGCATTGCGATAGTCGTCGCGGGCATCCCGTGCATGTCCAGCCGCGAGGCTGGAGTTCCCAAGCTGGAACCAGTTTTCGGCGATTGCCTGCTGCTTCAAGTGGAACGCGCGGGTGAGGAAGCCTGTCGCCGTAGAGAGAGCAATCAAAAGTACGGTGCAGAAGAGCAATACGGCCTGGCGTGAAAACCCAGCGCTCACTCCGTGCAATCGCTTTTTCTGCAAATAAGCCATAGTGGCTGGGTACATTACAGCGCATTTTCATTATATCGTAATACGAGGTATTTGCCGTGAAAATCAAGTCGCGAAGTTCGCACATAAGAAGATCGCGAGCTTGCTCTTGCTATAAGATTCGAAAGTAGCGGAAAGAGGAATAAGCAAAAAAAGGAGGACTTTGCGGAAGCTTCTACGCCTGATCGATCAGCCGGTGATGAATGGCGTAAAGCGCCAATTCGAGACGATCGGAAACGCCCAACTTGTCGAAGATATTGTGCAGGTGATTCTTCACCGTCTGCTCGCTAATAAACAATTTCTCGCCGATCTCGCGATTCCGAAAACCTTGCGCGACCAGCTGCACGATTTCCTTCTCGCGGTCGCTCAGCAGCGGTTTCTCGCGCCGCTGCCCGGCTTCAGAAGACTTCTTAAACGCGTCAATCACCTCGGAGGTCATCCGGTTATCGAGCCAGATCTCGCCTTCATTCACCTTCCGGATACTCTTGAGCAATAGATCGCTCGCCGATTGCTTCAAAACCACGCCGCGCGCCCCCAGTCGCATCGCGCGCACCACGTCGCGATCGTCTTCCGCCGCAGTCAGCACGATCACCCGCGTGGACGCTGAATCGAAATTGATCTCTTCCAGCACTCCCAGCCCGTCTTTTTCCGGCATCCGCAGATCGAGCAGGAGAATATCCGGCTTCAATTTCGCCAGCATCTTCACGCACTCGTTCCCGTTCGAAGCTTCACCGATGATAGTGACATCATCAGCTCCCTCGAGCAGCTTGCGGAGGCCATCCCGAAAGATGGCATGGTCGTCCGCGACCAGTATTCGAACAGGCGGTTTCCCTTTTGTCATTTCAACTCAGTGGAATTTCGATAGTTAGGCGCGCACCATGCCCCGGGTTCGATTCTACCGTGAGATTCCCTCCGACACCACGGGTGCGTTCCTTAATTGAAATAGGGCCCAAGCGAAGCCGGTCCAGGTCCTCGCTCGAGAACTGACCGGAGAAACTGAAGCCAAGTCCATTATCATCAATCGTAAGCGAGACCTTCGCATCATCCTGGCCTAGTTTTACCACGACGTGGCTGGCGTGGGCATGCTTTTTTATGTTGTTGAGTGATTCGCGATATATCTGAAAAATCTCGCGGCACACCCGATCCGGCGCCCGCAATTCGCGATCTTCAATAAATAGATCCACGACGAGATTTGATTCCGTCTGGTACCGCTCCGCAAAACCGACCATCAACTCTCGCAGGTCCGCGCTCTCAATTCGCAGCGGCCGCATCTCCGTGACCATTCGCCGCAGTTCGTCCGACTCGTGGCGTACCGTCTTCTGCAGATTCCCAATATCTTCGGAAAACTGCTTGCTTCCGTTGGGCAGATTTCGCCGCATCACTTCCAATTGAATCTGCAGGCTCAAGAGGGTCTGCAATATCCCGTCGTGGAGGTCGCGTGAAATCCGGCTACGTTCGCCCTCCACCGCGCGCGCCCGCGCATGTCGCATCTGATAGACATTCTCGAGTGGCGGACCAAGGTGCCGCCCGACTCGCTCGAACCAACGCAGCACGCCCGGCGACAACTTCTTCCGCGAGTTGAAAACCATCAAGCGTGCGACCGGCCGCCCGCTGGCATCTTCGAGCGTCGCTGCGAGAAGCGACCTTACGCCAAGTTCCTTCTTCATGGATTCTGGCGGGTGCGGCGGATTCGCGAAATACTGCCCTGTCCGGCGATCCCAACCAAATCCCTCGCCTTTACCGTCGAGCGATTTCCAGCACATCGTCACTTCGAGACAGTCGAGCAGATAAGCATCCGCTCGAACCATCGGCAGCGTTTCGGGACCGCTTAACGTCTGATCGGTCGGCCGCACGCGCCACACGAAAATTCGCTCCAGTTCGTCTTCAAGAATCGCCAGGCACGCTTGTTCGCCCTCAAATGCCTGGGCCACTTCTCCAAGCGCTTGTCGCACTGATTCTGATAGACCGCGGCCAAATTGAAGATGGCTGGCGATTTTTTCGAGCACAAAGCGGCGGTCCTCTTCTTCCTTTTCTCTCGACCCCACCCATGCCGCTCCAATGCAGCCCGCAGCAAGCGCAGCGCTCAGAACGATAAGATCGGTCACCGTTCCGCCGGTTCGCTGGGTGGTGATTGCTAATCGCAGCGTCGCGGCCACAACGGCAATGCCGACAAACGTATTTGCCCTTCGCTCGCTCGCATATGTAGCAACGGCAAACGCCGCGAAACATGAAACGAACAGAATCGCCACAAATGACGACGTCAGCACAAGAAATACCGCCAGCGTCGCCACGTCCACCCATACAGGAAGCCGAAGTCCCGATTGCGGCCGCAGCCGCTCTGCCGCCGCAAAGAAAACGGCAACCACGAAATAGCCAAAAAGCAGCCACTGGTCGGCTTGAATGGCGTGCCGCCACTGCGCCATGCTCGTGAGCGCGATGAACACGCACACCAGCCGCGCCATCGCGACTTGCCGTCCCAGATGGGTCTTTTCTGCAAGATTTCTGGCCATGCGCCTAGTGCAAATCCCCCATCATCGAGGCTAGCACGGCCGCAACTTTGCACGCCGTCGTGTTGCCTGTCGTGTAATGCCGTTTGCGCGATCCATCGCTCCGCATCAAATCCAACGAAAAGTTTGACAGCCGCGAGATAATCTTTCCGGGGAAGTCCGAAAGCCTCCTCATAGCGCGGCGAGGAACAATTGACTGAGCGTTACACGCGGGGAGAAGCACGGCGAATTGTGGGCGTTGATGATCGCCGCCTTCGCTATTGGGAGCGACTGCGATTGGTTCGCCCGCGCATCCGTTGGGGCGAGCGCTTCTACGACTTTGGCGACCTTGCAGCGCTCCGGGTGATTAAGCGTCTGACTGAATCGCATGTTGCAGCGCACCGTCTCCGCCGCGCCGTCGCGGCTATGGCGCTTCAGCTCGGCCAAACCTCGTTGCGCGTCGAGAATCTTCAGCTTGTCGAGTGCGGCCGAGGCGTCGCGGTAATACCGCCTGGCGCGAACTCGGCTCCATTCGATCCCATCACGCAGCAATGGATTTTGCCGCTTCAACGCCAGGAAGCGCCGAAGCTCCATCAATTAGAATCGCGATCCGCCGAAGAATGGTTCGAGATTGGCACTGGCACCGAGGCACACCCCGATACCGTTCACGAAGCGATTTTCGCCTACGAGCGTGTGCTTGAACTCGCGCCTGATTGGGTTGAGGCTTACATCAATCTCGGCGTCGCTCAGTACCAGACGCGGCGCCTCGAAGAAGCGCAGCGTTCCTTTCTCGCGGCGCTTTCTCTTGACCCTTCAAACGCAATCTGCCGCTATAACCTCGGCTGCGTCCTCGAGGAAACCGGCAAGATTGATGAAGCTATTGAGAATTTGCGCATCGCCGTCGTCGCCATGCCCGCTCACGCCGACGCGCATTTCAATCTCGCCCTCGCCTATGAAAAAAAGGGCAATACCGCGCACGCGCGTGAACAGTGGACTTTGTATCTGAAATACGATCCCCAGGGAACGTGGGCCGCTAAGGCTCGCGCGCGAATCCAACAGCTCGGACGTGGGAAAAAGCCGCCCCCACCGCCTATTCCCTTCCCAAAGAAATAGCGGCTATGTCACGATTTTCCAGTGCAACACCGTAACTTTCCTGCGCCTCGGAAGTTATCCTTATTGAGAGCCTGATCCGCGGAGATCGCATTGAAAGCTCGCACAAACGAGCCTGACGAGCAGCGTCTTGTCGAAGCGGCCCAAAAGGACCCGAGCCGTTTTGCGGAGCTTTACGAGAACAACTTCGAAAGGGTTTACGCGTTTGTCGCCTCACGCGTCTACGACCGCGATTCGGCACGGGACATAACCGCCGAGGTTTTTCATCATGCGCTGGCAAACCTCGGCAAATTCGAATGGCGCGGCGTCCCGTTCTCGGCATGGCTCTTCCGAATTGCAGCGAATGCAATATTGGACCGCCAGAAGCGCGCTTCGCGAGAGCGGGGAGACGAGGCGCCGGAAGCGGAAGCTGTAGACGCTGGAGATTTTGAAGCCGTTGAACGTCGCGCTGCCCTGTTCAGCCTGGTCGCGCAACTTCCGGAAGATCAACGCCGCGTCCTCGAGATGCGCTTCACCGAAGAGCGCAGCATTCGCGAAATTGCGCGCGAACTGGGCCGCAGCGAAGGGGCCATTAAGCAATTGCAGTTCCGCGCCGTTCAAGCTTTGCGGGCGCGCCTGAGTGAATCTAATGACTGAGCGTAAGCAGATCTCACAATTCGACTTGGTTGTGGACGCGCTTCTGGCTCGCCGCGATGGCGCACCTCCGTCTGTCGCCGCTGAGATCGCGCCTCTCGTGAATATCGCGATTGATTTGCGCAGTCTGCCGCACCAAGAATTTAAGTCGAATCTAAGAGCAGAACTTGAAAGGAGTATTTCCATGTCAGCCAGTGCAAAGTCTGTCCCCAAGCCGAAATACAGCGCAACGCCGCGTCTTTCCATCAGGGACGCTGCTGAAGCCATCGAATTTTATAAGAAGGCGTTCGGCGCGATTGAGCTGCTGCGTCTCACCGCGCCGAATGGCAAGATTGGACACGCCACACTGCACATTGGCGAGGCCGAGATTCAACTCGCCGATGCCTTGCCGGAATGGGGAGATCCAACCCCGGAGATGCTCGGTGGTACACCCATTCGAATCGTGCTCGAGGTCCCTGACGTTGATGCCTTTGCGCAGCGCGCCGTGGACGCGGGTGCAAAGATTCTGATACCTGTCGCGGATCAGTTCTATGGTGCGCGGTCAGGACGGCTACAGGATCCCTTCGGCCACGTCTGGATTGTTTCTACGCACGTGAAGGATGTTCCGTTCGACGAAGCGCAAAGAATCTTTTCCGATATGATGAAGCAGTCGGCGGCACAATCGGCTGAAGAACCGGCACGAGTCGCGCCTATCCGCAAGGGCTTCCGGAGCATCACGCCGTATCTCGTCCTCGAGAACGCAAACGCCTTCATGAATTTCTTGAGCGCCGCGTTCGGCGGAGAAGAAAAATTCCGCATGCCGGGGCCGGGCGGCAAGATCATGCACGCCGAAGCAAGCGTCGCCGGCTCGATGATTGAATTTGCCGATGCCAATGCGGAATTTCCGCCGATGCCCACCGCGCTGCACTTCTATGTGCCCAAAGTGGATGAAGCCTATGCTCGTGCGCTTGATGCCGGCGCCCAGTCAATTCAGGCCCCGGCCGACCAGACTTACGGCGAGCGTTCTGCGAGCGTGGTGGACCCGTGCGGAAATAACTGGTATCTCGCGTCGAGCCTCGGTCCGGCTCCGGTCCCAGCGAGCGTCCCGAATCTAATGATTTATCTGCAACCCAGCGATGCGGGCAGCTTGATTGATTTTATGGTGAAGGCAATCGGCGCCGAAGTTGTCGATCGTTTCGACGACCCCAATGGACGCGTGGCGCACGCGAAACTCCGCCTGGGCGATTCCTTGATTGAAATGAGCGATGCTCATGGCCCGTACCATCCGATGCCGACCACGATTCACTATTACGTTGCGGACACCGACGCTGCGTACAAGCGCGCCATCGAAGCTGGCGCGAAGTCGTTGCGCGAGCCAAAAGACGAGCCTTACGGCGATCGGAACGCGGCGATAGTGGATCCCGCGGGCAATCGCTGGTTCTTCGCCACGCATATCAAGGACGTGCAGTTCTAAACTGACATCGCCTGCTAAAACGCCTCGCATCTGCGGAGTTCGATCGTCGTTTTGTAGCTATACCTAGTCACGGCGCAGTTTTCTATTCGCGATTGAAGTATTATTCGCTCAGTTTTGTTCTATCCTCGCTTGTTCTAGTGATTCGGAGGGTGCCGATGGATCGAGTTTGGTGTGGCGTGCTGGCATTGCTTGCATGCGTGTGTGGTGTGGCGTTACCGCGCGTTGCGCGTGCGCAGGAAATTCCGCCGAGCGCGTATCAGGAAATGCGCTGGCGCTTGATCGGACCCTTCCGCGGTGGGCGCACTCGCGCCGCGGCTGGCGTGCCGAGCCAACCGAATGTGTTCTACATCGGGCAAGTAAATGGCGGTGTCTGGAAATCGGACGACTACGGCCGGACCTGGACGCCGATCTTCGATACGCAGCCAACGCAATCCATCGGAGCCATCGCCGTTGCCCCATCGGATCCCAATATTATGTACGTCGCGAGCGGCGAGGGCCTGCAGCGCCCCGATCTATCTGTCGGCGATGGAATTTACAAATCAACTGACGCCGGTAAATCATGGACGCATCTTGGCCTGCGCGAAGGCCAGCAAATTCCCGCACTCGCCATTGACCCGCGCGATCCAAATCGCGTCTTCGCAGCCGTCCTCGGGCATCCCTACGGGCCAAACGAACAGCGCGGAATTTTTCGGACCACCGACGGCGGCGTCACGTGGGAGAAAGTGCTCTACAAAAATGAGAACACCGGCGGCTCCGACATCGAAATGGATCCGAAAAATCCGGATGTCCTATACGCCGCCCTTTGGGAAGCGCGCCAGGGCCCGTGGGAGTACGGCAACGGCTACGGCGGCACCGACGGCGGCCTCTTCAAGTCCACCGACGGCGGCACAACGTGGCGGCAACTCACGAACGGTCTGCCAAAAGACCTCGTGCAGATTTACGTCGCGATCGCACCGAGCGAACCGAATCGCCTCTATGCGACAGTCGGAACCACCAAGCCGAGCGCATACGAATCAGGTGCAGGCCTGGGCGTTTACCGCTCCGATGATGGCGGTGAAACTTGGACGCAAATAACCACCGATCCGCGCCCGGCCATGCGCATCGGCGGAGGAGACTTGCCGATACCGCGAGTCGATCCGAAGAATCCCGACGTCGTTTACAGCGCGAGCATTGTGACGCATCGTTCGACCGACGGCGGAAAAACGTGGACGCCCCTTCGCGGCGCGCCCGGCGGCGACGATTACCAAAACCTTTGGATCAATCCCGAAAATCCCGACGTGATTCTCCTCGTGAGCGATCAAGGAGCAATCGTTTCCGTCAATCGCGGCCAAACTTGGAGTTCCTGGTACAACCAGCCCACCGCGCAGATTTATCACGTCAGCGCGACCAATGAATTTCCCTATCGCGTCTGCAGCGGACAGCAGGAAAGCGGCTCGGTGTGCATCGCGTCTCGCGGCAACGACGGCGAAATTACCTTTCGCGATTGGCATCCCGTCGGCACGATCGAATACGGCTACGTCGCGCCGGATCCTCTCGATCCAGGAATCATTTTCGGCGCTGGCACGGACGAAGTTTCGAAATTTCAGGTTAGCACCGGCCAGGTTCAAAACGTCACGCCGATTCCGATACGCGGGGACTACCGCGTGGATCGCACGCAGCCTCTGATGTTTTCACTGGTTGATCCGCACGTTCTCTATTACACGGCGAATTTCGTCTTCAAGACGACTGACGGCGGTGAAAATTGGCAAATCATCAGCCCGGATCTCGCTCGCCCCCACCCCGGAATTCCCGCAAGTCTCGGAAACTTGGCAGCGAAGGATCCGAAGGCGGATAAGCAGCGCGGAGTGGTCTACGCCCTGGCTCCATCATTTAAGAATGTAGACACGCTGTGGGCCGGGACCGACGACGGAATGATGTGGTTGACGCGTGATGGCGGCAAGAATTGGAAAGATATAACTTCGCCGGATTTGACGGCATGGAGCAAAGTAACGCAGATTTCCGCGTCTCACTTCGATGAAGAAACGGCCTACGCATCGGTCAGCCGCTTCCGCATCGACGACCTGCACCCCTATATCTATCGCACCCACGACTCCGGCAAAACATGGAAGCTGATCGTCGAGGGGCTTCCGGATACTTCGCCCGTGGACACGGTCCGTGAAGATCCGGTGCGAAAGGGGCTGCTCTTCGCCGGAACGGAAACAAGCGTCTGGGTTTCATTCGACGATGGAGACCACTGGCAATCGCTGCAACTGAATCTGCCGCACACGTCCATGCGCGATCTCCTGATTCACGACAACGACCTGATCGTCGCGACCCACGGCCGCTCGTTCTGGATTCTCGACGATATCTCGTCACTCCGCCAAATTGGCGCCGCAGTATTGAAGGAAAACGCCCACCTTTTCAAGCCTGCACCGGCTTTCCGGGTGCGCCGCGACACGAACACAGACACCCCGCTTCCTCCGGACGAGCCCGCCGGCCAAAATCCTCCAGGTAAGGTAGCCGTGGACTACTATTTTGCGACACAACCGAACGGTGAAATCGCCATTGAAATTCTCGATTCAAAAAATCGCGTGGTGCGGCGCTACTCGAGCAACGACAAGCCCGAGGTGACACAAGAAGAACTCGAAAAGCAGCTCATTCCCCTCTACTGGATCCGGCCGCAACGCAAATTAGAAACGAGCCCGGGTATGCATCGCTGGTTCTGGGATCTTCGATATCCGCCCCCAGACTCGACTCACCACGGATACCCAATCGCTGCAGTTCCCGGCGACACGCCCCGAACTCCGCTCGGCCCGAGTGCACTCCCGGGAGAATACACGGTGAAATTGATTGCAAATGGCACTACCTACAGCGCCCCGCTCACCGTAAAGATGGATCCTCGCGTAACTGCGACATCCAATGAACTTACCAGCCAGCTCAAATCGCAACTTCAACTGTCGGAGATTCTCTCGCGCAACTCCTTCGCGCTGCTTCAGGCACGGTCGCTCAGCAAAGTGCTCGACGAACGCTCGGAACGTGCCACCGGCTCGATCAAAGACGCGATCGCAGAGATGCAAAAGAAAGTCGTCGCGGCGATTGGACAGACAGACGGGCAGCCCACGAACGAAACGAAGGAACCAACGCTCTGGCGCGTGAATACCGGCGTCGCCGGGCTCTACGACCAACTGGATCGCGCCGACGCCGCTCCAACGCCCGCACAGCTAAAAGCAACGGCTGAATTAGCTTCCAATTTCGCGTCAGCAATGAAGCGCTGGAAGGTAATACTCGACACCGATCTTCCGGCCCTCAATAAACAACTTCAAATTGCGAACCAGCCCGAAATTCGCGTAGAAGCGCATCCTGAATCTGAAGAAATCCCACAGGGCGACGAAGAATAGTAGATGCGGCTGATCAAGCTGATTGAATAATCGTTCGACTTATCGGCCACGGAGCTGTTCGCGTTCAACGCGCAACGGTTGCACGCGTCACTAGCTGCGCAGCGAGATCATTGGGTCGATTCGGGCGGCACGGCGCGCCGGCACCAGGCTGGTTAGCAATGCGATCAGAGTGAGGAGCAGAGGAACCGCGGCAAACGTGAGCGCGTCGGTAGCTCTCACGCCGAACAAGAGACTTTGGATCACTTTCGTTAGCGCCAGTGCGCCGGCTACTCCTATGGCCACTCCTGTCAACGCAAGAGACATTCCTTGACGGACTACCAGGCCGAGAACATTCCCTGGCGAGGCGCCTAGGGCAATGCGAATTCCCAATTCGCGCGTGCCTTGATTTACGAGGTATGCGATCACGCCGTAGACGCCGAGGGTCGCCAGGGCTAGAGCGAATGCGGCGAAGCCGGTTAGCAGCAGCATCGAGAACTTGCGCCGGCCTAAAGATTCATTCAGGCGCTGCTGCATGGTGCGGACGTTGTAGAGCGGCAAATCTGAGTCGAGCGAGTGAATTGCATCTCCTACAGCCGGCGCCAGCGCTATTGGATTTGTGCGGCTGCGCAGAACGACGTTCATTGAGCGCGCGGGATACTGCGTCTGTGGCAGATAAAGTGCTATGCGCGAATCGGTATCCAGCGTGTACTGCTTGATCCGTCCCACCACGCCGACTATCGTGATCCATTTCCCATCGGCATCGAGGCCGCCGAAGCGAAAGCGCTTGCCCAGAGGATCTTCGCGCGGCCAATATTCGCGGGCCATGAATTCATCAATGATGGCTACGGGCAGATTCGTCGTCGTGTCCTGCTCATTGAAGAATCGCCCGCTGCGTAGCGGAATTTGCATAGCTTGAAAATAATCGCCACCCGCTATGCGCTGGTCGGCATTGATGAAATTTTCGCCCGCTGGAGGCGTACGCCCTTCGATTACGATTGGGCCCCAAGCGAACATGTCACTCAGGGGCAGCGACGTAACTGCGCCGGCTGCGCTGACGCTTGGCAGCGCCTCGAGTCGTTGCCACAGCAGGTGATAGGTGGCGAGAATAGTTGCTGCGCTATCATATTTCGGGCCGCTCATGGTCAGCTCGACGGTTAACACGTTTTCGGGATTGAATCCCGGGGAAACGTGCAGCAATCTGGCGAAGCTGCGAATCAACAGTCCCGCACCGATCAGCAGCACGACTGATAGCGCCATTTCTGAGATCACAAGCATTCGCCGCAAATTGCGTCCGCGTCCCCAGACGCTACCTGCGCCGGCTGACCCGCGTCCGGCATCTTTCAGAGTGCTGTGCAGATCAATTTGAGTGGCGCGCCAGGCGGGGGCCAGGCCAAAAAGAATCCCGGAGAAAACACAGAGCGCTCCGGTGAACAGCAAAGCCTCGCCATCTACGCCAATCGAAGCGAGCCGTGGGACGCTTTTCGGCCCCAGTACATGCACCCAATGGACGCACAGGAACGAAAATAAAATTCCCAGCGCGCCGCCGCCGAGCGCGAGTAACACGCTTTCCGTGAATAATTGACGCAGAATCCGGCCGCGGCTTGCGCCGAGGGCGGCCCGTACGGCGATCTCCTTCTGCCGCGAAACGGCGCGCGAAAGCTGCAAGTTCGCAACATTGGCGCAGGCGATCAGCAACACAAATCCCACCGCCCCGAGGAGGACGAAAAGCGAATAGCGCGCATCTCCAACGACCTGCTCGAGCAATGGCACAACGCCAAACGTTAACCCGCCATTGGGCGGATAGACGTCTGGATAATCGTGCCGCAACCGCGCCGTGATCGTATCCATCTCGGCCTGGGCCTGGCGCGCCGACACGCCCCGGCGAAGCTTTCCGATAATGTTGTAGTCTTCACGGTCGCGATTCCGCGCGGCGTCGGGCGCGAGCGGCAACGGAAGCAAAATGTCGGCCTGCTCGGCGCCACCAAGCGTAGGTAACACTTCCCGCAGCAGCGAAAATGATTTAGGCAGCACTCCAACAACCTCGCGGGAGACGCCATTCACCTGAATAAACTTGCCGACGATCTTCGGACGCTTCCGTAGCGCCGCGTCCACATTCCGTAGCTAAGCAGCGCCGTTGGCGCAGCTCCTTGCACATCTTCGTCAGCAATGAGAAGCCGGCCAAGCGCCGCCTTCTCGCCAAGCATGGGCAACAAATTCGATGAGATATGAATGGCCCCAACGCGTTCCGGATCGCCATTGCCGGTTAGATTTTCATCTCCGCCGATGGCGATGGCCACTTGCTCGAGTCCGCGATGCCCGTTCTTGATGTCGAAATACTGCGCCGTAGAAAACCAATCCTGGGTGATATTCAATCCAGGCGAACGATTCCACAAAATCACCAACCGATCCGCATCGGCATAAGGGAGCGGCCGCAGCAAAAGCGCATTCGCAATGCTGAAAAGCGAAGTGCATGCGCCAATTCCGATCGCCAGGGAAAGGCCACCACCGTGATAAATCCGGGAGTCTGCCTGAAACCACGGAGTGCGTAACGAATGTCTGCCAATAGCGTGTTCATGAAAGTTTAGACGGAGCGAAAGTCAGGACGTCACACTGAATTCAGGTTTGACTTCCATCGCAAACGTGCAAAGAGAGGCAGCGTAAGTAAAGTAGTGTTAAAATGTTCCCAATCAACCGGCGGTGAGCGTAGCTCAGTTGGTAGAGCATCGGTCTGTGGCACCGAGGGTCGTGGGTTCAAATCCCATCGCTCACCCCAACATCTCCTTCAGCCAATTCAACTTCCATTTCAATTGACCGCTTCGCTCTTGTTCCCGTTCCCCGAATTGGGAACAACTGGGAACAAATCGCCAAAATACGCCCGTTCTAAGGCGACCGCGGCCTCGCGTTCTGCTTGCTTCGTCGTGTGCGTGTAAATATCAGCAGTCGTGCTCACATTGCTGTGCCGCAAAAGTCTCTGCGCCAACTTGAGCCGTCCGGTAGAAGCTTCAACGACACTTCCAGCGGTGTGTCGAAACGCATGAAAGCCGGAAGCTCCCTTTGTCCGAGGAATGCGGAGACGGTCCAATGCTGGGTACAGCACGTCCCTGCGGAGAACGTCTGGGTTGAGTGGTGACCCGTCCGATTTACAGAAAACAAAATCATCTGGGCCAGTGTGCACGGAGTGTTTGCGTTGTTCTGAAAAGGCATCAGTCAGTATTTTGTCAAACCAAACTGAGGCCTTGCTACTCTTGGTCTTCGGCGTTACGACTTGATTGTTCCAGAGGCTTTGTTCTACCCGAAGTTCCCCTGTTTCAAGGTTGAGGTTTTTCCATTGCAAACCAAGCAGTTCTCCGGCGCGAAGTCCGGTTAATGCGAGGCAAACGAACAGCGGGCGATAATTTTGCGAAATCTCATCTATAATCGCCCTCACCTGCTCTGGCGTCCACGCCATCTTTTCAGACTGCGGGACGTGTGGTTTGTGCTTTCTCCGGACGGGCGAACGCACAATTAGGTCATTGTCCACCGCCACCGAGAAAATGCCTTGAACCAATCGGAGCAGATTGACCACCGTCTTAGGGGAAAGTTTGGTCTTGCTGCTCAGCTTGCTCTTCATGAAGTTCTCGATGTGCAACGGCGCTACGTCCGCTAGTCTTAATCCACCCAGCACGGGCAGGATATGTCGCTGTAACGCGCTATCGTATCCGGCTCGTGTCGAGGGTTTCATTCCATTGCGCTCAAGATGTGGCAGCCAGTAGGTCTCCACGAATTCCCTGAACGTCAAATCGGTAGTTTCAGGTGGCATCGCAGACGCCTGTCTGATTTTCTGTTCCACTGCCGCACGCGCTTCCTTCCTTCCTGTCAGGTTGTACAGCGTTTCAGACCTCTGCTTCCATTTGCCTTCCGCCGTCCTCACTCGGTAGCGAATCTTGAATGCGATTCCCCGCTGAGTGCGAATCGGATTTGATACCCATCCGTGCTGATACGTTTGGCGAGTCACTGTTTTTCTCCTTTCGTTCGTGACCCGTCTTTGCCTTTGCGACGGATATAGAGAAAGGCTCCCTTGCGGAGTATTGCGGCGACCGATTCCTGCAGCTCGCGAGAGGCGTCTTCGAGAGTCGCCATCTCGCTGGGCGTGAGCCGAATGGGAAAAAGCTGGCTACGTCTCAAATGCTCCGGTTTGGCTGGCCTTCCAATAGCCATCGCAGGCTTATTTGTATATACATTAAACTTCCGAGTCAAGCGCTTTTTGTTCCTCATCTGTTCCCTGCCCATTAGAACCGTCCTTTTTTCTTGTGGTTGAAGCAGGTCGTTGGGTTGATGACCCCACCGCGGAACGACTAATTTCTCCCCTTTCAAGCCTATCCATCACCCGCGGCAGTGAGAACCGGTGATACTTTCCGAGACGGAATCCACCGAGTTCTTCCGCGTGCTCGTACACCCAACTGGGCTTTACGCGGAGCAGGCCGGCAATCTCTGCCACAGTCAGCAGGTTATCCGGTGAGTGTGTACCGCTTTTATTCATGGGCGCTGCTCGCTGTCATAGCTTCTCGCCCGTGTATCGACCGCAGAAGTTGGGTCTGTTTGAGAATCTCGCGCTCTTCAGAATTGAAACAATCGAATCCGCTCACTTTGTTTTTCCGAATCGCTTGTAGAGTTCTTCCTTCTGGCGCTCCGCCTCGGGTCGCAATGTCTCATCGCGTTCAGCTGCGAATTTTGATTTTGAACTTTTCTTTTCATCAACAGGAGGAAGAAAAGCGGCAGCGGTTTCTGCTGCCGTGCTCTGCGCCGCGATTTGCGGCGCTTCAACACCGACACCTTCTCCTATTCCAATACCTTCACCCAAACCTAAACCAACACCAAAACCTACGCGCCCCACAGTCGCCCGTTTAGCGCCCCTTTGGGGCGATATTGGCTTGCTGAATTGAGCCAAAAATAGCGCCAGTTTTTCGCCTGGAACTGACGGTGCTAATTTCTGGTATTTGTAGCGGTCCGAAGCCTTTGGAAGACGACCCGGCCTGTCTGAATTAGTCCAGTGCGCGTATCGCTTTCCGTTCTCTTCCCACACAAACAGAAGTCCGGCTTTCGCGAACTCTTCGAGCGTCCGCAAAATTTTCTGGCATGTTAAGCGCGGTCGGACGGTGGAAACCTTGCTCCAGACCGCACGCACAGATGTAATCTCGAAGCACCCGTTGCAATCGGCGAGTGGATAGAGCCATGCGTACTCCACTCTCGCCCATTCCGCGCATGTGGATAACTTCGTGGAACTCCACATTGCTTCTCCGTCCAGAATTCTCTTAGGCATGGTCGGCGGTGGCTCCTTTCAAGCCTTGTAATCAGCGATTGACGAAGAGCCGTTGGAGCCGCTTCGGCTCACCGCGCAATCCCGTGCGTCTCGCATAGGTCTTCAGCATGCTTCAGAGCCTCTGCGAGGCGTGTGCCCCGCTTTCGTATCTCGCGGACCAGGAGGCGGCAAATTGCCCTGACTTCCTTCTCGCTTAGCGCAAGCTGTCCGGATTCAGCCAACGAGATTTTCGAGCGGGGCACGCGTACCTTGTGTTCGAGTTCGAATTGGGTCAGTCCCGCAGCCTTTCGCAAATTCTTCAGCGCTTTCATTTAAGCCTCCGTTTCAGCAACATCCCTGCCGCAAGGCGGCGTTGCTGCCTGCGAAGTGCAATTAGACCAGAGTGTGTTTAAACTAAGGTCTAATAAATATTGAAGTCTTAGTTTCGAGGGCAGAGGTGCTTTTCGGTGGAACGACCTGTCGAATTAACGCTCCATCCTCTGCGCAAATCTGAACTGCAGTTGTGCCTGAACTTCCTCCGGGCTGACCTGAACAGGCGAGCGGTGTTGTACGAGGTAGTCGAGGCGATGCGGATAACGGCCCTTGGCGATAAGGTCGTTTCGATTGTAAGCGGGGTTCCCGGGCCAGAACTTTCCTCCACGAGCGGGACGTACATGACATTTAAGTCGATGTCGGTCCTGATTGAGGATGACCGACTTGGGTTAGCCAAAGCCGAATACTGGCTAGAGGACGCGTCGGAATCCCTTCCGAATGCCCAACAAAACTGGCGCGCCGCTGTAGTTGGCCCCTATACGGCGAGCAAGTCCGACTTGAGCCAGCAAGCTTTCCGCGACCTAGATGCTTATTTGCTCATTCGCGGAGAATTCCAATTACCCCAATTCCATCTTGCCCACCGATTCCAGCGTGCCGCTTTGCGTCACGGGGCAACACAACTTCTGCCGACGCTGCGCGTGTCCATTCACCGGCCGAGCGACCTTCTTGACTGGATGTTTGTGCGGGCAGTTGCTAACTCTCAACTCTCCCGACTTGCTCGGTGCGCCGTGTGCGGACATTGGGTTCTAAAGAAAATCGCAGGCCAGCGTAGCAAGGAAAAGCTCAAGTTCATAAAGCAAACTCGGAAACCGATGAGTAGCTGGCCGCTTATATATCGTCACATGCCCGTTTGGCCCGCTCTTTGTGGTCAAATGGAGTGCAAGAATACTTTCTTCAATGCATTCAGCGGGAGAACACCGTTTCGAGCAGAGAAATTTGCCCTGATAGCAAACCTCAAGCATTAAAGAAGACGCCGCCACATGCTGTCAAACATGCTCGTTCCTGAGCAAGAACCACCCTTGCGTTGCGGATAACATTCGGTTCGTGGTTGCTCAGCCTGGCATCTCCGTGACGTTAAGTTATTCGGTTCAGGGAGGCTTACAGCCTTATCACTTTTATCGTTTAGACTGGCAGAGCACATGAACGCCGCGATGGCGTTCGGCATTAAGTCGCGAGAAATAGACGCCGACCTGAAGACGTTTACGCTAAACCTTCGGGGCTTTTGAATCCGTTGCGTGCCGGGAAAGCGGAGTTAACAACGGACATAGAAGTACGATAATGCTGCCAGGAATGTTGCGTGATATTCTGCCTCACGCGAACTGACTTGTGGCTTTAACTGGTCTTCACCATGCCATCGAGAGAGCGTAAAGACGAACGGCAAACCCACCGCGAGAAGTACGAAGAATCGTGGATTCGCAAACTCCAGACCATCCCACAATTCCGAATCCTCTGCGAACGCTTGATGTCTGGCGCAGCAGTGGCCCAGGTCGCGCGCGAAGTGCAGACCTGGGAGCGGCGAGGTGAATGTCAGGATATCTCGTTCGAGACGCTTCGCGTCTACATCACCGCGCTGAACATCCGAATCCAGAGACGAAAGTGCCAATCGCAGACGGCGCTTGTGCATGTTCCCAAGCCGACTGAAGCGCCACCGAAGCCGTCCGAAGTCGCCCAAGCCGTGGTTGACGTTGTCACGGCCGACAAGGTCGGGCAGTTTCTTTGGGACAAGCACACGAAGCATGTTGAGCGGGCCGAGGCCGTAGAAACCAAAGAGGGAATTTCGCTTCCAGCTTGGTATCACGATATGCACGTACTGAACGATTTGCTCGACACGCTTACACGTCGTGATGTCGGCCAGAAAATCATCGACCGTGGGATGCCGATGCAAACACAAACGCAACCGTTATCCCCGGCGGCCCGCGAGATGCAGCACTTCACGGAAGTTGACCGTCAGCTGATGCGGTCGGCCGGAGAGAAATTGAAGATAATCCTACAACGGAAGGCGGTCGATGGGTCTCTAAAGACAGTGGACGCTGCACCAGACCGATAGGAACGCACACCACCAGCTTGACCTGGAATCGCTGGTCAAAGCGATATCGCCGGAAACGCGGCAGATTTTTTTCGACCGCATGTTCCCCAAGGTCGTTGATTCTCTTCGTTCCGAAACCCTCGAAGCCATTCACAAACTGGAGTACGCAGGAATTGCCAAGACTGAATATTTACGCTGAGTCGCGACAGTCGCCTTCCGAAAGCTCTTAACTCCCAAGTGCGACCCTGCAAAAAAGAATCCGCATCTTAACGATGCACGGAGAGGAACACTGTCGAGCGAATTTGCGCACTGCCCTCGATTGACCTGACCGACACGCCGGTAGAGCGGCGAGACTTCGGGCCAATCACAGCTTGAACCATTTTTCAGGGGGTCGAAAATGAGACGCTCATTGCGGGCGCTCGCGCGGCGGCGCTTGAACTTCGGGCGCAGGTCCCGGTTCCGAGACTGAACCTCGTTTAAGGGCTTGCTTCTCGCCTGCTTTGGAGGCGCTCAACTGCTCCATCAGGCCATGAATATCCCGGAAGCCCCACTGCTCGACAATCTTGCCCCCCAACTAAACGAAAAAGGCAACCCCCCGAACCCTCACCTTTCTTACAGTAGGCGCAATCCCCTCGAACTCTCCTCGCTGTGGGCCGGTCAAGGTAAATCGTATGACGACGTTGTCGTCCTCGGCTACAATGTCGTCCACGTGCGCGTTCCAGTCGGGGAACGAAGTCCGATGCCGCCTGACTTCAGCATTGATGCTCTCCCGTCCCCTCCACTCCGGTCAAACGACGAAATGGCAGACAAAGTCAGGGGAATATAATTCATCTGCGACAGCAAGGTTGCCATTGCTCCACAATTCGGTTTCGGAGTGTAGAACAACCGATTTGTTGTCAGACAACGTCTTCGCCTGCTTCGGAGCGCGGCCAACGACGCTGGCGGCCTAGAATGCGATGGGTAATAGGAGGTGGGTTTTCATTGAATGCTGGCCCTCGAAGTTCGTAATGCCGGATGTTCGCGGGTGGCGGACTGAGAGATTGCGAATCTCGTGTCAGCATCCGCGGGGCAAGTAGAAATCATTCTGGAGCGGGCGCATGGATTACATCGAGGAGGAATCTGAGTCTTCAGGTGCGGACCGAAATCGTTGGAGTGCAGCGCGCCGTCGAATTTCTTCCACGGCTCGCAGCGACGCCCGGACGAGGGAACGAGGCTTGTGGGGGCCTGGCAAGTAGTTCGCAGGCTACTGGAGCCTTTTTGACTAAGCTGTTGGACGATGACAGTGAGGGACTGAACCCTTAGTTGGGTTATATGGGTTACGCTTTGCAGTTTACTTTCCGGCCAAACGTGTCTTCACTACATTGCTAAGCGCAGTGCTGAAACACACAATGAAACTAATTGCGTCCTGAAGTTGCTGCTCTGTGAGCGCGATTTCTTCGTCGCCGGCGTGAGCGAGTTGGTTGCGCCAACGCCAAAGCTCCTTCAAGCGGTCTTTGGTACGTTCGCCTGTCGCACGCGCCCCCCTCGTACCAAGCAGCTTAGCCAGAGCTGCGTCACCGCCAACTCCATCCCAACAGTCGGTCACATCAAGATTCTCAAAGGCTTTGTCGATAACGGCCGGGCTCGCACCAGTGACGGTAGCTGAGAACGCCTCTGTATTGAATTTGAACGACTGACTTCCTTTTTTACAGGACGCCAAATTGGCAATCAGAGCCTCAATGTCTATTACCAAGTGTTCCCGCGGAGCTCCTATGGAGGCGAGCACCCTTCCTGTCAAAATCAAATTGCGATTGGCAAGGCCTTCAGGGACTTCCTCAAACTTCTTAAACACTGATACTCTTTCTTCAAGGCTTCGTACGACCAGCATGCGTACGAAGCGTTCAAAGGCCGCGAGAAGTCTAACCAAAAGTGGACCATATACCCCCTCAGGCCTACTCGTCTTTGAGTTCATAAACTGCCGAACGACGTCTAGAACTGCACCCTGCGCTTGCCATTGGACGACGTCGCCAATCCGAGGCCGCAATTGGGCGGCCAGCGCAACGAACCCAAGGTCCGCTTTAAGTTCACTGATACGAGTGTTCAATTCCTCTAGCGGAGCCATCTCACTCACCCTCTGATTGCTTTAGTCAAGAGCTCTTCCCTCCGAAGAACGGCTTTTGCTGTATTAGGTTTCCCGATGATGACTTCAAATGCGGGTCGGCGTCGTAGGAGTTTGGCTACGCGTCGGACGAGCCTTTTCCTCTGAGATTTTAGAACATCACGCTTGGACCACAGTCGGTCGAGCGCGACCATAACTCCGTCGTAGAGAGGTTTCGACAGTTGCCAGTCGCCATTCTCATCTTCATATCGAAAGACTACATCCCCGAACAGGTCATGAGCGAGCTCAAGGCGCGTTTTGAAGTCCTCCTCAAGTTGCAGGAGTTCAGCCTCCGTTCTGTTCACATTTTCTTCCATGCACCGGTCGAGCATCGACCGAACGGAACCCTTGATATTCGACCGTTTCCTTAATGCGAAGAATCGCAGAACGAGTTCACAGTCCTCCATACGACGGTAGAGTCGGTTGTCACGAAGATTAGCGGTGATATTCCCGCGTTTGTCGACATTCTGCTCGTGCGATGGAATCTGCCAAATTGTGGTAAACAACGCGTCCTGAGATAGCTTTGTGAGAAGGTCGTTAAAGGCTCCCGCGTAAAAACAGTTGCGGAGCTCTTGCGGATTTAGGTGCTGTCCGCCAGTATTCAGTCTCTCAAAAACAAGCTTCCGAATTTCTCCTTGTTGAGGGAGAGTGCCGACGCGTTCTACAAGCAGTACCGTCGCTGAGATTCGACGTCTGTCCAAGCCTCGCTTCAGCGTTTCAGGAAGTTCCCTGTACCGCAGTCCGTTCAATTCCTCCCATTTCTCGAGCCCCCGTAGAGCAAATCCGTTCCCATAGAAATCAACAATCGAATTCAGACGCTGCTGGCCATCCATCACCTCGTATCGCCCAAGGTCCCATTCATATAAAAAAACAGCCGGTATCGGAATGTTGAGAAGAAGCGATTCGATAAAGAGACTGCGCTTTGTGTCGTCCCATACAAGCCGCCGCTGATATTCCGGCTGGAGATTTATCCATTTGCGACCACGGACGAAATCCAGAATCTGTGCCAGCAGAAAATCACTGCGCTCTTGAGTCAACCGAAAGGCGGTCTCGTTGAATTTGGCCTCTACGGCGTTTGTATTTAATTTGGTGGTTTTCCTCAAAGCGTCCGTCCCCTCTTTCTCGCAATGGTGTGCTTGCTTAAAGACACGACGTTACCTGAAAACATCAATCAGCGTTTCTGCTTTCCAGCTCTTGCACGATTTGTCCGAGTCTAGCGTTGAAGCTCTCCGCGTCCTTAGACTAATGTGCCCTGCGGTGGCTATTCGGACAGACCGCAACAACCCACGTTGGATTATCTGGACCACCGTCCGTCAGCCGACGGATGTGGTGTGGTTCTAAGTAGGGAATACTGGCCGAAGTTACAAATGGTGCCGGATTCCGGAAGCCTTCGCATACGCCGTTTGCACGCCGCAAAACGTATAGGCGAACGGCACGGCTCCGCATCCTGTAGAGTGCACGACGCTCAACTGGAGTTCTGAACTCGGCAGAATTGGCGACAACTTTACGACGGAGTTCATCCAAAGAGGCGCGACTCCATTCCTCCTCAGTTTCGGCGGTCGATGATTCCGGTGCGGGGGCCTCCGCCGTCGTCTGGAAAGCGTGGAGCGGCACCAGCTCAAACAGAATGGCCTTTCTCATGTTCCGCTCATTATCTGGCGCATCGGCCAAAGTAAATCCAATGCATACCATCTGTCCCTTGTATCGGAGGTACACGCTTTTCTCAGGTACCTCTTCAAAGAGATGGACATCTTCGCCACCCGATACGTGGTCGCGAAGCGCGAGATTACCTTTCGTAAACTTCATATCCCCGGATTGGCCCTCGCCGAAGTAGAAAAATCTCAATCTATCTTCTGACCAGTGGTCTGCGCAGCCGTGGACACGACCTGAATTCCCTGTCACTAGCAAAATGAGATATCGGGCGGGTGTAATCATGCCCCCTTGTTCTTGACCGCCAAAGCGGGCGTGAACGTCCCGCTTGCGGTTGTAGAGTTGCTCAGGAACGAACATCGGTTCGACGTTCATCGTTGACCTCTGAACGGGGAGGGCCGTCCCCTCACCCTTTCATCGCTGGAATTGATAGCAATTTCGAACATGGGTACGAACGTCAAGCAAGATTTGGATGAGATTCGTACCAGCCGAGCTGCAATCATTCGATTCTAGCTAAATCTGCTAAACCAAGCACCTAGCCCTTATACAACCGCTCGCGCCCGGCAATTTCCGCTGGCGCGTCTCACCGAACTTCGGGCGCGTACCGCGAAGTCGGTGTTCCAATTCGACGTGAAGGGGTCGGTGGCGAAGTCCACGCACGCAGGAATCCCGTGGCTGCACTACATCCGGCAACGCGCCATAGACCACGTGCACTTCTGGCTATTGGACGGTTGGAGCATGCCGCCCAATCGCTCGGTTGTGGCGGAGGTCTACCCTGCGCTCTGGAGCAGGACTTTTCCAAGCGCAGGACGAAGGCCCGACCAGCAAGACGCCTTCGCTATCGCCAAATGGTTGCAGAGGGCGGACGGTGATGGCAGCCTCGAAAAGTTCTTCTGCCCTGAACTTGAACCGCATGAGCGCAAGACGGCCGAGATTGAGGGTTGGATTCTCGGAGTCTTCTGGCACCCGAAAGCGCGAGGCGCACGAGCCGACTGAGAATAAAATCAAAAATCTGTGGGGCTGGATTTGGCGGCGGATGGTACTGAATCCACGCGAACCAGTCAGCTCTCGTCGCGAACTTTTCTGATTCCTTGGATTGCCTTGTCTATCGCTTCGAACCATTGCTCCTTACCCGGAGCGAGCTTTTCCAGAGGAAGCCAATCACCATCCTTGCCGTAAAGCACTACCTGGGTTCTTATGTCGTGCTCGTATGGGAAGTCTTTGCGGTACGAGCCGGGTACGAGGCCAATGATATCGTCGAGATAACTTACAGCGATATCCGTTGGTAATCCGAGCTTCACAAACTTGGGTAGCAGGTGAGACGTGCTGAGTCCGCCGTCCTTCCGAAGCTGCCCAAAATTGAACGCGGCTACGCTTGACTCTTCAAAATACTTTAGCGACGGTCCTACCGCTCCCCAATCAATCGTAAGCTGGTGTTCCGCCGCACGTTCCAGTGCCCATTCCGCAACCTCGGAGGCTCTCAGGGATGTTTTCTTGAGTTGCTCAAAAAAACTTTCAACGGAGATAGTGCTCCGCGTTGCGGGGGTTGGGGATTCTTGCCTGATTTGGGATTTCATTTGAAGTCCATCCGCAAGCGCGATTTCGATGACGATTCGAGGTTGGAGCTCAGTCTTCGCAACGATGCGCGGTTGAATGAACAGAGGGTCGATGTTTCCCTCTTTCTCGTGGAATAGTGCAAGTTCCACAAGGCCGAGTGTAAAGTGCAGGTGCGGCGTGCGCTGAATGTAGTCCGCCATTCGCTCCGCTTCTGCGCTGACGTCATCCCCCACGACCAGAAGTAGGAAGCGGCCCTTTCGGAGATTTCTGGTGATGTTCTCAATGAATTCATTCTCGTTGAACGAACCCTCAGCATCCCGACGCACGATGTGTAGGAGAGGGTCTTCCTCTGAGGATTTGCTAGCTTTCTTGACGGCTTGAGCCAGTTGTGCATACGTCCATCCAGACATCTCGCACGCGTAATCGATAGCTTGGGCAATCACCTCTCGCCTCGCTTCGGGATTCCGCATGAGCTTGGTCTCGACCAGTGCGATGCAGCCGTCTGCGTTCACGAAAAGAAGGTCCACATATTTGCCCGCCACTGGTAGTTCCTTCGCAACTGCTTCGAGAGATTCAAAGGCGGGTTCTACTTCCGCGGCGGGGAGTAGGCTGGGAAATCTATAGAGCAGCTCTTGAAACCATTCCTCGCTGAATTGAGGATAGGAGCCCTTCTCGTTCCCTTGGAGTCGTATGCGTCTCAGACGAGAAGTTTCTCCGGAACTTCTCTCCTCGGTCAGACCTCGGATGACCAGCGGTGCGGCATACTGACGGTCGGACATCGACACTCCTTTGGCGTCGTGAGGTCTCCACCTTAGCGTCTCGGATTGCGCGCGAATATCATTGCCTAAGCGCGAATGCTGCAGAGACACACTCAGCCATCAAGGAGGGAAATGCACCTTCAAATCGCTCACGAAACTAACCGTCCTGATAAGCCAAGCTAATCTGCTCGTGGTGTTTCTGCTCGTGGGACTCTACAAACTAGTGCGTGGGAAATCAAGAAAGATTCTTCCGCGCGCTCGGTTTGAGAATCAAGAACCTGCGCCGAAAGCGTGGTTATAGCCAGGAGGACATGATTTCCTTCGGCTTCTCAGCGCGACATTGGCAGCAAATTGAGGCTGGACGGCCAATCACCGTCAGCACCCTCCTCCGCATTGGACAGGTCTTCAAGATTCCTGTGGACAGGCTGGTTCGGGGACTCGGAGCCTGAGCCGATAAAACGTAGGCTCTCTCAGGAAAACTGACAGAATTGGCCGACGCGCACCGGGAATGCATCGGAGCCGTAGAACGCGATGAACGGAACGTCAGCTTTCTGAGCATCGCGAAGTTGGCGTGTGGCCTAAGTATTCGACCCAGAAAATTTTGGGCCCATCCGCTAGCTCTATTTTCGGTATCCACTGCGTGTCTTCAGCCCAGATGACGTGGTTGGCCGCGTTGCCAGAGCGTCTTTTGACGGCTGGGCATGGCCTTTAGGCGCGGACTGCTGGTTCGGAGGCTTCTGTAGTCTTTTTGACCAAACTCGGCTGCCCTTTGACGGACCTGCGGGACCGGCGCAACGTTAGGGGGATGGCGCTCACGAAAGGCAGAAAGTGACACTGGTTGACCCAATTTTCGCGTGCGGAGTTAACTGTTTCCGCTTATCGCAGTATTTAACTCTGCTCGCTTTATCGCTTCAAGCAGCTGTCGCAGGTCGAAATCACTTCGGAGATAAATAGGGATGGAGCGTCGAAGCTCCTCGTGCAATGAATTGTACTTCTCAGCCCGCTCTCGCTGAGGAATCCATGTGCGGATGTAAGACAGCATCTGAGTTCCGAAAATGTGATACGGGTGGACCTGAATTGTTTCAATTGCCGCCATTTGTGCACGCAGTATTCTGGTAGCCTCTTGCATCAGAGATTCGGCCGAGGCCAAAGTGGGTGCACTAACTGCCTTCTTCATGAGCAGATGGGCCGTGGCAGTTGTTACCTGGTTTGAAGTGGGCATAAGAGCAGCGGCCTGACTGATGTAATTTTCCGCTTTGTCCAATGAATCACCCATAATCAATTCATACGTACCGTACTGGAGCCAGTAGTGCCCCTCATCCGAAAACAAGTCTTTGATTCCTTCGTAGATGCCGGCAACTAACTCATATCTGCCTGGGAATAAGGACTTCATCCTATTGTGATTGATGGTGTTCCGGTAAACGCCAAACGCGCGACTGGCGCGTCGGGCACGTCCTGGAGCCGGGAGAACCGTAGAAATTGCCCTAAGAAAGCTTATTGTCGCCTGCGCCAGAATCTCTCTCGGAGCCACATTCTCGACAACGAAATGCGCGATGATGGGATGCCTGATGACGAAATGACCCGCCTCGCCTTCCTTTGGGACTAGGATGTCGGCCAAATTGTCAACAGCGAGAGTGAGCGTTTCATTCGCTGGAAGCTGCATCGCGGTAATCATTTGCGCGAAGGCGATGCCGTAGTTCTCGACAGAAGGAATAGCAGCGACTAAGTACAACAATTTCGCGTTCAAGGGTTCTATCGTTGCGAACTCGTTTGTAATTATTTCATCGAAGCCTCGGCCCGTTGTTGCCTCCCGCATGGCGACTAGAATCTGCTTACGCGCCCTGTTCCGAAACACTTCAAATCGTTGTTCTGGATTCAGTCGGCGTAGCTCCCCGAGTAATTTGTTCTTTTCCAACACTTCCAACAGCGCCCCGATGTCTGGGTCAGTAAGAAGCGGAACTCTGAATCGGTCGATTCGAGTCACCTTCGCAAGGTGATACTTGAAGCGCAGAAAATCATTCGACCTCGCTACAACAACAATGATTGGTTTATGCTCTAAATCTCTCGTCTTTTCGTAAAATTCCGCGATTTCCCGAAGGTCCCAACCCGCGTGGTCGAAGATGAGAAGCAATCGGCGGTCAAGGACTCTGACGTATTGGGCTAGTTTCTCGGCATCAGGTCGTGACTCTCCTTCGGAGAAAAGGACGTTGTATCCATCAGCAATCAACTGTACTGCAGCCCGCTTTGCAAGAGTCGATTTGCCATTGCCTGCTGCTGCCGAGATGACAAAGAAATCAGGCTCGCCATGTTCCATCGCAGTCCGCAGCTTGGCCCTTAAGTCATCGCTGACTTGTCTGTGCGCATCGAGTCCTTCCGCAATATCTTCCCACGTAGGAGGACTGCCTAAGAGAAATAAAGACCGTCTTCCTCGTCGCGACAGCAACGAGGGCGCTTTAAAAACCGAGTAGAAGTACTCCGCCAAACTCACATTCGCTGCTGGCATTCCCTCCTCGGCAGCTCGGAGTGCAGGCTCCAGAGTTGGGTCGACGGCGCGCAGTACGTCTTCTCGCTTGTGCGGTTGACAGTTCGTCCTGAGCCAATCAAAAAACTGCTGGCCCGTCGCCCTGACAGCAACTATGTTGTACCTTTCGAGCACTTCTTCCATCGGCTTTGAAATCCCAGTTGAAACGAGGAAAGACTTTGGGCGACGCTCGGGAGCATCTCGGTCTCTTTGTTTCCTTATTTCAATGTATTGCCAAAATAACGATTCGTCCAAATTAGTCCCGATGAAAACCGTATTCATCGTCGAATAGTCCTGGACGAAATGCATGTACCAGACGTCGAGAAGCGACGCACGATTTCCATAATCACTGCGGCCGAACGTCAAGTCCTGTGCGTCATCGTTCACGCATTCGTGCAGTTTCACGAACTGAAGAGTTCTTAGAAAAGCGTCGCGCTCTCGGTATTGGCCAGGAGCAACAATTTTCTGTAGGCCAGGCACTCCCGCGGCGTCGTAGACTCGCTCAAACAAATCATCGATATTCGTCGTGTATATTCTGAACCAATACCAGAGCGGAATCAGCTTGTACCAGGCGGCGAAGCTGACAACGTGGAGCTGCGTGCGTAGAAAATCCCGCAGAGCCCCCTTACCTCTCTTGTGAGTAAGCGCAGCCTCGTAAAGAGTCTTCAGCGGCGTTTTTCCATCATACGGCTCAGCGTACAAAAAACTCCAAAGTCGCTTAGCTAATTCGGGCGATAGCGGGAGCGATTCGTTAAATGAGTTCTCGGCATCTACAGAAAATCCCGCGCCCGCAAAGAGAACGACGCGGTTAAGCTCCAAGTTTCGGGCTAGAGTCTTCGCGTCGGTGGTTGAAAGCATTTGAGTGGCACTTCCCAAAGTGAATCTAGCATCAGTTGGTTCTAGAACCGAGGGTTGTAATTGCGCCAACCCGTTTGTAGAGAAGCGGAGATAGGTTGGGTTGAATACGGAGATTCGGATGCACGAGGAGCCGGAGCCGAACGACGTGAGTAGAACTTCTGCTGACGCCGGGCCGGAATTTCACGCGAAGCCTTGAAGAAAACACCGTCAGCGCAAGCATGGTCGGGCGTGGCGACTTTCACGCGTGACGACGGCGATGTAGACTTCCCGGGCCTGGACACGAGACTGCGGACAACCCGGCCTCTTAGAGTTGCGTCTGGGAACGTGTGAGCGTATGACGGTGAGGCACCCCAATGTCGCTATCGGATTACGAGTTCTTGGATGACTTTTCTTTCAGAGCTCGTTGGTGGTTGCCTGACAAGCCCGGCGACCGCATTCCTGGAACACTGAGTTTTGCGGACGGGCGAATCCAGTTGGAACTCGACGGGGCATTCTCCGTGCCAGAACTGGAGTTTTCTAATCTTTTGTCGTCTTCTGCCATCTTCAAGGCTGCTGCAATTCACGGGGAGATGACGGACGGAGATTCTTGCACAGTTTTACGAGCTGTCGCGTTCGGAGTTGGTCAGGGCAGTCTCAGGCTTAGGGGAAACGCCCTCGTGGTTGGCGCTCATTGGCAGCAGGAAGACAGTCCACGGATTCAGAAGGTCATTCTCAGATTTGCCCACCTGGATGAATGGGCATACCAACAACTCTTTCAGCAAGGCTCTGGAGTGAGCAAAGAGTCCTTCACCTTCGTTCTCCCCACAGAGCCAAAGACGCTTCTGCATATTGAAGACCTGCTGTTAGCCAAGAACCTCATCTTGGCAGCGAACATCCAGGCCAAAATGGAGCGAACCACAACGTCCCTCATTAACCGCAACCAGTTCCTAGTAGAATTCAAGGAACCCGCCAATCTTTTGACGGTCAAAATCCTCGCGAGGGACATTGGCAATCTTCTTTCACTGCTTGTAGGAGAGGCTGTCCAACCCCTCAAGATTCGACTAACCCTGTCCCCAGATTCCCACTGTGCGCATCCTTACGTTGATTATTTTCTAGGTCTCAAAAATCGTACAATCGCCAATAAGTCCATGTTCGAGATGCCCTTGCCCTTCGCTGCGCTTGGCGAGAGCGGAACCAAAACCCTCTTCAAAAACTGGTTTCTCCATGAGGAAAATCTCAGGCCCATATACAGCCTACTCCTCAGCACCGTCTACGAACCTGACCAATACGTTCAAAGCACGTTTCTCTCGCTGGTGCAAGCCCTAGAAACTTTTCATCGGCGCTTGTACGAGGGGATTTACGTGCCAAAGGCGGAATATGCGGAGACCAGACAGTCGCTGATTGCCGCAATACCTCCGCAAACGGCACCAGCAATTGTTGAAAAGCTGACAGGAATGCTGAATTGGGGAAACGAGTTTTCCCTCAGAGACAGACTCAAAGAGTCCTTGGGTAGCCTGAGCCAAGAATGTTGGGCGAAATTGTCAAACAAACGTGAGCAGGGAAACTTTATTCGCGCGGTCGTGGACATCCGAAACTATCTGACCCATTACAAAGAAACCAAGAAGCCCGAGATAATCGAGACGCTGCCCGAAATGTATAATCTCAACCAGCAACTTCGTGCAATTCTCACAGTTCTACTATTTAAGCATCTCGGCATGGAGGAAAATAAGGTAGCGAAAGCGTTAGCATCGCACCTCCAACTAGCTCATTGAAACGAGGCAAATGACGGAACTCATTTGGGATGGGAAGTACAAGGATGGCAAAAAGCAGGGGCCGGTTCGGATTGCGCTGCCGTTTCAGACCATTGAGACGGTTAATGAGAGCGCACAGGAGCGGCAGCGAAGCCTCGAACTTTTCTCGGCTGGTCGAGAATCAGGGTGGCGCAATCGCCTGATTTGGGGAGACAAAAAATACGTCCTATCGTCACTTCTACCGGAGTTCGCAGGCAGGGTAAATCTGATATATATTGACCCGCCGTTCGATACAGGGGCCGATTTCTCGTTTAGTGCAGCCGTGCCCGAACATCCCGATGACGCCAACTCTTCGTTCGCATTCACGAAAGAACCAAGCATTATCGAGCAAAAAGCCTACCGTGATACGTGGGGCCGTGGCTTGGATTCATATTTGGCGTGGTTTTCTGAGGCTGCTATTCTGCTTCACGAACTCTTGGATGAAACGGGAACAATTTATGTTCAGCTTGATTATCACGTCGAACATTACGCGAAGGTCGTGCTAGACGAGACGTTCGGCAGCGGGCGTTTCCTGAGTCGCATCGTCTGGAAACGAACCAGCGCCCATAGCGGAGCGGATAGGTTTGGTCCAATTCACGATGTGATTCTCGTGTATTCCAAGTCGGAGTCTTACACGTGGAATGAGGTTTATCAGGCGTACGACGAGGAGTACGCCTTAACGTTTTTCGAGCAATCCGACCCTGACGGGCGTCGATGGAAGCGTGGTGATTTGACAGGGCCGGGTGTGCGAACGGGGGATAGCGGGAAGCCTTGGCGAGGAGTGGACGTTACTGCGAAGGGCCGCCATTGGGCGACCCCTTCATACGTGTATGAAAAGTATCAAAAGCTTACCGGAGATAACCTGGCTAAATACCCATTCTTGCAGCGGTTCGACAGACTCGATGATGCGGGACTTATTCACTGGCCAGAGAAACGCAATGGAATGCCTCGCTACAAGTGCTATCTCGAAGACATGCCTGGTACGCCACTACAAGATGTGTGGACGGACATTCGTCCCATCCATAATCTAGCAGAGGAGCGAGTTGGCTATCCCACGCAGAAACCGGAAGCTCTTCTTCAGAGAATCATCACGGCCTCAAGTAGTGGAGGCAACCTTATCCTCGATTGCTTTGTAGGGAGCGGGACGACGGCTGCGGTCGCGGAAAGACTTGGAAGGAACTGGATTGCTTGCGACCTTGGACGCTTTGCTATTCACACGACGAGGAAGCGACTACTTAGCATCCCAAACGTGAGGCCGTTCGTTGTTCAGAATCTCGGGAAGTATGAACGTCAAGCATGGCAAGTGGCTGAGTTTCCCGCGAATGGCAAAGACCACCTCGAAGAGCAGCGGCAGCGGGAGGCCGCTTATCGGCGATTCATCCTCGACCTATACCATGCGACGCCATTTTTGGGCCACGCGTGGCTCCACGGTACGAAGAGTGGGCGGATGGTTCACGTGGGCGCGGTAGATGCGCCGGTGACACTCGCGGACGTGAAAGCTATTGCGAAGGAAGCGTGGAAGGCCTTGAGCACGGGCAAGGACGCGACCACGAAAGCAGCGGTCGATATACTCGGATGGGACTTTGCATTCGAATTAAACGAACTTGCCAAGCACGTTGCGGCGGAGTCGTGGGTAGATGTGGCTTTCAAGAAAATCCCCCGAGAGGTTCTTGATAAAAAGGCTGTCGAGCAGGGCGATGTGAGGTTTTTCGAACTCGGGGCGCTATCCGTTGATACCAAGCAGACTGGTTTCGAACTCAGCCTAAAGGTGAAGGACTTTGTGATTCCGACAGATGACATCCCGGAAGAGGCCCGAAAGGCCATCAAGCACTGGAGCCAGTTGATTGACTATTGGGCAGTGGATTGGGACTACAAGAATGACACCTTCCACAACCAGTGGCAGACGTACCGCAGCAAAAAGGAGCCGAAGATTGAACTCGAAGCAGATTACAAGTACGCGGAGCCGGGGAAGTATGCGGTGGTCGTGAAAGTCATCGACATTTTGGGAAACGACACAACCAAGACTCTAGAAGTCACTGTAAAAGAGAAGCGATAAGGCGTCATGCCACGCAAGAAGAAGCAGCCAGCGAATCCCACGCAGACCGAATTGCTGGACATAACCGCCCGGCTCAAGACCGGAGTGTGTGTTCCTCCCCTCCGTGAAGCTGTGAAGGCTTGGAGAGCGGGTGGATACAAAGGGGTCACAGAAACGACACGGCTCTTGTTGAATCATTGGTTCCATACCGACCACAGGCTACCCACGGGACGTCTTTTCAATTACCACCACTCGCAGCAAGAAGCGCTTGAAACTCTAGTTTTCGTTTGGGAATACGAGAAAGTCCGCAGACGGAAGACGCTACTGCAAAGATATGCAATGGCTTCACCTGATTTGCGACTGCCGCCCTACGACGAGTTCGCCCGCTACTGCATCAAGATGGCGACAGGCAGTGGGAAAACGAAGGTGATGGCGCTGGCTGTCGCATGGCAGTTCCTGAATGCCTCGCGGGAACAGGACGAAATTGCCAAAGATTACGCGAAGACCGTCCTGCTTCTTGCTCCAAACGTGATTGTCTTTGAGCGTCTGAAGACAGATTTCGCCGGGGGCCGAATCTTTCGGACTGACCCTGTCATTCCAAAAGAACTCGAAATCTTTTGGGACTTCGACTGTGTTATGCGCGGCGAGGCTGAGAAGGCCCACTCTGAGGGCACGCTTTTCTTGAGCAACATTCAACAGTTCTACGAGCGAGGCGAGCGCTCGAACAACGATGAACCTGACATCATGACAGAAATGCTCGGGTCTAAGCCTCCGACCAAGAAACTGGAGTTGACTGACTTCGGAGAACGAATCACCATGCGGGCTGGTCATCTGCTTGTCGTAAACGACGAAGCCCATCACACACACGATGAGGATAGCGAGTGGAACAAAATTATCCAAGGCCTGCACGGCAAGACGCCGTTAACGGCACAACTCGATTTCACGGCCACCCCGCGTTTCCAGAGAGGTGGAATTTTTCCTTGGACCATATTTGACTACCCGCTCAAGCAAGCCATTGTTGACGGCATCGTGAAGTGGCCCGTGAAGGGTATCGCCAAGATTCAGGAGGCAAAGTCCGAGATTGCGAGCGTGCGATACAGAGCGTATCTGACTGCGGGTGTCGAGCGTTGGAAGGAATATCGAGACCAGCTAAAACCTCTGAAAAAGAAACCGATTCTCTTCGTCATGATGAACAGCACGGACGACGCCGACGATGTCCAAGACTGGCTGAAAACAAAGTACCCAGAGGACTTCGGGGGTGAAAAGACCGAAGTCATTCATACGGACAAATCTGGTGAGGTGAGCAAGAAAGACTTGGACGTGGCCCGAAAAGCCGTCCGAGAAGTCGACCTTGAAGGCAGCCCAATTAACGCCATAGTGAGCGTGCTGATGCTACGTGAAGGTTGGGACGTGCAAAATGTGACCGTCGTAGTAGGGTTGCGTCCGTATTCAGCGAAGGCAAATATCCTACCCGAACAGACCATCGGTCGCGGGTTGCGCCTGATGTTCCGAGACCTCGGCGTCAGCTTCACGGAGCGAGTGGACATCATTGGTAACCGGGCCTTTCTTGATTTCGTAGACGACCTCGAAAAACTGGAAGACCTGAAACTCGACACCTTCGAAGTCGGCAAGGACAAGCTGCGTATTGTCACGATAATACCACTCGAAGACCGCAAGAAATTCGAGATTGGTCTTCCATCGCTCACGCCAACGCTCGTTCGGAAAAAGAGTTTGGCAGATGAAATCGCTGCGCTGGATGTGTTGGCGTTGAAAAGTATCGTCCTCCCTATGGGGGAGACAGACCCCGTCTCCAAAACCTTCCGATACGAAGGTTACGACATCATCACGCTGGAGAAGATGGTTGACCGTGAATACGAACTAACAGAGCCTCAGACCGCGCAAGAAGTCATTGGCTATTATGCGCGGCGCATCGCGGAAGCAGTGAAGCTGCCTGCACAGTTCGCTGCCATAGCCCCCAAAGTCAGGGAGTTTTTCGAATTAAAGGCGTTTGGGCATCCGGTGAACTTGGATGATTCGGTCACTGTGAAAGCGATGAGCACCAATGCAGCCCAATATGTGTGCGTGGACATTTTCAAGAAGGCGCTGCTCGCTCTGACCATCGAAGAACAGCAGGCTCAACTTCTAGAGCCTGAGCGGATGCTTTCGACCTGCCAACCATTCCCGTGGTCAAGGCCAGTTTGGGAGGGAGCCAAGACCGTATTCAACCTCGTTCCATGTGACAACGAGTTCGAACGAGAGTTTGCGAAGTACTTGGATGGTTGCGCTGACGTGGTCGCTTTCGCAAAGCTGCCACAAATCTTTGGCTTCTCCATCGAGTACACGGATGCCGCGATGAACCTGAAATCCTATTTTCCCGACTTTGTCGCGGTTGATGTTGAGGGCACACACTGGTTATTAGAAGCGAAGGGGCAGGAGAACATTGATGTAATTCGTAAAGACGGCGCTGCTCTCAGGTGGTGCGAGAACGCGTCCAAACTCACTGAGACAATGTGGCGCTATGTCAAAGTGCCTCAGAAAGACTACGAAGACCTGCGGCCTAGCCACCTAGCGGACCTTGCCGCATTGCAACCAGCAACTTTGTACTAATGCTCCGTGCTCAACGAGATTCAGAAAAATTGCTCGCAGGTCGGCCCTGCCGGCGACCGTGCTTTGCGTGGTGACCTTGCCAAGGCCCGAACTATCAAAGGCCTTTAAATTTACCCCTTGACAACTATCCGTTGTGGTTGATACTTCGACCCAAGCGTTTCACACTCAGGGTCCCTTTTCTATGTTTGCAAACGACAACAATGCTCCCGGCTACCATCCACGTTCTTAGAACGCTTGAGAGGAACGGAGACCGTGAAAACTCTTGTTGGGTCCCTACTGTTCTTTGCTATTAGTGCTTCCGCGCTAGCTCAAGGTTCAAGGTTTCCGGACAGCGCCGTGTCGCTGCCGTCTGGTTGGAATGGACCGGTTTTCAAGTTGAGCCAAAACTATCCCACCCAAATAAGCGCAGATGTTTATCCTTGGCAATCAATCGACCCTCTCACGGCCCCAAACGACTACATGCAGTCCGTCCTTCACTATTGCCTCGCCGGGAATATTGAAGTGGATTGGGTGGTCCAGAACAATCAGACACGAACTTGGTACCACGCGCCCTGGATGCACTGGGGTGACCACGGCAGGGAACCAATCCGAGGCCTCACGTACGAAAAGCCGTCAGGGAAGGGCGTGCTCGCTAACACGCAAACCGATGTTTTTCAAAATTGGGCTGTCGGTTTCTACAACAGTCCAGGTGGCTTCACCATAGGACGCGTCTGGTCAAATGCGTTATCACCTAATCCGGGTCTCGCGTTATTCCCTGAAAATACGGTCAGCTGCAAGTTGCTGTTCACGGAGGCGACAAAAGAGCAAGTGCCATTTCTCGCAGGCTCGTTGGAGTGGGATGCTTATATCTATACAAGCAACGACAACGCCAAGGTAGGTGCGCCGCGAATCTTAAAAAAGCTGCGCCTCTTGCAGTTAGATATCGCTGTTCGAGACAGTCGCGCGAATTCGACGACTGGCTGGATTTTTGGAACATTCATATATGACGGTACAATCGCCGGAAACAATCCATACGCAAGACTTAGGCCGGTAGGCTTGATGTGGGGTGACGACAAAGATTTCAACTTGCCTCAGGCGCAACAAGGATTAAAGCCCAAGCAGACATGGTTGAATCCCGATGCGCAACACATCATGACGCATTATGGATGGTTGAATCGTCTGAACGGCCCTGTCGATAATGCGCAGTCCTCATGTCTCTCCTGTCACTCTACAGCGCAGTGGAGAGTGTTGGCTCCGATGGTGCCGCCGGCGGGCACGCCTGCGGGCTCCCCGCAATGGATGATGTGGTTCCGAGACATCGGTCCCGGAACTACTTTTTCAAGTGGCACTGCGTCGCTCGACTACTCTCTACAGCTCGCCGGAGGAATGCAGAATTTAGTCGCGTGGGTTAACACTTGCGCCGCCCATCCGACAAATACGATTGTTCCACCGTGTCCACAGGCGGCGTTCGACGCCTTCAACGCACACCGACCGCGCCCACAAATTCAGCTCGGATATCTAGTAACACGAGACGCTCCTGAAGCAACCAGGACAAAACCGGCCGTAAGCGCCTGCGGTCCTGTATGTGGGACAGAGAGATGGCCCGTCAAAACGTGGAGCGACTTGGATGCGAATAAGGTCTCGATGCAGCCTGTAAGCCAAACGGTCCAGGGTCTGGTATCCCTTATGCCGCCGGCGACTCGGCCCCAGAATAACCGCGTTGCACCAATTGAAACGACGACGTTCTTGGTCGGAGCATATTTGCTCGGTTTTAAACTTGAGCAAGACCAGGACGTACATATCGTTCTCGGGGACGAGCGTGTACACGAAACAATGATTGTTGAGATTCCCAATCCAAAATGTGGCGGAGTATGTTCATCAAAAGGTTTGAAGCCCATTCAACAGGCGAGGGATAACTTCCTTCATCACTGCGGTGTTCCAACGTCTCAATTCAAAAAACTGACGAAGCCGCTGCAAGTGCGGGTGACCGGAGTCGGATTTTTTGATTTTAATCATCACCAAACTGGAGTTGCGAAGAATGCAATCGAGTTGCACCCTGTACTCCAAATCGATTTTCCAGACAACACAGACGACTGCGCTAGGCACGTAATGTGAACCCAACGATTAATTTTAGGAGGAGGGCATGAGCAACGATGTCCATGTCAATAAATCGACGGTCAAGGATGGCTCGCATCTTAGTTATGTGACTCTGCTCGCGATTGCGTTCGGGATAATTGTTATGACTCTGGTCCTGCTCGCGTGGGGAGTCGCTAAGCTGCGGTACGACCCGCAGCTTCAACGTTTCGTCCAAGTGACTAGCGCATTTTTCTATATTGTTGCCCTGACCGGAATCCTGGCAGCGCTCCTTTATTATCGTTTCTTCCCGCATCTCGTTGTCACGATAAACATCGACGAACCGACTAGCCGAGTACTTCGTCTACGACTTCAAGTTGAGAACAAATCCAATGTTGCGGTCATAAAGGAATCGGCGAAACTCCAAATCTTAGAGCACCAGGTTAGCGCTCAAACGAACTGGCTACTTTCGGCTGATTATCGAATTCCAAACCCGAGAGTACGGAGCGCCAAGACAACCGCACCCACCGAATGGGTCCCGCTTAACGAGATGGCCCTGGCCAGAGCAAACCGGGGCGAAGAGCCAGTGGGGGGTCAGTTGAAGGAACCAATTAACGTCATGAGCTCTACCATCGGACTTGAGCCGAATCAAATTGCTACTACGGACTTACTGTACGCACTCTCTCCAGACGCCACCGCCGTGCACTGCGCACTTCAGATAAGAGTTTCAATTAACAAAATCGCATTATGGATATGTCGACGCACAATGGGTCCTGACTATTACCCTCAAGCCACCGCGACCGCGTGGGCACTTGTGGCACCTGCTCGGCCTTTCGGGGACGCTACAGGGTCTAGACCTGCTCAAGAGTTTGAGGCGCCGAGGAACGCTTAGCAGCCAAAGCTCTCTCTCACTGATGTTCTCCACCGCTGAGGCTTAAATGAGCAGATTTCAAATTTCAGTCGCCGATACAGTGCCTGACAGTCTTGTGCTGTTGGCTCAGGCCGATGGTTGCACAGCGCCCACAAGTATTCTTGCCCCTAGTTTGAAGAGGTACTGGATGTCGGCATTTATCGAGAACTACGGGCATTCTTATAATTTGTCCACGGCCATGGTATCGGAAAACCATAATCCACGACTATTTGCGTCGCTCGAATGGGCCGGTCGCGACTCCGTGACATTCGCTGGTGATGGGACGGCGGACTATAGCGACTTCCTCTGGAACGAAGTCAATATTGATGTTCTTTCCACGTTCGTGGAGCACTTAATTTCCCGAGGCGCGCGGAAGATTACGCTTTCGCGACTACCGTACGACAGCTTGAGCGTTCCTTTGCTGCGTTCTGCCGGCGAGCATCTGGGACTGTGCGCGTCAATCGAAGAAATTGATGCCTTGCCTTTCATCGAGGTCGACGGCAGGTACCCCGTTGAACAGTGGCGCGGCGTGCGTGCAGAAGGAATAGAAGAACTGAAATCAAAGTTGCGTTCCCTTTCGACGCGGTTCGCCGTTGATGTCAGCCTGTCGCACTCTGAGAGCGAGATAGAAGCGGACCTTTCATCGATGATGGCTATGCATATCGAACGCTGGGCCTGTCGCGGGATGCGAAGCAAGTTCACAGGTGAAGCGAGGCGAAAGTTCACAAAGCAAATCTGCCAGGAGGCACTTCGCCTCGATGAGCTGTTCATGGTTTCACTCCGAATCGACAATACGCTCGCGGCTTACAAGATTGCGTTTCGCGGAGGCGATACGATTTTTGAATGGGTAATTAGTTTTAATCTTGCTTTCAAAAAGTGGTCTCCCGGAGCTCTATTGATGTACCTGGTGTTGCTTGGTGCTGACGAGTTCCAATTTAAGCGGTACGACTTAATGCGCGGAACCGAGCCTTACAAGCTCAATTGGACCCAGAAAACACGTCGGAATTTGCGCGTAACTTTGACGCGTTAGGCCATTAAGATAGTCAGAACAGTTGGCTGGTCGGCATTATTTACCATGTGAGGGCTAAAAGGCGCTAGACACAACAAAAGCGAAGTCCGCCTACGATGATTTCTTCACGCTGGGGGAAGACGCCGACTCCGACATTCCCGTCCTTCAGCAAGCCAAAACTGAATGCGCGAAGCTGAAATGACGGATTCAGTTAATGCGAACTCCAAACCGTCTCGAACTGTTCCGAATTTTGCCGTTTTGGCCAATACCAAGCAAGATGTAACCGAGGGCCGTCCTGCCAACTCCACTGAAGCCACCCCGTTGCTGCGTCATAATTTTGCTTGAAACCCCTTAGCGCCAAGCGTTGTTCGACGGGCTTTAGTAGAGATTGTGCCCATTGTGCAATTTGCTCAGGTGTTGCCGTACTCCGTTTCTTCGTTACTGCCCACGAATATCTGAACGCATCGCTCGGCAGCTTCGCGTCGAGCAGCTTTTCAAAATCACCGGCTATACCAGAGAACATTAAGTTCTTAGGAGTGGATTCAATCTTTTCGAGTTGTTTCTGGAACCACATTTCATTGAAGGAGGTTATTGCCTTCAGTTCGACCACGCCCGTAACTTCTTCACACTTCGTAGGGTGTCCAAATCCCAAGTCGATTCTGGCTCTTCTTTTCGTGCGGCCTTTGCGCTGATACTCCTTACTGGCAGTTGGTATCTCTGGGTGAAGATTGGCGGACAGCATACCGATAGCTTTCCGGGTGGCTTCCGGCAAGTGTGCTATGAAAGCACATCGCAGAATTTGTTCCTGCGTGACGACAGCCGGGTGAACACTGGCCATGACGGCACCGATGGTCGCCTGTATTTCCCCCGGTATGCACGCAGCAGGATGAACACATAGCGGAGAGGCATATGTGACGCCGGACCCTCGCGTGCGGCCTAAATCACTAAATCGGTCTCCGCGTCGGATTAACTCGGCTTGCAGTTCGAGATAGTCCGCCTCGTCAACAGTGTCCAGTTCGTCTGATATTGAGTAGAACGCTGGCGGATTTGGGTGATACCTGGTCGGCTTGCCCTTTTGCCAATCAAACATCACCTTTTCTAAGGTGCTGCTCTGCCACCCTTTCTCGGCAATGGCATCTCGCCACAAATCCCGTGCCTTAGAAATGTTTAGTCGGGACATCAAAATTCCCTTTCATAAACTATCACTGCACAAGCGTGACCAAACTATAGCGCACACAAAGGACTCCGGGATTGTCCCATTCCACTTTACGGCGGTACCGCGTTTAGGTATTGGGCGGACCTTTTGCGTCCCGGAAAACACGTACTGCTTTTGATTGACAATCTCAAATTGGGACAGCTAAGCTCCGCCGCGGTACATGCACACAGCTCAGCCGTAAATTTCCAGGAATCCCCAGAGTTGCGAGGAGGCTCACTTGCGAGTAGTCACAATCGAGAACTTTGGAACGTTAGGACCGGATTTCGAGGGGCACGAGGGGTATATTTATGAAGGAGATGCCTGGCTTCTGCGGTTCACAATTAAATCGCCCGAGCATTTCTTTGCAAATGAGTTGAGGAATCTGTGTGAGGTCCTCGGCTTAAATTTACCACAAATCTACCAAATGACTCTGTACGGAGGTGGGCGAGGTCTGTACGATGCGCGTCTGCATATTTCGTTCGAGACTCCCCCGAAAGACAACCAAATCGAGCAGTTGAGGATTGCGCTTGCCGCGTCATCCCCCAGCGACTATGAAGATGACGAACTGGATTCTCGGTTTCGTGAATTTCTAAAAACCACGACCCCTGCAATCAAGAGTAAGGTGGAAAAAGCTCTTCAACAGGAGGAATTGAATGTTTCCAAAGACACTCAGAGTGACTAGCAACGCGGCGCGCTTTATCCGCGCCAAATCGAACCTCGACACCGTAGTTCAATTTGAGTGGGAAGACGGCCAGCCAGGATTGGACACGTGGGGAAATGTCAATTTCATCCTTGCTGAGACTCTGCGTGCGCAATACGAAGTCAAAAATATCGTGCGGCTCGAATTTCGTGGAATTCCAGACACTGCAGGAGAGTGTTCCATCACGGCCGAAATCCTGGCAAAGAATCCTGTACGATTGAACCCTGTGCGCAAGATACTCAAGGCACGCAAGCCCGCCACGCGCCAATCGGCAAAAGAAACTGTGCCCTTCGTGATTGATGACTTGCTAGACAGGTTCCCCGGCCTCGACGAGCGCGACAAAAAGATGCTCAGTGCTTTCAATACCCTGCCACTTCCGCGGAGAATTTACTTCTGGCAAAAATTCATCGCCCCTTATTTTCAATAGGAGCCAAGGTGGCGTCCAACAATTGCTATTTCTTTCGGCCGTTACGCCAAGCAGAATGTCCCGGAAAAGGTCGGAGTTGAACGATGTCAGGCATGGCAGGTTGCAATCAGAGTTGGAATGTCGTGAGCCTCGATTATGTGCTCGCCCTCCGCATCAATTACTTTCACTTTCGGTACGTTTATCGAACTCTCGAATGCAAAAGCAACCTGAAAAAAGGTCATCATTTCGAGGTCAGGTTGTTCTGTTCGCTCGTGATGTAGAGTAAAAGTAGGACTGTCCCCCCTTTCTTCCTCTCGCAGAAAAAAGGGCCGATATCCAGTTGTGCGATGTGAACCGGTGGTACTGATAAGAACCGAGAAGGCGACTCCCGGGTCATTCTGAGGAAAGCACTCTAAATTATAGCCGCCACCCCTGCAAAGTTCGCTAGACATCGCATTCCCTCAACTTACTTCTTTCACGGGAACGGTAGTCTGGTCGGGAACAATGAGGACCTCGTTGTACAGAGTGCTCGTCTTTTCAACGTATTCCACTTCTATGTCTGTCACCTTATCGTAGGCGCGACCTGTTGGGGGGTGGACAAACTTCTCAAGAATATAAATCTTCGGATTGATTCCTTGCGGTTTTGCGGGCTTCAGCTCAACCTTGTATCCCCCGGTAGGAAATTCGCACTTTCCCGTCACGTGAAGTGTTGGAGGCCCACCGGGTTCACGGTCATGCCATGCTTTCCAATCCGTACATTTTCCTTGCTGAGTACTCATTTTGGTCTCCCCTCAGCTCAGCGCTTTGAAATTGACTTGAATTCGCATCCGAGCTTACAGACTAGAAACTACCAAATTCGTTTATAGTCAACTATAAATTGCCGTAATGTAAAAATAATACTTGACTATAAGTTCGACAGAGCGTAATTTCCCTCAAATTTGCTTAGCTTGTCATGGGGGAATCACCGTTAAAGCAACCCGAAGCCGAGCTCAACGGATTTTATTGTTGCGGCGTGCGTACTAATTCTGTCGCTCGACTCAGCTCTCACGAAGGGAGATGCCGGACAACGCCAAGTCCGTCAACCACTGACGTAACTGCCGCCGAGCTAGTTCGGCCGCGCGGTTCTTACGCCTCAGACGACGCTGGAAACGGTATGGAGAAAACCTTCTTTCTCAAACAACAATAAAGATAGGGCTGACTGACACCATGACTTTGAGTTTTGACGATAGGCAATTACAGCGTTGGCGGTGTGGGAGCGAACTCAAGCTTCAGACGTTGGATTCGACACAGTTACAGCAAATGCTGGTTTGAGATTAAGAGTTTTATAGAGTTATCGGCAATCCTCATCAAACACGGGCGATTCTATCCTATGGTCTTACAAGATTCTATCCTATGGTCTTACACGGACGGCGATGGCAGAAACCATATTAAATTACCAAGTTTGGAAAGGAGTAGTATATGGCAAAACGGTATGCATTTCGACGCACGATAATTGGCGGAATGTGCGCAGGGATTGTGCTGGCTATTCTGCTAGTTGTAGCGCCAACTAGAACTCCCCTTAACGCTTTTGTGCCTCCGCCTGGTCTTGCCGCGGCAGTAATCAAGGCTATCCCGGCAATTACAGGATTGCTTACGAAGAAACCGTCTAACAAAAAGAACGACGAGAGCGGACAAGCGCTTAAATCGGTCCAAGACTACGCCCAAAGAGAACAGATATCATGGAGAATCGTCAGTGCTTCTGGTTTGGCTACGCAGCATATGGCTGCGATGCAACAAATAATTTCCGCAACAAAGGCACCCGACAAAGATAGTATGTCAGATTTGAACAACCACTGGACCTTTGTTGATGACGGTATTGCTGCAATCGTTGAGTCGAAGCCTAAAACTCAAGTCTTTGATTCTAGTTCGACCATGGTAATCGCAATCAACAAGTTATTACTCAATGGTACCTCATTACGCAAGAATATCAAAATGCAGCTGAAATACGACCCTGACAAACCGGACGCTCGGATGCTAGAGAACCTTAAGGAGAATATCAAAACGTTGGACGAAATCCTTGAGGCTTTGAACGATTCCACTGGCGCTGAAATCGAAATGATTGCGGACGAACTAGCAGTGCTCGGAACCAATCCGGCATCAGCTTCCGACGGGACGGCAACGAAGGCCGCTGGAAAGAAAGTTTCTCAATCAGCTTTCGAAAAGCCCGAAGCGCTGGACAAATCAGTCGGTGACTTGCGACAACAGCTTAGCAACTACACTTCCAGTACGGTGGCTGTGCAGTAAGTAAGCTAATTTCGAGAATGTCAATGTTTCCACCGAATTTTTGTGCCGAACGGAATGGGGTTCCATGCTAACTCGGGGGAGATGCCTTTGGATTACGGTTTGCATCTTTGCGCTGATGGCACTATCCGACCCGTCCTTCGCTCAAACCCCGCCTGCTCCCCACTTTGACGAAAGTGTCTCGCCTGTTGCGGACCAAGTGCCGTGCATGCTAACCAACAATCAAAACTATGCTGCTCGGTCACAAGTGCCTGGCCAGCTTCCACCGGCAATTATGCTTGCCGAAGCTGCAGAGTTGAGGCTGAAAACGTTTATCGAGCAGAACAAGGCTAACGCCCCAACAGCCGAGGCACTCAAAACCTTTGCCGAGGATTTGCGGGAGAACTATGTGACTTTCGGCATTCAGGGTTTGAAAAACGCCCTCCCTAGTATTCAGGAAAGAGCAGCCACCAATTCTACCAAAGGACTAGCGCTTGGCGACCCGCTGGGTGCCCAATACGAGGCCCTTATAGAATTAAAACGCCTAACAGACGAAAATGTAAATCAAACTCCTGCTTTTCCGCGCCCTAAAGATGTCTCTTGCTCTATGTCGATTTATTCTTGGGACGAGGTGCATAAATCTCTTGGTCGAACGATTGCTGACACTTTCCTCACTGTTCAGATTACAGTGAGGAATCTCGACGGCAACAACGAATTCCTGGTTCACGACGCCGAATTTGCGGTGGATGCAGACAGTGCGTGGCCTTCACGCTTCCAGGTCGGTAATGAGAAGGAGGTCGTAAGAGGCGTTTTGCAGTACGGCCAGAACTATGACCGGCAGCACGTGATTCTCTCTATTGCGGACGGAATTGCGATGATTCTCGGCGCGATTGTCCCGCTTCCATATCCTTCGAGCGGAAGCTTGAACGGTGCTTCTGCCGTCTATCACGCAGGTTTGTTGCCAAGCCTGCATACAATTTTTCCTGACTTAACTACTAGAAATCTAAACACGCTAAACGACTTAGCCTTCAGCGCCGCGAACGCTAGCCGCGTTGTTGTACCCAAAAGCGGTTCGGTTCCTTTCCTGGTGTTTATTCCAATAAAACCGCTCGAACAGGCATGTTGGCTGGACAGCACGTACAACATCTATGCAGATTCTCCTCTGTCCTCTGCCTGTGAGCAGGTCTGCTCCGACGGGTCCTGTGTTTGCCCGAACGCTGACAACTGTAAGCCTCCCATTACGCGCTTTAAGCACTGGACGCCAATTCAACTCCAAGCGCTCGGGATGCATTCTTACGCTCTCATCGCGGGCGCGCACATTAAAACGGTTGGCCAGCCCGCCATTGTGAACAACATCAAATGCGACACTCCGTCTGACCCGTCAAACGAATACGCTCAATACAGGATACAAGGTGACCTGAGTTGTGACCTTTCCGGTTCGAACCTTGATACGCTTTCTATTTTGCGTTTCATTTCCCCAGCCGAAGTCAACAGTCCATTAGACGCCAAAGTCACGGTAAGCGGAGACAGTACGAAGGCAACAGCAACGTTATCATCTTCAGACATTTCAAAAATCGACCAAACTAGTTACGAACTGTTTGGGGTTGATAAGACGGGAGTCCCCCAGGACCTGAATCAGCAAATCAAATTCCTACTCAAGCCGACGGTCTCCGCGGGCCAAAGTGTGCCTGCCGCCGGTACGACCGCAAATCTGAAGGGTTCAAATCTTCAGAACGTTTTGCAGGTGCTGTTCTACGACGCTTCCAATAAGACAAAAATAGCAGCCGTCCAAACTGACCAAACAAAGGCCGCACCTGATTCAATAACATTCACAGTGCCAGCCGCGGCAACGCTGCCCGCCGGTACCACCTATCATATTCAATTGCTTATGGCAGATGGAACCACTGCGACATGGGACACAAACACGACGGTCACGCACTAGCGCTTTAGCTAAGTTCAGTTCGTCGAATTCGGCAAGCAATCACCTTAGGCAGTGCTTCTCGGACGGAGACTCCAGTCGAGTACCCTGCTTGAGCAGAGAGGTTTGAGCCTATGCATCGCCTTATTCTCTTGGTCGGATTGTTCTCGCTCGCAACTCACGGCGCTGAAGTCTCAAGAGCGACGCCTCAAACCTCTGATTGGACGATAATGCTTTTCATGAATGCAAAAAATGACCTTGAATGTGCTGGGATTGCCAATTTCCTGGAAATCGCGAACGTCGGTAGTACTGCCAAAGTGAATATCATTGTGGAACTGGGACGGCCCATCAAACACCACTACACGAGCGACGAGGGCGGATGGTCAGGTGTATTGAGATTTCATGTGTCAAAGGGCATGCATCCGGTGGTGAGCTCCGCGATAAATCCATCTCGTCCAGAAGTCCGAAATGCGGATATGGGTAGTGGGGAAACGCTTTCTGATTTTGTGCGATGGTCCGAGGAGAATTACCCAGCCAAAAAGTTCATGCTCGTGATTTGGAACCACGGACAAGGCTGGCGCTTCTATCAACAGTTGGCTGTCAGCGATAGCGCTAAACTTCTAGGGGTTGCATATCCTGAAATCCGAAATTTGGACGATGAGCCGCAACATTGCGGTCCGTCCGCGCAAACGTTAACAGGAGGAGTTCGGTCAGTCTCCTTCGATGAAGACACCGGCAATTACCTTTACAACCGGGACGTCGCCAACAGTCTCCGAAACCTTCACCTTGATGTCTTAGGGTTCGACGCTTGCTTGATGGCTACAATTGAGGGCGCGTACGCATTTCGACATGTGGCTGACGTGATGGTTGCCAGCGAGGAACTCGTTCCCGGTGACGGCTGGAACTATGACATATGGCTGCGGGCCTTAGAGGACCATCCTGAAATTGACGGCTCAATGCTAGCAAGAGGGATAGTCAGTTCTTACCAAACGACATACGGAGATTCAGGAGACACCACATTATCGGCAATTCATCTCGCAACGGTGGAAGAAGCAACTCAAGCGCTTTCGAACTTCTCCCTCTTAGTAAAATCGAAACTATCGACCGAGGGTCCGCTCTTAGCCTTTACCCGATTGTCATTTCGTACGTTTGGCGACTGGTATCAAGATTCTTGGCAAGATTGCCAGGGCTCTAAAGTAATGCGTTTTCAAACTATCGACTTAATTCAATTCCTAGACCTGTACGGACGGAAAACGAAAGACGCGCAAATAAAGGCGGCGATTAAACGGGTGGAGCGCCAGCTTCAAGGAGTCATTATTGCAAGGTATGCATCATCGCTATCTGCGGGTGCAGACCATTGGGCGTCGGGCCTCGCGGTCTACTTTCCGAGCAGCGAACTCGACTATCAGTGCGATACCGACCGAGATGGATATGACATTGAGGCCGTGCGCGCCGGACTCATACCGTTTCCACCCGAGTTCGTGGAGCGAAGGGGATGGGCGGACCTGCTTCGTGAATACTTGCGCTCTCGAATCTCGCCAATATCCTCACTGGAGTGAGCCCTTCCCTAAGGTAACGGGGCAGCGTTTACTGAAGGCTGCGGCGTGAGGCAGAACCCGCAGAAAAGGTTGTAGTGCCACTAAGCCGGCTTGTGGTCGGGATGCGTTCGCCCGCCTTCGAAAATTACGTTCTTTCCGAATCGGCAACTCGGCGAGTTGTACACAATGAACTCGTAAGAACTTCGAGCCACCGAATCAGTTTTGTGTAGAAAAGACCCACCGGAAAAAACGAGTTGACTCAGATGATTGCGTTTGTCTGAAGTCAGCGTTCCATTTGCTATGGAATCTAGGAGAGAAGGTCTCCCGTCTCGCTGTGCGCTCAAATTTAGAAAGTCTTTCGCAGGGATGAAGTTTATGTGTGTCCAGATTACTGCGGGATACGAGCGGCTAAACTGTTTTCTCGTCGTCTCGTTAATGGTCTGAATTATCTTCCGACCCAGTTGTATCTGTTTTGTTGAATCAATTTCCAAGATGAGCTTGGGCCGACTAGGGTTGACCAAGACTATCGTTTTTCGCATCCGAGCATGACCATAAGTCGCCAGCATCAATTTTTCGGTCGTCATATCAGGAATGACCCCGATAAATCGAATCTGAGCGTCAGGTAAAACAAGCCCTGACTTAGTCCGAGCGACGGTACTGAATCCCGAAACCAATCGCTGAAGTTCATTCCGGTTAGGCAAGAGACTTGAAGACAACGTTGCCCCAATGATAGGAATTTTGCTGGTGTCGTTCCACTCAAAATGTTGCTTGATTTCTACTAACAGCTTATTCAGGTCGTCTGGTTTAATGGGCCACCCTGTGAACGCCGAAATCGCTTTAGCCTCGATTTCATAGCTCACAGCATCTTTGGCCACAAAAAAATCGAACCCTCCACCTTTCTCGAAATCGTGGAACTGAATATCCCAGCCACGCTTGCTGAGATTCGCGGCGACCCCGAGTTCATGTCGAAGCGGCCACAAACCTTCATCCAGACCCTTTCGAATGCGGCCGAGCAAAATAGCCTTACCTTTTTCAGAGAGAGCCGGTATCGTTTGGCCCAGCCCGAGCAAGAAGTCCACGCCTGCGTGGCATTGCGCGGGGAGCGACGTAAATGTACCTGAACATTGCACCCGCAACCTTTCGAGGTTCAAAAGGTCCAATTCCAATGCGAAGAGTGCATCATCGAACGGAGTCACGAATCCTTTCGAATTCAAATCGGTTCCAATTTTTTCCAACGCTTGCCGGTACTCCTCCTCGCCGATGAATTCGACGACGACCCGCGCGTCGTGAGAGACGTCATCTAGACCATTTATCTCTCGATACCGCATTCCGACTCCTATCGCTCGCGTTAACGCGGCCGAGTGAATAAGAGATTATAGTCGCTCCCGAATCGGGCGCAGCGCCAGTGAGACTAGCCGGAAGACTCCCCATGATAGACATCAAATCTTAAAACCAAACCCTTTTCGGTGTTCTGTTCGCCCCGTTCTGGCGTACCCACATGACATCAGGGCGCGAGATTGAACTAAGGGCGTCAACGCATTCACAGGAAAAGTGCGAAGGTTTGTGAATCCTCGTTGCCGGGAAGGCGGAACACGAGAAGCTGAGGCAGTAAATTTCATAGCGAAAAGTGGGAACAATCTGGGGAACAGATTGGGAACAGACCGCGCCGGAACAGGGCGAAACACCGACCAACAACGTGTACGTAAGTCATTGAAAGGCAAAGACGGGCTATTTCTTTATCCAGCTGTGGCACCGAGGGTCGTGGGTTCAAATCCCATCGCTCACCCCAATTTCTTCCGTGAATTGAATGTCGGTGCTCGCCGATTGCTGTGAAATTATTCGCAATTATTCCAAATGTTCCCGCAAGTCTCCATTCGCGATTGCGACTCTACTTTTCCTTAAGCTTTAGCTTGCCGTTGGCCTTATTTTCTTCGAGGAACGCCAGCAATTTTCCGCTCGAGTCCAGAAGCCGGATCCACTGCTCGTAGTAGAGCGTGACCGGAAAACGGCCAAGCCCGTATACGCTGACTCCACCTTTCTCTCCGACCCTAAATTCCAGCTCACCCGAACGGCGACTTCCTCCCTGCTTTTCCAATTCGGCTAAGCGCGCCTTCAACTCCTCATAAGATGGCTCCGCCATTTTTCGCTCCTTTGTTCAATGGCAAACGAAAAGATTATATCGAACATCCGACGTTTCGGCGCGGCGATGAAGAGATAGGGACAACGGTAACAGATCAATGCGCAGGACTTTCAGAAGAAGTACACGCGAATCGCTATCACGTGAAGACGTGCAAACACATCAATTGAAGAACGGGCCGCTGAGTTTGGAAGCGGCCCTGCCAACCTCAAATAAGAAGTCCGGTTCAGTCTTGCGGTTGCGGCAACGGAACCGGCGTCGGCACCTGCGCCGGCACAGTATTCGCGTTCGCCCTGGCATCCCGCTTCGCCTGCTCCGCAGTCTGTGTTGAGGCGCCCGCGGCTGTGTAAATTGTCAGGTACGGCATGAAAGGCGTCACTTCAAACGGCATCTTTTCCCGCTCCGAAATCAACGCAACAGGCTTCGCCTTGACCATCTCCACCTTGTCCGTCCACGGATCGAGTTTGATGCGTCCGCCGAGCGGCAAGGCCGAGATCTGATCGAGATTGGCCGCCTGAAGCTGAGGCGCCGAATTTTCGAGCTGCTGTGCCAGATATACGCGGTCTCCGAGCTTGGGATTGATCAGCGCCGGAAGCGCCTTGTGTTCCGCGTCAAGCTGTTTCAGAAAGAGGCCCGGCGTCTTGAGCTTGTCTTTATATGGCGAGTTCTTCAGCAGATCGAGTGCTTTCTGATTCGCCGCCTCTATCTCGCGCGGTGAAGCGTGAAAGGAAAAACGCGCCACGATGTCTGTCGTTGAAACGTTGCTCAGATCATTAAATCCCCACGCGTCTGGCAACTTCTTTGTAATGAGAATCTCGCCCATTTCCTGCGCCAGCATCGTGGCCAGAGTCGCTTCATCAGGCAGCACGTCGAGCAAACCGCGGCTAATGACGATGGTGTGGCCAATCGAAAATGTTTCGAGCGTCGAAGTCAACAGCACCCTGCAGCGAATCTCCGGCTCAGTCTCTACATTATTTGTGACTTCAATATTGTTTACGACCGTCTCGAGGACCTTGTCCACGGCCCCCGGCGGCGCGATGAAACCGGCGCGTTGCATCCGCTCAAGCACATTGTCCTCGGCCCTTCGCTGCCATTCTCTCTCTGCCTCGACCGGAGATGGATCCTGTGATGCCGCTGCCGCATCCTGAATTCCGCCGGGCGCTTCCACCTGTACTTCGCTGAACTCACTCTCGTGGTCCGCACCCTTCAAATCGTAGCCCCAAAGTCGAGTCTGCGACTTGAGTCGAACGGGACTGGCCACGCCTTTCTTCGCTCCGGATTCCTCGCTGAAAATGTACGTAGGCAGCCACACGCCCGGCCGCATGTTGGTACGCCAACTATCAAAATGGAGATTGAAGCCGTCCATAGACTCAACTGGCGTGTCGATCCCGTTAAAGCGAACGATCGTGTAATCGTTCTCGTTCGCCCAGATGCGCCCCTTGAAGCGAAACCTTCCTGTTGACGGCAGCGGCGTCACATCGAATACGAGGCAGCGAACCTCGCCAAGAAACTCGCGGCGCACGAAATCAAAATGATAGTGCGCTCGGTCGATTCCGCGCCGGTCAACAAACACCATCTCGAGGAATCCTTGTGGGTCGTACTCCGTGAAGAAAAAATCCGTGAGGTGGGAAAGTGGATTAAATTTCGCCAATGCTCCCTTGGGCTTACTTAGGAGCGAACGGTCTACCACTCCCGTTTTAAAATCCGCGAGGCCGAGGAAATAGTGGTCATTGGCTGGGATGCTGCCGAGCTCTTTGTCCGGGCGCATTTCCTGAACGTACGTCTCGACGATCGGGCTGTAGTGCCGGATGGTGGCAATCTCGCGATTTTCAGCCGCAACGATGCGGTCCACTACCTGATCGGGATTCGAGACCGCCTGTTGCGCTCTTGTGGAATAGGGAAAAGCGAAGGCAAGGCCTACTAGGAGAAAGGAACCGATGCACACTCGCCTGGTTATGCGTTGGCGGTTTTCATTCGTAAAAATCATCCGGATATCCTCCCAAGCCCCGGCAAATAACGATGTCGTAAACGAGACATCAGAATTCTCGTAAGGATTCGGTCCGGGATCTTTCCTGACCCCTCAGGAAGGAGATGAAATTCTACGCGCTGCAGTTTCATCTGCAAACAACAAAATCTAACAATCTTTTAAAGGTACTGGGACTGTCATCGTTACCAAACGATGTACGTAGCAGTTTGTTGTGGGGTTCCGTACAGAGGCTCGCGGCGGAGAATACAGAATTCTATGTAATAACCGAGGATTGTAAGCGCTGGGACCCCGGCTGCCGCGGCTCAAGCGAGATCCACCACTAACGAGAATTCGGATGTAGGCCGATGCGGCTGTTAGTCTCGCCCGCAACCAGTTCTCGCATGCACAGCTCAACCATGTTGGCGTTGCATTGAAAAATCTGAAACATGGGGATGTCCTGTGGCTGCACAACGTAATCGCCAGACTCGATCGCGTCGGTATCCGGAAAATTTGCAACGACAATTCCGTTTCCAGGCGCCGCGCGAACGCGAAACTGGCCCGATGACGGTTCGTAATTTCCGTAGCTAAAGCATTGCCCGATGCACGCGCGATCCACAAAATGATCGATCAGCACGCGCGAGCCGCGCAACGGCCAGATTGTTGCAACGATGCGCTGCCCGGGCGGCAACACTCGCTCGTATTTTTCCGCCTGCGCTTCCATGCGGTTGAGCGTGCCGGTATCAGCATACAGGTAGACGAAGAATACCGCCGCGGTCGCCGCGAATCCGGCCACGTGCCATTTTTGCGGCCGCAGCGCACCGATCACGCACAACGCAAGTACCGCGCTCACAGATGTAAGCCGCTCTGGCAGCAAGCCCACTTGCGGGCCGAGCAGTTGCGTTGAATACAGCACGCGCGGCAACAACAACGCTGCCGCTACACCGATCACATAGAGTTGTAAAGGCAGACCAAGACTTTCCATCGATTCTTTCGCGCGCCATCGCAGGAAGATGTCTACTCCGACGCACGCCAGCAGGAACGCCAGCATCGTATTTGCGACTAAATGATATTGCGCTCCATAGGTCACAAGTTGATCGGTGCCGTTGAGCCTCATTAGTTGGCTCGGTAAAGAACCGGAATTCCACACGACATTGAAATGACGTCCGAGATAGAAATGCACTGCCACGAGAAAAGCGATCGCGCCGCCAAAAAGAAAACCCCGCACGCGCGGACTCAGCCACTCCGCCAACGCGATATAACCTCCGACGCTGACGAGCAACACAAATCCAAGCGGATGCGCCATCCACGCGAGCAGAGCGAGGGGCAACACGAGCGCGCGTTCAAAGCCGCGGCCGCGCAATAGAAGTGCCAGCCCGGCGAATGCGAGGCCCAGAGACAAATAATAATTCATGAATCCCTGCTCGAACGTCCAGCCATAGGCAAACATCGCGAGCGCAGGCATCACGTACCATGCACTGCGTCGCGTCACAGCGCAGATGAACGCAAACGCGCCCCAAAAGAAAAGCAGCGCGGAAGCCGACACAGCGATTTTTTCAGCGGCGTGAATGCCGAAGATGCTCGCTGCTCCGCTCAAGCAATAATCAAATAGAACGTTGTTCCACTGCCGCGCCAACCACAAACCGGGCGCTTTTCCTTCGCTGATGAGTTGAGCGAGCCAAGCGTTATAAGTGTGGCTCGCCAGATCGCCAGCCTCGATGCGTTCGTGCCAGAAGCATGGAACGATGAGCGCGAGTGACACTGCTATTACGAGGAGATAATTCTTCTTGAGAAATGACGATGCCAAATCGAGAGCGGAATTTCCGAGGCTAGTGGCTGTAGCGTCATCAAGAACTGACGAGTGATCGAAAGAGATCTTCCGCTCGTCCGCTGCGGATGCAGTTGTAGGCTCGGCAGGTTTCGTATCCATGAATAGCTGCCATCGTAGCAGCCACTCGATTGCAGACCAGCCGCTCGGAATCACAAAGTAGCAAAAGCGATACTAGAGTTACGACGGTCCGGAGCGAGGAGTTCGATAACTTGAACGAACTTGCGACAAAAACGATTTCACTTGGCCGATCCTTCTGCGATGGGACTCAGATCGGTGCGCTTGACCACCGAGTCTGTCTTCGCCTCTCTCCCAATATCGGCCAGCGTCCGACGCGCTTCGTCAAAGTGGCTGGCCGCACCTTTCGCATCGCCGGAAAGCTGAAGGTTGCGCCCCAGCAAGTATTGACTCTGTGCGATGAGTGCGCGAAGTCCGAGCTTCTCGCTGCGATTCAGCGCACCATTTAATTCATCTTTGGCCTTCGGATAATTTTTGGTATCAATCAACGCCTCAGCGAGATAAACGGAGCAATCCACGGAAAGATATTTCAGCCCAAGCGTGTCCGCGTCATTCGAAAGCCCGCGAAGCGTGACCGCCGCAGATGCTGCATTTCCTTGCTTAACCGCGAGTTTTGCCAAACTAACTTTCGAGAGCAGGGTCAGTTGCCGATCGCTGGTCTTCGATGCCGATTGCAGCGCCTGCTGATAAATCGGTGCGGCGGATTTGTAATCTCCCTGATAGAAGTAGCTGTCGCCCTCATCGTTTAGCGCCTGCGCCACTTGAATTTCGTTCTTCGTGTCGCGCGCTATCTTGAGCGCCTCGTCGAAGCTCTTGCGGGCGTCCACGCTATTGCCGATTTGCGCCTGAGCGCGCCCATAATCGATCAACACCTCGGCGAGCCACTGCCTCGTTTCATTAATGTCCCGCATGGATTTCAGCGCGTCCTGCTCCGAGCTGAGCGCCGCGCCAAAGCGTCCTTGAAAGCCGAAGAGAACTCCGAGGCTCGCCGATTCGATCGCCGCGCCTCGCTTGTCGCTCGCGGTGCGGCGGATATCGAGCGCGCGCAGGTATTGCTCCGCGGCTTGATCGTATTGACCGAGCCGCATCGAAGTCTCGGCCAGATCGTGCAGTGTGTCTGCGATATCTGTGGGCACGTTGATTTTTTCGTAGAGGGAAAGAGTCTGCGAAAAATACGTGCGCGCATCCTCGTAATCGCCCTTCATCAGGTAGGTGTTCCCAATGTTTTTCAACGCCAGCGCCTGACTGTTTTCGTTCCCGGCGTCGATCTGAATTTGCAGCGCGTGTTTCAGCAGCGTGAGCGCCTTGTCGAATTCGCTGTGATCGTTGTAGAAGCGCGCGATATCGGTTAAGACGTCGCCAGTGCGCGCTTTGTCTCCGATGTCACGATATCCTTGCAAAGCGTCATTGAAATTCTTCAGCGCTACATCGTTTTTTCCGAGGATGGCTTCCATCTGCCCAATCATTTCAAGACTGTCGGCGATCCCTCTCTTCAAGCCAAGCCGGCGCTTGATTTCAAGCGATTGCTGAAAATTCTGCAGCGCGTCCTGCGGTTTATTCAGGTCGGAGTACGCGATGCCGATGGCTTGCAGTATCTGCGCCTTCTCTTCGTCGTTGCCAAGTTCGATGGCCATGCTTTGCGCGCGGTTCAGATAGTCGAGTCCCGACTGATCTTTTCCCGCTTCGATTTCCACGCGGCCCATCGCCAGCAGGCCGTCCACCCGCTTGGGATCGAGCGCAAGCACCTTCGCGAAAGTATCGTGCGCCTTATCGAACGCGCCCGCGCTCTCCTGCAGCCGGCCAAGATCAAAAAGCACATCGGCGTTATCGGGCGCCACTTTCACGATGCTCTGGTACGCTTCGATGGCTTTTGGATAATTGTTCAGGATCTCGTCGTTTCGCGCGGCGATCAGATATTTCTCAACCTCGGGAAGCTTGTCGCTCAACTCGACGGCTTTTCGCGAATTCTGCTCGGCTTCGTTGTCCTGGCCGAGATCTTCGTAGGTGTGCGCGAGTTGCGAGTATGCCAGCGCAAAATTCGGGTCTTCCGTGGTGGAGGATTCGAACATCTTCACCGCTTCTAGATTTTTGCCCTGCCGCTGAAGTTGCAGCCCTTGATCGTAATCGCGAAGCGCCGGAAGCGAAGTGGAAGACGGCTTGAACGATTGTGCTTGCAGCTCCTTCACCGCGCTGCTCGAGAGATCGAGATTCTGCCGAATGTCCGCGGCCAGGTGATCTACTGTCGAAAGAATTTCTTTATCGCTCGCCGCTTCAGTTTTGAGCTTGGTCGAATGCCCGCGCTTCAAATCCTGCACGGTCACATCAATTCGAATTTGATCCCCGAATTTCGCGTATTGGCCGGATACAATCGTGTCGGCGTTGCTGAATTCGGCGACGCGCTGAATCGTCGGTGCGTCGAGCGTCGCGTCCGGCGCGATCCGCAGATCTCTCAGGATCTGCCCGACGCGCTCTGGCGAAACCGTACGAAGCTGCGACGACTGGCCCACGTCCGTGCTGAGCATCTCCGCCATGCTTGACCCAAGCCAATCGAGCGACTGATCGCCCGAAGCATTGCGAAACGGCAGAATCGCCAGTGACATCGCGGGCGCTCCAGTTCCCATTCCCGACGCGCCGGAGAAAAGCCGCCCGCGAAATGCGTATCCGGCGGCTGCTAGAATTAAAACAATCCCCGCTACGCCCGCCGCGATCCACTTCTTCGACCCAACCTCAGCAGGAACAGCAACTGGCAGTACGGTCGTGCCAACACCAGCACTCGTCGCAAATGCCTTCGTCCCGCCACCGCGCCAAATTTCCAAATCACTCAATATTTCTCGCGCGGACTGATAACGAAGTTTCGGATCCATCTCCAGGCACTTCGCCGTGATATCGCTCAACATCTTCGGAACCGTCGGATCCACCTCGATCGGCGCTTTAGGCCGCTCGCGCGTGCGCTTGAACATCGCGCCCTGCACCGTGTCAGCCTTGTAAGGCATTTCGCCAATGAGCAGCTGATAGAAAATCACGCCGAGCGTAAAAAGATCCGAGCGCGCGTCCACATGCTCGCCCATCACTTGCTCCGGCGACATGTATTCCGGCGTGCCAAGCAGCGCTCCGGTCTGCGTCATGCCTCCCGCTTCCGTCGAGCGCGCGATCCCGAAGTCCATGACCGCCACTTTGCCGTTCATGTCGAGCATGATGTTCTGCGGCTTCAAATCGCGGTGAACCACTCCTTCGCCGTGAGCCGCTTCGAGCGCGAGACACACCTGCTCCATCACGCGGACAATTTCTTCATTGCTCAGCTTCCCTTTTTCGGTGATGAGGGATTTGAGGTCCTGTCCCTCGATGAATTCCATCGTGATGAACTTGATCCCATCGGCCTCACCGAGATCGAAGATTCGAATCACGTTTTTGTGGGTTACTTGCCGAGCGAGGATCAGTTCCTGTTTGAAGCGCGCGAGGATTTCGGGGTCCATCGCCAGTTGTGGCCGGATCACTTTCAGCGCGACGAAGCGCTCGAGTTCGCGGTCTTTCGCTTTATAGACGGCGCCCATGCCGCCCTGCCCAAGCATTTGAACGATTTCGTAACGCGTGCCGAGGATTGTTCCAGGAGGAAGCGACGTGCCCATCGCTGCGACGCCGCCGGTCGCCGGGGTGTTGGCCGGAACCGACCAACCCTTTCCAACTTCGCTTGCCGGGGTAACCGCCGCGGTGACGGCCGCCATCGTCGCGCCGTCAAAATCAAACGCGGTGCCGCACTTCGAGCAGCTAGCCGCCGTGGGCGGATTGACGGTATGACACTGAGGACACTCCATGTTTTTGCGCCGTTGCTGAGGAGCTAAATCATAAGAACACTACGACTTCCGTACAGCGAAATCAAGCGGCTTTGCGCCGCCAGTGCTTCGCACCAACCCTCGCTTAGTTAGGCCAGATTACTTCACACTTTCGCCGGGATTCAAAACTCCCGAACTATGCAAATCCTTGCAATAAATCACGACTGAAGCCCGCAACTGCCTTTCTGTCACAGGTATAAATTTGGAGCCGAACGTGCATCTCTTCCGCCGGCGCGATTCCCTTTTTCTCGTACAAGACATGCCAGGGCCGATCACGAAAGGTATAGGGCACTTCAGATTTCTCCGGGCTATCGGGGATTTATTTCAAATTTCTCTTGGCAGTTGAGAGTGTCACGTTTAAGCTCTTCCCGGGCCAATACCTCAGAACCCGGCACTCGCCAAGGCGCCCGGTCGACGTTACTAACTGGCTCGTTTGCACCACAGTTTATCCCGTAGTCACAACAACTTGTGCACGAAGTCGGGCCGCGAGTTTGCCCCGCCGGCGCGATGTAAATCTTGTTCGGAGGAAGAATGACTTCCACGCCGGGAATGCCAAGGATTGCCGCGTATGAAATGGTAGCGTGCGAGCTCGCAATCGAGACCGCGACCGCGCCGCGCAGCGCGTTGCGACAAAGAATCCTGCGAGCAGGATTGGTCGCGTTATTCGCGGTTGCGTCCGCGATGCTATTCGTCGTCGCGCCCGCGCATGCTCAGGTGATAACGGCGACGCTGTCCGATGCGAACGATTCGCACGGCGTCGCAATCAATCCAGTCACCAACAAGATTTATCTCGCGGACAGCGAGGGGACTTTGACCGTCATCGACGGCGCAACGAACGCGATATCGTCGCCTTCGAACACCTACGGCGGGCTGGGTAACTGGGCGGTCGCCGTGAACTCCGTCACGAACATGGTGTACGTCGTCGATCGCTCTGCCAGCAAGATATATGCCTTTACTGGCGCTACCGCCACCTCTCCCGCGACATACGCCGCCACAATTTCCCCGGGCGCCGGTAATCTATTCTCCATCGCCATCAACCCCGCCACAAACATGATTTACGTTTGCGACGACGGCAACGCGTACGTGGTTGTCATCGATGGAAATACCAACACAGAAGTGACAACAGTTTCGTTGGGTTCGACCGCAGGCGTTCCCAACTTTCCGTTGTCCGTGGCCGTAAATCCAGTAACGAACATGATCTACGTGGCGGAGAACGACTCGAATGCCGGCTGCACATCGGGTTGTATACCGAATCAGATCGGAGTAATCAGTGGAAGTAGCAACTCAGTTGTGGCCAATATTGGGGTCGGCAATTCACCGGTAGCCGTCGTCATCAACCCAGTCACGAATTTGATTTACGTCGCTAACAGCGGGTCGAACAGCGTCTCGGTAATTGATGGCTCGTCGAACACGGTGACTGCGACGGTGACCAGCCCGGAAATGATGGGTCCTGCCGGGCTCGCCGTAAATCCGGAAACCAATCAAGTCTTCGTCGCCAACTCGGGAAGCGACTACGCCTCCGTCATCAGCGGCACCACGACTCCTGCCACGGACGTAAATACATCATCCGGAACCTCCGGCTTCGTTTCAATCGCCGTTGATACATCGACGGATCAAGCGTATCTCGCCAATGGATCTCAGGGAACCGTCGCCGTAATCAACGGCTCCAATTTGAGCGCAACTCCTGACGTCTTGACGGCGCAAGCCAGCGCCAACCTGGAGCAGATTGCCGTTAACCCCGTCACTCACAAAGCCTACGCGATTACGAATGGCTCCGGAACATCCGCAATTTCTGTCATCGACGGCGCGACCTACCAGGTCGCAACCCCAGCATACCCGCAATCTCAACCCTGGGCCGTCGCAGTCAACCCAGTTACGAACACGATTTTTGTCGCGGACAACGGCTCCAGCACGGTTTCAGTCATCGACGGGTCTACAAACACGCTCGACCCGGCTTCTCCAATAACTGTCGGCGCAAATCCGAACGCGCTCGTCGTCGATCCCATTAATAACCTAGTTTACGTTTCGAATTTCAACGGCAGTTCCGTGAGTGTGATTAACGGGGCGTCGCTATCCTCTACTCCATCCACGATAACGCTTCAGAATGGGAGCAACGATAACCTATCGTTTACACCCAATTTGCTCGCATTCAATCCTGTTCTCAATCAGGTCTACGGCGCGAGTACCGGCCAGGGCGTCGGCTATTCATTCGCAGGCGGTCAAAACTCTCAAACCGTCTCCGCAGGCAGTTTCTCCGGGGGCTCAACTCCAATCGCCATCGGAACGAACCCGGCTCAAGGGTACAACTACGCCGTATTTTCCGACACCAGTGCGCTGCAAATTTCGGATAGTCACGGAGGAGGGGCGTTCCCTGTTTGCAGCAGCCCGACCTCAGCCGATGTCAACACGGTGACGAATACCATATACGTCGCCTGCGGCGGTTCATCGGGCACATTGGACGCAATTCAGGGCGCGGATAGCTTCACCCCCGGTACGCCCACAACGATCTCGCTGACGAACAGCAGCAGTGCTCCGACCGCCGTCGTGGTGAACTCCGTCACGAATACGATTTACGTTACCGACGAGCCCATCGAAAGCATCGCCTACCTGTACGTGGTCGGCGCGTCAAACAACAACTCAGTCACGACGATCAATCTCGGTAATAACGGCTGCTATAGTCCTGCCTCACTGGCGGTCAACGTCGCTTCCAACAAGATCTACGTGCTTTGTGCTGGCGATGATAATGAACCAGGGCCGCAGGTCGTGGTTTTCGACGGCGCGACAAATACATTGATCCGCACATTGCCCGTCGGAGGTTCCGTTAACAACCTCCAAAACGAAATTGCCGCCGATCCCGTCACGGGGAATATTTACTCCCTCGCGTACCAGGGCGGGAATCCGGGAGCCGTTTCGGTGTACACCGAAAACCCCGTTCAGTCCAATACGCTTACCACAACGATTACTCCGCTCACAAACAACACGACAAACGTAATCTCGCCCTCGTTCACTTTCAACACCACCCCCGCGACGGGTATTTACTTCCAGGTTGACTCGCAGCAAGGGGCATGGATTCCAGCGACCATCGTACCGGACGAGAATAGCCAGTATTTTACCGGGACAGCGTCTGATCTCACTCCGGGCTTCCACATCTTATACGCCTATGCCACGGACAGCAGACATGGCATCGCAGCGAACTCCGGCCCGGTGTCAGACGAGGACAGCCCGTTCGTCGGCACGATTGCTTCCTACGGCTTCCTCGTCGCGCCGCCCATCGCAACCATCAACGCTTATCCTCTCAATTTCGGCACCGTGCCTCCCGGTGGCGTTAGCTCTAGCCCCAACCCGATTTTGATCAACAACGGCGGCGCGCCAATGACCTATTCATATACGATCAACGGCGCGTCAGAGTTCGTTGTCGATCAAGATCAGAGCACTTGCTCTACATCCGGGACGCTTGCGCCGAACACCTACTGCGAGATTTACGTCACCTTCAATCCGAATCCGAGTGATAGCGGCACCCTCACGGCGACGCTCACATGGACCGACGATTCGTTGGGCGTCTCCGGCAGCATGCAATCCATCGGTTTCACCGGAACGGCTGGCACCAGCGGTGTTACCCCCCCGGTGTTTGGCGAAGGCGCAGCGAACCCGAGTTATATCCAAAATTCCCTATTTTCATTTAGCGACTCTGATGGCAGCGTCACTTCGTACCTGTGCTCGTTCACTACGGGGATGACAATTTCTCCGAATTACTTGCCATGCTCACAGTCGGTTAGCGAATCAAACCTGAGTGAAAACATGTATTACACCTTCGCCGTCGAAGCCGTCGATAACCAAGGGAACGTTAGCGCGCCTATCTCTCAGACGTGGGAGGTAATTCCGTCTTCGGTCTCAGTCACATTTGCGGGCTCGGGAACTGGACAGGTGACCTCGACGAGTCCGACCGGCCTTTCCTGCACCAGTAGCTGCAGCGCGCCGTTTGATGGTGTTCCGGTGACGATCATGGCAGCGCCCGCGGCCGGATCGACATTTGCGGGTTGGTCTAACGAGTACAACGTTCCCGGAAATACGTGTACCGGAACGGCGAACCCTTGCGTCTTGCAGACTGGCGATTCATTTCAGGTCGTCACCGCTACATTCAATTCCCTCGTAGCTTCTTCGTACACGCTCACTGTCACGGAATACGGCACGGGAACCGGCGCCGTTACCGATGGCACCACTGCTCTCGACTGCACTGAGACCGGAGGCACTGTCTACCCGCCATGCTCCAATACGTACAGCACTCCGACGGTCACTCTGACGGAAATACCGCAACCGGGCACATCGTTCATCGCCTGGGGCGGCGCATGCGCCACCACTCCCGCTACGAGCACCACTTGCACCGTCCCGATGACTTCCAATATGAACGTCACGGCCGATTTCGTTCCCACCCCCACACCGGTGCCTTTGACATTCGTTACCAGCTCGGGCCCCGAATCCATGCAAGCCACATACAATTGCCCTGGCAATCCAAATCCCACTCCGAGCAATCCTTGTACTGCTCCCTTCGCGTATGCCGTGAACTTAGGCGTTCAGTCAGTCAGCTCGCAATTCACTGTGAATGTAGTTGCCACCGAAGTGCCGCCTTCGCTCGCAGACGGCATCTGCGAATCGAACACGGATACGACCCCTGCTTCCGTTCAAAACGATTTCGATTGCCGCTTCCTAAACTTCTTCAATTACGGCACTGACACGCTCACTGGCGGCGCCATAGTTCCGCGCTGCGTCCCCATCGCCAACGGCAACTGCGTCCACTACTTGGTGTACGGCAGCACACCGGGCGAAGAACCGCCTACTACCTCATACGTCGGGCCGGTGAATTGGACGACCACTTGGAACGACGACGCGGCGACGGCGACGTCGCCGGGCCCCTACTGGCTTCTCAGCACACCTCAGCTTTATGACGATCCGGACTCTGCGCCAACGCCGAGCTCAGCAGTCGGCACCAGTTGCAGCTCGGTAATGCTTATCAACGGCAATGTCAACGACCCCACGACGTATTATTGCCAATTCGAATTCAATATCACCACCTTCTACAACGCTGCCGAGCCAGTTGATTCCGGCATCGGCGGTTCCACGAAGCAGTTCAACGATGTCGTCGTAGCATGGCCGCCAACCAGCACGCCGGTGAACCCGACCCTTCCGCTCCTGAATGGCTTAAGCACGACCACGCCGGCGAACGGAACCGCATCCTATGGCACCGGCATTGGCTTCACAGTCACCTTGACCAACAACGGCGCCACCACCGCGAGCGGCATCACGCTCTATGACCCCCTGCCCGCCGGTGCGACTTGGACTTTAGGCAGCTCGTCGATTTCCGGCTGCACGATATCCGGATCGAGCCCTCAGGTGCTGAGTTGCTCATCGCTACCGAGTGGCTTCTCTCTCGCGCCTTCGGCAAAGGCAATATTCACAGTGACCGGCTCGAACGCCGCCGCGGGCGTTTATTCCAACGTCACGACGTTTACCATCGGCACTCAGCAGACTCTCACCGTCGCCACGGTTACCGTACAAGCCCTCACCTCTGCGTTCAGCAACCTTGCCTCCTACAACATTACCTATGGGCAAAGCACACTAACCATCTCTGGCACAATCTCTGCCGGCTCGTCCCATCCGCCCGCAGGCGAAAGCGTGATGGTGACAATTGGATCGACAACCGAACCCGCCACGATCACCGGTACGAGCGGCGCATTCTCCGTCGCGTTCCCGACGGCAACAATCCCTGCTTCCTCCACGCCGTACCCCATCACGTACAGCTACACGAGTGATGGCAATTTCTCCAGCGTCACCAACAACACCAGTTCGACTCTGACTGTGAGCAAAGCCACAAGCACGACGACGATCACTTCGAACTCGCCGAATCCTTCAACCGTCGGCGCACCCGTTAGCGTCGGCGTCAAGGCAACCGGCAGCGGCATTTCGCCGTCAGGTTCCGTCATCGTCACAGCAAAGCTCTCCTCAACCACGGTAACGTGCACGGCAACGCTCAGTTCTGGCGCGGGAGGTTGCTCGGTGACGTTGTCGACGGCAGGCTCTTGGACACTCACGGCCTCCTACGCTGGCGACACGAATTACAGCGGCAGCAGCACATCTGCCGGAACTCCGCAAACCGTCAACGCCGCAGGTTCAACGCTGAAGTTCTCGCCCAGCTCTCTCAACTTCGGCACGGTCTACGTCGGCAGCACAGCTCTGCAGGCCACCACGATAACCAATACCGGCAGCTCGATGGTCACCTTCACTAACTTCAGCGTGATGGCGATTTCGGGCGACGACTCAACGGGCTTCCTCGGCATCGAACTTTGCCCCAAGACCCTCAATGCCGGAAAGAGCTGCACCATCATCATGAGCTTCACGGCTGATTCCAACGTCACCAAGACGCACGCCGCGAATCTGCTCATTGCCGACAACGCGGCGGGTAGCCCGCAAACGGTTCCGATGACGGCAACGGTCATCAATCCGCAAGCGACTTTGTCACCGAGCAGTTTGAATTTCGGGAATCAGAAGACGGGGACCAAGAGCGCGGCGAAAACAGTAACGCTGACCAACTCGGGAACGACGTCGCTGAATCTTTCGGGCCTTTCCATCACCGGCAATTTCGCAATCGTTCCCGGCGGTTGCACCAGCAGCACCACACTTACGCCGGGAAATCATTGCGCGATCAGCGTGACCTTCACACCGACATCACGTGGCTCGAAATCCGGCAGCTTGAAAATCACCGACAACGCCAAAAACAGTCCGCAATCCATCTCTCTCTCGGGCAATGGCACCTAGCCCTATCTCATAAATCAAGGGGGACGGACAGTCCGTCCCCCTTCCTTCTCGGCTTTCCATACGCGCTCGTGAGGATCTGTTCTGACCTCCAGCGTAACATCGAATTTTTCACAATTTGGCGCCGACATACTGCTTTCTGTATGTTTGTGATGCCTAACTCCTGAATTTCATAGTACTGATTCTCACGCATTTAGATATTTGCCGCATTATAAGTAACTTGCACTTGTTGTGCGTTGGCAGGCAAATTGCCCTCAAGATTTCCATCGAAGACGGAGTCGCTTTCAGTTCCTGGGATTTGAATGCGACTCTGGGGGTACTTAAGGAAGTTTTTCTAAAATCAGCTGAGAAGTGCTGGACTCACGAGGGTAATTTGCGCCTGTTGACTTCTCTCTCCGACTATCTCCCGATCAATTTGGGGCCGCTGAGAAAATAAGCGCATTTCCTCGTTTGAACAGGCCTCGGATCCTAGAAGCTAGTTACATCAGGAGAAACTACACATATGCAAAGAATTGTGTATTTGCTGTCGGCCGTAGTGTTTCTGTTCAGCCTGGGCAGCACCAACGTTTTCGCGCAGGCAACCGCGAGCGGAACGATCCAAGGTACGGTCAAGGATACGTCGGGAGCGGTAATCTCTGGCGCCAAGGTTGTAGCGACGAGCAAGACAACGGATACAACTCGAACAACTACCACGAGTAGCGACGGCGACTATCGATTTGAATTGCTGCCCGTGAGCACCTACACGGTAACTGTCACCATGAACGGATTTGACACTGTGACGGAAACCATCGAAATTTTCATCGGTCAAACCACTACCGTTAACGCAGAATTGAAGCCCGGCGCTACCAGCGTAGTCATCGAAGTTACCGGCGAGGCGCCACTCGTGGACGAGGTGAAGACGGGTGTCAGCCAAACCATCGTTCCAAGTGAGGTGGAAGAACTTCCGTTGCTCGGCCGTGACGTGGCGAACTTGGCGTATCTTGCGCCCGGCGTCAGGGCGACAGATTCGTATGATCCGACCAAGAACCGCTATGCGATTCTTTCGGTAAACGGTCAGAGCGGCCGCAACGTCAACGTGACCATCAACGGCGTAGATAACAAGGACAACACCGTCGGCGGCCCCGTCATGCAGTTGCCTCTGGAGGCAGTCCAGGAGTTTGTCCCCGGATTTTCCTTTTTTAGCCTTCAGGCAGTTGTTGTTAGCACTGCCCAGCTCAAGAATACGGCGCCACCTCGCACCGAATTACGAAGAAGTTCCTACCCGTCGAGGTTCCGACGAAGAATCTGTGGTTGTTTACGCGCTCTCTGAACGTTCTCAAAATCGCAGCGACAAACAACTCAACCCGCCGTCCATCTTCTGAAACTCCGAAACTTCGAGCGCCAACACTTTGAATCCGCGGGCAATCAAATCGTTCGCGATAACCGGAAATCCCGCCGGAATCAGAACGAAATCATTTACACGCACGCAATTCGCCGCGTAGCTTTCGACGGCCGCCACGCGAATCAATTCATACTCGCGGAACTCTTCGCGACCCGCCAACTCGTCCACCACCACGAGCTTCCCATCGCCCACCCACGCAATTCCGCTCTTCAAATGCAGAATGCTCTTCATTGCGCGCATATCCACAAACGAAGTCGTGAAGCCCTGATGCGCGAGAAAAGCCGCAAGCTGCCCCGCCCCCTCTTCATTCGTCCGCCGCGAAACACCGATGAAAAAATGCTTCCCCGCTTCGCAAATGTCGCCGCCATCAAGCGTTCCCGGCGCCTCAATTTCATGAACCGTCTGAAAAAACTCTCCGAGCGCGTCGCGAATCCCGTCCACTTCCCCTTCGCGGCTCTTCGCTCCCGGCCGCGTCAATATCGCGGTGTCGCGCGTGAGCACGGCCACGTCTTCCACGAAAGTCGAATCCGGATGCGCGAGATCGGCAGCCAGGCGCACGACCTCCAGCCCGCACTGCTCAAGCGCCGCGCAATAGGCTTCATGCTGCTCGATCGCTTTCACGTAATCGGGAGGTTCGCCTTTAAATGAAGTCAATCCCTCAGCGAAATTCTCGCCCGGCCTCCGCACAATCGCACGCGTAAACAACATTCCCCTCCAACTACTTAATTCGCCGCCACCGCCGCCGGCTTTTTCATCAGAACGTAAACCGGCGCGCACACCCCAAGAAGTCCCGCCGCAAACACAGCATCCATCGGCGCGCTGTAGATTGCCGCCGCCAAGAAAAGCGCCGAGCCCACGAGCACGATTCCCGTGCTCCACGGATAACCCAACGCCCGGAACGGCCTCGGCGCATCAGGCTCGCGGCGCCGCAGCCATATCACCGCGAAATAAGTTGCGCAATAGTTCGCAACAAACACCACCGCGGCAATCGAAATAATTCTCTCAAACGTCCCCGACGCTACAAGAATCATCGCCGTCCCCGCCGATAGCAGCAGCGCAACCTGCGGCGTTCCGCCCGCGTTCACCCGCGTCGCCATGTTGCTGATCAAGCCGTCCCTGCTGATCGCAAAAATAATTCTTGTCGCGCCAAGCAGTACCGCGTTGATCAGACTCAGCAGCGTAAGCAGCGAGAGAATCGTGATGATCTTCCCACTCCAGCCGCCAAGCAGGATTTGCGCTGCCACCGCCGCCGGCAGCTTCGATGCCGCGAGCACCGGCACCGGCAGCACGTGAAGCAGCGCCAAATTCACCAAGAGATACAGCCCGATAATGAGGAGCACGCCGCCAATCATCGCTCGCGGCAAATTCCGCGATGGATTCACATCTTCTTCGAGAAAATAAATCGCCTGATACCAGCCGTCGTATGCCACCACAATCGCCCGCAAAGCCATCACAATCGGCGCGATGAGCAGCAGCCAACTGCCATGATAATTCAAAACATCGAGCGCTGAGCCCGCGCGCTCTGTCCCCGGAGATGATGCGCCGCCTCCCGCAAAGAAGCATCCCACTGCAAGCCCGATCAATGCCATCGCCGTGGCCGCGCTTGTAAATTTCTGCACCAAGCTGCTCAATCGCAATCCTACGGCGTGCAGCACCACAAACAATCCCAGCGTCGCAATCGCGATCGTCTTCTCATGCCCCGCGAGCCCGGGAAAAAGCGCCGCGGAGTATTCCCCGGCGGCTGCCGATGCGTACGCGAGCGATGCGCAATTGTTCACCCAGTCGCCCCATCCCACCGCAAATCCCACAAAGCCGCCGAATGCCCGCTTAGCGAAAACATAAAATCCGCCCGCCTGCGGCAGCATCGTTCCCAACTCCGCCATCGACACCGCGCCCAGCAGCGTGTACCCGCCGCCAACGATCCACGCCAGCAGGATGACCCAATAATTTCCAAGTGCCGCCGCCACCGTTCCCGGCAATCGCAGAATTCCTACGCCGATCGTGGCGCCAAGCACAACAGCCACGCCAAACCCCGCCCCCAAAATTCGCAGCAACTGCGACCGAACCGGCGCCGCCGTCTGTAGTCCCGTAGTCGTCATCAGATTGAATCCGGGATTATATGAAACATTCGCGAAATCAGATGAAGGGATAACTCGGAAGGACTGCCCAGATACGCAATGGACGGGTCAATTGTAGCGCGAGCTAAAACAGCCCGGCATCTTTCTTTGGCCCTACGACGTTGCTCGCAATTCGTCGCGCCTCGATTTAGGCGAGATCGCGCGACAGGTAACCGTAGGGTCCGTCGAATGACGGACCGCCTCTTTTACCCGGCGAGAAAAGTGTCCTCACCGCGCTCACTTCAATTTCGCGTATTCACTCTTGGCTTGCTGAAGAATAGGAATATTGGCATCCGCGTCTTTCCACAGCGCAAAAAAATCCTGATACGCCGTCCGCGCCTTCGCCGCGTCACCCGCCTGCGCATACGCTCGCCCCAATTGCAAATGCGCCAGCGCGCCGAAAACCGCATTGATCACGATCCCGCGGTGGTCCAGCACCTTCTGAAATTCGGCCGCCGCTTCATTGCCCTTATGCAGAAGCAAGAAGGCCTGCCCGCGCTCGTAAGGAACAGCGAGCGGCGAGGCAAGATCGTAACTCGAAGCCGCCTGCAGCAACTCGACGGCCTTGCCGGGATCGTTTCGATCCATCGCGATGGCGGCACGAATTTGCGGCAGAGAATAATTATTAATTCGAGTGTCCGACGCATTCGCTCTCGCCAGCTCGTCGGCCAACGATTCGGCATGCGTCGTATCGCCCGCACGCGCGAAATCGTGTGCCGCTAAGCTCTTCACCCCTTTGGATTGGCCAAGTTCCAGCGCCGCCCCAATTTCCTTCCGCGCGCCCGCCGAGTCACCGGCCTCCGCCATCGCTCGCGCGAGAATCAGCAGTGTGTTCGCCGCCTGTTCTTTCTCCCCCAGTGCCTTCTCTTCCTCCGCAGCGCGAATGTATAACGCCTGCGCCTTTTCGAAATCTCCTGAGTAGGCTTCCGAAGCCGCTTGTTCGGATACCGCGATCGGAGCCGCCTCTGGCGACAACCGCGACATCACATCCAATTCGCGCGCCATCCCCGCCGCGTCGTTCTGAATGAACGCCAAAAAGTAGAAGCCTTGGTGAATTCGAGGCACATCTATTTTCTTCGTCACTGCTTCATTCAACGTGGCCTTGGCTTCGTCATAGCGATCGAGCGCCGTGTAGCACCGAGCCACAGACATGTGACTAATGGAATCTTCTGGATCGAGCCTCAGCGCCTCCAGAGCCTTGGGCAGCGACTTCTCCCACTGGCCCTCAAGGCTGTACGCCACAGCCAAATTGTTGTCGGGAATCGAGTCGCGGGGATACGTCTGCGTCCATAATTCATAAACCTGATTGGCTCTTTGATCGTCGCCGAGAACGTTCTGGTAGTAGTGTGACTCGATGTAAAACTTCTCCACCTCGCTCGCGCGATCGCGCAGATCGTAGGCTTTCTGCGTGTATTCCGCGCCCAGCGCGGCTTCGCCGTTATTGGCGCTCACCTGTCCGAACACGGCATACGCCATCGCAAAATTCGGATCGAGTGTAAACGCCTGCTTGAAAAATGGCGCCGAAGCCGCGTCCCCCTTTTCCCTGCGCGTAGTCATGCCGGTGCTGTAGGCTTTCAATGCATCGAGTGACGACGTCGTCGCCTGTTCGATTGGCGTATTGTATTTTTGCACCGACGCAAGCGATTCGCCTAGTTTCCCACGAATTTCTCCTGCCACTTTGCCCAGCGCGCCCAGCACTTGATTCTTATCCGTCGCGTCCGCCTGCGCCGTCGCCAGCGTCTCCCCGCTCGCGCAATTCACCGCATTCAGCACCAGGCTGTACGTCGTGCCAATCTGTGCGATCGATCCATCGAGAACCGCCGCGCTTTGCGTCCGCAGGCACACTTGCCGCGCCAAATCATTCGTTAGCCGCGCCGCCGCCGGCTGACTCATATAACGCAACGTCTGCTGAATTTGCTGGTCCGAAAGTATGTTCAGGTATGGCGATTGCGAGAGCTGCGATGCCAGACCTTGCCGCAGCGCGCCATCGAACACGGGATCGCCCGTCGTATTCGTGAACTCGGCGAGAACGATGGAATCCTTTTCCGTGAGTTTCGGCCCGCGATGCGCAAAGAAAAAGTACGCGCCGGCTACGATCAGGACCGCGACCACCGCGCCGCCGATTATCACCCCGCGTCGAGCGATCGCGGCCGGCCCGCTCGCATCCGGCACAGTCGTAGCCGAAGCATTCGCGACTGGAACGTTCGCAGCCGAGCTGGACGCGGCTGAAACGCTCCCCGCTGAAATGCTTGCCGCCGAACCAGACCCACTCGCCGGAGTAATAGCAACCGGAGCGGCCGCGCTAACGCTGCTCGCGCTCGCCGGCGCCACTGACGCAGCCGAAATGGCGCGAGTGCTGACGGGCGTTTGCTGAAGTGCCGAATCGCGCACCGAACCGGATTGGCCGGGAGGCGGAGCCGTGACTTCCATCGGAATCGCGCGGCTCGAAGTATCCGTGTCCCGCTTGAGCCGCATCAGATCGGTCCGAATGTCCGCCGCACTCTGATATCGCAACCTCGGATCTTTCTCGAGCGCCTTGCCTATAATTTCTTCGGCCTTCACCGGCAACTCGGGATTCAATCGCACAGGCGGCACCGCCGAACGATTGAGAATCGCGTCAAAAATCACCGCCGAAGTATCCCCGCGAAACGGCACGACGCCCGTGGCCATTTCGTAAAGCACGCCACCGAACGAAAACAAATCGCTACGCGCATCCACATCCTTGCCGCGCGCCTGTTCCGGCGACATGTATGCAACAGTTCCGAGAGCCGTGCCGGGACTAGTGAGATGCTCCGCTGTCACACCAACAGCCGTCATCGCCGCCGTCGCGCCCGCCGAATCGAGCAGCGACCCGGCTACGCTCGTTGGCTTGAGCTTCGCCAGTCCGAAATCGAGAATCTTAGCGTGACCCCGCGTCGTCACAAAAATGTTCGCCGGCTTGATGTCGCGATGAACGATTCCTTGCGCATGCGCGGCATCGAGCGCGTCCGCGACTTCAATCCCGATTTCCAGCATCGCGTCAAGCGGCAGCGCCTCGCCGTGAATCCGATGTTTCAGCGTCTCGCCATTCAGCAACTCCATCGCGATGAACGGCATCCCGCCTTCTTCATCAATATCGTAAATCGTGCAGATGTTCGGATGATTGAGCGCCGATGCCGCCTGCGCTTCGCGTCGGAATCGCTCGAGGGACTGGTGATCTTTCACAAGCTCATCAGGAAGGAATTTCAGCGCGACAAATCGCCGCAGCTTCGTATCTTCTGCCCTGTAAACGACGCCCATTCCCCCGCCCCCAAGTTTCTCTAGGATGCGGTAATGGCTAATCGTACGCCCTGCAAGTGGAGAAGATTCAGGCATAAAGCGCAAATCTTATGCTCCCCACCAAGCCAAGTCAACGCGCCGCCGCCCTCGCGCCGGCCTGCCCTGCCCTGAGTTGTCGAAGGGATTTTCCGAAGGGCATCCTGCCGTCGTTTTTGACTTTGAATTTTACCTTCGCCACCTGAGCTAACAATCCGTCCTACAAAACCCGCATTCCCAACCAACTCACTGTCAAATTGCAAGCCTCGGCCACACTCGTAGCGCTGGCAACCTGCCGGCGTCTTTGACTTTTGATTCGCCCCCCGACACGCACGTCGAAGAAACCTTGGTCCCGCCCCATGCCTCTCGGTGGAAGCCTACTGCTTCAGCAGGGGAAGAGCTGGAGTTCCGTCCAGCAAGCGAAATCCTCACCACAACTGTTTTTCAGCCCCGGACGCACCGCCGACGCACCGTTCCGGTACATACAGCAACTACGGTATATCTCGCCCTCCAGAACCGCTGTACACTCCGCGCGGCATCGCTTAACAGCCGAAGCTGAAGCGCCCGCCAGCGCATTAAGTTTGAAAATATAGGGGGATTGAAAATGAAACGGTTTCTGTTCGTCGCGGCCCTAGGTCTAATCGTAACGCTCAGCGCGGTCGCCTCGGACCGCGAGGACGATGTGAATCGACTCCACAAGGCTGCCGATGTTTTCAAGGAGATCATGGACACGCCAGACCACGGCATCCCTCACGACCTGCTGAATAAGGCGAGATGCGTCGCCATCATTCCGGGCGACGTGAAGTTTGCCTTCGTATTCGGCGGCAACTACGGCAGAGGAGTAGTCACCTGCCGCACCGGGCATGGCTGGAGCGCCCCGTTGTTCTTGGCAATTGACGGTGGGAGCGTGGGCTATCAGATCGGCGGTTCGTCCACTGATCTTGTGATGCTCTTTATGAATGACCACGCGCTGCACAGCTTGCTCAGCGACAAATTCAAACTCGGTGGCGACGCCTCAGTCGCGGCCGGGCCCGTCGGCCGGACCGCGGAAGCTGGCACCGACGTTAAACTGACTGCGGAAATTCTGTCCTATTCGCGCGCCAAAGGCCTTTTCGCTGGCGTAGCTCTCGATGGCGCCGTGGTTCAAGCCGACAAGAGCGGGGACAAATCCATGTACAGCGATGCAGTAGACCGCCACGACATTCTCAGCGGAAAAGTACCCATCCCTGAAGCCGCGCGGCCGTTGCATCACGAACTTGATGAATATTCCCGATAGCACAGCGCAAAGCTAAACACCGGAGGGACGCCCCAATTCGTTTCAGTCTCGCACCACGAGACGCCGGACTAGGGCGTCCCTCTTCCATCAAACGTCAAAAATAACTTCGCACGGATTTTTGTCTTAGACGCGGAAGTCGGCTGAGTACCATCGTTGCCAACATTGTGCATCTGCACTTGTAGCTGTCACCAGCTTCACAGCTAGCGGAAAATATGAACGTTGTCATCCCGAACGAAGTGATGAGGTTTTGCGTTTATTGAAGCAGATCTTCTTTGCGCGACTTCGTGGTTTCGATTTTCGTGAGGAAATACTCGTCGCCATTCAGCAGCGCGTCCAAAGCTTCAATCAGCGTTTCACCACCCACCCCTTTTTGGACGTACCCGCGAACTCCGATGTTGTAAGCCTCTTCCAGGAATTCGGTGGAAGCATGCACCGAGAGAAGCAGAATTGCCATCGAAGGGACCGCTGCAAGAATTCTCCGCGCCGCGTCGAACCCGTTCATATCCGGCATGGACAGATCAAGAATGACGAGGTCAGGATTCAATTCCCTCGTTTTCTCAATTGCTTCGGCGCCGCTCGATGCTTTGCCGCACACCTTGAATCTCGGTTGCGATTCGAGAATCCGGCTGAGTTCTCGCCTGAAAATTGCGGAGTCGTCTGCGATCAAAATCTTTGCGGTGGCAGCAGCTGGTACGGGCATATGTCTACAATATGGCTAGCTGTCAATTTGACCATCAATTGATTTGGGGGTTGTGCCGCGAAAATCACCTGAGAACGATTGTGCTCAGCTGGTCCGCCAAAGGCACTCCATGCGAATTCAGCGCCGGTAGCGCCGGCTTTCAATCCGCGTCAGGCAATAATCGCCAATCGCAGCACTAGCTCGTCGTACCCTCCGTCCCTCCGGTTTCAGGAACGGCCTCCATCGTCACTTCCAATGTCTTGGTTGCATCCACCTCAGCGCCCGCCGGGTGCAATTCATCTCCCAGATCCTCATCATCCTCCCAGACGCGAGCGATCCCACGCCGAATGGCCACGCGAATAAGCAGCACAAGAACACAGAGCAGAGCGAGTTCGAGCAAGATGAGCATGATCATGATATTCTCCCCGCGATTCAAAGGATGCTTAGAGGTCTGAAGGGAACGATGCTCGGAACCATCGGTTCCGTCGGTACGCGCATCATAGGCGCACGCGGGGCAGAGTAAAGTACCGAATTCTATTTAGCTAGGCTAGTACGCCCGGCCCTCAATCGAAATGTAGTGCCGCACCGACTGCCCTGAACTTTCGAAGGGATTTCTTGCGGCACTCGGCTGCACAGTGAATCCAAATAGAGCCGTCATACCGTCATACACCCAGAAGCCCAGCCTGCTGAGTAGCTTGGCTGAACACTTGGAGCAAGCCGAGCCGAAAATTTCCGCTTGCGCCTGGACAGACCGTCGTAGATAATAACGTTATGATAATTGGAGAACGGCTTCGCTCACTTCGAGAAGAAAAGAAACTTTCACAAGGCGACATCGAAAAACGCACCGGTCTGCTCCGCTGCTACATTTCGCGCGTTGAGAACGGTCACACCGTTCCAGCGATCGAAACGCTTGAGAAGCTGGCCCGTGCGATGGAGATTCCCCTCTATCAGCTTTTTTATGATGGTGAGGAACCGCCAGAGTTGCCGAATCTTCCCAAAAGGAAGACGGCTGACGATATCGCCTGGGGCAGCAAAGGCAAGGACGCGCGTCTGCTCTCGCGTTTTCGCCGCTTGTTGTCGAGAACCAAGGAACCCGACCGGCGTCTTCTGCTGCTGATGGCGCAGAAGATGGCGCACCGCTAAAATTCGCGTCGTAAATGCCAAACTGGCAAGATGCCACGGGAAACTGACTAGCTAGGCAGTTTTCCGTGACTTCTTCTCGCCCGGCTTCGGTACCGCGCGGAGTACTCCTCTCTTTGCGCCCTCGTCTTTGGTTTTCAGGCTCTGTTTTAGTGCCGCCATCAAATCCGCGACCGGTTCAATTTTACCGCGCGGAACCACCGTCAATTTCTTCCCGTGCGCCTTGGCCTCGATGAGTTTCTCGAGCTCTCTCTGGTACGAGTCGAAATATTGCGATGGATCGAACGGAGCCGCCAAGCTCTCGATCAATTGCGTCGCCAGGTTCGCCTCCGCCGCGCTCACTTCAGTCTTTTTCGGCAGAGCAGCTTCCGATGACCGGATTTCGTTCTGATAAAACATCGTATGCAGCGTGAACCCCTTCTCTCCAGCGCGAATGATCACGATATTTTCGCGATTGTGCATCGTTACCTTGGCGATTCCCACATAGCCCGTCTTCCGCATCGCATCGAGCAGTAGGTTGTACGCTCTCACTCCCGCTTCGCCCGGCTTCGCGTAATACGAACTATCGAAGTAAACCGGATCAATCTCCTCCACTTTCACGAAGCTCAAAATCTCCATCGTCTTGGCCGAGTCCGGCTCGATCTCTTCCAGTTCCTCTTTCGAGAAAAGCAGATATTGATCTTTCTCGTATTCATATCCCTTCTGAACTTCCGCGCGATCCACGAACTTCTCGCACGACGGGCAAAATAGCGGCTGCTTCAATCGCGTGTGGCACACCGAGTGAATTTGGTTGAAGCTTATTCTTTCAGAGCGCGCCGCCGGCGTCAGTTCAATCGGAATCGAGATCAATCCGAACGTAATGTACCCGGTCCAGGTTGAGGGCATAACCATCCTCCAGGTGAAACCGAAATTGTGCCATTTCCTCGCTCCCAGCAGCAATCCCAACCTTCCCCTATGCCTCACCAATAAAGACGAATCAAAAGCGAAAACGACACTCGCGCACTCTACTGCCCGACGGCAACTGTTGCGCGCGGCTAGGAAGTGCGCCCGACTGGCACCGTGCACCGAATGGTACTTGTAGCGCCGGGCTTCATGCCCGGCAGCCTTTCATCGCAGCCGCACCCGCTTCGCCCTATATGCCCTGAGTTACGATAGTTCTCTCGAAGATCGCGCATTCTTCTCGCGGATAAAGGAGGATGGGGAGCAGCGCGCTGTGGGTGTTCGTCCGCCGCTCCCCGTGGTTCAACAAATATCGGTTGTAATCAAGATATTACCGGTTAGGAAAACGTCAATACCCAACTTCCTGTAGCGCCGCGCTCAGGATGCCTTGCCCCCAGCGCCAGCCGCAGCCTGGCTTCTCGATTGCTCCATCGAGATCATCGAAACCGCGCTCAACAAGCTATACACATCCGCCTTCGAAATAGCCTGCCGTGCGCCCGCATTCTTCGCTTCAAAATCGAGCTGCGAACTCGCGTGCAGCGTGTAAATCAGAATAGGAATCGACGGCAACGCGCGATTAATCTGCCGCGTCGCTTCTATGCCATCCATCACCGGCATTCCCACGTCCAGAATAATCAGATCGGGGTTCAACTCGACCGCTTTCTCAACCGCTTCCTTGCCATTTTCCACCGCCGCACAAATCTCCCATCCCCGCTCTTTGAACAGCTTAACCAGACGGCTCCTCGAAAGCTCATGATCATCGGCAATTAATATGCGCTTCAGCAAATGGACACTCCCCACAAGCCACCCTATGCCTTCAGCACCCGCGTGGCGATACATTGATAACCCTAGTTTGCCGACAAGTAACGTTTCGTGCTCAGCTCGTTCCGAGGGCGAGACTCGGCGCTATGATCGCTACGATGATGTTATGGGAAATATCGAAAAGGATGGGAAGCGACGTTGCCGTTCGGGTGTGCGCCGCTTCCCAGTGGGGGCACTACCTAGCAATCTCTAAGTTGGATACGAGCCACCGAAAAAAGTTTCAACGAACTCTGCCTTCTACTCAATCAAAACGAAATCCTCGCCGATCGCCGCCGCCTGCACCGCCTTTACCAACGCCTCGGCCGCTCTCGTTTTCGCTACATACGCTCGAATCCCAATCTTCCTGGCTTCCTCAACGAATTCGCGGTCGGCATGCTGCGACAAAATCACAATCGCCGCTTCCGGCAACACCGCTTTGATTTCGCGCGCCGTTTCAAATCCGTTCAAGACCGGCAGAGTTATGTTCATAACCACTACGTCCGGCTTCAATTTCTTCGCTTCTTCAATGGCTTCAACGCCCGTCGTCGCTTCACCACACACTTCAATCTCCGGGTGCACCAGCAGCGTCGAGCGCACCGCCCTTCTGATGACCGGATGCGTGTCAGCAATCAGCACCCGGACTCTTCGGCCAAGTCGCGCAACCTGTGCACCGCCAGTGTCGGCCATAGCTATGTGCGCATCCCCAGGACGTTCCTCACCCTCTAAAAATTGGATAAAAACCGCCTCAAATGGTTTCACCGGGGCCGCGCCGTATCCATCGCTGTTTCCGCCTGCCCCGCCGAACGCCCTTACCGCCCCGTTTGACAAACCCACGAATTCAACGCAGAATGCATTGCCTCAAGTTTGAGGCGATATTCGAACAATCTCCAAGTCCTATCTGTCTAGAATTCTACTCAACAATCCCGCTGAACAGCCCAGCATCGGAGTCCCATTGAGCACTGCTCGCGGAATACCTGAAGAAATGGTGCCGTCAACGCACGAGCCCGAACGCAGGTCAGCCCCGCGTATTGCCCAATCCGCGCGTCTAGAAGACATCCTAATCACGCCCAAGCTCAGTGCCCGCCATCGCCTGCCCAATCTGCAGGACGAAGGTCGAGCCCTGCGCACCCTTGCGCGCACGATGGCGACCGCCCCGGACACCCTGATTGACACTTTGCTCAGCATGGCCCTCGAGCTATGCCACGCTGACACCGCCGGCCTAAGCGTCCTCGACACCACGTCGCAAAAATTCATCTGGACCAATCTCGCCGGCACTCTAAAGCAGCATATCGGCGGCACCACCCCGAGAAGTTTCAGCCCCTGCGGCGTCTGCCTTGATCGCAACTCTCCGCAGCTATTCTCCTACCCCGAAAAATACTTCACCTATTTCGCTCCGGTTGCGAACCCGCCCTTCGTGGAAGCGCTGGTAATTCCCGTCTACCTGAAGGACCAGACTCCCGCCACTATCTGGATTCTCACTCACAATCCGGCCATCGTGTTTGACATGGAAGATGCCCGCATCATGTCCGACCTCGCCGACTTCACCAGCGTCGCGCTTCAGTTGATTCAATCCGCCGAAAGCGAGAAACAAGCCCGCGAAAAATCGGAACTTCTGATCGATTCGCGTACATCGCAATTGCGCGACCTCTCCTCAAGACTCATGACCTTGCAGGACGATGAGCGCAGAAGAATCGCTCGCGAGCTGCATGACAGCGCTGGTCAATACCTCGCCGCAATATCAATGAATCTCAGCATGATCGAGCGCGAAGATCCCGCCTCGCCCAACTTCAAGGCTTCCATCGCCGACGCCTCGGCAGCCGTCGAACGCTGCACGTCAGAAATCAGAACGCTCTCCTATCTCCTTCATCCTCCTTTGCTCGATGAATTAGGACTTCGTTCAGCGCTGAAATTCTATGTCGAGGGTTTTTCCGAGCGCAGCGGAATCAAGGTGGAACTGAACATTCCGGATGACCTCGGCCGCTTCCCTAGCGCCATTGAAACAGCCCTCTTCCGCGTAGTCCAACAAAGCCTCGCCAATATCCATCGCCATTCAGGCTCGCATGCAGCCGAGGTACGCATCGAAACCGATGCCGAACAAGTCTTGATTCAAGTTTGCGACGAGGGACGCGGCATACCGCCTGAAATCATCGCTCAGATTAATTCGGGCAAACAGGTGGCTGGAGTTGGAATTGCCGGAATGAGTGAAAGAATCAGAAGTTTCGGAGGCCGCTTCGACGTCCGTTCGAGCAAAGACGGCACCACAGTAGAAGTCAGCCTACCCATAACGCAATAACTCCGCATTTTCTTCGTCGCGCCGGCCTGCCGGGTGCCCCATTCTTGCGAAGCAAGGGTGGGTCTTTCCAACGAGGATCGGAGGAGGAATCTGCATTTCGACCCTTCTCGCGCTCCTGGTCAATTACTTAGAGTCTTAATTGGCCACGTCCTACACTGAACACCCTATCGTCCTCCCTTAGACATCCTGTCAGCATAATTCCGGGCCCAGGTCGGTTCGCCCTGACCAAAAGCTGAGGGCGAAATGCCGAGATCCATTCTCGTGGCAGACGACAACCCGTTAATCCGCAGAGTCCTCTGCCGGCTTTTCGAAGCGACCGAGGATTACGAACTCTGCGCGGAAGCCACCAACGGCCGCGAAGCAATCGAACTCGCTCTCAAGCATCGCCCCGACCTCATAATTCTCGACCTGTCCATGCCCGTTCTAAACGGGGTTGATGCGGCGAAAGAATTGAAGAAACTAATGCCCAACGTCCCGATAATTCTGTTCACTCAACATGCCGACCTCACCGATACGATATTGGGCGCCCATCTACCCGTTGACCGCATAGTCTCAAAGTCCGAACCCGCACAACTCATGAGCCACATTAGATCGCTAATCCCGCCAACCCAATCCGCGTCCACCGCCTCAATGTAGCCGTTCGTCGCGCCGGCCTGCCCTGAGTTTTCGATGGGCATCCTGTTTACCCTGAGTTTTCGAAGGGCCCGCGTTTTTGACTTTGGCCTTTCGGTCGTAGGGGCGCCGCTAGCTGCGCCTCTTCGCTTTTCGTATTAATGTAGCTCACCTCTTCAGAGGTGAGGCCTTTCGGCCCTCTTCAGCTCTTCAAATTATTCGTTTCGCTGCGCGGCCTCACGCGAGATTACCTTTTCAGCTGTGCTATGCAATCCGCCCGAAAGCCATCGGAAGAGAAACGTGGCGCCGAGCGCCCCCGCGATTTGCGCCATCACGAAAGGTGGCACGTCTGCTGCTCGAATTCCCGCAAACGTATCTGACAATGCTCGCGCAACGGTCACGGCGGGATTGGCGAAAGAAGTGGAGGCGGTGAACCAGTAGGCGGAAGTGATGTAGGCCGCTACGGCAAATGGCGTTGCACCTGGCCTCGACCGCGAGCAACCCCAGATGACGCACAACAAGCCAAAGGTCGCAACGAACTCGCTAAATACAAGCGGCCATCCGCTGCGAACGTGTGTAGAGAGCGAGTACAAGTGTAAACCAAACATTTCATGCGCCAGTACAGCTCCCAAGATTCCACCGGCAAACTGTGCTGCGACGTATGTCGGCACTTCCCGCCACGGAATTCCGCCTCCGACGGCGTCTGCAAGGGTCACGGCCGGATTGAGGTGTGCGCCTGAGATCGGCCCAAAGGTGAGAATGAGCGCCGCCAGCGCGGCTCCCGTGGCGATCGTGTTGGCAAGCAGTGCGATGGCGACGTTTCCGCCAGCCAGTTGCTCGCCCATGATGCCGGAGCCCACTACGGCCGCCACAAGAAAAACTGTTCCGAGCAACTCCGACGCGACTCGGCGCGACAGTGGCGGGGTCATTGCTGGCCGATCGTGTCGATTTCTTTTTTGATCGCGATTTTGTCGAGTGCCTGCAGCGGTAAGTTAAGGAAAAGGCCAATTCTACGGTCGAGCAAGAAGAATGCTTCTCGGAAAGCTTGTTCTATCTGCTCAGGGCTGCCGGTAACCGCTCCAGGGTCAGGAACGCCCCAATGCGCTGTCATCGGCTGGCCGGGCCACACGGGGCATATCTCCTTCGCGGCGTTGTCGCAGACCGTGAAGACAAAATCTAGCTTTGGGGCTCCCGGCTTTGCAAATTCGTCCCAACTCTTGCTTCTCAGGTCAGCTTTGGGAACGTGAGCAGCCTCAAGCTGCTTAAGCGCTTCCGGCCTGACCTTGCCGGCGGGGTAGCTGCCGGCGCTGTAGGCGGTGAAGGTGGGCTTGCCCTTTTGATTCATAATGGCCTCAGCCATGATGGAGCGGGCCGAGTTTCCGGTGCAGAGAAATAAGACGTTATAGTGTCCTTGCATGTCGGTGAGCTACTTGCAACAAGTGGGCCCACAACAGGATCGCGCGGGCTTGGTCGCGCGCGCAAGCGCCGACTTCGCCGGAGCATCCGCCTCCTCGACGAAAACGCCCCCCGCCTCTCCAGCATCGTCAACGACATCCAAGCCCGCCGCAAATCCGCTAATCCCGTCCCATCGTAGCCGCCGGTCTGTTACCCCGAGTCCATTGCAAAGGGTAAACACGCCCCCCTTTTCTCACAGTCAGCCGCTCGCTGAGGCCTTCGCTTTTTTCGTGCGGATGTAGTCCGCCCCTTCAGATGTGAGGCCTTCCGGCGCCAAAGAGCGGATTCCCAAAATGGTGGCGCTGATCGAAACTTTGTCCTACATTAGGGACAGAAAGTGGATACCTTCACTCCAATCAAACGTAGTGAGATAATGCGCCGGGTCCGCTCGCGCGACACTCAGCCAGAGAAAATTGTTCGTAGCATAGTGAAGCGCATGGGAGTTAGATATCGCAGCTGTTTTCCTAATTTGCCCGGTAAACCGGATTTGGTAATGTCCGCGCAGCGTAAGGCGATTCTCGTGCATGGATGTTTTTGGCATGGTCATGGCTGTGAAGGCGGCAAGCTACCGAAATCAAACCGTTCCTACTGGAAAAATAAGCAGGCGAAGAATGCTCTCCGGGATCTTCGTAACGGTCGAGCGTTGCGATCGAGAGGCTGGAAACTCATGACAATTTGGGAGTGTGAAATCCGCAGAGGTCAACGACTTGAAGCGCGGCTTTCGCGCTTCCTGAAAATGCATTCATGAGCAGATCACAACGACTGTGGTACGAATTCTTCGCGGGCGGCGGGATGGCGCGCTTGGGCCTCGGCTCGGGCTGGAAGTGCACGTTCGCAAATGACTTTTGCCGGAAGAAAGCAACGGCGTACCGCGCGTTTTTTGGACCGTCGCCTGAATTGAAAGTCGCGGATGTCAGCCAGATTACGACTAAAGACTTGCCGGGGACGCCTGACCTGGTATGGGCATCGTTCCCCTGTCAAGACCTTTCCCTTGCTGGGAACGGCGCGGGATTGGAAGGGCATCGAAGCGGAACGTTCCGGCCATTCTGGCAACTCGTCAGTGGCATGGTAGGAGAGGGTCGCGCGCCTCGGCTCGTGGTGCTAGAGAATGTGACCGGCACCTTGACCTCACATTCTGGCAGTGACTTTACCTCTATTGTGAACGCGTTCACGGAGCATGGCTATCGTGTAGGAGCGGTAATTATTAATGCAGCTCATTTCCTACCGCAGTCGAGACCTCGCTTATTTGTTGTCGGGCTTCACGCACAAAAGTCTATTCCACGGCAGTTAGTATCTGCCGTACCCTCGGAGCCTTGGCATACAAGGTCGCTGATTAACGCTTATCAAAGGCTGCCCGAGCGACTCCTGCCAAACTGGATTTGGTGGTCTCTGCCAAGACCGAGCCAAGTTGTTCCTAATCTTTCCGATCTAATCGAGCATCGCCCGACTGGAATCGAGTGGAACTCTGAATCCGATACTCGTAAGCTCCTCCATCTGATGACGGCGAGCCATCGCAAGAGAGTTGAAAATGCCCTGCGAGTCGGCGGTCGTCATGTCGGAACGATTTATAAGCGAACACGGCCCGGAAAGAACGGAGTTATGGCTCAGCGCGCCGAGGTTCGGTTCGACGGAGTATCAGGATGCTTGAGAACTCCCGTAGGAGGTTCAAGCCGTCAGACCGTCATCATCGTAGAAAAGGGTCACGTACGAACGCGGCTGCTTTCGCCACGCGAGGCCGCAAGATTAATGGGTGTGCCGGATAGCTATCCGCTGCCATCGGGATACAATGACGGCTATCATCTATTCGGAGATGGAGTCGCCGTGCCCGTTGTCAGTTGGCTAGAGAACCATTTATTATGGCCGCTGGCCGATTGCAGATTCGAGCAGGTCGCTTGATCTTTTCTTACTACCTTGCCTAGAAATCGACCAAACAAGATCGGGGACCCTCCCACCGATCTGGATTTCGAGAAAGCGCTGATGTTTTTCCACGCATACATGTATGGTCCCTTGCAAGGTAAGTTGCGCCTGTACAGTGCCCGATCTGTACGGCCGCCCGGTGCCGCGATGTCCTCCGACTGGGAAGTTTTCGCTTCTATTCTCGTGAGAGACGTGGGGAAAAAGCTCGCGGCCGGAGTTGACCTGTCAAAACATGAGGTAAAGTCTGCGGTAGCAGGAGGAAGCTACGAGTATCAATACCACAAGAACACTGGCAAGGAAAAACTGAAGAGTGACGCACAGGTCGGTCACTTGTTTTTCGACCACCGAGACAACCTTCGCCACGTTGACCTGCGCTACGCTCATGGAAGTGCGATGGAAATATTTTTTCGGAAGTGGCTTTCGGAATACCCCGACCCGTATCCCCAGCGCTACCGCAAGAATATTCCGTTTTATTGGGTCAAGAAGAACGCAGTACTACTTATGACGCTGGTCGACGGCGAAGTCGCATTTCCTAAGCCTGTTGCAACTCCGACAACGAAGAAATAAGCGGTTGTGCTGGTCCGTGACAGCCAGGGACATCGGCTTACCGCATTCGATACAAATTCTTGCGACACTTGACCGCACGAAGGAAGACCCCCACGGGGACCATGTAACACTCGCCACCAGCCCGGCATGAAGATCCGGAAGGGGCCGAATTTGGTCACTAGTTCGCCCTGGTGCCTAGGGTGAAGCTCCGGTGCACGATTCTCCTAATCGAGCCATGAATGCATATCTATCCAAAATCAAAACGACAATTTCGTAAGTTTTTCCGCCCGAGTCCCGCTGATTCCCCGACACTTCCGCCAACCCTCACACTCTGTGAATTTGCTCCCACCCCAGGTAACGGAAATTAGTCTTACGCGGGCTTGGTCGCGCGCACAAAGGCGCTCATGAGCTTTCCGTCCACTTGCGGGGCGATCGCCTCGACGTCGATGCCCTGGCCGGATAGAAATTCGCGTGCGTCTTCAACGCGATAGATGCGCGTCGGCTCCAGATCCACCTGGTCGAATCCTGCTGCTGCAAGCTTGCCGCGATAATCGTCCTGCTCCAGCGCGCCGGCGACGCATCCCACCCATGCGAGCACGCTCTTGCGAACCTCCGGAGGTACTTCTCCTTTGGTTATGACATCGGATACTGCGAAGCGTCCACCGGGCTTGAGTACGCGGAACGCTTCGGCAAACACACGGTCCTTGTCGGCGGAGAGATTTATGACGCAGTTGGAGATGATCACATCAACCGAATTGTCGGGCAGGGGGATATGCTCGATTTCTCCCTTGAGGAATTCCACGTTGCTCAGGCCTGACTTCCGCTTGTTTTCATTGGCCAGCGCCAACATTTCATCCGTCATGTCGAGGCCGTACGCCTTTCCGTTCGGACCGACGCGCCGGGCCGAGAGCAACACGTCGATCCCGCCGCCGGAGCCCAAGTCCAAAACGATCTCCCCCGGATTGAGGTTCGCCAAGGCCGTGGGATTACCGCATCCCAAAGAAGCGAGCATGGCTTCCTCGGGAATCTGTCCCGCCTGCGAGGCGTCGTAAAGATTGGACGTGATGGGATCACAGCAACCGCTGGCGGTGGAAGGAGCGCTGCCACAACAGGCACTGCCGCCCTTGCCGGCACGCAATGCCGCCTCGGCGTATTTTTCCCTCACAACTTCCTTGATGTTTTCCGTGCTCATGGTTCCTCCTATTTGCATATCTGCACGATCGCTTCGGGCTTGAGCGCCTTGTTCCGCGTGCAGCATTCGGCATAGAGAAATTGTAAAAGCTCCTGCAGCGTCTCGGCGTTGGCCGTATAGTGCAGGAACGTGCTTTCACGCCGCACCCGTACCAGGTCCTCGGCTTTCAACTTGTCGAGATGGTGCGAGAGTGTGGAATTGGGGATGTCAAGTTCCTGCTGGATTTCACCGGCGACCAGGCCATCTGGATGCGCGGTCAGAAGCAGCTGCATGATACGCAGTCGGGCCTCGGTTCCCATCGCCGAGAACATATC
>DATBYF010000012.1:0-14893 GCA_036513895.1 Candidatus Acidiferrales bacterium | reverse complement strand
CTTACTGTTGATATCGCGCCGGCGTCTTAACCTAGGAAGGCTTCACGAGACGGACGGCGAGTGCTCGCGACAGGATAGTGATTCAATGTTCGATTTGATCATTCAGGACATTCGTTATGCGGCGAGAACGCTGCGGCGCAGCCCGGGTTTTTCGGCTGTCGCGATCGTGACGCTGGCGCTCGGCATCGGCGCGAACACGACGATTTTTAGTGTTGTGCAGAAAGTGCTGCTGCGGACGCTGCCGTATCGCGAACCGGGACGGCTCGTTGAAATTTGGAACAATTATTATCCGCAGTGGCCGCAACTCGGATTGTCGCCGGCAAATTTTGAGGAGTGGCGACAGGAGGTGAAGTCGGTTACGGATATGGCTGCATATCAGTTTGTGCCGACGGATTTAAACCTCACTGGCGAAGGCGAATCGGAACGCGTGGAGGCGACGTTTGCGACGGCGGAATTATTTACGATGCTTGGAGTGAAACCAGTTTTGGGGCGCGCATTTATTCCGAGTGAAGATAAAACTGGCGCACCGAACATCGCGCTTATCAGCCATCAATTGTGGGAGACGCGATTTGGCGGCGACCCGGCGGTCGTAGGTCGAACGATCACATTAGATGGCAAGGACTACACGCTCGCGGGCGTGTTGCCGGGAAATTTTCGGCTGGCGCCGTGGGCCGATATCTGGTTTCCGACGGGATTAATGGATGCGGATGAATTGAAGACGCGATTGCATCATCCGTTCGGCGTGGTTGCCCGGCTTGCACCGAACGCAACGATTGCGCAAGCGCAGGCGGAAATGACGACGCTGGCGCGGCAGGAGGCGCTCGCGCATCCCGCGACGGATACGAATTGGGGCGTTGCAGTGGCGCAACTAAAAGATCCCGCGGCGGTGAAGCTGCGGGCGGCGTTATTTGTTTTGTCTGGCGCGGTGGGGCTGGTGCTGCTAATTGCTTGCGCGAATCTTGTGAATCTGCTTTTTGCGCGCAATGCGGATCGCCAGCGGCAAATCGCGCTGCGAATCGCTCTCGGCGCGAATCGGGCACGGTTGATGGCGCAATTGCTGACGGAGACGATGCTGTGGGCGCTGGCTGGCGGCGGCCTTGGGATTCTGATCGCGGATACGAGCCTTGAAGGGCTGAAAGCTCTCGCTCCGGCGGAACTTTCGAGCTCGGGACCGGCGGGACTTAACGGCTGGGTGCTGGGATTCACGCTTGGCGTGTCGGTGCTGACGGGGATTTTTTGTGGCGTGCTACCAGCGTTTCAAAGTGCGGGCGCAGATCTCAATACCGTGATGAAAGGAAGCGCGACGGGGAGGGGCGGGGCAGCGACCGGTAAACTTCGCAATGCTTTTGTGGTTGCGGAGATTGCGCTGTCGCTGATTTTGCTGGCGGGAGCGGGATTATTTCTGCGCGGATTCGGCAATTTGCTGAGAGTTGATCCGGGATTTCGGGCGGAGAATATTTTGACGATGCGCGTGTCGCAACGAGCGATTCCGCTCGATGTGATCAATAAGATGACGCCGGCGCAATCGCAGAAGCTGCAAGTGAAGGACTCGTGGAGATTTCAGCAGCTTGCCGAGCAGATTGCAGCGCTGCCCGGCGTGAAGAGTGTGGGCGGGATCGATATTTTGCCGATAGCTGAATCGCAGCGGGCTACTTCGCGGTTTGCGATCGAAGGACAGACCGACACTGAAAAAGCGCCGAGGCCGACGGCGCAAATCCGTACGGCCGACGCGGGCTACTTCGCGACGATGGGGATTGCGCTGATCGAAGGGCGGCTCTTAAACGAATCCGATTGGACAAATCCGAACGTCGTGATTAGCCGAAGCATGGCGCAGCGATTTTGGCCGCAGGGCGATGCGATTGGGCATCGCATCAATTTTTGCTGGATGGATGCGCAACCGTGCTGGTCTCCGGTGGTGGGCATTGTCGGCGACGTGCATCAATACGGACTTAATACGGGGCCGACGTTCGATGTTTATAGCGCTGGAGGCTGGACGGAATCGCTGGTGATTCGCGCCGATCGAGATCCGTCATCGCTTGTCGCCGCGGTGCGCGACAAGATTCGCGGATTTGATTCGGGGCTGGCTGTTTCACACGTGGCGACGATGGAGCAGCTTTTGTCGGACTCGGTGGCGCAGCAACGATTCACTACGCTGCTTCTCGCAATGTTTGCGGCGCTGGCACTTTTGCTTGCAGCGGTGGGAATTTATGGAGTGGTGAGCTATGGGGTCTCGCGGCGAACGCGGGAAATTGGAATTCGTATGGCACTTGGGGCGCAACCGGGTGATGTGAGCCGATTGATCGTGTGGCAGGGATTAGTGCTGGCGGTGGCGGGAGCGGCGATTGGTTTAATGGGAGCGCTGGTACTTTCTCGGTTGATTGGGAGTTTGCTTTTTGAAGTGAAGCCGACAGATCCGCTGACGTTTATTGCTGTGACCATTTTGCTTATCGGGGCGGCGCTTGTGGCTTGTTATGTACCGGGGCGGCGGGCGATGCGGGTGGATCCTATTGTGGCGCTGCGGTATGAGTAGGAAAGCAATTGCACGGCTAAAAAAAAGATGCCGGGCTGAAAGCCCGCCGCTACAAGTGCCAAATCGGCGGGCGGAATTGAAATTGGAACTCTCGGCTTGGCAAAACGGAATGCGTAGAGGGGACTAGTCTGTCTGAGCATGAAGCGCGTTATTGCAAAGCGTGATTTGAGGCGTGGGCCGGAGTTTGTGCGTGTGATTTTGGTGCTGGTTCTGGCGCTTATGTTTGTGCCGGGCGCAACGCTGCGCAGCCAGCAATATTCTCAGCCGCAGTCCTCGCAGCAATCATCTCAACAGCCACCGCAACAACAATCGCAGGGACAGCAGCCGCAAGGTCAACAATCGCAGCAACAACCTAATCAGCAAGCCGAGCAAGCGCCGCAGCTGCAGTCGAAGATTGCTGTTGAAGCGAACATGGTGACCGTGTTTGCGAGTGTGCGCGACAAGAAAGGGCAGATCGTTTCCAATTTGACGCAAGGCGATTTTTCGATTGACGAAGATGGGCGCGCGCAGACGATTAGTTATTTTGCGCGCGAAAATGACTTGCCGCTCACGGTTGGCTTGCTGGTGGATACGAGCCTAAGCCAAAGACGAGTGCTCGATCAGGAGCGCCATGCAAGCGCGAGCTTCGTGGAGCACACACTGCGCGAAGATAAGAAAGATCAAGCATTCTTGATTCACTTCGACTTCGAGGTGGAACTTCTGCAGGACTTTACATCTTCGCGCAAGAAATTGGAGTCGGCGTTGAACTTGCTGCAAGAGCCGGAAATGCAGCGCGCGAGCGACGACGGCAATAACGGAGGAGGACATCATCATGGCGGCGGGACGCTGCTTTATGACGCGGTTTATCTAGCGTCAAACGACATGATGAAAAAAATGCAGGGGCGGAAGGCGCTGATCATTCTTTCCGATGGAGACGATCGGGGCAGCAAAGAAACTTTAGGGAGCGCCATCGAATCAGCACAGCGCGCGAACACGGTGGTTTATTCGATTCTGTTCAAGGATGACGAGGCGTTTGGTCCAAGAGGGGGATACGGCGGCGGAGGCTGGGGCGGACATGGCGGCGGAGGCGGGCATCGCTACCCGCAGCAAGAACAGCGGCCGGATGGAAAGAAAATTCTCGAACGAATTTCGAAGGAAACGGGCGGGCGAATGTTCGAAGTTTCGAAGAAGCAGACGGTGGATCAGATTTACGATCAACTGGCGCAGGAGCTGCGGGCTCAGTACATACTGGGTTACGTTCCGGAAAAATCTCCCAATGGCGGCGACTACCGCAAGATTCATTTGGTGACAAAGCAGAAGGATTTGGTTGTGCAGGCGCGGGATGGGTACTACGCGGAGTAGGAAAACAAAAAGCGGACCGGGAAAAGAGAAAATTGGGGTTGCACATTTATCGCACCGATGGAACGTGATGCGATAAATTTCGGGCTGAGGCCGGTTCGCGTTTGGGGGTCAGTGTGCTGCTTTCGCTTTGGCGGCTTGAATCTGCGGCATCAGAATGTCGCGAACGTAATGCCAGTACGGAACGAGCTTGAGGGCGGCTTGCGCGTATTGATCAGCGGCGTTTAGATCAGGCGTGGAGCGGTTCAAATTCGACCAGGCGAGATTCATCAGCAGTTCGGGCTCTCCCCAAGTTGGCTCCAGCGGATCGGTGGTGTCCTCCTTGTGGTCGCGAATGGATTCCAGACCTTTTTGATACGTCGCAATTGCTTTGTCCTGACCGCCGCCACGCTCCGGCGGAGCGTACCAACGATTTGGGCCGAGCACCCAGAGGAGGCGAGGATTGTCCGGCGCCTGCGCTTCTGCCTGTTTAAAAAAGGGCGTGGCCTGTGCGACTAACTCCTGAATTCGTGCAGGGTCCTTGCGGTTTAGAAACATGAGATTGCTCAGGCACGATCCCGCACCAACTTTGGCGTCCACAAATTCAGGATCTTTTGCGCTGGCGTCATCAAACTCTTTGAGGGCCTGTTGCAAGTCTTGCCCCAGATCGTTGGGATCGGCGTTGTCATTGAAGCCATTGAACGCGCGACGCCATAAAGCAAACCCGCGCCAGTAGAGCACGCGCGAAGCGAGCTTGCTGTCTTCCGGAATGGGCGAGAGATCGCCGTAAAGGGTCTTCAGGGCTGCGCGATTCCCCTCGTAATCCGCCCTTTGAATCTGGACGACGATGCGTATGATGGCATCGCGTGAAAGGCTTGCGGCCTTTTCGTTTGCAGATGTGGGGCTGGCGCCGGTCGCGAAAATGGGGACGACGAATGCAGTTAGAACGAATGATAAAGCTGAGATTCTTCGAGCACTCATGCGTTTCTCCTTTTTGCGAAGGGGCTTTGAATAGATTAGACGAAAGTTGGAACGGAATCGATAGCAGGGGGATGCGGCGAGGCCGGCGGTAACCTTTGCAAGTTTGCGACGCTCTAAAGGCTTGAGGGCGGCGGATAGGGGGTCTGGTCCATGACCATGGAGGAAATACATGCAGCAACATCCAGTGGTATCGGAGGAAGAGTGGTTGGTGGCGCGAAAGGCGCTGCTGCTGAAGGAAAAAGAAGCGACACATCTGCGCGACAAGATCAACGCCGAGCGTTTGGCATTGCCGTGGGTGAAGGTTGAGAAGGAGTACGTGTTCGACACTCCCACGGGGAAGAAGAGTTTGGCCGAACTTTTCGATGGGCGCAGTCAGCTCATTGTGTATCACTTCATGCTCGGGCCGGGTTGGGAGGCGGGTTGTCCCGGTTGCTCGTTTGTCTCCGATCACATTGATGGAGCTTTGCCGCATCTCGAACATCACGACGTCACGTGGGTTGCAGTGTCACGCGCGCCATTGGCTGAAATCGAGGCGTATAAGAAGCGCATGGGATGGCGATTTCCGTGGGTATCGGCACACGGAAGCGATTTCAATCACGATTATCACGTCTCGTTTACCAAGGATGAGATGGCGAGCGGCAAGGCTATCTATAATTACAGGGAAATGCCGGTTTCTGCGAAGCCGGCGGATAGCGAGCAGCCCGGCCTCAGCGCATTTTACAAAGATGAATCGGGCGAGATTTTCCACACGTATTCGAGCTACACGCGCGGCATGGAGGAAGTGATCGGAACGTTGATGATTCTCGATCGCGCGCCGAAGGGACGGAACGAAGAGAAGACGATGGATTTTGTGCGGCGTCATGACGAATACGATTTGAAAGGAAAGGCGGCGCGATGAAACTACACACTTATCTCAACTATGGCGGGAATTGCGCGGAAGCTTTCCGCTTCTATGAGAAGCATCTCGGCGGAAAAATCTTAATGATGATGACGTACGGCCAACAGGCGGAAACCGCCAAAGCCCATCCTGATTTGCAAAACGATGTTCTGCACGCGCGCATGACAATCGGTGGAGCGGATATCATGGCGAGCGACACGCCGAAGGATCGATTTCAACCAATGCGCAGCGTTTATCTTTCGCTGAACGTTGATAGCAACGAGGAAGCGGAACGGATACATAAACTGCTATCGGAAGGCGGCGAGATCTTTATGCCGATGGAGGAGACTTTTTTTGCACATCGGTTCAGTATGTTGAGGGATAAGTTCGGCACTTCCTGGATGATCATTCACGAACGGCCTGCGCCGTAGGGCGCCTGTGAGAGTTGGAATGGGCCTTGCCCGATTTTCCCCGATGATTTAGCCATCGTGTTATTGCGCGCATCGGAACAGCGAAGAATGCCCGGCTGAAAGCCGACCGCTACAAGTGCCTGGGATTAGCGCGCCGATGCTTGATCATTGATGTGATTGCTGGCGCACAGAAAATCCGCGGGCAGGATGCCCGCGCCACGAACTCGAGCACTTGAGTGGGCCGCAGATCGTTCGGAACTCCTATTTCGCAATTCGGAAACTCCCATTTCGCAAATCGTTCCGAAGAGGCGCGCAGCGGCGTTTTCTTGACCGGTGCGCGTAGGCTCGACTACACTACTCGTTTGATTTTCATCCGCCGAAGCGGACTGAGGAGCTTGATTTGCCGAAACGGACGTTTCAACCGCACGTGCGCCGCCGACACAAGAAGCATGGGTTCCGCGCACGAATGAAGACGAAGGGCGGCAAGCGAGTTCTATCGCAACGCCGCAAGAAGGGGCGCCATAGCCTCACGCGCGTCTGATCGGCCGCGACAGGATTACCCGCGCGCCAACCGGCTCATCCGGCGCGGCGAGTTTGACGCTGTGTACCGCGAAGGGCGGCGCCGCTCAAGCCAATCGTTCGTAGTATTCTTCCGCTCCAACGGACGCCAGATCAGCCGGTTTGGTATGAGCGTGAAAAAGGCGCTCGGAGTCGCGGTGGTGCGCAACCGGATTCGCAGGCGCATTCGCGAAATTTTGCGCTTGCACCGCCAGGAGATTGCCTCGGGATGGGACATTGTGATTCATCCGCGCGCGTCGGTGGCGAAGGCGGAGTTCGCCTCGCTGGAGAAGGAGTTGCTGCGCACGCTGCCGCCGGGGGCGAGCGCGATCGCGACGTAGCGACGAGCTTCAATTCTACGTTTGTTCATTCCGGTGGAGTTGCGCGTGCTGTTCTTCTTTTTGGGGTTTCATTCTACCGCGTATTTCTCTCGCACTTCTTCGGCGGAAGTTGCAAATTTTATCCTTCGTGCTCGGTGTATGCGCAGGAGGCCATCGCGAAGCACGGCGCGCGACGTGGTTCGTGGCTTGCGCTGAAGCGATTGTTGCGTTGCCGCCCATTTACGAAGGGCGGATTTGATCCGGTGCCGGATTCTGACGATGCTGAATTTCATTTGGGCTTGCACACGAAGGAGTCAGCGCGATGAAGGAGTTGTCCGACGAAAAGCGGATGCTTCTCGCATTCGTGCTGATGATTGCGATCCTGGGGATATGGAGCAAATTCTACAAGCCGCCCGCTGTACCGCCTAAGCCAGCGCCCGCCATGGTCGCGAATGTCGCACCGGGGAATACTCCGGGCGCGACGCAAGTTGCTCCGATCGCTCCACCTGCCGGAGCTTTACAAGCGAACGATGCCGAAACGATCGTCGTCGAGAGTCCGGTCTATCGCGTGGAACTTTCGAATCGCGGCGCTACGGCGCATAGCTGGAAGCTGCAGAAATATTTTGACGACCAGAATCCGCCGAGGCCGCTCGAACTGGTCAACACAGCCGCGGCTCAGCAATTCGATGCGTGGCCACTCTCGGTGACGCTCGACGACCCGCAACAGGAATCGAAGGCCAACACCGGCCTCTATCAAGTTTCACCGCAGAGCACATCGCTGCAGGCGCCAGTCGAGGTGACGTTCCACTGGAGTGATGGTCATCTGGATGTCGTAAAAAAGCTGAAATTCGACACCAATTATCAGATTGAGCTTGATGCTTCGGCAAGTCTAGACGGCAAGGCCCTTCCGATTGGGATCGGCTGGCGCGGCGGCTTTGGCGATATCGCGATTCCCAAGCAATCGCAGATCGTCAACGTCTTCTACAGTCAGAATGTGAAATTGAATCTGTTGCAATACAAGAAGCTCGGAGCGCCGGGCCGATCCGATCAGCGCGCGCTTCAGCCGGGAACGCTCGCGTTTGCCGGCATCGAAGATCAATTTTTTGCCGCAGCGTTTTTGCCGAATGGCTCGGATGTCAATTTGTGGCACTGGGTGCAACAGCGCGACGTCGTGCAGGAAGGCAAGCCGGCGCAAGAGCCTGAGGCACAGATCGCGGTCGGCTCAACGACTCCAGGGCCGATTAGCTTGCGCGTCTTCGTGGGACCGAAAGACCTGAATATCCTGTCCCAATTGAAACCGCCACTTGAGGACCTCATTCAATTCGGCTGGTTCGGAATTATCGCCAAGCCGCTTCTTTTCGCCCTGCAATGGACGCACCGATACGTTCCCAACTGGGGATGGGCCATCGTCGTACTCACAATCCTCATCAACATTCCGCTTTTTCCGCTGAAGGTGTCTAGCTGGCGCTCGATGAAGAAAATGCAAAAAGTCGCGCCGGAAGTGCAGAATATTCAGAATCGCTATAAGAAATATTCCATGAATGATCCGCGCAAGCGAAAAATGAACGAAGAGGTTATGGCAGTCTACAATCGCGAGGGCATCAATCCGTTTGGCAGCTGCCTGCCGATGTTGGTCCAATTTCCGTTTCTTCTGGCGTTCTATCGCATGCTTGGAGGCGTGATCGAACTGCGACACGCACCGTGGTTCGGATGGATTCACGATTTAAGTGCGCACGATCCTTACTATATTTTGCCGATCGTGATGACCATCACGATGTATCTCATGCAGAAAATGACGCCGATGGCTACGGCTGATCCAGCGCAGCAGAAAATGATGACGTTCATGCCGCTGTTCATGGGCTTCATTTTTATCAACCTGTCGAGCGGGTTAAATCTTTATTACCTCACGAGCAACATTGTTGGAATCGGGCAGCAGTACTATCTGGTGAAGACACACCCGTTGACGGATAGAGATAATTCGAAAGGCAATAAGAGATGACGGCCTCCGAGGCGAAGGCGCGTGGAGCGGGCGGGACGATGAGCTCGAAGGTTTTTAAGGATGGAAAGTTCGATCGCGACGCGGCCGCGGCGGAGCTGCGCAAATTTTTCGATCTCGTGCTCAGCACAACGCAACTCGCGGCGCAGTATGAAATCACTTTTGCGCCCATCAAGGAAGGCTCGACCGACGCTGCCCAGATTTTTGTGGATTTGCACGGCGAGGACGAGGCGTTACTTCTAGAACGCCAAGCCGAGTTGCTCTTGGCGCTCGAGCACATTGCGTTGCGCTGGCTGCGTCTGCAGCCGGAACACTACGATCTCATCCGTTTCGATTCCGGAGGGTTTCGCGCACTTCGCGTGGAGGAATTGAAACTTTCAGCGAGGGTGGCGGCGCAACGCGTCCGCGAAACGCACGAGGCCTTTCACTTCAATCCCATGCCGGCACGCGACCGCCGGCTGATTCATCTGGAGCTCACGAATGCTTCCGGTGTGCGCACGAACAGCGAAGGCGTGGGCGAGCGCCGGCATCTTGTGATTTATTCCACCGAAACGAAGAAGCGCTAGGTTTTGGCGCCTTTCGTCCCTCAACTTTTGTCATTCAACATCGAGCGTGTATCCCGCTTTGCCGACGTTGAAGCATTTCGTCCGGCCGATCTGATCGCTGTGGCCAGCGCATTCGTGGATGTGGCCGCAGAAAAGATAGAGCGGCTGCTCGTGTTCTATCCACGCGCGCAATGCGGGACTGCCTCCATGCTGGCCAGGCGCGAATTCATCGAGTTGCGAATCTTTCGGCGGCACGTGCGCGACGAGGTAAAGCGGCGAGAGGCCGTCGAACGCGGTGAGGGCTTCTCGGATTTGCTCGTCTGTGTATTCACCCGGCGTGTTGAACGGAGTGATGTTGCTGTAGCCGAGACCGGCCCAGGTGGTCGAGCCGATTTGACGTACCTGGCGATGGAAGTCCACGAAGCCGAATCGCCGGCATAGCTCACGAGTATCGTCGTGCGTTTCGTGATTGCCGGGCAAAACCCAAACTTTTTCGCGAAGCGGCGCGAGCACTTCGCCGCAGCGATGGAGAGATTTTCTGAACGTCGAGAGATCGCCAGCGGCGATGTAAACATCCGCCGGCTGGCTTACCAGTTTTTCGAGAGCGCGGATATCGCCGTGGATGTCGCTAAAAATGAGAGCCTTCATTTTGTCCCGGGCTCCGGAATTTTATCTTTTATTTTGCGCGCTCGCAGACCCGCGGCGCCTTCCGTCCACTCCTCATCGATAAGCTGGCCGTCGGGATTTAGCACAAAGCGCAAACGGAAAGGCTCGGGCAGCTTTGTTCCGGGATCAGCAAAGCGCGAATCGGAAAAGTCGACCACGTGATCGTCGCCCATTATATGCGAACGAATCACGGGGAAACGCGCGAACCATAGGTAAACACGGGCGTCCGGAAGATCCATCGCGTCGGTCATGTAGTTATCATGCGGTGAATCAGTGACAAATTGAAACGTAGGCGGGGCGGAGTCGCGCAAATCGAATCGCGCTTGATACACACCGTCTGCGGTGCGAATTTTGCCCGCCCACTCAAGAAACGATGGCGGGCTCGGGATTGCGCCGATGCGAACGGCGTTGATATGTTTCTCGGCGACGAACGCTTCTACCCGAGCGAGAGCCACGTGATGAGCGACGCCGCACGCGGCAATATATACCAACATGGAAGCGGTTCCCGTGAGGCACCATGTCGTCTCGGAAATCGCAAAGCCAACTCCGCCCGCGAGGGGAAGAAGAAATAAAGCAGCAAGAGCCGCGGCGACGACCGCGAGTATCCAGAGATGAAAGGTAAAGTTCAGCGATTTCGCGAGCGCCCAACCGCCGAAAGTCGCGGCGTTGAATACGATCCACATCAGCCAGGCGCGGCGTTGCGCGTTTTCTCGATGGCGAAAAATCCAGGCCGCCACCTGGGGAACAAGCACAATCGCGCTGAACGACAGATCGAGAATAAAAACCAAATCCCAGGCTACGCGATCTGAGGAGAATGGATTCCACAGACGCGTGCCGAAGGACGTTGTCGCGTCGAGCAGGATATGGCTGGCGAGACCGACGGCGTATATCACCGTTAACATTCCGAACGATGGCGCGCCGCGACGGCGAAAGACGAGGCGAGTCAACCATGCGAGCGTGACGGCAAAAATCGGCAGGCCGACAAACGAGTGCGTGAATCCTCTATGGAAGCGAATGACGGAAAGCGGATCGCGCGAAAACAGTTCGGCAAATACATCTACATCCGGGAAAACAGCCCCCAATACACATGCAAACGTAGCAATGCGCCCTTCGCGCTTGGTGAAAAAACTTTTTCCGAGGAGTGAGCCGGCGATGCCGTGAGTTATCGGATCCATGCAGGTTCGAGTCGACGAGTGTACATGAGAGAGCGGCTCGTCACACGACTTCGATCAAGGGCGAGCGCTTCGACAGAACGGATCCGATGACGTGCGCGTGGACTCGATGCCGCTCAAGCAATTCGAGCAAAATATTTGCGCGTGATTCCTCCACAGCGATGAGAAGGCCACCCGAAGTCTGGGGATCGTAAAACAAATTTCGGAATTCTTCAGCGACATCTTCCGCGAACATGGCGCAACCTTCGACAAATTGGCGATTATTCTTCAGGCCGCCCGATAGAAATCCGGCCTGCGACGCTGCGATGGCTCCGGGCAAGTATTCGACGCGAGTGTGATCGAGACGAAACGATACGCCGCTGCCGAGTGCCATCTCTCTCGCGTGTCCGAGAATTCCAAAGCCGGTCACGTCGGTTACGGCATGTATGGCAGAATCGCTGGCACCATCGGTTCCGGTGCTTCCGGCGCTGCATTCATGCAGCGCGTCGGCGGCGCTTTTGTTCAGGCGGCTCATCGAATCGCTCGCGGCGTGGACGGATTCCTCTGTAGCGTGGCCCTGCTTCAAGGCTGTTGAGATCACGCCTGTGCCGATTGGCTTGGTGAGAATCAGTGCGTCGCCAGGCCGCGCGCCGACGTTACGCCAGATCCTGCGCGGATCGATTAGACCAGTTACCGCATAGCCGAATTTCAGTTCGTCGTCGCGGATGGAATGCCCGCCTAGGACCGTCGCGCCGGCTTCGTCCATTTTCGAGAGGCCGCCACGCATGATTTGCTCAAGCAAATCCGGTGCGCCATTTGGGGGAAACGCCACTACGGAAAGCGCCGAAATAGGCCGACCGCCCATGGCGTAGACGTCGCTCAGTGCATTTGCCGCGGTGATCTGGCCGAACAGAAAAGGGTCGTCCACGATTGGGGTGAAAAAATCAATTGTTTGAACCAGAGCCAGGTCGTCGGAAACGCGATATACGCCGGCGTCGTCACTGGTTTCGAAACCGACGAGCACGTTCGGGTCATTTGGCGGCGGTAGGCGACGCAATACAGCTTCAAGTAGGCTGGGACTCAACTTCGCGGCGCAGCCCGCAGCTTTGGCAGTGGCGGTCAGTTTCACGGTTTCTGACAACGGGCTCTCCTGGCAGACTAACTGATATAGTGATCTACAATCCGCATTTGATGCCGCGTCTTGGATACCGGAGCGGGATTCCTGCTTTCAGCTCGCGCGGCGGGTTTCAGGGTTGAGTCTGCCCGGCGGAACGAATCGGAATCGTGACGATTTGGTCGGCCGGAGGGTCCGTCACCATGTGACATCTGCCCTGAAAAATGGCGCCCGCAGCGATCACCATGCAGGGACCGTAAACATCTCCGTTTACAATTCCTGTCGACTGGACTTCCACACGATCCGTAGCGCGAACCGTTCCTTTGAACTTTCCGCCGATCATTACGATTCGAGCCTCCATGTCGCCATCTACGTCGGCCTGCTCACCTAAGATCAGAATGCCGTCGGAAGAAAGCCTACCTACAACGGTGGCATTGACGCGAAAAGTTCCTGTGGCAGCTAGATCCCCGTGGAGGCGCACTCCTTGTTCGAGGAAGCCGGTCCAGTCTTCGCCTTCGCCAGCGCGGCGTTCTAGCCATTGCCAGGGCATGGCTAGCTATACACCATGTGTGTAGTATTTAGAACCGCTTAAGAGATCGTACAATCGCGCCAAATCACTATCGCTGTAGTATTCAAATATTAACTGCCCGGATTTGCCATTGGGATTCGTTTTGACGCTGACCCGAGTACCGTACTTGCGCTGTAACTCTTCCAGAGCGGCTCGGGCGTTGGGATCGCCGATAGCGCTCACAGTCACGGTTTGAGTACGAGGCTTACGCGTTGCAAGGCGCTCGAGCTGGCGGACTGTGAGCCCTCCGCGAGACGCGCGGTGAGCGTAATCGACGCGTGCCTTGGAGTCTTCGATTGCGAGCAGCGCACGACCGTGTCCTGCCGTGATCCTCCCCTCTTCGATCAGGCTTTGAATTTGTGATTCAAGGTTAAGGAGACGAATGGCGTTGGCGATTGTGGCGCGGTCCTTTCCCGTGCGGACTGCGACCTGCTCCTGCGTCATGTGGAAGTCTTCAATCAGGCGTGCGAATGCGGCGGCCTGCTCGATAGGATTGAGATCTTCGCGCTGGAGGTTTTCGACGAGTGTCATTTCAACTGCTATCTCGTCGGCGACCTCTCGGACGATCGCTGGTACGCGTTGCAGCGCTGCGCGTTGCGCGGCTCTCCAACGGCGTTCACCGGCGATGAGTTGATAGCGATTTTCAACGCGGCGAACGAGAAGCGGTTGGATGATTCCAGTGGCTTGTATCGAGCGCGCCAATTCTTCGAGCGCGCTTTCGTTGAAGCGCGTCCGCGGCTGATAAGGACTGGGGTCAACTAGATCGATGTCAATTTGTTGGACTGCCTCTCCGACGGGTTGTGCTGGCTGCGGCGCGGGAGCGACTACCGCTGGCTCAGGCTCCCGAATGAGCGCACTTAGCCCCTTGCCCAGCGCGTTTCGCGGCATTTACGATAACCTCCTGTGCCAATTGGATGTAGCTCTCAGCGCCTTTACTATGTATGTCGTAGAACATCACAGGCTTTCCGTGGCTCGGCGCTTCTGCCAGTCGGACGTTACGCGGGATAATAGATTCGAACACTTGAGATCCAAAGAAACTTTTCAGGTCGGCAGCAACCTGTTTCGAGAGAGTAGTTCGGTCGTCATACATAGTGAGGAGAATGCCTTCGATGGCGAGGGATGGATTAATTGTGCGGCGGAGGCGCATTAGGGTGTCGAGAAGCTCTGAAACCCCTTCGAGCGCAAGGTACTCGCATTGAATTGGTACGAGTATCGCATCAGCGGCGGCCAGTGCATTAAGGGTGAGAAGATCCAAGGACGGCGGACAATCCAGGAGTATGAATTCATAGGAATCTCGAAGCTGATCAACCAGGGCGCGAAGACGGAATTCGCGGTTTTCCATGGTTACGAGCTCGACGGCAGCCCCGACGAGATTTTTGTCCGAGGGGATGATATCCAGGCCCTCTACCTGGGTTTTGAGGATTATTCGATCGACTGGCTCATTGAGAATAAGTTGGTGGTAGAGAGTGCGCCTGGTCGGATCTTTGGCAAATCCGATGGCTGTGGTCATGTTGCCTTGCGGATCGCAGTCGATTAGAAGGGTGTGCTGTTCGGCGGCAGCAAGCGAGGCACCGAGATTTACTGCGGTGGTTGTCTTTCCGACACCGCCTTTTTGGTTGGCGATGGCAATTACACGCCCCAACGTTAGTTTCCCCCGGATTGCGGAGCGAATTTAGCAGAGTAATCTTGAGATGTGCAACATGTTTCACGTGAAACAACTGTCTGTAGCAGAATTTGTTCCACGTGAAACACGCATCAGTTCGTATTTTGGGGTGATCCGACGAGGATGAAGCGACCTTTTGTCCTCGGTATGGCGAACGGCGGTTTCCATTTCCAGTTCGGTGCAGCAGATGCCTCATC
>DATBYF010000011.1:0-17979 GCA_036513895.1 Candidatus Acidiferrales bacterium | reverse complement strand
GCCCTCTCAAACGAAATACGGGTCAAAATCGAGAAGGATTGTGGGCAACCAGCCCTACGGATAAATTAAATCAAAACGTCATGCTCAATGTGAAAATTAGATAGTGATGAGAATGACGTCGCGGGCTGCCCGGAATGTTAGCGGCGCGCCATCTTCTGAGCCATTTGCAGCAGAAGGCGCCTGTCCGGTTCTTTGGTCCTCGATAGTAACCGGCGGAAACGTCCAAGAAAACGCGCTTCCTTACTGTTGCTGCCCGAGGCGAAATCGTCCCTCGTCTTCATTTTCGGAAGATTCGGCAGCTTGGGCGGTTCCTCGCCATCGTAGAAGATCTGATAGAGGGGAATTTCCATAGCACGCGCCAGTTTCTCCAGCGTCTCGACCGCCGGAACGGTGTGACCGTTCTCAACGCGCGAAATGTAACAAGGCAGCAGTCCGGTACGTTTCTCGATGTCGCCCTGCGAAAGTTTTTTTGATTCTCGAAGTGAGCGAAGCCGATCACCAATTATCATAGCGTCAGTGTTTACCATCGTCGTTTGACGGGTGCAACACCAACTTTTTAGACTTCCTCGTCGTTTGGAGAAAGGCACAGACTTCTTAGATCAGCATCTTTTCGCGCCGCGCGAGACTCTCGTTATCTAATTGTGAGTGTGCCGCGCGGAATGGAAAGCGCCATCGTTGGAAACTTACTGGTCGAGACAAACAGAATTTGCTTAACGCTAAGGCTCGCGGATCACTATGACGACGCGAGAATTTCCCAATGCTCGAATCCTGAAGTAAGCACTTTCAGGATTTTGTCGGCGGCAAACAGCCGGTATTCGCCTTCAGGGAAGGACTCTCCGGTCAAGGAACTTACTCTGCCGATGCCGTGTTGTTTCGACGCGACTCGCGGGAAACCGCGCTTTTCAACGATCTCGCTAATGATCGTGAACTGATAGCGGGCGAGGTGCTTGCCGTCTGGATCGTTCCATCTTTCAAGTTCGCCATCTCCTTCGAAATGGTCTTCCACGTCCGCCCTCCTGATCGCTAATGTTGTACGACGGCCCGATTTTCGAACGTTTGCTCGTCCGTCCGGGCGAGTCTTCTTTGTTTTATCCCAAAATACATAGCCGTGTTCGAAAGTTGCCAACCACGCGAAAGGTAGGCAAAGTCCCTTGGCTCGTTACTCGTGCAGTACAACACTGAGGAGAGAATTGTTGATCTGAATCTCACCCTTGTACGTAATAAAACCGAGCTTCCTGAATTTGTTCATGAATACGTTGACCCGTGAGCGCGTGGCTCCGATCATTCCCGCCAGAGTTTCCTGAGATATTTTTGGCAGGGTCTTTCGTGGCTGCTTTTGCTTGCCATAGCGCGCGAGCATCAACAGGGTCCGTGCCAGACGTTTCTCAATGGAATTGAAGAGTTGATCGATTAAGTCCTCCTCGACGCGGATATTTCTGGTCAAAAGATAAGTAATGAAGCGGTCAGAAAGCTTATGTTCGTCACGAAGTAGGCGAACCATCTCAGCCTTGTTGATCACGAGTAGGCTAGTCGGTGAAATCGCAGTCGCCGTCGCCATCCGAAAAGGTAAACCCGTTAAACATCCCTCCCCACAGAAGTCGCCCGGTCCCAGTAGCGCGACAACAGCTTCTTTGCCCATTGCGTTGACCACGCTGACTTTCACGGCGCCTTCCTGAATGTACATGACGGTCCCAGCGGGATCGCCCTGCGTGAAGATAGTTTTCTTTCTTTGAAACTTGCTAACCCTTCTCCCGCGACCGGCCGAGGCCAGAAACAATTTCATATCAAAAGCAGGGATGCTTAAATTGGCTTCTTGAGAGGCGCGAGGGGCCTTGGCAGAGACGTGTCCAACGGCGGATACCATGAATCAGCGTAGCGTAGGTCGTATTTTAGTTACTGTCTAATATGGAACACTTACTTAAAAGTACCCATCGACAGCCATCCGTGACACCACATCACCCCATAGAGCCGCCTCGACTCGAATAGACTTCGCTCTAGTGGGCGCGTTCATTTCCCCCCTCAGCGTTTTCAAGCGCCACGTTCAGGACGCGGTTCCACTGATGAGAAACCCTTGAGGCGTTGCTGCAGTCAAGAAAAACTAATCTCGCTTCTCGCCAAAGCTAGGGAACTCGCAAGCGCCAGCCGTGTCGGCGAAGTGCTCTCGCACTTTTCGACGGCTCCCACAGCGATCCAAGCAGTGTTATCCCGGCCACTGCCATCACGCTTCCCGCGAAAATAGCTAAGGAGCTTTTTGCAGTCGAATGCGTCAGGCCATAATGTACCAACAGAATCCCAGCAACCAGAAAGACTTTAGCTACAAGGCTACCCGCCCTCTGGAAGTAATGCGCGATCATGAGATCCAACTCTGCATCTGCTTTAGTCTCGGTGCTGTATAACGAGCTAGTTTGGCTCTATCCGACCGCGTAGCAATGACCTAAACATCATGAGCGGCGGCACATCGCTGGCGACCGGTGTGAGTTCTTTCCCCAAAGGCGGGATATTCGTGTTTTTCATAAGACTGTCACAGCAACAGAGTGGTTCCATAGACCCCACAAACTCGCCCGTTTGCGACACAATGACCTCACAGCCGCATTCAGGATTCCTACACTTCCAGACTTCCCCAAGTTTCATTCGCATATTCGGATGCCCCAAGTTAGTTTGACGTGGATGTGTCGGGGAAGCTCAAGTCCGACCGCGGTTGTCCAGTACATTGCCCGCCGCAGCGATACATCTCCCCATAAAGCTATTTGGATAACGGACATCGGTCAGTCCACTTTGGTACAAGTTCTTATGAGTAATGAGACAGCTGTAGGTAGATATACGGACGTAGTTCTGCGGATTGACTTACCATTCGGACGGAGTAAGGTGGGACCATTGCCCGAAGGTGTCCATACCCCTAAAGCATATCGCCCTGCGGACAAGGCCGAGGGATTGTTACTCACGCTGAGTGCCAATCCCTGGCTGCACTTACTAAGTATCGCTTCGCCACTGACGGTCGTGTCAACGGGTCAAAAATCCCTATCATCGGGATCTTTCTTTGGCCACTTGGAATCAATTCGCCTGAGAATATGTTCCGCCGCTGCAATCGCGTCTGCGATAGCCGACGAATAGCCACGACAAGGTTTGAAATCTAGCTGCGCAAGCCGGCGCGACCTTCGTCCATTTCGGCGTTCTAGCAGTTTCTCCTATTCTTCGCCTCTGTCAAGTTAAACGGATTGGACACCATTTTCAATGGCTCGTATCCAATTTGCAGGTACTCACGTCAAACGGGGAGCGGCGCACTCTCGCACGGGAACGTCGCTTCCCGCAAAGTTGTCGTTGGCCTGACTTTGGCGTGGCCGAGTGCCATGCTCCCCCCTCCTCGTAAGTCGCCCTCGTGAGGTTTTATGATCGCTGAACTAAAGAAGAGCTATTTTGGAGTGCGTTGTCTTCGATGCCGAGTGCCAATTCCCGTCTCCGACAAGGTGGCGAGTCTGCAAGATGGAATTGAATCTGATGAGAGTGTATCCCGCACATTCGTAGCTCGCTGCAAGCTGTGCGACTGCGAGAACATCTACCCCATTACCGACATTCAAACCTGTTACTGCGAGCCTCGCGGAAGAAATTCGAAGGCACGGGCGGCTGGATCAGCCGCATAAACCGCGATACAAACTGACCCACTACGCTATGAGGCGCGCTTGAAACTTTCCGCGCGGCAAAAATTCGTCGCCTCGAAGAATTCCGGTTCCGCTGGAATCGGCTGCGCCGCCCGAAGAGACTACGCGATCCTCAGTACCTACCTCGACGATACTCGAATTCTGCGACTGACTGCAAAGGGCAAGCGTGCCGTCCGCTCGCGTTCAAGATAGTCCAAGATGCGTCTCGGCATCACCGTGTATAAGTGCGACGCGGAAGTAATCGGTTCGATTGGATCGGTGCGGTCGCGGGAGGTGGACCGATGGAGCCGTCTACTAAAGAGATGTTGATCGAGTTTTTCGAAGAAAACAAAAAATGGTGGGAAGACGCGGCAGATTTCTGTGAACGCCATGCCAAGACTCTTCAGCCCCCGGAGAAGGAAAGAGAATTACTCCTGAGTGCGGTATATCGGGAACGCGCTGAAAAGCAAGCGCAGGAGATCGAGCGTCTACGCGCGAAAGACTGACACGGACTCAAGCAAGCGCAATTCAATCTGACCGCTTCGGCGATCGAGGCCGCTCTTATGACATCTGACTCAAAAACGACCGGCCCCGAAGGAGGGGAACCACCCCGGTTCGGGATTGGAAGCTTCCTCTTTGCAGTCGTCTTGCTACTGATCTTTTTTCTGCTCGTCCAAAACATGGTGCGTCATCGCTTCTTTAGAGGTGGCCGGATTGACCGGAACGGCCACCATCAGACAATAGCAGGGACCGCAAGAAATCGTGATGGACTAATGTACGATTTTGCCAAAGAAGCCCCGACAGACGTAGAGGCGTATCGTGCTCGCCCTGAGAAAAATGAGCATGCAAGGATATGTCCGACAAGCCGGTCAGAAGTCTGAATGGATGACTACCACGGCCGGCGCGACAATATCGGGTTCCTCGGTTCCGCATTTCTTACGGGAATCCGTAGTACACGCAACTGAATCACTGGGGCAACGAATGAAAGAGTTCAACATGAGTTCCGATTCTAGCTTTGAGATCAAGAAGGCGGTCGCATTTGGCGATTTCCTAAGAGATGGAGCACGACTACAGGCTGCGGACGTCGGGATTCTTCTGAATCGAAAAAGCAGTAAGAACACTGCGATGGATGGCCTTACGGGTGGACACACTTCAGAACAGGCGTTACTAAAGAGACTTCGGAATTCCTCATCGCTTTTGCATTTATGCCGTTATGAGGATTGGATGGGGGCCAGGACCCATCAGACGCTCATTTGAAAGCAAACAATGTCTATCTCGGACTCACGGCGTCGGGTGGCGGGAGTAGCGATCTGACGTGTCCCATAAGATCAACGGGATTGGACTTTGATACGATCCGGTCAACAACCCGATCTACGTCAAGCCATCTACTGGTATAGCTCGCGTGCTGAGTAAACAGGATGATCGGCACCGCAGGCATTAATCTCTTCAATTCTCTGGCCGTGTCCAGGCCGTTCATGACCGGCATGGACAAATCGAGGATAATAAGTTCCGGGCGATGCTTTAATGCAAGCACAATTGCTTCTACGCCATTGGCCGCTTCCGCACAGATTTCGTAGTCTTCTTCGAGCTCGAAAATTCGACAGAGCGTTTTGCGAATCGCCGGGTTGTCATCAGCTACGAGAATCGAGCTAGGCATCGCCCTCTGCTTTGGCGAGGACGAACTGACCTAGGCCAACCCATCTCCTAACACAAACGTTAAACGTTGGGGATAGGGTGTTTTCTGTACTGGCCGAGCGGGAAGCGTGAGCAGCAAGCTGAAAGGCAAACGTACCTGCGGTTTCGGTTGGACTTTTGGCGCTGGATTGAAGCGGGATATGACGCAGGTCAGGCTCAATTGGCGAGTGCATTTTCGTCGCGAAGTTCTTTGATCATCTTATCGCTCAGCTTGGTACGTTCGCGGTAGGCGGTGGACAAGAGTAGTTGTGTTTCCCTTTCACGCGGCGGAAGGGCGAAGGCTACGGCTTCAGTCGTGTCCGCTGCTTTTTTCCACCATCTAACATTTCCCCGCAGGAGCGCGATAACGTCGGGGTCAGCTTTGGCCATCGGCTGACTACGGGATTAGGGGACGAGAGACACGAAAGCCCCGACACGTCCCTTCGCCGGGGCCATCGTGATGGCATCAGGCGAGAACGGGTTGGGAACTACGCCTGATTTGCGATGCCCATTTTTGGACTCGAATTCGCAGACGACAAGTTACAACTCCCCATAGTCCGTCTATTACTTCCATGCCTAGGTCATGACTTGGGCTTGGGTGATTCCGTGGCCTTTCTTCCCATCACTTGCACCGCGAGATCGAGTAGGTGTTCGTCGCAGAAATAATGCAGATTCGACGGTGACCCGAAACTACCGCTGGCAGGTCTCGCGCACACTTTTCCATTCCCGAATTTGTATTCGCACTTACTAGTGGCGCTCACGTCGGACATCTAGGATTTAATATAGGATGGACGTCGGCAATGGTACTCCGCGTTTTTGGTTGACCCTTAAAGGCCACGAGACAAGCTAGCTTTTGATGAAACCGTCGGAGGTATGAGCCCAGAATTTTAAGCGCGCGAATTCATCCCCAAGATACAGTGCTCGATTCGTTGGGACTCGGTTAGCAGCAACCGCGCAGTAAATTCGTGCAAGGGCCACTAGGCAAGCTCCCCTCAATCAGCGATCTCAGTTGTCCAAAAACCTAGTGCTTATCAGACCTACAGACGTTTGATTCCAAGAGCACGAGACAACGCCCCCGTTGCCTCGGATATTCATCTAGACACATGTACACAATCCGACGGTTCCCAATTTCGTTTCCCCATAGAGTACCCTTAGGAGTCTGACAGAGCGCTGTAATAGCGTTCTCCCCTTCTGATTTGACAAACTCTCCGCTCAGGCAGAAGCCATTCGTCGTCGCCCCGAAAAACAAAGATCAGTGAAAGTCCAACAATACTTGAGTTGCCGCAAGAACTTATCTCGGCGGCGCAATCCGATCAATCAACTGTCGATCTGGCGAGCGCCGAGGCTACCCTCAAAGCGCTAGCTGACGTGTTCTCGCACAACGACCCACTTAACCCTCAGTCCTTCACCGTTCAATCCGAATCGTTTAACTCCTTCACTGAGGAAACGCGATACAGGTCGCTCGTCGAGCAACTCCCAGCCGTTGTTTTCATGGCTTCCCTCGATAAAGGCATCGGCGACGCTTACGTGAGTCCGCAGATCGAGGCATCCCTGGGATTCTCGCAAGACGAATGGCTTCGAGATCCCATTCGTTGGTATCAGCACGTACATCCAGACGACAAAGCGAGGTGGAGCGCGGAAGCCGCTGAAATGTTTGTTTCAGGCACTCCTCTAAAGTCCGCGTATCGCGTGACCGCGCGCGATGGCAGGGTGGTTTGGTTTCAATGCGAAGCCAAAATGCTCCGCGGCGAGGACGGACGGCCCTATGCGATTCACGGCGTCGGTTTTGATATTACGGAACTCAAAGACACCGAACAGGCGCTGCATGAGAGCCACAAACAGTTGGAAGCAGCGAATGAGCGGCTAATGATTCTCGACCGGTCAAAGAACGAGTTCCTGAATCTCATCTCGCACGAATTCCGCACACCGCTCAACGGCCTTCTCGGTATCAGCGAGCTTATCTTGGATGGCGTACCTTCCTCTCCAGAGAACGACGAACTCCAGGAGATGTTTGAATTATCGCGCCGCAGAATTATTTCAATACTGGACGACGCGTTGCTCCTCACTCAAATCGACGTCAGGAGTGAGCACCTGAAAACTGCAGCGGTGTCGTTGCAGGTGGCGCTGACTCGCGCGATTGAGAAAACCTCTGATTTCGCTGCATCTCGTCGAGTAACACTCGCTCCGCCATCGGCCGATTGTAATTTAGTCCTGGGAGACGCGGACTTGCTAGTAAAAGCATTTCACGCTCTCATTGAGACCGCCGTTAAATTTTCCACTGACGGCGAGACTGTCCGCCTGTCACTTGAAGTTATGCCTGATTTTTCAAGGGTTATCATCGAGAGTCATGGCAGGACAATTCCCAGCCCTACACTTAAGAAGTTTTTCGATCTCTTCGCGATCAGTGAAGCAAGCACGCCCGGCGGTGATTTGGGGTTGGGCCCAGCCGTGGCCTCGCGCATTCTTTCATTATTCGCTGCTTCAGTCAGCGTTGCGAATCTCGATCCGCCCGGAATATGCCTGATCATCTCGCTCAAGAATGAGGTGCCATCCGACGCGACTCAGCGTGAGGAGACTCCGAATGGATAAGATGGGGGATTATGCTGTGAGGCATCTGTTGCCACTAATCATGCGATCCCTAATCCTTGCGCTTCCTGTGTAAAAGGACCATGCCAATGAAATACGACGTTGTGGTGGAAGCTGCACAGACAGAGTTCGTGGCAGCGGTCCGGGCTACAGTGCCTATCGGAGATATCGCCCGAGCATGGAAACCAGCGCTCGATCAGGTGTGGGCGTTCTTGAAAACGCATAGCGAATTGCGCCCGGGACATAACCTGTTCCTCTATCACCACGCAGAACGCCGGAATGAGCCAATGAACATCGACTTCGGCGTCCAAGTGGCGCGCCCGTTCGAACGGGAGGGTGACGTTCGGTGCATCGAGACGCCGGCTGGCGAGGTCGCAAGGACAGTTCATATCGGTCCTTACGATCGATTAACCGATGCGCACAATGCACTCCATGCTTGGTGTGATAGGCATCACCGGAAGATCGGGCGAGTTTCATGGGAAGTCTACAGTGGCTGGAACAACGATTCGGCTCTGCTCGAAACGAAGATCAAGTATTTGCTAGCCTAAAAAAGTCAGCCCTCCGGCAGGAAGGGGCTGACGTTGACCTCACTGGTTCAATAGAGTCGAGGAGCTGGATTGATGTTTGCTAGCCTGCGGTCAAGCGCGGAGTCTCAACCTTCGAAGTTGATGAACAAGACAGGCAGTTCTAGTTCTCCGTGCTCCATGCTCCCTCGTCCGCCTATGGAATAAATCGGACTTCCTGGAAAATGGATGACCTGCTTGCGCACAATCGCTCTGCCCGTCTTGGCGGATAATTTTCACGGCAAATCTCGCGATTCATTATCGAGCCGGAACGTTTTTCCTCACATCTCGATGCAGATTAGTAGGCTCACCGCTGCGCTGCGCGATCACAATCGCGTAAATTGATCCCATAATGTTACTCGGGTGCATGAGCCCCCTCTGGACGATTGTGACGACTCCACATTCGGACTACACTGTGCTCATCGACTTGAAGTGTCCTCCAACACCTTAAAAATCCGAACGTGAAAGATTACATCGGTCGCCGAAGGTGATTTTATCTGCCCTCGGTGGCGAACATCATCGCAAAATCCATTCGCTCGGCTTTTCGGTAAAATGGAAGTCGCACCGCTGGGCGGACGTTCCGGCCGATTCCACGTGACTCACGCGAGCTTTCCCGATAAGCGTTTTGCCATTTTGAGTGAAATGCACTGCGACCATCGCGCCTTCCTTTAGCGGCACACTGCAAACTGAGAGAAAGTCATTCGCGCCCACATTGTCTGTAGTTACAGGAAGCACGAACGCGCTGCCATTCGAATCCGTGCCCCGAAGCGTCAGAGTAATTCGCAAGCGGACGCGAGGCTCTACCTGCTTAGCCCGAACTTGCCCGTCAATGAGCCGCGCCAATGTTTTCTTAAGGCCGTCAATATCAACTGGCTTCTGAAAAAACGCTTTTGCGCCGAGGCTTTTGCAGAAATCCTCATCTTGCTCGCTGGATTTTCCAGACACGATGATGATTGGTATGCCTTGCGTGAAGCTCAGAGATGCGAGTGTCTGACAAACTTCAAAACCTGAATAGCCGGGCATGGAGAGATCGAGAAGGATCGCATCGGGTCTGTCTTGGAGCGCCAGTGCGAGCGCATCCTCTGGTGAGCCGGTATCAGCAATTTCGTAAGCGTCCTTCAGGCGGAAGCGGAGCAATTTACGTACGGCTTGGTCATCGTCAATCACAAGAAGTCGCGGCAGTTGACCAGCATTTGAGTGCGATTTTGGATTAGCTGTGCTTTGTTTGGTTTTCAGCATAGACATGCCTCTCCTCTCGTGTGACAGCATGTGAACGTTCTTCGAAAATCCCGTCGAGGCTTTGTATCAACTGGGCGTGTGTGAACGGCTTTCGAAGAATGGATATTCCCTTCTCCAGGACGCCGTGATCTGCAATCACTCCATCGGTATAGCCAGACATGTACAAGATTTTCATCTCCGGCCGAGTTGAAGCTAGTCGCTGAGCCAGTTCGCGCCCGCTCATGCCGGGCATCACGACGTCCGTCAGAAGCAGGTCGATGTGTGAATTGCATCGACTCGCGATCTCAATTGCCTCGGTCCCGTTCGAGGCTCCCAAAACAGCGTAGCCGAGGTGTTTCAGTGTGTTACGGGTCAGTTTCCGCAGTGCGGCTTCGTCTTCGGCAATCAAGATCGTACGCGGGCCGTGGGATTTCTGGCTCGGCGCGGCTGGTGCAAGCTCGACGGCTGTACCTTCGACACGCGGCAGGAAAATTTTGAATTGCGCGCCTCGTCCTGGCTCGCTCTCGACAAATATGTAGCCGCCGCTTTGCTTGATGACGCCGTAAACGGTGGCGAGGCCCAGGCCGGTGCCCTTACCTATTTCCTTGGTCGTAAAAAACGGCTCGAAAATGTGCGATTGCACTTCAGCGTCCATGCCAGTGCCGGCGTCGGCGACCGTCAACATGACGTACTGACCCGGAACCACGTACCGTCTATTCAGGCGATCTTCCTCGCGCAACTCGACATTTGCCGTTTCGATTCGCAGTAGACCGCCACGAGGCATGGCATCGCGTGCATTGACCGCGAGATTCATGATGACTTGATCGATTTGGCCGCGATCGGCCTTCACGGCGCCGAGATCGGCACCGGACGTAATTTTCAGCTCGATATCTTCGCCGATGACGCGGCGGAGCATTTTCTCGACATCCGCGACGACGGCATTGAGATCGATGATTTTGGGCTCGAGCACCTGCTTGCGGCTGAAGGCCAGGAGTTGCTGGGTGAGAGCGGCAGCACGATGGCCCGCCTTCAGAATTTCGTCGATCGCTTCGCGATACGATTCGTCACCGGCAACATCTTGCTGGAGAGCTTCCGCGTAGCCGATGATGACCCCGAGGAGATTATTGAAATCGTGCGCGACTCCACCGGATAGTTTGCCAATCGCTTCGAGCTTGTTTGAAAGAACGAGTTGCTGTTCGAGCTGCCTACGCTCGCTAATGTCGCGATTCACGAGAACTAGCTTCTCCACTTTTCCATCCGGATTGCAGACGGCACTTAATGTGGATTCGAGGACTCGCCACTCCCCGCTTTTGTGACGGATTCGGTATTCGACGCGACTTCCGACGCCGCTCGACCCCGCCAGTTCGGCCGCCTTAATCACTTTTAGCTGGTCTTCGGGATGAATCTGCGCGTAAGCGGACGTTTCGCGAAGTTCCTGTGCAGAATATCCGAGCGCCTTTTCGTAGGATGGGCTGTTGTAGAGGAGCTTGCCGTCAGCGGTAACGACCGCAATCATATCCCCTGCATTTTCCGTGATGAGGCGAAAGAGCTCTTCGCGCTCAACAAGCCGCATTCGAAAGCGATGAATTTGAAGCTGTTGATAAATCACGTAGACGACGAAGAGCAGAACCATCGCGACCAGAGCGCGTGTCGCCAGGTGGACGCTCGACGTGTCCAAAAAATTAAATTGGAGAGCGTAAACAGAGAGAGAAAAAGAAACGATGCCGACCGTGAGGAGCAGCGTAACGACGACTCCGGAGAAGGAGAGCCACCATTGCCGCCTTTCCGCGACGTGAAGATCCGCTCGGACTGAAGCTGCGTCGCGTTTTGCAAAATGTGTGAACAAAGTCATGTCTAATCCATTCATCGCCGGAAGGCGACGCCTACCGCGATCTCGTTGGGTTACAAACAGCCGAAAACTCGCCTAGATTTGGTTCAAGAAAGCCAGTCACGGTAAAATCGCCGGAAACTAACTCCTCCGTCCGCATCAATAAATCGAGGTCCCATCACCGTCAATGGAGGACTGGTTCTGATATACCGGCTCGGAGCAGCTTTGCGAATTGGTCGGGAGGCATCGGTCGACCGAAATAATAGCCCTGCGCTTCGTCACATTGATGGGCCTGAAGAAACGCCAGCTCGGCTTGAGTTTCCACGCCCTCGGCAATGACCCTCAGCTGAAGACTTCGACCCATGCTGATCACGGCGGTCACAATTGCCGTATCATCGGGGGTGGTGGTGATCTGACGGACGAACGATTGGTCGATCTTGAGCGCATCTATCGGAAACCTTTTGAGATAGCTCAAGCTGGAGTACCCAGTACCGAAGTCATCAACAGCTACCCGCACCCCTGTCGCTCTCAGTGTCTTGAGGATGGATTCCGTAGATTCGGGACGCTTCATCAGAACACTTTCGGTCAGCTCGAGCTCGAGAGATTTCGGATCCAAATGCGTGTCCTTAAGGGTTGCGAGCACACCTTTAAGAAAATGAAGGTCCCGGAACTCTATCGCCGAGATATTCACCGCTATCCTCGCAAGTGGTAGGCCTGCATCCGACCAAGCGCGGGATTGCCTGCACGCTTCATGAAGAACCCATTTGCCGATCGGCAGAATGAGGCCGCAGTCCTCCGCGACAGGAATGAACTGTGCGGGAGAGACTGGCCCTCGAACGGGATGCGTCCAGCGCAACAATGCTTCCCCGCCGCAAATCTGACCTGTCTTTAGACTGACGATCGGTTGGTAGTGCAGCGCGAGTTCTTGCCGTTCTAGGACGCGCCGCAAGCTTTCCTCGATAGATTGCCTCTCGACGGCCCGGACATTCATGGCTGGCTCAAAGAATTGATAATTCTGACGCCCATTTTCCTTTGCATGGTACATCGCCGTGTCCGCGTTCTTGATTAGTGTCTCCGCGTCTCGGCCGTCGTCAGGATATATGCTCACGCCGACAGTTGCAGTGACGTGAAGATCGTGTTCGTCAATGGGATGAGGCTCCGCCACGCCCCTTAGCATTCTCCGCGCCGTAATGGCAGCATCTTCCGGAGTTTCCACTTCGGAAAGCAGCACGACGAATTCATCGCCGCCCTGTCTGCTGACCGTATCCGAGCCCCGAACGCATTCCGCGAGGCGTTTTGCGATGGATTGGAGAAGTTTGTCCCCGATCGGATGGCCCAGCGAATCGTTTGTATGCTTGAATCCATCTAAGTCCAGGAACAGCACCGCGACCTTTTTCGTATGACGCGAAGCTAGCGCAATCGCGCGGTTAATCCTGTCGTTCAAAAGCATTCGGTTGGGCAAATCGGTCAGGAAGTCGTGCTCCGCCGAGTGAGTCATTTGCAATGACATGGATCGTGCCGCGCTCACATCGTGAAATACGATTACAGCACCCGTGCAGCGACCATCTCGATCGTGAATCGGAGCGGCAGAATCCTCGATGGCCGATTCGTGCCCATCTCGCCGAATGAGAATACAATTCGCAGTCAAACCCACGGTTCTGTTTTGCGCAACAGCCATGCCGAGAGGATTCCGAAGGTGTTGTCGTGTAGCCCCGTCGATGATCTTAAATACCTCGGTAACCGGGCGGCCAGAAGCTTCATCGCGAGACCATCCCGTCATTTTTTCCGCGACTACATTTAGATACGTTACGTTACTCGAGTTATCTGTGCAGAGAACTGCATCGCCAATCGAGTTGAGCGTGACTTGGGCGCGTTCCTTTTCGATGAACAAGACGTCTTCCGCTCGCTTGCGGTCGATCATGCTCCGAAGAGCACGTGACAACGTGTAGCTATCAATGTGATCTTTCGGAAGATAATCCTGGGCTCCGCGCTGTATCGTCTGAGAAGCGATGTCTTGGTCACCGAGGCCACTAAGAACCAAGATTGGAACGCGGGATGCCAGTGGCAAAAGCCTATCAAGGGTTTCGATTCCCCGGCTATCAGGTAGGAACAGATCTGCCATGACAGCATCTATTCCGCCTTTGCTAAGGCGTTCAATGCCGTCGGAAAGAGTTTGTGCCCATTCCATCTGAAATGGGCCGAATCGTGTATCCATTAGTGCTTCACGAACCAGCTTCTCATCGGCGGGATTGTCCTCAATGAGAAGTAAATTATCGGATGGAGTGCTCATAACATTAGGCGCGGCGATCCTGAGTGCATCGACCTGAAACTTGTGCCACCCCTTTCTGTCTCAATACGATGAATTGGATTCCGTGAAATCAGCGTGTTTCATAGGAACGCTTTCGGTTCGTTCTGCCACTTTGATAGTTTTCGCAATAAGGCCTCGGCCTCGGAATCAATCAAGACATTTTTACGTCTAAGTAAAATAATCAATTCTTCTAAAATATCTCGCAGTTCGTAACCAGTGCTCTTGGGAGTGTCTGATTGCAATTGGCCGTTTGGCGCAGTTTTCTGATCCTGTTCCCCTCCGGAAAGTTCGCCAAGCCACATTCCGAGCATACGGAGCTCTTCGGCCTCAGCAGTTGTGAACAACAGGCCCATGCCCATTCCACTCTGTGAATAAACAACTTTCGCATGAGTCTTGAATGATTCGTTGCCCCTCGTGATAGTCAGAGTTACGGTAGTCGCCGCGATAAACGGACTGATCGTATCCATGTAGCAACCGCTCCCGGAAATATCGGATATGCGGCCGGTTATTCGGGTGTTGCCTCGAATATCAGTCGCTTCGACAGCAGATGAGAACGGATAACGGGGACACCTGCGCTTTTCCACAGGATCAGCAGGAACTTGACTATAATCTTTCTTGCTAAGGACTTTCATTGTTAACCTTTAGATCCGCGAGTTGACTTAAACTCGTCGACGCCAGATCTTCGCGGAACCATTACATAAGCGAATAACTCAGCTAATTCAGCTACAAAATACTTATCCGTGAACTAAGACTGCTGCGTTGGAAATACCGGACTTGAGCAGCCCGGCGAACTCTCGGGCGCCTACTGGCCGGCTGAAAAAAAATCCCTGCGCCTCGTCACATTGAAGAGCCTGAAGAAATGCCAACTCTTCTTGAGTTTCCACGCCTTCGGCAACGACCCGCAGCTTGAGGCTTCGGCCCATACTAATCACGGCAGTCACGATCGCAGTATCGTCGGGGGTAGTGGTAATCTGATGGACAAACGACTGATCAATCTTCAGTGCATTGATCGGAAACTTTCTCAGATAGCTTAGGCTAGAGTAACCTGTACCGAAGTCATCGACTGCAACCTGCACCCCTTTGGCTCTCAGCGTTTGGAGAACAGAGGCAGCGGACTCAGCTCGTTTCATGAGAACGCCTTCTGTCAGCTCAAGCTCAAGAAATCTGGAATCCAGACCAGTCTCCCGGAGAATTGAGAAGACTCTCTCAAGAAAGTTATCATCCCGGAAGTCCATCGCAGAGACGTTTACTGCCATGGTCACCGGAGGCAGGTGAGCGTCCACCCAGGCCCGGGCTTGCTTGCACGCTTCACGAAGTACCCATTTGCTGATCGGCAGAATCAGACCGCAGTCCTCGGCGACGGGAATAAACTCCGCCGGAGAAATCATCCCTCGCGTGGGGTGCGTCCAGCGCAATAATGCTTCCGCGCCAGTGATTTCTCCTGTTTTCAGATCGACCTTCGGTTGGTAGTGCAACATGAATTCCTGCCGTTCCAGGGCGCGCCGAAGGCTTTCCTCGATAGATTGCCGCTGCACTGCCCGGACGTTCATGGCCGGCTTGAAAAACTGATAGTTCTGACGACCATTCTCCTTAGCCTGATACATCGCCGTGTCCGCGTTCTTTACGAGCGTCTCAGCATCCGGGCCGTCATCGGGATAGACGCTCACACCAATACTTGTAGTCACGTGAAGATCGTGCTGGTCAATGGAGTGCGCTTCCGCCACAGCCTGCAGCATTCTTCTTGCTGTAATGGCAGCATCTTCCGAGTGTTCCATTTCCGAAAGCAACACGACAAACTCATCGCCTCCCTGCCGGCTTACTGTGTCCGAGAAGCGCACGCAATCCACCAAGCGCTTCGCGATCGATTGAAGGAGCTTGTCTCCGGTCTGGTGTCCGAGGGAATCATTGATGTGTTTGAAGCCGTCCAGATCCAGAAAGAGGACCGCGACCTTTTTCATATGACGCGAAGCTAAGACGATCGCCTGTTTAACCCGGTCATTCACAAGCATTCGATTGGGCAAACCGGTCAGATAATCGTGCTGAGCCGAATGGGCCATTTGCAGCGCCATCGCCCGGGCCGCGCTGACGTCGTTGAAGACGTTGACCGCTCCGATAACCTGCCCTTCCCGATCGTGGATCGGGGAGACGCTGCCTTCGATCGCAATTTCATATCCGCCACGTCGGATGAGGATACAGTTTGACGGTAGGTGCACAGTCCGATCTTGTCCAGCTGCCATCTCCATCGGATTTGGAGTGGTTTCGAGACTTGTGGCATCCAGGATTCGGAACACTTCGGCCATCGGACGCCCTGCCGCTTCTTGCGACGGCCAGCCCGTCATTCTTTCTGCAACAAGATTGAGAAAGCTGATATTTCCCGAGATATCTGTGCAAACAACGGCGTCGCCGATGGAGTTGAGTGTGACCTGAGCACGTTCGGTTTCCAAGAACAACGCCTCTTCCGCAATCTTGCGTTCGACGGCATAGCGCAGGGACCGAAGTAAACCGCGAGCGTCGATTTCGCCCTTAATCAAGTAGTCTTGCGCTCCTTCCTGCAGGGCTTGCGCAGCCACCGATTCGTCGTCCAGGCCTGTCAACACTACCAAAGGGACCCGAGGCGCGGCTGTATGCGTTCGCCGCACCGCTCCCATTCCTTCAGCATCTGGCAACCCTAGATCCAACACGATAATGTCAACCGCGCACTTCGCGAGATACCGCTCGGCGTCACCAACGGACCCCACGTGAATCAATTCAGTATTGTGAGCGCCCTGTTCGTTGAACATCTCGCGGAGTAAGCGGGCGTCTCCGGGATTATCTTCGACCAGCAGAAGCACTTTGATCGGTTTCTTGCTCATTCGCGTTACCTCTTGTGCGGCAATTTGACCTTTGTCAGCCAGAAATCATTGATGCTTTTCACGATGTTCTCAAATGCATCCAATTGCACGGGCTTGCTGAGGTAACAGTTCGCCTGGAGTTGATAGCTTTTTACAATGTCTGCTTCAGACTCGGAAGTCGTCAGGATGACGGTCGGAATCGTCTTCAAGCTGGCGTCCTCCTTAATTTGAGCCAGCACTTGGCGGCCATCCATTTTGGGAAGGTTTAAATCAAGCAAGATGAGATCTGGGCGAGGGGCATTGACGTGATCCCCCTTTTGCCTCAGAAAGGCCATGGCCTCCAGGCCGTCGGAAGCCACATGCAAACGGATGTCCATATTCGTTTCACGGAAGGCTTCCTTCGTGAGCCGGACATCCCCTGGGCTGTCTTCGACCAAAAGGACCTCAATCGACATACTATCTACTTTGTGGACTTTCATGATTTGCCCTCACCTCCTGCCAAGGCGAAGCGAAATGTAGAACCTAGCCCAAGCTGGGACTCAACCGAAATGCTTCCGCCATGGCGCTCGACAATCTTTTTGCAGATGGCCAATCCGATGCCGGTACCGGTGAATTCTTCGCGTTTGTGCAGCCGCTGGAACATGCCAAAAATCTTGTCGAAGTACTGCGGCTCAATCCCCAATCCGTTGTCTTTCACCGAAAATATCCATTTCTTCGCGCCATTCCTGGCGGCGGAGATGTGTATCCGAGGGATCCCGGGATTCTGGTATTTGATGGCATTGCCGACGAGGTTTTGAAATAACTGAACCAGTTGCATCTGGTCCGCGAGGACGGTGGGCATGAGATCGTGCGTCACCAGCGCACCGCTATCCTCGATTGCGCCGCTTAGATTCAGCAGTGCCCGCTGTAGCGCCTCTTCGCTGGAAGTATGGCGAAGGTCGTTTCCTTTTGTCGCGACGCGCGAATAGACCAGAAGATCCTGGATTAGGCGTTGCATGCGGTTGGCACCGTCGACCGCAAACGCAATATACTCATCAGCATCGGCATCCAGCTTTCCCTTGTATCGTCTGGATAGAAGCTGGGTGTAACTCGCTACCATCCGTAGGGGCTCCTGCAAATCATGGGACGCGACGTAGGCAAATTGCCCCAACTCCTCATTCGATCGGTTTAATTCTTGAACTTGTGCTTCGGCTTTCTTGCGCACGCTGATGTCGCGGATCGCGGCCGTCACCAGGATTCCCTCGGCACTCTCGAGTGGACTGAGCATGATCTCGATTGGAAAGTCGCTTCCATCCTTGCGCCGCCCGATGAGCTCAAGCCCTGTGCCGATCTGCTG
>DATBYF010000010.1:0-32259 GCA_036513895.1 Candidatus Acidiferrales bacterium | reverse complement strand
TGATGCCGACCGGCCGGCAGGGCAATCTCATCGTGACCTCATCGAAAACCGCGCCAGACGCTGAACTTCGCCAGAAGTTCATGGAAGACATCAAAAAACAGGGAAAATCTTACGGGCTTTACTTCGAAGATATTCAGGGCGGATTCACATTGACGATGCGCAGCCTGCCGCAAGCCTTTCAGGTGCTTCCGGTAATGGTATGGCGCGTCTACGCAGACGGCAGGCCCGATGAACTGGTGCGCGGCGTGGATATCGTGGGAACACCGCTCGCTGCGCTGACACACATCGAGTTGACCGGCGACAAGACTGACGTGTTTAACGGCGTGTGCGGCGCGGAATCCGGATGGGTTCCCGTTTCCGCGGCGGCGCCGGCGATGCTTTTCTCCGAAATGGAGGTACAGAAACGTGCGCAATCGCACAATCGCCCGCCGATTCTGCCGCCGCCGACGGCGGATGCGCAGAGCGGAGCGAACCGATGACGCGCCTAAGATTGCTGCTGCGGAGTTTTGGACCGCCGTTCGCTGTTCTCGCTGCGCTTGTTCTAACGATTGCATTTGCGCCTCAACTTGTAGCCGCTCAGAGTGGATCTGCCGCCTCCCCTTCGATTTCAGCTACGGCTTTCCCCGACGCTGCACGCGCCGCCGCACAATCGGATCCCGTTCTGCAGGCTATGTTTGCCGAACTCGATCGTTCCAAGGCAAAGCTGAAGATGGATGGCGTGCAGGCGCCGTATTACATCGAGTACCGCGTCACAGACGTGGATAGCGACAGCGCCAACGCAATCTTTGGAGCCTTGCAACTCGACCAGCGTTCGCACATTCGCATTCTGCGCGTTGTCGTTCGCATCGGCGATTACAAGCAGGATAGTTACTTCCGAGGCGGCATGGGCGTGGTGGATTTTGCCCCTTATGAAAATGACGCACTCGCGCTGCGCGAGCAGCTTTGGGGCGCTACCGACCGCGCTTACAAGGCGGCCGGCGAAGCGTACGCGGCCAAGCAGTCGCTCTCGAAGCAAATGACGCTCGATGCAACGATTAATGACTTTGCTCCGGCCCCGGCAATCGTAGACGTCGAGCCGCTTGTGACCCTCGATGCGGACGGTCCGAAGTGGCGTAAAGCGATCGAGGATGCTTCGGGTCTGTATCGCAAATTTCCGGAGGTGCAATCGGTTTCGGCGACGCTGCGCTTTACAGCGATGAACGACTACTACATCAATACGGAGGGCACCGTCGCGCGGGGCGGCTGGAGCTCGTACACGCTGGCGACGATTGCGTCCACGCAGGCTGACGATGGTATGACGCTCGCGCGCTCGCCCTTTGACATGGTTCGCGATCCGAAAGAGCTTCCGGCACCCGAACAATTTCTGGTCGAAGCTGAGACAGCCCTCAAAACTTTGACCCAGTTACGAGATGCTCCGATCGTGGACGAGGAGTATCGCGGACCCGTTCTGTTCGGCTCTGACGCTGGCGATGATGTGTTCGCGGAACTTATCGGCGCCAATGTGCTCGGCGTAAAGCCGGAACCGGGCGGGACAGCACGCACGGTCGGCGATTTCGCGTCCAATTATAAGGGCCGGGTGCTCCCTGATTTCATCACTGTGGTGGACGATCCGACGGTTGCGAACTTCGAAGGACAAAGCCTGACAGGTAGTTACAAATTCGATGATGAAGGTGTGAAGTCGGTGCCCGTCACCGTCATTGATAAAGGCACGCTGGTGAATTATTTGATTGGCCGCGCGCCAATTCGCGATTTTCCCGCGTCAAACGGCCACGGGCGGGCAGTTCCGGGCGGACCGGCAGTGCCGCATTACGGCGTTCTTTATCTGCGCTCGTCGAAGGCGATGCCGCTCGCGGACTTGAAGAAGAAACTTTTGGATATGTGCAAGGACGCAGGCAAGCCTTACGGTTATTTCGTCGAGACGCTCGGAGACGAGTTGAGCCCGCGGCTGCTTTACCGCGTTTGGGTGAGCGATGGACACGAGGAACTCGTCCGTGGCGCTACGTTCGATGAGTTAGACACGCGCCAACTGCGTAACGATTTGATCGCGACCGGCGACAAAGTCCAGGTCCGGAATCGCGAGGGGAATGTCGCGTCGAGCGTGATTGCGCCGGCGCTACTTTTCGATGATCTCGAAGTAAAGCGCGCCGATTCGACGAAAGACAAGCTACCCGAGTACGCGCCGCCTCCGATCGCTTCAGGTTCTCAATAGTCCGGTCTTCTCGACGCGACACACGTTCACGCGCAAAAATACCGCATCGGTTCAACATTCCAACTAAGGTTGTTGTTTGAGTTCCTTCGCCCAGTGGGAAAGATGGTTGAGCGAAGGCACGTGCGTGTGGTCAAGTTCAAGCGGCGTAATGGAAATAGCACCGTCAAAAATAGCCGCGTAATCGGTGTCCGGAGCGACTTCTTCTTTCACTTCCTGCTCGTGCAGCCAGTAGTATTTGCGACCGCGCGGGTCCTGTCCGGGCTGCAGGATATTTCGCGTAATTTTCGAAGATTGGCGAGTGAAACGGACGTCGCCCTTCCATTTATTGGGCACGTTGACGTTTAGAACGATGCCGGCTGGCATACCTTCCTTGAAGACGAGCGGCACGAGCTGACGCGCAAATTGCGCGGCGGGCTCAAAATTGAAATCATTCCGGCGGCAGGAGAGCGAAATCGCAATCGCCGGAACGTGATTGATCGCCGCTTCCATCGCGGCGCCAACGGTTCCCGAATAATAGATATTCTCACCGAGATTTCCGCCGCGATTGATTCCGGAAATGACGAGGTCGGGCTTTTCCGGGAACAGCGTGTGCAACGCGATGATGATCGAATCGGCCGGCGTGCCTTCGACGGACCACTCGCGCTCGGCGACCTGATCGCAATAAATCGGCTGGCGAAGCGTGAGCGACTGTGCGGCGGCGCTTCGCTCGTGACTGGGCGCGACGACACTGATGGTGCCGAGGCCTTCGAGCCCTTTGAGCAGCGCCCGAAGTCCCGGCGCGAAAATCCCGTCATCATTGGTGATAACGATATGCGGCATGGAAATTGAAGCTTCCTGACTGACAGATGCAGACGCGCGCTGGCGGAAACCAAAGCTGGCCTAGCGTGGAAGATGGTCGGGACGACTGGATTCGAACCAGCGACCTCACGCACCCCAAGCGTGCGCGCTACCAGGCTGCGCCACGTCCCGACCGGGCCTGCAATTCAGGTTATCACTCGCGTTCGAGAAGGGTCAAGATAGCCAAAAGTTCTTCGCGAAGATCCAGCAATAGGTTTCGGTGCGCAACGCTCGCCTCTATGCTGGCGCGTGATGGAACGGACGGCGAAGCAACACGTTCGGGGGCGGCCGGTTCAGCCACGAGGGCGGCTCCGCTGAAAACGGCTCCGCCAGCGGCGAGATCGGCCAAATGCTTGCGCGCGCCAGCGATGGTGAACCCTTCTTCGTAGAGAAGGCGTTTGATTTCGAAGACGGTTTCGATGTCTTCACGGCGGTAGAGGCGATGCCCACTTGGGCTCTTTACCGGCTGGAGCATCGGAAATTCAGTTTCCCAATAGCGCAGGACGAACGCCTTCGTCTCCGTCAGGCGGCTTACTTCGCCGATGCGGAAGAGGCTCTTTTGCAATACTGCCGGTGGCAGTGATGGAGCGGGTGCGGCCATGTCTATTTTTGTATCGTAGGCCGATTTCGGCCCGTGTCAACGGGTTCTCGTGTGGATTTCAGTCCTTTGGCAGCCGCGGGGGGCGGGCCCAGCCGGTGAGGCGGTTGAAGACCGCGCTCGAAGCGTCCTGCGGCACGGTTCGGAACTGGTTGTAGACCATTTCGTTCCAGGAGATCGGGCCGTAAAGAGGTGCCAAACCGGTCGCGCACTGAAAAAGGAAGCCGATGTTCCAGATGGCGAGGATTGCGACGATGACCGCGGCGCGGACGAAACCCGAGTGAGGCTCGCGCCAGATGCCGGCGAATAATTTCAGCGCGTTCGCGAGTCCAGCAACGAAGATCGGCGTGAATGAAATAAAGAAGCGATTGCCGAACGATGCGACGCCGTCCCAGTAAACGTGGGAGGCCACGACATACGTGAAGACTGCAAACACGGCGAGTGAATATCGCACGAGATCTCCCATCCTGTTCCAACCCGCAATCAAGCCGGCAATGGCGGGGATGATAATGGGCGTCCAGACTAGCAAACCGTGATCGGAAGAAAATAAAACGCCCAGCAGATGCGGCGACGACCAATGCCATTGGGAGACGTTCGTGTAACCGCTGCGGAACGGGCTGCCGAAGATGATGAGTTTCGTCGCGAGAGTTGGCGCCAATCCCAAAGCGCAAGCCGCTGCGAAGACTAAGTTCGCGGGCATGAGCGTGGCAAAACGATTTCGATCTTCGCTCGAACCATGCAACATGCGCCAAGCGCTCGCGCAAGTTTCAAGAAAAGGAAGAAGTAGGAACAGCGCGTTCACGTAATAAATATTGATCATCAGCGCCGCCGCGAGACCGAGCAGCGACCAGCGCCGAAGCGTCAATTGGCCGCGAGTGCCGTCCCAATACCAAACGAAAAGTCCGACTGCGAAAGCGGATTGAACGTGGGACCACGAGGGGAACACGTACAGATATGCCGGAAACGAACTGGCAAGCCAAACTCCGATCGTCGCGAGCATCGCCCATTCGCTTTCGACGTACCGGCAAGCGAGGCGAAACGCGAAAATCAGCGCGAAGAAGGCGTACACGGCAGTGCCAATTGCCATGGCGTAGATGTACGGTCTTGAGAAACCGTCCGCGGCGATGTGTGCGCCCATTGCGTTCGCCGCGAGAACAGCGAGGTGCGCGACGATTAGGAACGGCGCCCAGAGCAAGGCTGGACCGATCGCGTAAAAATTTCCAAGGTGGCCAGTGCGCGTGTATCCGAGAAAACCTTTGCTATTGGTTCCGTTTGGCGTGCCAACCTGAATCGCGGGGTAGCCGACGCGCCAATCTTTTTCGAAATGAAACGAATGCTCGATTAACGGCGCGCGAATCAGGGCGTAGTAGCCGACGCCGTCACCGCGCACTGACGGAGTCATGAAAATCAGCGAGAGAAAGAAGGCGAGGCCGAGCCACCTTTCGGCCTTGATCATCGGCGCTCTTCCGACGCGCCTCGTTCGCGTGACGGCCTAGTGCGGCGCTGATCGCGTTTCTTCAAGCGCTGAATGAAGCGGATGGGCGTGCCGATGAAATGAAATCGTTCGCGCAGCTGATTTTCGAGGAACCGCTGAAAACTAAAATGCAGCGGGCGCAGCTGATTGGTGAAGAGAATGAATGTCGGCGGCGACGTGGCGGCCTGGGTAATGTAGTAAATTTTGATTTTGCGGCTTGCAGGCGATGTTCCGCGATCGAGATCCACTTCGGCGAGCCAGCGGTTCAATTCACCGGTTGAGACGCGGCGGCGGCGCGCTTCCGCAATTTGATCGATCAACGGGTATAGCTTCTGCGCGCGATCGCCTGTGAGCGCGGAGATAAACACGACGGGCGCGTAACTGAGAAATTTCAATTTTGCGCGCACAATTTCTTCGTAATTCTTGGCGAGGGTGGCAGGATCGACGCCGCTGGCGCGCTTTCTGCCGTCTTTCCGTTCGCGCTTGGCAGGAGTCGCGGCTTTTTTGCGCGCCATTTCGAGCGCGAGATCAAACTTGTTCATCACGATGATCACGGAGCGGCCTGACTGCTCGGCGTAGCCAGCGATCGTCGCGTCATGTGACGTGACGCCCATGGACGCATCCACGACCAGCAACGCGACATCCGCGCGCTCCAGATGCCGCTTGGCCATGATGACGCTCAATTTTTCCGCAACGAGGGTCGTCTTACCTTTCCGGCGGATTCCGGCGGTGTCGAGGAAGCGATAAAGGCGGCCTTCGCGTTCGGCGACGGTGTCAACGGCGTCGCGCGTGGTTCCCGGCTCCGGCGAAACAATGGCGCGCTCTTCACCTACGAGGCGATTCAAGAGAGTCGATTTTCCGACGTTAGGGCGGCCGATGATTGCCACGTTTATTTCCGGCGGCGCCTCTGCCGCTTCACCTTTTGCGAAGGAAGCCGTGATCACGTCAAGAAGATCATCGAGGCCGAAACCATGCTCGGCTGAAATCGGATAGACCTCATCGCTCAGCTCGTAGAACGGCGCGGCGAGTGAGGCGTGTTGCGGCGTGTCCACTTTATTCGCGGCGATGATCGGCGGCTTGCCGGCGCGGCGCAACAATTGCGCGAGCTCAATATCGAGAGGTACGAGTCCTGCTCGCGCATCGACGATTTGCACGACGCATGCTGCGTTTTCAATCGCGACCTTCGCTTGCCGCAATATCTCGCGGGGGATGCCGGCCTTGTCATCGGGGACGATCCCGCCCGTGTCCACGAGTTCGAAAGGCTTGCCGTCCCACGTCGCGGTGCCGTAGATGCGGTCGCGGGTGATGCCGGGCTCGTCGGTGACGATCGAGCGGCGCGTGCCCGTGAGGCGATTGAAGAGCGTGGATTTCCCCACGTTCGGGCGACCGACGATCACGATGGATGGAAGCTTTTCAGTCATTTTCGTGACAGCGAATTTCGGGGCGCGTCTACCCTAACAGGGTTGGCGCGCAAATGCGAATCGCGCCGGTTGGGCGCGACCGCTAGCCAGACAGCAACTCGCCTCCTCTCCGGATATTGAAGTGGGCGCGGACGGCACTGTAAAGACTGCAGTCACCATCAAGCAGGTTACGCCCGGGGCTGGAAAGCACTCACTTTTCCCGGAAGGCGGGACCGCGCTTGTCACCTGGCTGCCGTATATCAGGAACGCGCAGACAAGCACTCGGAAATGATCGAGCGAATTCAAAAGAAGGGTGATGCGACCCACGGCTAAGAGGGTCGGGCTAAAGCGTGCTTTCTCCCTTGGCTTGTTACGTCTGCCTCTTAGTGCCGCGCGTGTTCGCGATTCACATCATCAACGGCTCGATACCAATCAACTTCAGGCGATCCAAAGGGGCGACCGCGCTGTCCCCAATATTGATACGCCAACATGGCGATTCGTTTTTCTTTCATGACATCGTGAGGTTGGTCAGACTGTACTCTCAGTTGCATCAGAGCTCCTCTTTGCGCTTCTCCACTTCAGTGCACGCTCTATAAATACAGATGAGGGCATCCTTTCTAGGGATTATTGGCGAGAACGGCGTTGGTCACCAAGATGTTCGCTGCTTTGATGTCGCGGTGAACGACGCCTTCGGCGTGGGCGACTTAATTCCGATATGCGCGTTTGTCGGGAGTTGAGAAGCAGTCCGCTGAATTCAAAGGCTCTCGCCTGGAACAATTGCTGATTGTGCGCAAAAAAGCACAGACGGGCTTCGCCAACGCTGTCCATCATGACAGCGAAGGGCGATGGATTATCGCGTTTCAGGCGGTAGAAACTCCGAAGACCGCAGGAGCTGCAATTTGAGCAATTCAATAAAGATCGACGCTAAAGGGAGGTTACGAATTCCTGCGAATTCTATCTCTGCACTGGGCGGGTGCACCCAGTTCTTCATTACGAGCGAAGATGGAAAGTCCGCGCATGTCTATCCCCTGAAGACATGGAACGAAGTTGAGAAGCAGCTTGCCAGTACGGCTCTGCACAACGGGAACACCCAGAAACTTCTTATCCGGGCGAAGTATTTCGGCCAGATCGTCACCATGGACAAGCATGGAAGAGTGTTGATCCCTGTTGTTCTGAGGGAAACTGCGCACATTAAAGGTGAGGTCGATGTGCTTGGTTACCCTAAATATCTGGACGTTTGGAATCACACCTCACTTCTCAAGAGCATGAAGCGCAATTCAGTTACCGCGCGAGACGGGCGCACTGAACAAGATATTTAGCAACGAAATGGAGCCGCCGATAGCAATACACTCAAAACTTTCCTTTCATCCAAGGCCAAACGCTCAATTGCGTTGGGCCAGAGGAGCGTAAATGGAATATCTTCGGTTCCCCGCCTGGCAATCATTTTGCATCGATGCCGTGAAAGAATTTGATCCGCCAAAATTCCTTGCGCTTATTGAACGCGCAGAAGCAGCAGTATTGCAACGTTCCATGGGGTTAGAAAAACTCCCGGACGCTAGGGATAATGATGAGCGGTTAGCAATAGTTGACGCCTTAAAATCCTTGCGGTTTCTAAAAACGTCAGTGCGAGAGCAAGGTACTTTACCGAAGATGAAAAAGAACCGCACTAGAAACTCCCGCGTCTCGTCTTCGTCCAATCCCGTTCTTCTCTGACGGAGTTCGACTTCGAAGATATTCAATTTCTACTCGGTCAATTAGGTCAATAAACCAACCGAAGAGCGCGTATATCACGACAATAGTGAATGCGCTTCGGGCCGCGATATACGAACAGGTGACAGGGTGATCGGCACCGGCAGCTATAGGCACTGTGATGACTACACGACGGACCAATTTGAAAAGTAGCTCTCTTTCCTCCTTGTGAAAACCGTTCTCAACAGCTTTTATCTAAATTTTATGTCGACTGTGCAATTACTGCGGAAGCGGGCCGACGCTATGCCTGAAGCTGTCAGCTAAGCGCCAAGACTGCGGAGCGCAAGCGCTGGGTTACGATGCTGAAGGTGGGATCGAGAACTAAGCGAGGGCCTTACTTAAGAAGTCGCTTTATTTCTAGCATGCGTGTCAAGCTGTCTAATCTGTCTAGCAAGGCCAGTCGCAAACCTAATGACGGTGCTACAATTACGCAGATCAACCGAATATGACCGCGTACAAGCTGGCCGTGTTGCAGTTGCGCGAGATTAACTCCTGCAACGTCGTCTGCCATTCCTGCCAAACCGAGGTATCAGTCACGCTGGACGTAATCACTCCCGTTCCAGAGTCTTGTCCCTCATGCCACCGGCAATACGAACCAGAAATCTCGCAAACAATAGTGCGCTCGAGACTATCTCGCATGGACGCCCAGAAAGCTAAATCCCGCATCGAATTCCGCATCAAAGAACCAAACTCAGACAGCAAGCCAATAGCCTAATCCCCAGTTTAATTTCTGTATTCTAGGCCAAATGACACCACTTACCGCCTATCGCTGCCGAGGTGTATGCGCGGGGCAATTTATTTGGTACCTAGGCAGTTTTGTCGGGATTTCTTCTCGGCGGATGATTTGACGTTTTCGCATGGAAAGACGGTAAGTACCTTTTCGTCGAGGCAAAGCGCCGCTTTTGCTCGCCCCGTACGCTGCAACAGTGCAGAGGAATTCTGTATGCTCGCCATCGATGTGGAGATGTGCACCAAAGGCCATGCTCGATTATCTCAAGGAAACCAGGCACCGGTTCTTTTGTGCAAATTACCCCAACGCCGTAATGACGAGATTCGCAGAGACAGTGCAATTCTGAATATTTCCCGTGTGGCGAGACGGGAATTTAGTTTGTTTGACAGTTCCCCGAATAACAGTTTTCGTGCCACCATCGACCGTGCGCCATCCGCCAAACGACATCACCGTTCCGGAAGCGGGCAGAATTTCCCTTTCGAAAAATTCTCCGACTCGATTGCAAACGTGCGATTGAACCGCGCGCGGTAGTTCTCCCATGCGATGGCATTCGTCAGTTCCACCAGTTCCCGCTCTGAAAATTCGCCCCGCAGCACAGCGAACAGTTCATCCGGCACTTCCGCCGGCGTGCGTGTCAGCGCCACCGTCAGCCGCAGCGCTCGCTTTTCCCGTTCGTTGAAATGTGTGCTGCGCTCGAATTCCGCCAGGTCCACCAACTGCTCCTCGGTGATCCCCGCCTTTCTGCCCACGGCAGAATGAATATCGATTCAAAGCGGGCACCCGACCATGGCCGCCACCTTCAACTGCGCCAGTTCCTTCAGCTTCCGCGGCACCAGGCCTTCCGACGCCGTGTGCGCGTCCATGCGCACCGCCAATCCCAGCAGCTTCGGATCGAGCGCGCGCACCCGCATGGCCAGATGGATCCGTCCCCGCCTCTGCTTCACCAGCCAATAAATGATGCGCGTCCGCAGCCCCGCCTGTTGATCCAAAACGCCTGTCGTCCGGCCCATCTCTTCCACTCCCTCCGCGCTGCTCACATCTGGTTCCCCTGTAGAGCTATTGCTCAAGATTCCCGATTTGGCTTACTCTCTGGCGCATCGTACATCTGTCCTGCGTTCGAGGCCACCCGCGAGTGATGTAGAAAAAAAGAACCAGGGATTGTCTCCGGCTAATCGTTACTTTGCGGTGTAGCTCCAAGTTAAGAGCGTTAAAATGCCTATCCGGCCATACTAGCAGTGGCAAGGAATTGGGATGTGCAAAAAAGGGGGCGCAGGATGTCGACAAGCGTTTCGTCGATTGGGGTAACAAAGTGTCCGACTATAATTCTGGGAGCTGTAAGCGTGTTTGCGGCTCTGCTATTCACGGTTGGTTCTTCGGCACAGAACCAGTCGACTCCGCCATCCACCGGTAATCAAGTCATGGGACAGGTCAATTTTCAAGGGAATACAAAGGCCGAAAAAACGGCAGGTGTACGGGTTGACGGCCAATACCTTGGATACGTAGAGGAACTCAGGGGCGACAAGAAAGTCTTGCTCTTGCCAGGGGAGCATAATATCTCCGTGCGGCAGGCGGGATATCTCGAGTTCACGCAAAAGATTGTAACCGAGCCCGGCAAACAGACGGACTTGTCAATAACGCTGGCGAGGGATCCGAAGGTTCAGTTCTCTGGGTCACCCGCTCAAATTAAACTGAACGTTACCCCGGAACAGTCAATCAGTTTAGGGGAGTCGGACGAGCCATGCTGGTGGCGCCGGGGAATCATCACATTAAGATCGATGTGGCCGGGTACAGGCCATTCGAGACAGACGTGACCCTACTAGCGAGGCAAAAGATCACCATAAAAGCGGATCTGGTTGAGGGCAGCATCTTGCAAGCTGACCCCGCTATCAAGAAAAACTGACTGAACATCGCATGGGCGCACGCTCTTCCAAATGCACGAGAGGACCGTTATGCCTCCCGAACTGGTGACAGTCGATGGCGAAGTTGTAGCAGTTCGCTTGGCAGGGCAAGAGTTTCCCTACGATTCTGAGAGCAGCGAGTCAATCATCCCGAAAAAAGTGCTGACAGGATATCGTCTATCCGAGATTCCGCCCGATTTGATAAATCAAGCCCGCGAAGTCAATGCTCGATGGACATGTCGAAATTGAAAACGACATCGGGCTGTCTTGCTTTGCAGGTGGCTCGGCCTCGGCTTACGTTGAAGTAATGCAAAGGCGAAAGTATTGGGACGGTGAGGTCGGACTTTCGCCATTTATAGAAGCGTTCCGCCAGGCTATCCGCGAGTGGGATAACGCGGAAGAAACTGACTTTCAGGACGACGGGGACTTCATCTTTCTCCACTACGAAATTACAATTCCCGAAGACTCGGAAATTCAAAACGCAATCAGCCGCATGGAGGAGGTAATAAACGAAATCGAGGAACGAACAGAGCAACTGGTTCGCAGAAGGCTAGACCCGCTGCTTGGCATATACGACCGGGGAAGTTTCGACTCTGACTTGGCCCACGCTCTGCGGCACTCGAGGGCTGGAGTGGGCCTCGTCCTTGGCGACATCGACCGCTTTAAGAAAATAAACGACGAGAGAGGTCATCAGCAAGGGGATGCGGTGTTAAGTGCGATCGCAAAAGCATTCGCCGCTCAGTCGGCAAGAATCGGGGCTGCAGCTTACCGTTATGGGGGCGAAGAATTGGCCGCCATTCGCACGAGTGTCAACCGTGACGGCTTACTGGCTTTCGCTGAGTCGGTGCGACACGAGGTCGAGAAGCTGACCTTTGAAAATGTTCCTCAGCTTCGAGTGACAATCAGTCTTGGCGTTGCGTTGGCTCCTCGAGACGGTAACAATCCCGAACAGCTACTTAAAAAGGCAGAGTCCGAACTCTACATCGCGCAGCATAACAGACTCAGTCGCGCGAAAAGTGCCAACTAGAGTTTTCTAGCCCGCGCCGTAAGAAGGCCCTCTCTGTCAGCGGTGGGTCAGGGAGGGTGCGCGCCGACAGAGCGAGCCTGGGCGAGTTGGAAGCGGTGTCCCGGCTCCTCTCGAAGCCGTCGTCCCCGAACGCAGCCCCCAACTCGCGCTTTTATCCTAGAGTTCGAACCTGCTCACGGGGAAGTCTCATTCTTGGGGGTACCGAGGGTATAGTACCCCTTCAAGCTAGTCCGGGCGGTGGTTCCTTTCCCCACTTCCGGTCCCGTTTGTGATATCTAGAATCAGGTTGAACGATCACTCGCCGAGTAGGACATGCAGTTCTTAAATCAGTTTTGACACTGGCTCCGCTTTCAAGAGGACCGCATCGATTTGAACGGTTCGTAGTTGATGTTCCGCGGGTCCAAGTTCAGTCGCTGCCGCCACGATATATGGAGTTTCCGTTGTTGTGGCATTCGGAAAAACGTAGGGGCCAAAGATCTGAGCACGCCTGTCAAGACAAACTGAGGTTCTTCAGCGACGCGCGAGCCACTCCGCCGCTGATATTCGGTTTGATAAATAATTCGAGCATAGTGACGTTTGAAAGTTCGACTTGGTACTCTTCGACTTCGCGTATCGTCTCAGGTGGACTGAAATTCCACTGCTGGCGAACAATCTCTCTGAGTGAGCTACCGCCATCCGGAGACCACCGCAAAACGAACTCTTGCATGCGCTCAGTTTCGGTTTCCTCAAAAACAAGGAATATGCACCTGAGCCTTTGCGGGTGATCGAAGACAAGCCGAATCGTTTGGCTCCCCGCCGCTGCCGCGCGCCAGCCTGGCGCATCTCCCGAGACGAATGCCGACTCGACCGGAAAGTCCTTGTCTTCCGACGTGACCTCGACCACGGCCATACGCTCTACATCTAACCAACGTTCTCCACGAGTCCGAATGCTCTCCGCAATCGGGGTGATAAGTCGCTTTCGCATACATCCAGTCTACTCCTGGTCAGAAGTTTCACTCTCTATTCGACGTTAGCCGCTTTTATGGTGCAATGGTCCACGGTGCACGAGCGCGTGCGGAAATTCAGGCAGCGCGGCGAAATTTTCCTTCGACATGCCAACGAGTTCGCCATGATCGAGAACACCCATAAGCTCGAAGGGTTGAGCGCTGAAATGCGCGGAGGAGGTACGAATGCTCAACTCGAGGTCAGTCGCCGTGATGGAAAGCCGGTTTTCCTTCGCTTCAAAAAGGCAATGCCGATTCGTTGTCAAGAGCCGGGACCATACTTTCGAGAAAGCATTAAGGCGGCCCCGCAGGGGCATTTGTCAGATTATCCAACTACACAGCCAAGTAACCAGCCAGCAGGCGAATCACTCAGCCCCGAGATAGTTTCCGAGTGTCCGACGATACCCCCGAAGCGCATCGAGTGCGGGGAGTCGCGGGCAAGATGCCCGCGCCACGAAATGCTGGATCCCGGCCGTCACTCGTCAGTGACAGGAGCCCGCGAGATCGAAGCCTGCGCCAAGCAGGACCGGGGGATCGCGGATGGCCGGGGCGTGTGCGGCTTATTTTATCAGCTACCAACATCGTGCTTCATGTATAGCAGCGTGTTGGGAGGCGCGCAAGAGAGGAGGTCTGTGGATAGGGAGATGGAAAAGGGAAAAGCGGGAGCACGGAATTGGAATTTCAAGTGTGCTGATATCGGAGGAAAAACGCCGGCAAGATTCCGGCGCTACGATGGCAAGCTCGGCCTGCTCTAATCAGCGCGCAATACGGGGACGCTGCTCCTTGCGAATCCATACGTCGCAGCTCAGTTGCTCGAATCAGAAGTGAAACATCGCACGGGCGGCGAGGCGTTAGAGAGAAGCGCCACGTCTGCATAATTCGCTTTACTCAGCGTGTTAACTGCGGTTAACATCTCACCTGAACGCCGATAGATATTCATGCGCAACAGAAGAGTTCAATTGCAGTTATTCTGCAAGTGTCACCGATTGGTGCTTGCGAGCTTGTTCGCGATTGTTTTTGCGGCGCAAGTTTTTGCGCAGGGCGAAACGACTAGCGCGATTAGCGGGGTGGTGAGCGATCCTACGGGCGCGAGCGTGCCGGGGATTACGGTGACGGTCACTAATCGCGAGACTGGCCTGCAGCGGGCGGCAAAGACTGATGACGAAGGGCGCTACAATTTTCCTCAACTTCAGCCGGGCAATTATTCCGTTACGGTTCAGGCGGAGGGGTTCGAGCCGCAACAACTCGACGACGTATCGGCGGGACTGGGTCAAAGACAGACTGTCAATTTCACGCTGAAGCTGGCGCAATCGAAGCTCACCGTCGAAGTGACCGGCGAAGCGCCGCTCATCAATCCCGAAAACGCCAACACATCCACGACGCTAAACTCGCACGCTCTCGAAAATTTGCCCAATCCGGGCGGCGATCTGACTTATCCCCTGCAATTCGCTGCGGGCGCCCTGATGAACACAGCCGGCAGCGGCAACGATTTTGTCGGCAGCTCGAACGGCTACGGCAACGTGGAATTCAACGGCCTGCCCGCACTATCGAACGGCTACATCGTGGATGGGCTCGAGACCAACGATCCGCTGACAAACCTGAACAGCGGCCTCTCGACCAATCTTGTTCTGGGTATCAATTCGATTTCCGAAGTCACGGTCAACACGCTTTCCTACTCGGCCGATCAGGGCCGCTACGGCGCGTCGCAAATCAATTACGTGACCAAGTCAGGCTCGAACCAGTTCCACGGAAACCTCTACGAAATGTGGAACGGCTCGCTTTTGAATGCCGCGGATTACTTTACGAACGCAACGCCGGGGAATCACAAACCGCGATCGACAGTGAATCATTTCGGCGGCAGCGTGGGCGGGCCGATCGTACACAACAAGCTGTTCTTTTTTTTCGACAGCGAATGGGTGCGCATCGCATTGCCGATCGTTACGCCGACGACGGTGCCGAGCGCGGCGTTTCAGCAATATGTTCTAGAGCAACTTCCAATCGGCGGAACGGATTCCGTCACGGGATCAACGTATCCGGCTGCTCCGCAACTCGTTCCGTTTTATCAGCGAATGTTTTCCCTTTACGAAAATACAAGCGGAACGGCACTCGCGGTGCTCGGCTGCCCTTTCAACGCCGATGGAGGCGCCGCCACGGGCAGCCCGCCGAATGGCAATGGATGCGCGAACCGGCAGAGCGTCTCGCACTCGAGCGATGACCACGAGCAAGTGCAAACTGCACGGCTCGACTACAACATCAATTCGAAGAACATGGCATGGGTTCGCTTGCAGGCCGATACCGGCGTGCAGGCGGCTTACACCGATCCGATCAATTCCCTGTTCGATTCGGTTTCACCGCAGCCGCTTTACTCGGTCGCCGCAGGCTATACGCGTGTGGTGTCACAGAACCTGGTGAACTATTTCAATCCGGGATTCTCATGGTACGAAAGCCTGTTTGCACCAACCGATTTCGAGAAGACGCTGGCGGCATTTCCGATCGTGCTGCAAGGACTTGGCGCGAATGCCCCGTTTACGACGGTCGGGGGTCTCGACAACACATGGCTGCAAGGCAGGCGGGCGTCGCGCATCTTCATCAACGACAATTTGGCGTGGAGCCATGGCGCTCATGAATTTCGATTCGGAACGAACACGCGAGTCTTCCGGCTCAACGACTACGATTTCGGAGAGGGTAACGTGCCGACGGTGGTTTACACCACGCTGCCGCAATTCGTTTACGGCGTAGCTTCGACGGCAACGAAGACTTTTCCTCAGACCGCAAACGAGCCGTTTCGATTCCTCAATCTGGACTTATATGCGCAAGACACCTGGAAACTGACGCCGAAGCTGACGTGGACGATCGGCTTGCGCGACACATTCAATTCCAATCCGCTGGAACCGCATGACGAAATTGCGCGTCTTGGCGGCGCGTTCGATTCGATCCCACACGACGCGAATCAACCGCTGAACGCCGCGATACAAACCAATCTCAAACATTTGTTTTCGGCCGCGCCCATCGCAATTCTTCAGCCGCGGACGGCGCTGGCATGGCAGCTCAAGCCGAAATCCGTGGTTCGCGCAGGATTTGGGATTTTCAGCGATTTGCTGCCCGGCAGCATCGCGGATGTGGTTGGAGTGAATCCGCCTTATGTGCGGACATTTCAAGGTGGCCTGCTTGGCACCGTTGGAGGACTCGCGATTGCGCCGGGCGTCGCGAACAGCGCTGTTGATGCGACTACGGCGGCCAATCAAGCGTTTGGCTTGGGGTTCGCGGAAGGCCAGTTGTCGTGTTCGTCGCCGCAGGCGAATCCTGCGGCCTGCCTACCGCGCGTAGCGATGACGGCAGTCCCGAGCGGGACGCTGCACGCACCATATTTCATGGAGTGGAGCCTCGGAATCGAAGAACAACTTGGCTCTAGCGGAAGCGTGCGCGGCCAATACGTCGGGACGCGAGCCGTCAACCAGCCATATATTACGCAAGTGAATGGGTACCAGACGGTGTGCCAGGGCTGCTTCGCGCCATATCCCTTCGAGCAACCGACGGACTCGCGATTCGGCGGAGTGACGCAGTTCGTGACGGGCGCAAACAGCCACTACAGCGGCCTGCAACTCACGGCGATGAAGCGGCTGGGCCACGGGCTGCAAGGGCAGATCAATTACACGCTCAGCCGTTGTATGGACGAAGTTTCGAACGGCGGATTCCTGCAATTTTCCGCGGGAGGAATTATTACGCCGCTCCCGGAGGACCTGGCGCGCGATTACGGACCTTGCGATTACGACATTCGCCACAATCTCGATCTGGAGTACACCTATCAATTGCCGATTCGAACGCGTAGCCGCTGGCTGGGATATGCAGTGAATGATTGGCAGATATCGGGCACGGGAGTCTGGCACAGCGGCATTCCGTTTTCGGTGCTGAGTACGGCGTATTCTGCGAATGGGAACGGGATCGTGCAGGGCGGAGGGCCGCAATTTGCGAGCGGCGTTGCCGGAGTGTCGCGGTACGACCACAATTCGATCTCGGGCGTGACGCAAACAGGAACGGTGCAATGGCTTAACCCGGACGCGTTCATCTCCAGTGTTGACCCGAGCACGGGCGCGTGCGCCGGCGGCGACAACGCAGAGAATTGCCAGTTCGGATCACTGGGGCGAAATTCGTTGCGCGGGCCGGATTTTTTCTGGAGTGACTTTTACATCTCGAAATTGTTTCCGATCGGTGAGCGCGTGAAGTTTCGATTTGAAGGGCAGTTCTTCAACGTGTTCAACCATCCGAACTTCGGGCTGCCGAGCAACACGCTCGCAGGTATCCCGGGCAAGCCTTCGACACAGATTGGGTTCGGCGCGCTTACGTACACCACTTCGCCGCCTACAGGGCTGCTCGGAGTGGGGCTGGGTGGCGATAGTTCGCCGCGCATGATCGCGTTTCATGCGCGCGTTGAATTTTAATCGTCGCGAGCAAGCTTACTAAGCTAGTGCCTCCGTGTTATCGTAGGGATTCCGTCGGGGATCCGCCTACACTCCGTGACACCTGTGCCGAAACGAGCGAAGGAAGAGCAGCCGAGTGCGTTCACCATGGCCGATATCTTTGGGCCGGGTGGCGTTCTTTCGAAGAGACATCCTGGATACGAATTTCGGCGCTCACAACTGGAAATGGCGGAGCTTGTTGATAACGCCTTCCAGAAACACCAGCATGCGCTGATTGAGGCGGGAACGGGCACGGGAAAAACTCTCGCGTATCTAATCCCTGCGATTCAGAGCGGGCGCCGCGTGGTGATTTCGACGGCGACGAAATCGCTTCAGGAACAACTCTTCACTAAAGACGTGCCATTTCTACAAAAGTATTTTGCGCCGGACTTGAAGGTTGCGCTGATGAAGGGCCGAAATAATTTTCTTTGCCGCCAGAAAGTCCATTTGATGGAAGGCCAGCCGGTGCTGAAGGGAATGGACGAAATCGATTGGTTTTCGCAGATTCGCGATTGGGAAAAGCTGACCGAGACGGGCGACCGTGCTGAACTGACGTTTCTTCCCGACGACGCCGAACTCTGGAACCGGATCGACGCGCGCAGTGACACCTGCACAAGCCAGAAATGCCCCGAATTCGCGAATTGCTTTATCACGGGGATGCATCAACGCGCGCAGGAAGCGGATCTCATCATCGTCAATCACCATTTGTTTTTCGCAGACCTCGCAATTCGCCAGGACGATTTCGGCTCGATTCTTCCGGAATACGCCGCGGTAATTTTCGACGAGGCGCACGAGATTGAAGACGTGGCGAGCGATTATTTCGGGCGCGCGGTTTCAAGTTACAAACTTGACGAGCTGGCGCGAGACGCGGAGCAAACGCTCCGTCTGCTACAAGTATCGGCGCCGACGGTGCGGCGGAGCGTGACGCAGCTGCGCGAGCGTGCGCATAGTTTCTTCGACGCGTTTCCGGCGCGCGAGGGACGTTATCCCTTTGAGCCGTCGGAACGCGCGGGCTTTCTCGAACAGAACCGAGAGGCCTACGAGAGCTTGGCTATGGGGCTGAAGCGCATCGAATTAGAGCTGGCGGCGCTTACTACGAAGCCGGATGAGATCGTCAATATTGCGCGCAGGGCGGCTGAAATTCGGCGGGAACTCGCGTTTCTTCTGGAGAGCAACGAGCGCAACTACGTTTATTGGTTCGAACGGCGCGGCAAAGGAGTGTTCCTTGCGGCCACGCCGATTGATGTCAGCGAAATCCTTCGTGAAAAATTGTTCGATCAGTTCGACACCGTCGTACTCACTTCGGCGACGCTGGCGGTTGCCGGGCATTTCGATTTCTTGAAGCAAAGGCTGGGGCTGCAAGCGGTGACGGAACGCGTGCTGCCGCACGAATTCGATTTCCGCGAGCAGGCGCTTCTGTATTTGCCGGTGGCGCTGCCGGACGTGCGGCACGCGTCATTTCCGGTGCACGCCGCGGATGAGATTGCGCGGCTGCTTGAAATCACGGAAGGCCGAGCGTTCTGCCTGTTCACGAGCTACGTGCAGATGCGCGACGCATTCGAGCGCGTGCGATCGAAAGTAGGATTTCCGCTGTTGCTGCAAGGTACGGCGCCGCGCTCGGTGCTGCTTGAAAGATTCAAGTCGACGCCGAACGCGGTCCTTTTCGCGACGGCAAGCTTCTGGCAGGGCGTGGACGTGCCGGGCGAGCAACTTTCTTGCGTGATCATCGACCGGCTGCCGTTTGCTGTGCCATCCGACCCGATTGTGGCAGCGCGAGTGCGGGCGCTTAAAGAAGATGGACGCGATGCTTTCGCGGAGTATCAGGTGCCGGAAGCCGTGCTGGCGCTGAAGCAGGGATTCGGGCGCCTGATTCGCTCGCGCAGCGACCGCGGAATTCTGGCGATCCTCGACAACCGAATTCAGCGGATGCGATATGGTAAGATTTTCCTGGAGTCGTTGCCCGATTATACGACCACGCAAGACCTCGCCGTTGTCGCGCGTTTCATGGAGAAAAGTTGAGGGTGTCGAACGCGGTGCGCGAGCGGACAGCAAAGATGCCCGGCTGAAGCCGGCCGCTACAAGTGCCGAGTGGCGCAGTTACCTGCGATGGCGCGGGCCGATTCGGCGGCGAGGCAAGACCCACCCTTGCTGTGCAAGGATGGGGCACCCGCGATATCGGGACGGGACATTTCATGTACGAAGTCAGTGTGGATGAGACATTTTCCGCGGGGCACGCGCTTCGCGGATATAAAGGTAAGTGCGAAAACGTTCACGGGCACAATTACAAAGTGCGCGTCACGCTTGCTGGCAAAGAGCTCGATAGCGTCGGGCTGCTCTACGATTTCGTGCACCTTAAGCAGGTGATTCAAGGCGTGATACGTTCGCTCGACCACCGTTTTCTCAATGATTCTGCGCCGTTCGATACGGTCAATCCATCAGCTGAAAACATCGCGCGTTATATTTATGACGAAACGTCGAAGCAGATGAAGCGAACGGAAAATGGCGCGGCAATTTCGAGCATTCGGGTCTGGGAAACAGATGTGACGTCGGCAACCTACCGGCCGTAGCGCGATTTGCATGGTCTGATGAACATCGCCTTTTACATTATCGCTATTCCGGCTTTCATCACTTCGTTCCTCTATTTATCGTTTGGCTGGGGATTTCGGGTGTCGATTCCGGTGACGGCGGTGGAACTTATCGCGGCGATCGGCGGCCTGATTTACATGAGGCGCCGAAAAGCCGCGGCCGGCCCCTGATAGATTTCCCCGCGCGAATCTCGTCGCAGCAGCGCTTGCTTCCTGGCTTCCCGAACGCGTGCACGAAGTGATATTCTCCCGGTGTTTCCGACGCGGCTAGCGCGTGGCCGGAGAGGGCATGACAGGAACCAAAAAAGCGATTGTGCTGTTAAGCGGCGGGATGGATTCGTGCGTTGCCGCGGCAATCGCAAATCAAACTCATCATCTGGCGCTCCTGCATGCGAGCTACGGGCAGCGAACCGAGGCACGCGAGCGGCGCGCCTTTGATGAGATTGCGAATTTTTACGGCGTGCGCGAGCGACTGGTGATTCGTCTCGACGCGCTCTCGCAGATCGGCGGCTCGGCGCTTACCGATCCCAGAATTTCCGTTCCTGAAACTGGGGTGAACTCGCGCAGGATTCCGATCACCTATGTGCCGTTCCGCAATGCGCATTTTCTCTCTGCGGCCGTGAGCTGGGCGGAGGTCATCGGAGCCTCGGCGATTTTCTTTGGCGCTGTTTTCGAGGATAGTTCCGGTTATCCCGATTGCCGGCCGGAATATTACCGGGCGTTCGAGAAGGTGATACGCGAGGGAACGCGGCCGGAGACGCACATCGAGATATTGACGCCGGTGATCGGGATGCGAAAAAGCGAAATCGTGCGACGCGGAATCGAGCTTGGCGCGCCGCTCGAGCGAACGTGGTCATGCTATCAATTCGACGACGAAGCGTGCGGCGTTTGCGATAGCTGCCGCCTGAGGCTGAGCGCGTTCGAAGACGCGGGGCACGCGGACCCTATCGCCTACCGGGCGGGAATTGCGTCATAATGCCGCGTGGCAGTAAAGTCGGAGAGCGGTGGTGCGGCGCGGCGAAGACCATTGAAGATTCATAGTCGTTGAGGATTGAAGTCTACGGGAGCAGCAGCCATGAAAAAAACACTTGTTGGAATGTGCAGCGTGTTGGCGTTGGTCGCGATCGCGGCCATAACTGCGGCGGCTCAGGGTACGGGGCGCCTCGATGGTGAGATACGCGACCTGCAAGGGAATCCTTACGCTGACGTGACCGTCACGATCAAAAACCCGGACAACGGAGCATCTTCGACGACCAAGACCGACAAGAGCGGCAAATTCACGGTGCTTGGCTTGCGCACCGGCGTTTACGTGATAACGCTGGTGAATGAAAAGGATAAGCTGAACTTTCAGGATAAAAAGCAGATTACCGAAGGCTCCGAGAACACCTACAACATGAACTTCAAAGAGTTGGCCGCAAAGCAGGCGGCCGAGCACCCAGAAGAAGCAAAGAAGAAAGATGAAGAGCAAACCAAGTTCGAGGGACTGAAGGCGCACTTTATGGCGGGTGTCGCGGCAATGAACGATGCCAAGGCTGTGAAAACCCAATTGCAGGCTGCGCCCACCGACCAATCGTTGAAGGATAAGCTCGCGGCTGACTATCAAACGGCCGCTACCGAATTCAAGGCGGCCGAACAGGCGGCAGGTCCCAAGGATGTGGCGAATCATTCGCTAGCGTGGGCCAATTTGGGTGCGGCAGACGAAGGCTTGAGCCAGTGGGCGGATGCTGCAACGGCGTTCCAAAGTGCGGTTGATCTCAAGCCCAGCGCGCCCTATTACGTGGCTGAAGCGACGGACCTGGCGAAGTCGGGCAAGGTCGACGATGCTCCGGCGGCGTGCGATAAAGCCATCGCGCTCGATCCTTCCGTGGCTGTGATGTGCTGGAAGAACTTGGGAATTGTTATGTCCAATGCCGGGAAGATGAAGGAGGCCGCAGCGCTTCTGCAGAAGGCGACTACGGCGGACCCGAAGGACGATCAGGCGTGGTTTCTGCTCGGAAACGCGCTCTCGGCGACAATTGACACCAAGCAGCAGGGCGAAAAGATGACCTATATCATTCCACCCGGGACGATCGAAGCCTATCAGAAGTGCATTGATGTGAAGCCGACCGGCCCGTATGCCGCTCAAGCAAAGGCTGCGATCGACGGACTCCAGCAACTCGACCAGGGCGTGGATACGACTGTGGGTAAGCGAGCGAAGAAAAAGGGCACCGGAAGCTAGCCTCGCGGCGAAAGAACAGTTCGCCTAAGACTGCGCAGCTATCGCGAGAGACTTTTTCCACAAAATTTTCGCGTTGAACTCCACTGTGGACTCGACCCGGCAAGTTGAGAGTGCTATGCTTGGCTTCCGCTTGGGGGAATCAGGGTGCCAGAAGCAGCAGCAAACGAGTCACGAGCCCAGCGACGACGCAGCACTCGAATTATTCACTCAATACCTCTCACCGTTCGCGGCATTGATCTGCTGAGCCAGCCCTTCGAAGAACGCACGGCTACACTCGCACTCAATACCTTCGGTTGCAAATACCCTTCCAAGCATCATCTTCCGAAAAACACCTGGGTAACGCTCGAAATCCCTTCGCCCGGCAATGCTAATGGACCTCACCGCGTGCGAGCTCGCGTAGTGTGGATCCAGAGGCCGCGATTGGTTCGCGAGTTGTTTCAGATTGCGGTCGAGTTAGAGACTCCCGGCAACATTTGGAGCCTGGAATCTCCGCCGACGGATTGGGAAGATGCCACGGCCGCCGACGAGGCAGTTACCGAAAAGCCGCGTTCAGAAACAACTTTGCGCATGCAAGCGGAGCAATTCCCTGAGGAAGAAAACAAAACTGAAATGGAGAGGCCCCTGAAAGAACACATGGACGAAAATTTCGAGATCGGGACAAATGAAGGAGCAGCACCGGTGCGTGCCGAGGCATTCGGATTTGCAGGCACGATTGTGCCGGAAGTTGCGGCGGAGGGCTCGCTCGATAGCCCGCTTATTCGCGAATTACGCGGGCATATCGAATCCCATGCTGCAAAGGCAGCCGAGGACGCGCTTGCCCAAGCGAGTGAAACGCTCAAACGGACTGCCGAAACCGTCGAAAAAGAACATATCGCATCGGCCGAATCATTTTTCCGGCAGTGGAGAGATGATCTTGACCGCGAGCGCGATTCTGCGCGGGAAGAAATCGCGAAGCGCGCGAGCGAACAGATGGCGAGCGTGCAAGACGAGATCTCGGCGCGTGTTACGGGCCAGATGTCGTGGGTGCGCGAAGAGCTGCGCGCGGATCTGAAACAGGAATTCGCCTCGCACATTGACCAGATGCGGGCGCTGGTGGCCGATCTCGAGCGCGGCGCGCAGGCCGTGCGCGAAGAATCGCAGGCCGCAACGTCCTCTGGAGACCGGCTGGCTCAAATCAAGATTGCTCTTGAATCGGCCGAGGCGGCTGTTGACCAGCGCATGCGGCGGCTGAAAGATACAGCGCAGGAAACGCTGGCGCTCGATGATTTAAGCAAGGCTTGGCGCGAGAAGCTTGAAGAGCAGATGGGACATGCGCGCGGCGAATGGAATGAATTACTGCAATCGTCACTCGACGGCGCAGCGCAACAGCTCGCTTCCCGATTGGCTGAGAATACTCAATCGGCGCTGGAAAGCGCCGAAGGCAAACTGATCGAGCGGATTGCTCAGTTGTGCCAACCGGTAACGAACACCGTTTCAGAAGCGCACCAGGCTTTGTCAGGGATTCGAAGCGCGCTTGACGCGGAACTGCAGCGCGCGCGGACTTCGCTCGTGGATATCGAAGGGGCTGCGGAGCGGGTGCGGGCATTCTCCGCGCAAATTGATGCCGCCAGCCACGATGCCGTCAACCAACTGCACCAGCGCCTCGATGCGGCGCTTCAACTTCAGGTGACGGAATTGCGCCGCCACGCCGACGCGTTGACGTCCGATTTACCGCAACGCATCCAGCCAGCGCTCGATGCCGCGGGCCACCAGCTTGTATCGAAGACGCTCGCGGAAATCGACGCGCGGCTCGGGCCGCACCTCGAGCGAGTTCCGGACTTGGTCCGCGAATTGACGGCGCACGAAGTGCAGGCGGAAGAAGGCTTGCGAATGTATCGCGAGCGGCTGCGGCAGGCCGCTGAAAGCAGCCGGCGCGACACTGAGGCGCAAACGTCGGCGACCCTAGCAGCATTGCGCTCCGAATTCGAAAATGCCAGGGCGGAGGCATTGTCGCGCTGGAACGAGGAACTGGTAGCCAGCGGAGGTCGAGCGAGTCATGCGGTGATCGAAGATCTGGTGAGGAATGCGGAGTGGCACCAGAAGCAGGCGCAGGCTTACATCGAAACTCTTACGCAGGAATCGCTGGCGAAGACCGAAGGCGTCTTCGATGCGCGAACTCAGGAGATATCGGATAGGCTCGGAGAGCAATTGGCGAAACAAAATGCAGCGCATCTCGAAGATGCGAAGCGCCAACTCGAAGGGACGTCGTCGGAAGTGATCGGGCGTACGTCAAGCCAACTCGAGGCCGCTGCGAACGCTATGGCCAGTGCATTCGAGGAAGGTGTCCGGCAGGTTGCTGAATCCGCCGTGCAGAGATTCAACGAGTCGAGCGATGCTTCTCTTACCGAGCGGGCCCAGCAGATTGAGCGAGCCGCGGAGGGGATGCGGATGAATTTCGAGCATGCCGCCGGGAATCTGCTTGAGCGACACCGCACCGAAATGGCCGCCTACGGGGAGCAGAAATTCACCGAAGCGCGCGATTTCCACTCCCGAGAGCTTGCCGCGGCGGTCGAGGCGGCGCGAATTGAGCGCGACGACCAAGTTCGCGATTGGTACGAGAGACTTGCGCGGGCCAACGAAGAATCGCTCCAGAAATATGAAGATCAGCTGCACGGCGCAAGCGAGTTGTGGGTGAATGTCGCCGTGGATAAGTTGAACGACAGCGGCCAGACTGCTCTTACCGCGCTCACGCGGTCAGGCGAGCAGGCATTTCGCAATTCACTCCTCAAGGCTCTCGAGCAGGTGACAGAAAGCGTGCGGCAAAGTATTACGGATCCGGCGGTATCGGGCGGAGGCTCAGCTCCGCGCCCGACGCTGGTAAATCCGTCGGGCCAGCGCGAGAACCGTGCGGGAATGTAGATTTACATTCAGAACTGATTAGCGCAGAACTAAGTGGCGCCGACGATTTCCCGAAGGGTGTTGGCGACGTACTCCACTTGCTCGGCGTTCAACCCCGGATAGAACGGCAAGCTGATCACCCGGTTGCAAGCGCTCTCGGCGCGCGGCAACGTGCCTTGCGGCACGCCGCAATCCGCGTAGGCAGGCTGGAGATGGAGCGGACGCGGGTAGTGAATCGCGGTTTCAATCCCTCGTTCGGCGAGTTGGCTGCGAACTTCATCGCGGCGATCCACATAGACCACGAATAAATGATAGGCGCATTCATCTCGCGGATCGTCGTAAGGCAAGTGGACTCGCGCTCCTGCAAGTAAGCGGCGATATATTTGCGCCAGTTCCCGGCGACGGGCGCTGGTTTCCGCGAAATGCTTCATCTTCACTTGCAGCACGGCGCCTTGAAATCCCTCCATGCGATAGTTGTATCCGACGAATTCGTGTTCGTAGCGGCCGGTCTGCCCGTGGGTGCGCGCGGCCCGCGCGAATTGTGCGATGCGATCGTCGTTGGTCGTGAGCGCTCCGGCTTCTCCATATGCGCCTAGGTTCTTCGACGGATAGAAACTGAACGCCGCTGCGTGGCCCAGGCTTCCAGCAGGCCGTCCGCGATAATGCGCACCATGAGCCTGGCAAGCATCTTCAAGGACCTTGAGATGATGATGAGATGCGATCTCGAGAATCGCATCCATATCAGCCACGCGGCCGTATAGATGAACGGGTACGATGGCCTTCGTCGCGGGCGTGATGGCGCGTTCGATGAGTTTCGGATCGATATTTGCAGTCTCCGGGTCAACATCCACGAAAACAGGACGCGCGCCGCAATACGTGATGGCTTCGGCCGTGGCGATAAATGTGTTTGGCGTCGTGATGACTTCGTCGCCGTGTTGAACGCCGAGCGCCAGCAAGCCGAGGTGAAGAGCGCTCGTACCGGAATTGAGGGCGACGCAGTGGTTCGTCCCGCAGATTGTTGCGAACTGCCTTTCAAAAGCTTCAACCTCGGCGCCGAGGATGAAACTTGCATTGCGGCACACGCGATCGAGGGCCGCCAACACTTCATCGCGGAGCGATGTGTACTCAGCCTTGAGATCGAAATAGGGAACGACAGTGGTGGCGGGAAGGGACATAAGCGCTGCTCAACTCTACTGCAACATTGCGGGGGCCTCAAGTTTAGGGGTGCGTGAATTTGCCGGTAATCTTTGTTCTGCGTACCGCCCGCCAGAAAATCCGAACGACACGTTAATCACCCGCCCCAGCGAGGAGAAGAAGAAGTGCGATCCCGGGAGTGCCCTCTCGCAATCCCCTTCCCCTAGACGGGCGAAACTGCAGGACTCTCATAAAGTTCATTCAAGCTGCTCTAGGTCATTTCCTTGCTGAAATGGGTAACGCAAACGCCACTCCTCACGCATTTCGTGCAATTTTTCAGCCATATGTAAGGCAGTGTCAGCGTCTTGCGCACTGATCGGGTAAACATACTCGGTAGGCCCGATCTGCACCGACCACACGAACAAAGACATACCGTCATTGTCGTGATACATGAGGTGCTCGACGACAGCGTTGGTTAAAATCTCCTCTACGCTCGACTTCATTTTCTTTTCCTCCTGTGAATTTGACTTACAGAACTTAAATACCCGAGTTCGAGAAATCTTCCTTAAGGTTTTGTATTTTCTGATGAAATTATTCTTGAATAGCCTCCCCGCCCAAGCCCGCTGAGGTCCGCAGGCGCGCGAACTGTGGAATCCAGAAATATCGAAATACGACAGGATGCACAGTTCCGTGATGGGAAGTGAAGAAGCTTGCCTCATTTGTGCAAGGTCCTGCCTGACGTGGCCGTAATTTCCAAACTAACCGTATTAGATACTGCAACTTGCATCTGGTAAGTGACCTGCTGTATATGCTGTGCCGTCAGTGTGCATTTCTGCGGGTGTAGTGCAGTGGAGTGGTGATTACCTCCCTGTGGTGAGACTCAGCTTTTCTTTGCGCCGAGAGGCGCTCCGAGTAACTTGCAAAAGATAAAACCTATGTGCGCTCGCTGGGCGAACGACGGTACTGTTTGTGATTGCGACGCTGCCGCCTGGCGGCTGGGTGCGATCAGCGGCGAAGTGGCTCATTTTATCGCGAGAGCCGCGCTGATAGTCGTAACCGCGCTGATATTTGGCGCGGCTGCATTCGCGCAAAGCGTGACGGGCACGATTGGCGTTGGCACAGCCCCTTCAGCAGCGGCCACTAATCCGCTCACAAATACGATCTACGTTCTGAATTCGGCCGACGGCACGGTTAGCGTAATTAATGGCGCTACGGGGCAGGTGATCGGGCCAGCCATTACGGTCGGCAGCGATCCGGTAGCCGTAGCTGTGAATACGGTCACGAACATGATTTACGTGGCCAACAAAGGCAGCGGGAACGTCACGCCCATCAATGGAGCCACGAACGTCGCTGGGTCCGCGATTTCCGTGGGGACGAATCCTGTCGCGATCGCCATCAATCCCGTTAGCGGCACCGTTTATGTGGCGAACTATGGAAGCAACAACGTCACGCCGATAGTGGGAACCACGGCCAGCTCTCCAATCGCTGTCGGCACGAATCCGAGTGCGATTGCCGTCAACCCGGTGTCCAACACGATTTACGTCGCGAACTACGGGAGCAACAACGTCACGCCCATCAACGGATCGTCGAATTTGCCTGGCACCGCCATCGGCGTGGGAACGAATCCGAGCGCGATTGCCGTCAATCCTGTCACGGGCACCGTTTACGTCGCGAACAATGGCAGCAGCAATGTCACCCCGATTAGTGCGAATACTGCTGGAACTGCGATAGCGGCCGGCACGAATCCAACTGCAATTGCCGTGAATCCCGTGAGCGACACGATCTACATCGCGAACAACGGCAGCGGAAACATCACTGTCATCAATGGAACGAACAACACTCCAGCCACGGTAACTGATCCTAATGTGAGCGCTCCTATCGCCATCGCGATAAATCTTTTGACGAACACGGTCTACGTAGCGAACAACGGCAGTTCAAATGTCACCGCCATCAATGGAGTGACGAATGCCATTGTTACTTCGCCCGCCGCCGGGACGAATCCTGTGGCTATCGCGATCAATCCGGTCACCGGCCTGGCGTACGTCGCGAACAACGGCAGCGGCAATGTCACCGTGATCAGTAATGCGACTTATACAGTCAGTTCGATCACCGATTCGTCGTTTTCGAGCCCGAACGCGATTGCGGTGAATCCAGTCACGAACGAAGTGTACGTTGCGAACAACGATAGCTCGGGCAGTAACACTGTCAGCGTAATCAATCCGGCGAGCAGCAATAGCGTTTCGACGGTGACGGATTCGAGCGCCGTTGGTCCGACGGCAATCGCTGTGAATCCCGCGACTAACATGATCTACGTCGCGAACCAAACGAGCGGCACGATCACCGCGATCAATGCCGCAAACAATAATCAGGTGACCACGATCACGCCGGCGGGCACGTCTCAGCCGGTTGCGCTCGCCGTGAATCCCGTCACCAACACAATTTACGTCGCGAACAGCGGGACGAACAACGTCACGGTGATCAACGCGGCGAACAGTAATCATGTCAGCGTGATTTACGATCCGTCCGCGCTGGGCCCCGCCGCGGTCGCCGTGAATCCTGCGACGGGACAGGTGTACGTCGCCAATTCGGGCAGCGACACCGTCAGCGTGTTCGACGGCGTCACGGGCTCGTTCGTGGCTTCGATCGCAGTTGGGGCTTACCCGCAGGCTATTGCAGTGAACCCCGCGACGAACACCGTGTACGTCGCGAACGCCGACAGCTCCAGCGTGACGGTGATTAACGGAGCCACGAATCTAGTCACAACGAATGTGACCGTGTCGAACTCTCCCGTCGCCGTGGCGGTCAATCCGATCACGAATTTAATTTATGTCGCGGGCGCGGGAAATGCGACCGGCAGCGTTACCGTCATCAACGGCGCGACGAACGCCACGACGACGACTACGGCTGCGAGTTTGCTCTCTCCTAATGCCATCGCTGTGAATTCGACGACAAACAAAATCTACGTCGCGAACTACGACGGCTACGTGACGGCGATTGATGGCGTGACAAATACGCCTGTCGCGGTCACTGATGCAAATGCGCAAGGCCCATTCGCCGTCGCCGTCAATCCTGTGACCAACGACGCCTACGTAGCCAACGCCATAAGCGATAACGCCACTGGAATCGCCGAGCAACAAGTTCAAACTAATGTGCTACAGACAACCATTACCGCGCTCACGAACAATCAAACGTCCACGGAAACTCCGACGTTTAGCTTCACCGCGAAGAATAGCCTGACGGGCACGGCCGCCGATAATCTCGTTTATCAATTCGATAGTTGGACCGGTGCATGGACTGCGGCGGTTCGAGGGGCAGTTTCCGGAAACTCCGTGGCCTTCAGTGCCACCGTGGCAACGCCGCTTGAGCCGGGCTTCCACATCCTCTATGCGTTTGCAACAGACGGCGAGGACGGCACATCCGTCAACACTGGCGGGCAGAGCAGCCCACTCATTGGGACGATTGCTGCTTACGGGTTCCTGGTGGCTCCGCAGGTGGCGACTGCATTCCCTCATGCGTTAACCTTTGCCACCCAGACGCAAAACACGTCAAGTACGGCGCAAACGGTGTATCTCGCCAACGAAGGCGAAGCTTCGCTGGCTTTCTCTTACGGATTCACCGGCACAAATGGCAGTGATTTCACGGAAGGCGCGGGTGACACGTGCGGCTCGCAAGGCGGAACGCTCGCCGCGGGCGCATCGTGCACCGTCTTTGTCGTCTTCACTCCCTCGACTACCAGCAGCGAAACTGCGTCGCTCGTATTCACCGATAATTCAAATAGCATCTCTGGCAGCATGCAATCGATTGCGCTCTCGGGCACGGGAAGTTCGATACCAGCCTACACTCTGAACATCGGCGAGGCGGGGACCGGCTCGGGTACGGTGAGCAGCAACCCAAGCGGCATCACATGCCAGCCGACTTGCTCCGCGAGCTATCCAAGCGGGACATCAATTACGTTAACGGAAAATGTAAGCACTGGATCGGTGTTTGCTCAATGGAGTGGCGCCTGCTCCGGGTCGGCGAATACGTGCACGTTTACGATCACCGCTAACGCGACTGTGACTGCAACATTCAACTTAACGGGTACGGTTGCGACCGCTTGCACAGGTACGACTGACAACTGGATTGGCGGAGCTTCCGGAAACTGGAGCAGTTCCTCCAACTGGAGCAGCGGTGTTCCGAATAGCGCGTCTACAAACGTCTGCATCAACAATGGCAATTCCACTCCTTCGGCAGTCACTCTGGATGTCAGCGTCACAGTCGGCAATTTGTTCATCGATCCCGGCAGCAGCCTAACAGTTGCAAACGGCGAGGGTCTTACGGTTGCCGGCAACATATCGAACTCCGGCCAAATCGTGTTGAACAACGCGGGCAGCGAAGCGAATTTGATATTGAGCGGGCCGGTGACGCTGACTGGCGGCGGTACGCTGATGATGAATATCGGCACCAGCGGTAACCAGCCGTATGTATACCAGGCGAACAACGGTTCGCTGACCAATGTGAATAACACGATCGAGGGTGCTGGAGAAATCGGCTACAACAATCTGGTGTTGACGAACCAGCCGGCCGGAAAGGTCCTCGCCAATGACACGAACGGAAACACCCTACTGATCAACACCATCGCTTCGGGGACCACGAATCAAGGCCTGATGGAGGCTACGGGCAAGGGTGTTCTGAATATCAACACCACCATCAACAATCTGGGCGCGAATATCGAGGCCGTCGGGGGTAGCACGGCACTGGTTGAGCTCACCGGCAGCGCGGACATTCAAGGCGGGACGCTGACGACGAACACCGGAGGAACGATCGCCGATACCAGCGGCAACACTAATGTAACGCTGGACGGGAGCACGCACGGAGCGTTGACGATCGTGGGAACTTACACGGTGCAGAACAACGCCCAGACCTATCTATTGGGCACGATCAATAACACGGGGACGATAGCGCTCGGCAGTGCGGGCAACGAAGCAAATTTGGTAATGAGCGGGGCGGTGACGCTGACGGGCGGCGGGACGCTGATGATGAATATTGCCGGCAGCCAATCTACGTCCAATGAGCCTTATTTGTTCCAGGCGAACAACGGTTTGCTGACCAATGTGAATAACACGATCGAGGGCGCCGGGGAGATCGGCTACAACAATCTGGTGCTGACGAACCAGCCGGCGGGAAAGATCCTCGCCAATGACGCGAACGGAAACACCCTGCTGATCAACACGGGGGCCACGAACCAAGGCCTGATAGAAGCCACTGGCAAGGGCATTCTGAATATCAACACCACCATCAGCAATCAGGGCGCGAACATCGAGGCCATCGGTGGTAGCACGGCACTGGTTGAGCTCACCGGCAGCGCGGACATTCAAGGTGGGACGCTGACGACGAACACCGGAGGTACGATCGCCGATACCAGCGGGAACACCAACGTGACGCTGGACGGGAGCACGCATGGGGCGTTGACGATCGTGGGAACTTACACGGTGCAGAACAACGCCCAGACGAATTTATTGGGGACGATCAACAACACGGGGGCGATAGCGCTGAACAGCTCGGGCAACGAAGCGAATTTGGTAATGAGCGGGCCGGTGACGCTGACGGGCGGCGGGACGCTGATGATGAACATTGCCCCTGGCAGCGCACAGTCCACCTCCAGTGAGCCTTACTTGTTTCAGGCGTACAACGGTTCGTTGATCAACGTGAACAACACGATCGAGGGTGCCGGAGAGATCGGCTACAACAACCTGGTGCTGACGAACCAGCCGGCGGGAAAGATCCTCGCCAATGACGCGAACGGGAACACCCTGCTGATCAACACGGGGACCACGAATCAAGGCCTGATAGAGGCCACTGGCAAGGGCATTCTGAACATCAACATCACCATCAACAATCAGGGCGCGAACATCGAGGCCATCGGCAGTAGCGTGGAGCTCACCGGCAGCGCGGACATTCAGGGCGGGACGCTGACGACGAACACCGGAGGAACGATCGCCGATACCAGCGGCAACACCAACGTGACGCTGGACGGGAGCACGCACGGAGCGTTGACGATCGTAGGAACTTACACGGTGCAGAACAACGCCCAGACGAATTTT
>DATBYF010000009.1:0-9766 GCA_036513895.1 Candidatus Acidiferrales bacterium | reverse complement strand
ATGGTTACGAACGATCGTATTGAGGTCGCTTGAATACTCGGCGCCGAAACGGTCTTGGAGCGATACCCACCATTTGTTCGCCCAATCAAATTGCCCATTCGCAATCTGCTGCTGCATCGTGTGCGCAATCTCGAGCCCCTGGCGAACGAATGCGCCCGAAATAAGAATCATGGGCATGACCAGGATGAACGTTACAGCTGCGGTGCTGGCGACCGCCGCGACATTTTTTCCCCAACGCTTCCTGAGGCGCCGATACCAGGACGAAAACACAACGGCCAGGACGCCGGCCCACACGAGTGGCGCGAGAAACGGAGAGATGACTCGGAATACCAAATACGCGAGGGCAGCCACAAATCCATAAAAAAGAACGGCACCCAGCCTCTGCTCGGAGTTCGATTGCGCAGCCAAATCAACTGACTCCTGAAATCAACTCTTTCGACACTCAGCGTACTACCCTTGGCGCGGCCTTCAGGACTGATAGATACATTCCCGGACTTTGTCAACTGTGAGACGCCAGAACGCGAAAATGTTAGAATCCGGCTTAATAAGGAAAAATGGCGTGGTTGAACCTTCCAGATGCAAACACCTGCGCACGCAGGTGATCGCTCGAGACCAAGACGCACAGTATGTCGAATGCTTGGACTGCGGCGAAATCCTCGAGGCAGACGAACTCAAAAACGACGCGACCGGCTTCGATGAATCGCTTTCCGACGCTTGATCCAGCGGGCTAAACCCAATCAGCTGATTCCAAGCCGCGCGATGATCCGCGTAACGTCTCCTGCTGGCACGTCGTAGAGCGTATGCTCGTCTTCCTGCTCCAACCGCTCGCGGAGATATTCCGCACCGATGTAACTCGCTTCGCGGTCCGTTAGATTGCGCCCTGAACTTTCGCGGAACTTCACGAATCCGGGATGCGCAAGCCCCAGCACCACGCCTTTCCCATCCACAAAAAACTTGCAATCCATCGTGTCGCTGTGGCGGGTCGCAATTCCGTTCCAGCAGTGTGAGAAGCGGCAACGATACACGAAATCGGTGACTTTCGACGGTACGTCAAAAGCGCCGATGAAATCGCTCATCGCTCCCGCGTTGGCGATGATTCTGGGCTCTTTCGTCTCTTTAGTTTCTGATGTCGCCACTAGATGCTTTCTGCGTAGCTACTTCGCGGCCCCAGCGGGTACCGGCTGCGCCTGCGTATAGCTCTGAACCGCTGCTCCCACACCCGCGCCTGAAGGGACGCGATGACCTTGATCGAGCAGCACCTTCTCGAACGCGCCGAGGAACAACAGCACGTTGTTACGCTGGCTTGAATACCCCATCAGCCCGACGCGCCATATCTTTCCCTTCACCGGCCCGAGTCCCCCGGCGATCTCGATATTGAATTCGTCGAGGAGTTGATTGCGAACCTTGTGGTCGTCCACTCCCTCAGGAATGCGGAGCGCGGTGACCGTCGGCAAGCGATCGGCCGGATTCTTCACAAATAATTCGAGACCCATCGCCTCGATACCGGCAATCAACGCCTGCTGATTCTGCGCGTGTCGTTCCCAACGCGCTTCAAGTCCTTCCTCCAGCACGCATCGCAGCGCTTCACGCAATCCGTAGATCAGCGATATCGGCGGTGTGTGATGATAGAGGCGTTCCTTACCCCAATAATTCATCACCGTCTCGAGATCGAAATACCAGCTTTGCGTCTTGGTCTTGCGTGCGCGAATCATTTCCTCGGATCGCGCGTTGACCGTCATCGGCGACATCCCCGGAGGCGCGCTGATAGCCTTCTGGGTACCGCTAAAGCAGATATCAATTTTCTGCCGATCCACATCCAGAGGAACGCCGGCTAGCGTAGCGACCGTGTCAACAATCAGCAGTGCGCCAAGCTCATCCGCGACTTTGCGATACTCGTCGATCTTCTGCATCACCGACGTTGACGTCTCCCCGTGCGCCAAGCCAACAAACTTTATTTTCTTTCCCTTGCCCGCTCGCCGAACGTCCTCAGGGTCAACCGGCCGACCGTACGGAGCTTCGACGCGAGTCGTGGTCGCCGGCGTCCGGCTGGCAATAACGGCCATCCGCTCGGAGAACACGCCGTTCACGCAAATCAGGCACTCATCGCCCGCCTCCAATGCATTCAGAACCGCTGCCTCGATCCCGCCCGAGCCCGACGCTGAAAGTGGAAACGTGACTCGATTGTCGGTGCGGAACACGCGCCTCAACAAAATCTGCACCTCGGACATCATGTCCATAAACCACGGGTCCAGATGACCGACAATCGGCGTGGCCATCGCGCGATACACTCGCGGGTCAACGCACGAAGGTCCCGGCGTCAGCAGCACCCTGTTTGGCGGATTCAGTTCTCCGATCGGTTCATCTCGCATTGTGTTTTACCTCGCCTATATGCCGAAGAATTGCGCGGCTCGGTCTACCAAGTGTTTTTGCCAAATGGATAAAAGAGACATCGATTTGATGACCAAATCTAAGAGATAGTTTCTCGAAACGTAGTGCGCGGGTCAACTAGCAAGATGCAGGTAAATCGAGTCCAAATTGTCTCGCCGGGCGGGCCAAATCGAAATACAAATAACGGATTTAATCGCGCGTGCGATCTTCATCTTCGACGAACAACACGCCGACGCCGGTTTTGTATTTTTCCGTCGCTGGCTCCGTGTAAACCACCGTACCTCGCAGCGAAAGCAGGCTCGGATGATTGTCCGCCGCAGAAGCCTCGATGATCACGCGGACATCCGACTGCAGCGCCGGCCGGTTTGTTAGTGCAAGGTACGCCCCGTGAAGGCTCATGTCGCGTACAGTGGCTTTCTCTTCGAATGATTTCCCGTCTTCGCCAATTCCGGAGATAGTCGCCGAAAATCGCAGCCGCCGCCGCTGGCCCACTCGGGAATCCCGAAGCGCGACGTCCACGCCCTTCTCGTTCAGCGAAATCGTCATTCCCTCCATCGCCGCCCAGCTCGGCTTGAATTCTTCACGCGCGGCCAGCAGATAGCCATCAACCATCTTGTCTGACGAATCTGGATCGTGGTGGAACAGAAAGAGATTTTGCGCTTTCGCTTGCCGCGCCAGCTTCACGCATTCGAGCCAGCTCGAATGGCCCCAACCCTTGCGCGAAGTTGCCAGTTGCTCGGGCGAGAACTGCGCGTCGCATATCAGCACGTCTGCGCCTGCCGCCAACTGCCTCAGATTGTCGTCGAACTCAGGAACCCCGGGCTCGTTATCAGGAGCGTACACGATAGAGCCGCCAGGCGTGTCCAGCCGATACCCGAGACACCCTTGCGGATGATTGAGCCATCTCGCGGTGACCCGCGACCCGTTCACCTCAAACTGATCGCCGCCGGCAATCTCCCGGAACTCGCGCGCGGCCGTCATCATGCTCAGATTCACGGGGAAATAGGGACTCGCGACTTGCGCTTCGAGTACTTTGCGCAGGCTTTCAGGCCCCAGATACTGCGACTGAAAACTGTAAAAGTGAAAGCGATTCTGCGATTGGTAGAAGGGATGGAAGAACGGTATACCCTGAATGTGATCCCAGTGGTAGTGAGTCACCAGGATATGCGCGTCAATTCCATGCTCGATGGATTTTTCTTCCCACCGGTTGCCGAGCAATCGTAACCCAGTGCCGCAATCCAGAATGAAGCGTGTATCCGGAGAAGTTTTCACTTCCACGCATGGCGTGTTGCCGCCGTAGCGCCAGGAGCTCGGATGAGGCGTTGGCGTTGAACCCCGCACGCCCCAAAAGACAACTTTCGTTTCGGTAGATGACATTGCTGGAGGAGATTAGAACGCCGAGCGCTCCGAAATCAATTCCACGTAAGCAATCGCTGCAATTCCAATCTCAAAAACATGTTAGGCGGTCGCTAAGAGCGAAGTCAACTCCGCATCGATCCCTAGCGTGTGTAACTTGAACAATTCCAGGAGCGATGCCACGTTATGGATCGTGCCCTCGTCGAGAGGGATCGCGAGCGTCCTGCCACTACTGACAGTTCCTTCAGAGCCCGGAGGCTCCCGCCTCCGGGACGGCCCGCCATTTCATCGGAACATAAAGCAGAAGCGTATGCATGCAACCGCCGATGTGGTTAAAATTGGAGACATGCACGCGCACGCTCACGGCGTCGGACACGAGGCTCATTCCCACTCACACGTCCATTTGCAGGACGCGCTGCATTCGCGACGCATGGCCGGCGTCCTCGGTGCGGCGGTCGTTGTCACGCTCGCACTCGTCGCCGTCGAATTCACCGCCGGCTACATAGGCCATTCGATCGCACTCGTCAGCGACGCCGTCCATAACCTCACCGACGTTCCCGCAATCTTCATTTCCTGGCTCGCCATGCGCTGGGCGGAGAAGCCCCCAACGCGCGAGCACACCTACGGCTACCATCGCGCCGGAATTCTCGCCGCCTTCACCAACGCATTTTTCCTGAGCGGCGTCGCCGTGGTGATTCTGTACGAAGCGATTACGCGGCTGCGTCATCCCGTAGAAGTGAATGCCGGCGTGATGCTTTGGGTCGCGCTTATCGCGCTACTCGTCAACGGCGGCATCACGCTCGCGCTAGTTTCCGGCCGGCGCGACCTGAACCTGCGCAGCATCCTCGTTCATTCCTTCGGTGACGCGCTGTCAAACGTAGGCATTATCGCCGGCGCGATTGCAATCCGCTGGATGGGCGTGACGTGGATCGATCCCCTGCTCGGCGTAATCATTGGCGCGATGGTGCTCTGGTCCGGCTGGGGAATCCTGCGCGAAACCAGCCATATCCTTCTCGAAGGATTGCCGCGCGAAATCAGTCTCGAGGACGTTGCGAAGTCGGTTCTAAAAGTTGAAGGCGTGCAGGAAGTTCACGACATCCACATTTGGACACTGGGGACTGATTTAAACGCGCTCTCTTGCCACATCCGCATCCCAGACATGCATTTGGAAGATTGCGAAAAAATACTCGCGCGCATCCAAGAAAATCTCGCGCACGAGTTCCACATCCAGCACTCCACAGTGCAGTTCGAGCGCGCCGGACTCCCCGAAACCGGCCTCTACATGCCCGAACCCGCCCACAAAACCAACTAATTCCGCTCTCAATTTCAGTTCCCTTCACATTCGAGCATAGGCCCGTGCCAAATCTTGCCCGTTGTTTGTAGGACTGGACATTTGTAAGGCCGGGCTTTGTAAGGCTGGTCATAAGACCGGCCGATTTTAGGTTTTTCGCCATCTCACGAAAAATCGGCGCATCGTATGACGCACCCCACCAGCGACAGCCGGCCAACATCAATCGTCTCGAATCGTCTCGATCAATCGTGTCGCGGGCATCTTGCCCGCGTTCCCCGCCCAGTGCCACCCACCACATTCGCGGGCAAGAAGCCCGAACGGCCCTTGTAGAGCCGTCCTTCAGGCCGGCAGCTTTTTCCTTTCTTCTGTGGAGGTACAAGGCCCTGAGTATTCCGAGCATGCAAATGTAGCTCCCCACTGATTTTTCATACGGTATGCTGAGTGCACGTACACCAGTGAGACGAGGTGCATCAGGAAAAACGATACAGAAGAAAAAAAACTGCGCCCAGCGTCGAAAAATCGCTCGGCCGCTGATTAGATGGAGAGTTTCAAAGGCGTCCCGCGATCTTCGTTCAGCTTTATCGTGGCCGCAGCATCAATATCCGCAACTCTCACCGTGCGGCGATTTCCTTCGCGCGTAATGTAAACAAGCTGATCGTTGCGACGCGTGAATGCCACCGCGGAAATCTCTCCTCCGTTCTTGAGGAGTAAAGTGAAATCGCCAACGTCAGGCAACGGCGCTTCGGCAGCGGGGGCAGATTCTGCCTCTGCCGGCCTCGCGGCCGGAGCCGGCTGCTGAATCACGATAATTTGCGGCTGTTGCGGCGCGGGTGCAGGTCCTGCATCTTGATCTTGATAGTCCGATTCGGGTTCATCATAGCCGATGGGAACGCCACCGTAACCACCCGTAAGCAGATAAGCGCCAGTCAAATTGCCCAGACGATGAAACCGCGCGGCCAGCGCCAAATTTGCCGCTGTCGCCGGATCAATCAGCGCCTCGACGCCTAGATTACGGGACGAACACCCGAGATTCTCGCAATCAAATCCGAGGCCGCCCAAAGCCGGCAGAGTGCTCCGAGAAACCGAAGAGTTCGATCCGTACAATGTCCTCGGTCCTGACCCGATGCCCAATCTCCTCGTCGAAGAGGGCTTTCCGTTCAATCTCACGTTTGTAAACACGTGCCCGGAACGTGGCGCGCTACCGATCCTTGCCGGTGCAGCTGCATGGGCAGGTGCAAGTGCATGCGCGCCGCCGCTCACTGCTCCACCACGCTGCGCTTGAACAGCAGACGAAAATGTAAACGCTAAAACCGTGATTAATCCGAACACAAGTGGCTTTCCCATGGCGTGCCGCCTCTGTAGTTAAAGACGCGAATTGCTGGGGGACGGTTGCACTGCGATTCTACTCCAGTCACAGGACGGCGGCGCAATTTCTTGCGGCACAAATTTGTAAGAAACGGTGTCTATGGACATGGAGTACTAGAGGTCCCAGTCACACGGCCGCTCAAAGCCTGCCAAATGACAGGGTTGCTTCCACGCTTGATTCGAATATGTTATAACCATCGCGCCGTAAGAATGGGTTGATTTGGACGGTGCACCACCAAATTCGGCGCTGGGGCGGGCGGAAATAGCTTCGTCCGTCGACTCGCGAGCGGAAGAGCCGTCTGCATACTGCCCTCGGTGCTCAGCAAAACTGGCCCAACGGAGTTGCAAGCTCATCTGCACTTCGTGCGGCTACTACATGTCATGTTCGGACTTCTACTGAAAGCGCCCTCGGACGCGAAGCTCGGGGCAGCTTCACCGGCTCTCTAAGCCGGAGACTTCAGAAACGATAGGCGTTTGCCAGGAGGCAACAACGTGGCACTGCGAATAACGGAACGCGATGTGAACGGGGTCAGCGTGCTGGATATAGACGGTCGAATCGTGCTGGGCGAGGAAAGCAATGCGTTCCGCGAACGGGTGAAGGCATTGCTCGCCGCCGGAAAGAAAAAGATCGTGCTGAATCTGGCCAACGTCACCTACATTGACAGCGCCGGGCTCGGAACGCTCGTGGCAACTTTCCATAGCGCGAAGTCACAAGGCGCGATGTTGAAGCTCGCGAATTTGGGAGCGAAGTTCAAGGAAGTGCTGCAAGTCACCAAGCTGATGACGGTGTTCGACGTTTACGACAGCGATACGGCAGCGATTCAAAGCTTCTCGTAAACAAATCTCTCCTTGCGGGCGCGGCTGTCGCAATTGCCGCGCCTCGCCTTTCCATTCGGATCACGCAGTATTTCTTCGCTTAGTTCCCGTTTTGTGACGTGGGATTTTGTAGCGTGGAGGTTCGCGCCTATTTGCTTTCTTCGATCCGGTAAATCACCAAACCGCTCAGCAGCTTCGGGTAAAAGTCCGTGGATTTTTGCGGGAGCACGCCTCCGCCGAGAGCAATCTCCGCCACCTGCTTCACGCGTACGGGATTGAGTAGAAACGCCAACTGTGCTTTACCGCCGTCAACCGCAGCGAGTGCTGACGACATTTCACGCTCGTACGAAATGTGTTGTTCACCCGTCACAGCCGCGGCAGTGATTCCCAAACACTTCTCGATCAGCAGGCGATGCAATAGCACGACGTCCAGCTCGCGTTGCGCCTCGGAAACATCCGGGAGAATTTGCGCGAAGTCAGTGTTGGGCTTCAATACGAACAAGTAGAAGGCCCCACCGCCGCCGTGTACGCCGATCGCGTGGCGCACGCGCTGCTTTTCTAGATCTCGCAGAAAATCCTCGAATGCGCCGCCACGTTCCTCCTGCGAGGAAAAAGGATATCCGTACCAATCGAAATAGCGCGATGCTTGCGCACGAAAATTGCTGAAATCGAAAGTCGCGACGTTACGCACCACGCGGTGCGTCGGCAAGATTGTCAGCCCGCTGGAATGCGTGTTGAAAAGCGCCATCATCGCGAATTCATATGGCGCGTTGAGATTCGCCTCGCCGACGCGCTCTCTACACTCGTCGCGAAACGCAAGAGCCGTTTCATAGCGGTGATGGCCGTCAGCAATAATCAATTTTTGCGCGGCCATCGCGCCTGTGATTCGGCGAATCGATCCGGCGTCGGTGATCGTCCACAGTTGATGGATCACGCCGTACTCGTCCGTTAGCTCAACGGCCGCCGGAGTTCGGCTGATCATTTCGAGCATGGAATCAATTTGCTTCGAGGGATCATCGTAGAGCATGAATAGCAGGCCAGTCTGCGCGCGCGTGTGGCGCAGCAATTCCAGGCGGTCAGCCTTCGGCGCAGCCAGCGTTCGTTCGTGGGGGAAGACGATTCCGGCGGCGTAGTCTTCCACGCGGCCGAGCGCGATGAAGCCGCGCCGGACGCGGCGAGTGTTCGTGTCGGGAATGGTGTAATCCTGCGAGTACGCGTAGATGGCAGGCGCCGCGTCCTTCACCAATATTCCAGAAGATATCCACTCGTTGAGCTTTTTGTCCGCTCGCGTATAGACATTCGACTCGGACGAGTCGTCAGCCAGCACGCGCCCTTTCTCAATTGGAATCAGATTGAACGGGCTCTGCGCGTAATAGCGTTCCTGCATCGCCGCACTGATCTTGTCGTAAGGCTGCGTCGTCACATCCGCCGGCACGACACGAGCGGCGTTAAAACGATAAGCTTGAAATGCTCGAATCTCAGCCAAGCGATCCTCGGACAATCTGAACCACGATTGAAACTGAACGACGATTAAAAAGAAGAGAATTGTAGCAGTGGACTTCGGTGCGTCCAAACTCGCAGGATCGCACCGGAATGGCGCCGCGCTCTGCGCGACGTTTGGATTGCGGACTAAGAAGCGGCCAGGCGAATGATGCGAGCTTCCGTAATGGACGGAATCTCTCGAATCCGCGTCGCAACCGAATCCGGCACCTCGCCATCGAGCCGCACGAGCGCAAGCGCCTCGGACTCTCGCGTCGGCGAACGCCGGCCCAGCGCGAATGTGGCGATGTTGATGCCCATGCTCCCAAGCGCCGTGCCGATGTGGCCGATTACGCCGGGAACGTCGCGATTGCGCGTGAGAAGCAAAGTGCCTTCAAGAGGAGCCTCGAGATCAATGCCGTCGAATCGCAAAATTCGCGGTCCGGTATCCGGGAGCACGGTGCCTTCGGCAGCAAGTTCGTGCGTGCCGCAGAGCGTGACCTCAATCGTGTTCGGGAAACCGCGCTCGCGCCGACGCGTGGATTCCTCAACAGCAATTCCGCGCGCCGCTGCAGCCGCCGTCGCGTTCACCAAATTTACTTTTTGCGCGAGCACGCGGTTCAGCATGCCGACGAGCACGGCATTGCCCAGCACGCGCGCGCCGACTTCGGAGGCTTCTCCTGCGTAACGAATTCGCACGCGATCCGCGCGGCCGTCGAACGCCTGCGCGACAAGCGATCCGAGCCGCTCCGCAAGCTCGAGATAAGGACGCACGCGCCGGTATTGCTCGCCGGAGACCGAGGGCAGATTCACTGAATTGCGAATCACGCCCTCAGCAAGATAATCGCGAACCTGCAGCGCGATTTGAATTCCGACTTCCTCCTGCGCTTCGGACGTCGAGCCCGCAATATGTGGCGTCGCGATAACATTCGGGAATTCAATCAGCGGCGAGTTTTTCGGCGGCTCCTGCGCGAATGTATCGAGGGCGGCGCCTGCCACGTGCCCGGAGCGAATCGCTTCAGCCAGAGCGGCTTCGTCAATCAATTCGCCGCGCGCGCAATTGATGATTCG
>DATBYF010000008.1:0-58355 GCA_036513895.1 Candidatus Acidiferrales bacterium | reverse complement strand
CGTTCGATCAGCTCGGCGAAATCCTCGTCGGAACATTTCAGCGAGAGCCAATGAATGCTCGGCTCGAGCGCCGCGACGGCGTACATTTTACCTCCTACCTTGAAGACGAGATTGTCCCCCCATTGGATTTGTTCGGTTGTATGCGGAAGAGAGAGACAGAAAGCGCGCAGCCAATCGATGCTCATTAAGAGATCTCAGGGAAAGAGTAACGCGGGCGCGTGGAAAATGGAAAAGCGAAAAGGGAGAACAGGAAATGGAAGTGCCCCACGCTCGAAAGTCGAGCATGGGGCACAGTTCGAAGTCTAGTAAGGCCTGGCGATTAGAATTGCGGAACGCCGAATGTGGCTGCGAGGGAGCTGAGTTCGAGTGGCTCTTCCGCGCCTACAAACTCGAGGCCCATTCCATACTGCCCGTTGCCGATTGGATCGGAATAAGTAATGCGGGCGGCGGAGGTAAAATGCGCGTCGGGAAGCGCGACCAGAATGGTGTCGCCGGAAAGCCACTGAGTCGGCGCGATGACGCGTGCGCCGCGCGGACTGATGTTTTCGGTAAATGCTCGTTCGACACCTAGTTCACCGCGCGAGCCAACAAGCAGCGCGGTAACTTTCATGTCCACACGCTTTTCGGCACGCTTCATCACAAATGGTTGCTGCATACGTTTCCCTCCAAAGTTGAATCTTCAGCGCTGCCGTAGGGGGAAGGTCCCTGACGTCGCAGCTGCTGGGCGCAATGGATTGATAGTAGCGACCGCTGGTGCTTGACAGCCGCCCAGCGAAGTACAGACGTCGAAAGCGATAACTGACCCGCAGGACAGGGAGCCAATCCGTCAATTGATGACGATTTTCCACCAGGCTGGTACGCTATGGCCCGGTCTGGCGAAGCTGGGGAGCGCGTCGTGACGATCGAGTCGTTCCAGTCCTGGCTGGATGCATATGGCAGCGCGTGGGAGACGCGCGACCCGCAGGCCGCCGCGGGACTTTTTGCCACGGATGGCTCTTACCAGGTGTCGCCGTTTGTCGAGCCGATGCGCGGCCGCGAAGCGATTCACGAGTACTGGATTCAAATCGCGCGAACCGAGCAAAACGTTAAATTTGGATATGAAGTTCTTGCAGTGACGGCTGATTTTGGAATTGCTCGATGGTGGGCTTCATTCGTCCTGATTCCGCCGTGGTCGGATACCAAGCTAGATGGGATTTTTCTGATATCTCTCGATGCTAACGGCAATTGCCGATCCCTGCGGGAGTGGTGGCACAAGCAGCAGAGCTGGCGCAAAGCCTAGTGGCGAGACGTATACATGCAATCGAATATCGCTGAAATCTTCGAATTCGCGCTGCTGACGTTTACGTCCGTTTTCTTTCTGGTTGATCCGTTTGCGGTGATACCGCAGTTCCTCGTGATCACGGCGGATTCGGAGCTTGCGGAGCGGCGTCACATCGCCAAGCGCGCGGGATGGACCTGCGCGCTAATTTTGGCGGGCTTTGCGGTGGCCGGTAGCCTGGTCTTCCGCTTGTTCGGGATTACGCTGCCCGCCTTCAAGATCGCCGGCGGTATCCTTCTGATGCTGATCGGCTTGGACAACCTGCGCGCGCGCAGGTCACCCACGAAAGAGACGCCGGAAGAAGCTGCGGAAGGCGCGTCGAAAGCCGATGCCGGAATTATTCCCTTGGGAATTCCAATGCTGGCGGGGCCTGCCGCAATTTCCACCGTGATGGTTCTGATCGGCGAATCGAAGGCGTGGTGGCAGCATGTGGTTGTATATGCTGCGATTTTGGTCAGCTCGCTGGTGTCGTATTGGATTCTCGCGGGCGCGGACCGCGTGCGGAATTACCTCGGCGACACGGGAATTCGGATTTTGATGCGGCTGATGGGGCTAATTCTCGTCGCTATCGCTGTACAGTTCATCTTGAACGGCTTAGGCGATGTGGGCGTGATTCACTTACCAGCGAAATAGCCCGCTGTAGCTCCGCTTGGCCTGCCTGACCTGCCCGGTGCGTGAGCCATACCGTAACCTATTGAAAGCATAGCAACTCGTGAAACTGGATTTCATTTGAGCGGGATGCTACTAATCGAAGAGTTCGTCCCGATAGCCTCTAATGCCGTTATGACGAAAGAATGCAGCTCGAAAGGGTGCAAGGCCCCGATGCCTCCGGGCTTGGTTGATGAAGGGTTTTGCCTGCTCCACTACACGTTGCACATCGAAGAAGAATGTGCGGCAATCCGCCGGCAAACTGCGCTTGGCATCACGCCCCACGAAAAGCAGATGGAATTCTATCGCCAAATCGCCGATCGTGGCGACGTGCTTGTGAGCGTGGCCACCAGCGGGTTCACGATGTCCGACGAAATGAAAGCCCGCGTATTGAGCACCCTTCTCACCTTGATGAATACCCGCGAAAATATGGATCGCTCCGCCATGCGGCAGTCGGCGATGAAGCGATTCGCGTAAACACCTTCAAAATCATTTTTGACCTCGAGGAGAAATGACGACGGACTCGGGTGTCTATGCGCCGATGAAACGGGAATAGAGCGACCGAGCGACGGCGGGGTCGCGCGTGCCTTTGACAATTGCGCGACCATCCGAAAAAACGATTACCTCATACGAGTTTATGCGGAAGCGAAGAAGGAAAGCGTTGCCGCGGACGTCGCTGGCCGTGGCCGCGAGTCGGCGATTTAATTCTGCGAGGTCGAACTCGCGCCCGCGCTCGTGAATTTGCACGGAATCGCGTCCACACATGGTGATGTGCGGCTGGGCCTGGCCTTCGAGATAACGAAAATCCCGGCGAACGCAGGCGCGGCATTCAGGATCGCGCGCGACGCGAATGGCCCGATAGCTGTTTTGCCAAACGTCGAATGAAATTAGCCGGCCATGAAGCGCGTCGCGCTTTCCGATCAGAATTTTTGTGGCTTCGGTGGCTTCGATTGAGGCGATGACGTTGACCGCGGCGTTCAAGATGCCCGATGTATCGCAGGTTTCATCCGCGCCGGCTACCGGTGACTCGCCCGATTCCAACAGGCAGGCCAGGCAGGGCGTTTCGCTGGGAAGAATTGTCATGGTTACGCCGGCGCTTCCCACGGCAGCGGCATAAATCCAGGGTATACCGAGGGCGACCGACGCGTCGTTGACAAGAAGACGGGTTTCAAAATTGTCAGTACCATCAAGAATCAGGGGAAAACCGGAAAGAAATTCTCGCGCGTTTTCCGCAGTTAAATCCGTGACGATGCCCTCGATTTGTGCCGATGAGTTGATGGCGCGTAACCTGCGCTCTGCGGCAACGGCCTTCGGCATATTTTCACGCGCGTCAGATTCTTCGTAGAGCGTCTGGCGCTGAAGATTCGAAGGCTCGACGAAGTCGCGGTCAATTAAGCGCAGCGCGCCGATTCCTGCGCGAACGAGTAGATTCGCAACGGCTGTACCCATCGCGCCGCACCCGACGAGAACCGCAGAGGAGCCGAGCAAGCGCTCCTGTCCTTCTGAGCCAATTTCGGCGAAAAGTATTTGGCGCGAGTAACGCTCTTTTTCTGTTGGTTTCACCGAGTCACGTCTCAACAACTCATCATAGCGCCAATTCAAATCGCGCAGGCAACGCGGCTATACTAACCAATCGTCAGAGGAGCATTGGCCGAGTCAGGGTCGATGCGTGGGTCACCCGATCTTTCTTAACGTCCAAAAATCGGCGATCGTCCGCTTGGTCATCGGTGTCTGCATTTTTTTTGCCACTGCCCTCGCCTTTGTAGCGCCCGCGCTCGGCCAAGCGACGAACATCGCTTTCGAAGGGCGCCGCGTGAATGATATCCGCATTCTGGATGAGCACGGAGCCGTTCTCCCGGACAAGCAGCCTGCGATGGCGCTCGAAATTGGCAAGCCATTCGACATGGAAAATGAACGAGCGAGCTTGCGAACGCTATATGCGACGGGCCGCTACTCTCAAATTCGCGTCGAAGTTGCGTCCTCCGGCGAAGAATTGCGCGTCGATTTCGTCGTACTAAGAAATCTTTATAACAACGTCATTCGGATAGAAGGCTTGAAGGAACCGCCGACCGAAGCGAGCGCTTTGGCCGCGGTTCAAATGCCCCTCGGCGAGCCATTCCGCGAGGACGCGCTAAATGATGGTATTTCGCGTCTCGAGGAAACCTTGAAGCAAGAAGGGCTTTACCGCGCGCGCGTGGAACGCTCACTCGAGCCGCATGAAGGCACTCAGCAGATGGACACATCGATTCATATCCTCCCAGGGCCGCGCGCTCGAATCGGTGCAATCAACATCGTCAATAAGAGCCCGTACAAGGACGAAGCCCTGTTGAAGCGGCTGAGATTGAAAGCCAACTCGAAGCAGGACGTCACATCGGCGAGGCTTTCGCACGGCAGCGACCGGTTGCGGAAAAAACTAGTCTCTGACGGATATCTTGGCGCCACGGTGGAAGTCCGCCGCGGCGATTATGACGCAGCGACGAATCACCTGCCCCTGACGATTGAAGTGACGGCTGGGCCTCGTGTACGGGTGCAAATCACTGGCGCGCACTACCGGCCAGGCAAACTTCGCAACTTGCTGCCGATTTATGCGGAAGGCGCGGTCGACGAAGACCTGCTGCAAGAAGGACTTCGCAACATTCGTGATGACTTGCAGCGGGAGGGCTTTTTCGATTCTGACGTTACCTTCACAAACGTCGAAGATCCGGCGCGGAACGAACGCTTGATCACTTATACGGTGACTCGCGACACGCGGCACAAGCTGCTCAACGTAACTTTCAGCGGCAATCATTATTTCAGCAGCCCACTTCTGGCCAGCCGGCTGCAGCTTCAACCCACAACTTTTTTTACGCGCGGGAAATTCAGCCAGCGAATGGTGCGGGACGACGCGGATTCCATTCGCGGCCTCTATTACGAAAACGGCTTCACCCAAGCGGATGCCAAGCCGGTGGTCACCGATGTCGAAAAAGGGAAGTTTGGAGAGCTGAAGATTCACTTCGACATCACGGAAGGCCCGCAAACGCGAGTCGCAGACGTAAAGATCGAGGGCAACATCGCTCTAAGCGATAAGCAATTGACCGACGCGATCGGCTCTTCGGCCGGGCAGCCTTATTCCGAAGTAAACGTTGCAAGCGATCGTAATAATATTTTGGCGCTCTATTACAACGACGGTTTCCCCGACGTGCGCATCGACGTTCAAGCGAAGCCCGCTGCCGAGCCGAACCGCATGAACCTGGTGTACCGCATCACGGAAGGGACGCGCGTAGACGTTCTCCGTGTGCTTCTAACCGGATACGAACACACTCGCTACGGCATTATTGACCGCCAAGTAGAGGTCAAGCCGGGCGGCCCACTGCGCGAAGGGGACGTCGTAGACACGCAACGGAAGCTCTACAACCTCGCGATTTTCAATCGCGTTCAGATTGCGCCGCAGAATCCTGCGGGCACCGATCCAGACAAGACCGTCGTCGTCGCTGTTGAGGAAGGCAAGCGATACACGTTCGGATATGGATTCGGCTTCGAGGTGCAAGAACTGCCCGGAAGCGGATCTAACCCGACCGGCACAACGCTGAACGCCAGCCCGCGCGTGATTCTCGAACTCGGCAAGGCCAATCTCTTCGGCCGCGCGCAATCGCTCTCTTTTAAAGTCCGGGCGAGCACGCTGCAGTATCGAGGCGTCCTGACTTATACCGCGCCGAATTTTCTGACCAACCCGCATTTCAATTTTCAAATCACGGGCTATGCGGATAAGACGCAGGACGTGAACACGTTCAACTCAGAGCGCTACGAAGGCGCGATTCAGTTCGTGCAGAACGTATCGCCGAGCACGACCATGATCTATCGCTATTTTTTCCGCCACGTGCTCGTAGACGCGGCCTCACTCAAGATCTCGCCCGAGGAGATTCCGCTGTTCAGCCAGCCGACACGGATCTCGGGCGTTGGCGCAAGCTGGATACGCGATCGCAGAAATAATGCGGCGGACGCAACGAAAGGCACTTTCAATACTGTGGACGTGAGCATCGCGGAAAAGGCATTTGGGTCGAGCGCCAGTTTCTTCCGCGGCTATTTTCAGAATTCGACGTTTACGCCTTTCGGGCGCTCATTCGTGTTTGCGCGGGCCTTTCGCTTCGGCGTCGAGCAGACGCTTCCCGGCACTACACCGGATGAAATCCCTCTGCCGGAACGCTACTTTGCCGGCGGCGGACAATCCATTCGAGGATTCGGCTTGAACCAGGCGGGGCCGCGCGATCCTGTGACGGGCTTCCCGGTTGGCGGACTTGCGCTTCTCGAGTTTAATCAGGAGATACGTTTCCCGATGAAGCTGCCGTTCGTCGGGAACCGCCTCGGCGGCACGGTTCTGTACGACGCGGGCAACGTCTACAGCGACATCCAGCACATTACGTTTCGTACCGCGCCTGCGTCGCCCGCGGATTTGGAATATTTTTCACACACAATTGGCGCGGGCTTGAGATACGCGACTCCGATCGGGCCCGTGCGGATTGATTTTGGTTACCAGCTCAACCCGGCGAAATTTCAATTCATCAATTCGACGACGAATTTACCGGAAGTGGATCAATTGCCGCATTTTCAATTCTTCTTCAATATCGGGCCGGTATTCTGATGGGACGGGTGACGGCAACAGCGACGTTGTTCGCGTGGTTGGCCCTCGCCTCCGGCAACGCAAAGACTTTTGCGGCCGATCTGATTCGCGCTCAAGAGTCACAACCGGCGCAAAATCAGGTGGCCATCGTAGACGGTATCGCCGTGCGCATCGAAGGCGACATCCTGACCGAGAGCGAACTAAACGAGTTAGCCGCGTTTCAAAAACTAGTGGACGGCAAATCCAATAGCCGCGCAATCGTCATTCGCGAATTGACGGACCAGTGGATTGTGAAGAACGAAGCGCAGACATCGCGATACGCGCGGCCGAGTACGGCTGACGTGAACGAAGTCTTCCAGGAACTAGTTGGGCAATTCGGGTCGGAAGCCGCGCTCCATCAAAAAATGGTGGAAGTTGGGCTGACGGAAACGGCCGTTCGCCGCCAACTCGAGTTGCAAATCTACCTGAATCGTTTCCTCGACTACAAATTCCGTGCCGCCGCCCAGGTGGACGAAAAGCAAATAAGAGATTATTACGGCGGAGAATTTACGCAGCAGGCAAAGGCCAAAGGACAAGCCGTTCCACCGCTTGACGATGTCCATGCACAGATTCATCGCCTGCTGACTGAGCAAATCGTTAGCGACCGCGCGACTAAGTGGTTGGACGACGCGCGCGTACGGCTCCGAATCGAGATTTTGCCCAGCGCGGGTGGTTCGTGAAAATCCGCTGGCATCACTGGCTGGGGGTCTTCCTTTTCATCGTGATTGGCGCAACCACGGCGCTATTTTTTATGTGGACCGCCGGAGTTCTAAACCAGTGGACGCGGCGGTACATCGCTCAGCGAATTGAAGACGCCACGGGCGCAAGAGTCGAAATTGGCCGCGTACGAGTTCGGCCGTTCAGGCTTTACGTTGAACTCGACAACTTGACCTTGCACGGACTCGAGGATAGCGGAATGCCGCCGCTATTTCATTCCGACAAAGTGCGTGTGACAGCGCGGATTGTATCTTTCTTCGGGCGGAAGATCGCTCTCGACGAATTAATTGTCGAACATCCGGAAGTTGGAATTCGAATTGGCGCGGATGGGAAAAGCACCATTCCGGTTCCTCGCGTTCCGGCGACGCAAAACCTTCCGTGGCGCGAGCGGCTTTTCGACTTGCAGGCCGGGAAGATCCAGCTGATCGACGGCAGCATTTTCTACAATAACGCGAAATTTCCCCTCGCGGTCGAAGGCGATAACTTCGATTTCTCTCTGACGTATGAGGCCGCTGCCGGAGGGAACAACACGTATGCCGGGAAGCTCGACTGGAAGAACGTCAACATCGCCGCGCAGCGCTGGGTGCCATTCCACTCAGTGCTTTCCATGAAATTCACGCTCGCGCGCGATGCGTTCTCGCTCGACGAGTTGACGTGGAAGTTGCCGCATTCGGAGTTGGATTTGCGCGCCGAACTTCCGTCGTTCGCGTTGAATAATTGGAATTTTCGGTATCGCTCGCGCTTTACTCTCGATGATATTCGCACGATTTTCCGGATTCCTCCGATCCCGGACGCCGACGTAGAAACTTCCGGTTCAGGCCAATTCAATGGCAACGAGTGGAAAGCGAACGGACATTTCGACGCGCGCAATGTGGATTTGCCGTACGAATGGTTTCACGCGGATAACATCGAGACATGGGGCGACTTCGAACTCGGCAAGGACCAGCTGGTCGTTCCTCAATTAAATGCCCGCGCTCTGGGCGGAACGATGCAGGGCCGCTTGACGATGGGACTTCCACATCTCGACTTCCTGGTCACATCGCGTTTGCGCGGCGCGAGCCTGGCCCAGGTATTTGCGGCGCTCGAGAATCCGGATTTTCCCGTGGAGTCGCTGCATTGGGATTCGTCGATGGACGTGGATTCGGTGAACACATGGACCGGCGGGTTTTTACATTTCCGCTCTCAGGGCGAGACACGCTGGTCTGCGCCCGCGGCTATTTCAGCTCACCGGATTCCCGTCTCAGCGAAAATCGATTACGACTACTCGCAAGCTCGCCTCGGTGTCTTGCTGACGAACAGCGAAATTTCAACTCCCACAAGCCGATTGACGATGGATGGCCCGCTCGGCGGGCTTGATTCCGCGGTCGAGGTAACGTTTCACGCGGACGATTTGTCGCAATGGGATGACTTCATCAACACGATTCGTGGAACCGATCAAGCGCCCAAGCTCATTGCGGCACGCGCGGATTGGAAGGGACGGGTCCTCGGGCCAATCATCGGTCCCGCATTTGTGGGGCATGTCAGCGGCACCAACGTGCGCTACGACACTCTCGCCTGGGACTCAATGGATGGCGACATGGACTATTCGCCAGATCAATTGCGCCTTACGAATTTCGCAGTTCGTCGCGGCCGGTCTTCCGCGACGCTCGACTTGCGGCTGCAATTCGATAACGACTGGAATTTCCGGCCGATCGATCCGTGGAGTTTCCACGCACAGCTTGCTCGCGATCCCACCGACGATTTGCAAGCGCTCTTCGGCATGAACTATCCCGTCAGCGGATTGCTTAGCGGTCAATTCACGGGAGGCGGAACACGGAGCGAGCCGGTCTTCGACGGAGATCTAACGTTCGAGCAAATTGACGCTTACGGGGCTCGATTCGATCGCCTGACGGGACAAATTCACGTCAGCAACGACGAGTTTCAGTTCGCAAACGGCGATCTGCGAATGGGCGCGGGCAAAATTGCCGGCCATCTTACATACCGAATGGACGACAAACAGATCGAGTTTGCGCTGGCGGGCTCGGGCCTTGAACTCGGCAGCGTTCCGCGGCTTCAAAGTGAAATGTTACCGATTGCCGGGACGCTTGGCTTCGATCTTCGCGGCGAAGGACCCCTTCTCCATCCAATAGGCGGAGGCACATTGCAGTTGCGGAATGTGAAACTCGGTCCGGCAGTCGAAGGCGGCTTCGACGGCAAGTTAAATTCAGACGGAAAGCAACTCCACCTTGATCTCACATCGGAGAATAGCAACGGAACGCTTTTGGGCGGTCTCAATGTGCTTTTGAGCGGCGAGTACCCTATAACGGGACAAATCGTCACGTCTGGTTTCGATCTCGATCCATTCGTTATTGCGGGGCTCCACTTGCAGACGCTGAACGCCCACAGTAGCGTGGATGGCGAACTCATAATCGGCGGAAACCTGCACGATCTCGCGTCGCTGCGCGTGAACGCGAATTTCTCGAAGGTCCTGCTCGATTACGGCTTTGTGAAGCTGCAAAACGAAGGGCCCTTCCGATTCGAATATCGCCACGACGAGGTAACAATTCAGCAAGCCTACCTGCGCGGAACCGACACCGACTTTCAATTTTCCGGGCGCATGCGATTCGATGGCAATCGGCCGCTGAATTTGACGCTGGCGGGTCGAGTCAATTTGGGCCTGGCAAAGGGTCTTGTACCCATGCTCGATGCGCACGGCGCTGCGGACGTGCGCGTAAGCGTGGAAGGAACAATCTCAAGCCCGACGATTATCGGGCGTGTCGGATTTCAGGATGCGTCGGCTGTATATGATGATTTTCCGACAGGGCTTAGCCATGTGACCGGTGAAGTGATCTTCGATCGATCGCGGGCGATATTTGACAACGTCGCGGCGCAATCCGGCGGCGGGAACTTGACGCTGCGAGGATCGGTGAGCTACGGAGACGGCCCATTCAGGTTCGACGTGGACGCAATCGCGCCTCACACGCGGATCCGCTATCCCGTGGGAATGAGTTGGCTGGCGGGAGGCACGATGCATCTCTCCGGGACATCGGATGGAGCGGTGTTGTCGGGAAACATTCAAGTGGAACGGCTGCTGCTCGCGCAAAATGTTGACTTAGCGACGCTGCTGACGGCGTCACAGGGCAGCGTGCAGGGGCCGACCACGACTTCGGCATTCCTGCGCAACCTTCAATTCGATATTGGCGCGGGCACCACTCCGAATGCGCGCATGGAGTGGACCGGCGCGCACGTCGAGATGGAAGGCACGATGCGCCTGCGCGGAACTTGGGAGCGGCCGATTTTGCTTGGCAACATACATTTGCTGAACGGAGATATGACATTCCGCGGCAACAAGTACACTCTTTCACGCGGCGACATCATTTTTTCGAATCCGTTTCGGCTGGACCCAATTCTGAACGTTGAAGCAACGACGGTGATCGACCAATACGAAGTAACGCTCGATTTTACCGGGCCTGGCAGCAATCTTTCGCTCGCGTATCGCTCCGATCCTCCGCTGCCCGACTCGGACATCATCGCGCTGTTAGCTTTGGGCAGCCCGGGGACCGAGAGCGCGCTGAGATCTTCGAGCGCGCAAACAACGCAGGGCTACGGCGCAACTGCGCTTCTTTCGGAAGCCATCTCGAGCCAACTGGGCGGGCGCATTGAACGGTTATTTGGAATTACGAAATTCCGCGTGGATCCATTCCTGGCGGGGACGGCATCCGAGCAAAACGCAGCGGCGCGTATCACGATCGAAGAGCAGCTCGGTAAAGCGGTGACGGTGACATACAGCACGAATGCCGCGTCACAGCAGGAGCAGGTGATTCAGGTGGTTTACGCCGTACGGCGCGACATCTCCATCATCGCCCTGCGTGATATCAATGGCACTTTCAGCCTCAGCATCGAATTCACGAAACATTTCAAGTAGCGCTTAATCCGGGAGGAGAAACACCGCATCCGGATCCAGGCGCACGTGCCAGGGAAAAGGCCGGTCCTTGAATCGCTGCCACTTTTCCTTGAACACCTCAGCTTGCAATTGAGGCTGTTCGCCGGGCCGGGGCGCGGAATGCAGCTTTAGGTACAGCGTGATGCGAAACGGCGTCTCGCTTGCTTCCATCACCCAGCATGGAAAAGTATGTTCGGGATTTGCGCCGCCGTCCGTGCTTTCGAGAAAATCAATCTGATGGGCGCGAATGCCAGCATGAACTACCGGTTGCGTCATCGGCTGCGACACACGCAAGCGGCAGCCCCAATCCACCGCTTCGATCATGCCTTTAGAGATCACTGCTGCGCGTGAGAAATTCTTGCATCCCGTGAGCCGCGCGACATCGAGGGTTGGCGGGCGGCGAAAAACTTCTTCTTTCGGTCCGAACGCGGCCACGCGGCCTTTCGTCAGGACAAGCATTTCTTCGCCGAGGCGATAAGCTTCTTCAATGTTGTGCGTCACCACGAGTGAGGAGCCTTCGAACGCCGCGAGTGTGCTTAGGAGTTGATGCTCAACCTGCGAACGCAAATGAGTGTCGAGCGCCGAAAGCGGCTCGTCGAGCAAGAGCGCCTCGGGTTCGATGGCAAGAGCGCGCGCGAGTGCGACCCGCTGTTGTTCGCCGCCGGATAACTCGCGCGGCAGGCGGCTCTCCAATCCCGCCAAATGCAGTGCGTCCAGTTGCCTGCGCACTTTGTGCGCCCGTTCGTCCGGTGCGACGCGATCAAGGCCGAACGCAATATTTTCTGAGACAGTCATATGCGAGAAGAGCGCGTAATTCTGAAATAGGAGGCCGATCCGCCGCTCGCGGCTGGGCACATTGATTTTTTTCTCTGAATCGAAGAGAACTCGATCGTCCAGGACGATCCGGCCGCGATCGGGCGTCACGAGACCTGCAATGCAGCGAAGCGTCATCGTCTTGCCCGCGCCGGATGGCCCGAGGATCGCCAGCGGCTTGGCGCCGGCCGTGAAATCGAGCGCTAGAGAGTAGCTTTGAAGGCGCTTTTCGATGTGAACTTCGAGACTCATCCAGCCCGCTCGATACGCGCGCGAGATGTAGATTGCAACTGCGACCAGTAATAGAGGCCGAATAGAAGCGCGAGCGAAATGCCCACGTCAATCACTGACCAGAAAGCCGCACGTGCCATCTCGTTTGCTTCGACGGCGAAATAAATTGCCAGCGGGATTGTTTCGGTGCGGCCTGGAATGTCACCGGCAAGCATCAGCGTCGCGCCAAATTCTCCGAAAGCGCGGGCGAACGATAGGATCGTGCCAGCCAAAATTCCCGGCGCCGCCAGCGGCATCGCCACGCGATGGAACGCGCGCCATTCGGATGCGCCGAGAGTTCGCGCTGCATTTATGAGTTCGGGATCCACTTGCGCCAGAGCAGCGCGCGCGGTGATGTACATCAGAGGAAACGACACTACTGACGCTGCGATCACCGTTGCCGGCCATGAAAACACCACCGTTGTACCCATCGCGAGGAAGATTCGGCCAACGGGGCCATTTCTGCCAAAAAGCAGCAGTAATAGAAAGCCAACAACCGTGGGTGGCAACACGAGCGGCAGCAAAAAAACGCCATCGAGTAACGCAAACAGCGGTCCGCTGCGGCGCTCGCGCCAAGCGGCGGCCGTAATACCGAGAACGAACGTGATCGCCGTGGCGGTGAGGCTCGTCGCGAGAGAGATCCAAATCGGCGAGAGATCGGCAGGCATCGAGAAATGTCAGTCGCGAATTGGTGGAGCGGCAAATCCGTATTTGATGAATACAGCTTTGGCTTCCGGGCCGCCCATAAAATCTTCGAATTCGCGCGCTGCGGGTTCGTTCTTCGTCGTGTTCAAGACGGCCAATGGATAAACGATGATGTCGTGCGAATCTTCAGGCGCGGTTGCCGCGATTCGGACTTTCTTGGAAGTGAGCGCGTCGGTGCGATAGACGAGGCCCGCGTCAGCATTTCCTGTTTCCACGTACGTCAGAACTTGGCGGACATCTTTCGCGTAGACGACTTTGCTCTTGATCCCGTCGAACAGGCCGAGATGCTGAAGCGTCTGTTGGGAATACATTCCTGCAGGGACGGTCGCGGCTTCGCCGAGGGCAATCGTCTTGACGGCAGGGTTTGCAAGGTCTGAGAAATCTTTCACCGTATCATTGTCTGCCGGCGTAACGAGAACCAGGGCGTTCCGTACAACGTCGCGCCGCGTGGGAAGCAGAATCAAGTGTTCGGCTTGAAGCGCGTCCATCTGCTTTTCAGCGGCGGAAAAGAAAATGTCCACCGGCGCCCCTTGCTCGATTTGATGTTGAAGCGCGCCCGAGCCGCCATAATTGTATGAAACCGTCACATTTAGATGCTTTGCCTCGTATAGTTTCGCGATTTCATCGAGCGCGTCTTTCAGGCTGATTGCGGCCGAAACGATTACCGTGACCGGCGATGATTTCTGAGCGGATGTCGCGAATGGCACTAGCGTGGCGGCGACAAGGATGGCGACGACAAGCGCAATGATCGCTCGCGCGCGGGATCGAGTATCTGCGAAGCCTTTCATTACGATCACCTCAGTGAATCGCTGCTCATATTAGCCGATGCAAGGTAAGCGCGTCATGGACTGATTTTAACGACTTGACGGGTCTGCGTGGCGACTACACCGTTTTGTCACGGCAGGGCGCCAGAAACCGCTACAAATCGTGTCGAATGCCCCCCTCATTTTGTCTCGATTAGAACCTACCTCGATTGATTGTTTTGTTTGACTTACGGGCGTTTCTAATAATTTCCAGTCTCGATTAGAAATTGCGTTCCGGTTGAGTACTGGACTCCGCAAATTTGCGTAGCATTCCGCGGCCCGGAAGCCAATTGGCGCCGAGCGGCGGTGCGCGGGCAGTCTTCTGCGTGTTAACTGTATAACTATCATACTGTTAGGGTAATTAGAACAACTGATTATATCATGCGACTAGGGGTGCGCGCAAATCCACAGTGTGTAAGGGTTGGCGGAAGTGTCGGAGAATCAGCAGGATTCGAGCGTTAAAATCTTACGAAATTGTGCTTTGATTTTGCGAAAACGCGGATTTGGCGCACGAGCCCGTTGCCGAAACTGGGCTGTAGATGATGCAGTCCCGAGGGTCTGTGTGAGCACGGTACAAGAGTGAAGATGCCGGGCTGAGCCCGGCGCTACAAGTGCCGGTCGCACGAGATGGGCGAACGTCAGGCTCTCCGGAGTCGCTTGAAGCTTCCGGTGAAGATTACGAACGGCGTTTTGGATACCAGCCGGCGATGGCGTTCCAGCGGATCACCACTAGGTCCCAGAACATGTGCAGGCTGTCGCGGAAGACGTGAACTTTTGTCGCGGGGTCGTGCGCCCATCGTACTGGCACCTCGACGGCGCGCAATCCGTGGCGCTTGGCGAGAAACAGAATTTCCGGATCGAATCCGAATCGCTCGACGCGCTGCTGCTCGAAAATGACTCGCGAGCGATCCAGCCGAAATGCCTTGAAGCCGCATTGCGTGTCTTCAAAAGAAAGACCCGTGAAGAGCCGCACGCAGCGATTGAAAATAATTCCGGCCACTTCGCGAAATCGCGATTGATGCACCGAAATCATCGTGCGGTCCATGGCGCGAGATCCAAACGCCACGTCGGCATTTCGCAAGGCATCGAGCAACTTGTCAGCTTCTTCGATAGGCGCGGAGAGATCGGCATCGGTAAATAGCGCCACGCGGCCACGCGCTTCCAGCATTCCGTGCCGGACGCTGTAGCCCTTGCCGCGATTTTCGCCATTGGGCACGAGACGCAGCGCCGGCCAGCTCCGTCGCCATTCTTCCACCACTTGCGCTGTTCCGTCCTTCGAGCCGTCATCTACAACTATCACTTCGGCATCTGGATGATTCTTCGCAACGTAGGCGCGAATCTTTTCGAGACTTCGTGGAAGGCGAGCTTCCTCGTTGTAAGAGGGAACGACGATCGAGAGCTCGGGGACAGGGGAGGAGGTCATCCGGGCATGGCCGCCGCTCAGGCAGGCTGCAAGTGCTTCTCCCATTCGCGCGTCGCCAAAATGTCTTCCATCTGCGCCAGCGCGAAATCAATTTCCTCGTCGCGGTTATAGAAATGAGGTGAGAGGCGCACCCCAGCGCCGGGACGGTAATCCACGAGAATGTTCCGAGCAATCAATTCGGTCTTCACTTCCATCGCGTGAGGGCAGTCAACCGAGACAGTTCCGCCGCGCTCGGCTGCGTTCCTGGGCGAGTTAACGCGCCAACCGCGCGCCAGTGCGCCATCAATCAGGCGTTGCGTCTGGCGCTTTGATTTCTCGCGAATTCGCTCGATTCCGATTTTCGCCAAAATCTCGAGCCCCGGCTGGCAGGCATACAAAGCTGGAATGTGAGGCGTGCCGTTGAGGAATCGGAATCCATCGTCGCGCAACTCCACTGGACCGACTTCGAAATTGAACGGCCGCTGGTGCGCGCTCCAGCCCGTAATCATGGGCGAAAGTTTCTTACGCAGATCGGGACGAGCATAGAGATACGCCACACCCGGGCCGCCGCAGAGCCATTTCAGGCAGCCTCCGACCGCGAACTCCACGTTGAGGCCGCGCACATCGATGGGAAGAGTGCCGGCCGCCTGGAAGCAATCGAGAATTACGTACGCGCCAACGGAATGCGCGCGTTCGACGATTGCTCGCGCATCCACAATGGAAGCGCTGCGGAATAGCACCAGCGAAATCGGCACGAGAAGAGTGTTCTCATCAATCGCGGCAAGCACTTTTTCGAGCGGCGCATGAATGCCGTCTTCGCTCTTCAATAACTCGATGCGCGCGCCACGCCGCCGCTGTTCCATGTAAAAGTAAACGATGGAAGGAAATTCCAAATCCACGAGAACCACTTTGTTCCGCGGGCCGGAAAAATCGAAGCACGAAGAAATGATGGCTTGCGTCAATGTCACGTTCTGATGAAGCGAAATCTCGCCCGGACCCGCACCGATGAGCGCTCCGATTTTGTCGCCCACGCTCACCGCCATATCCCACCAGCCTTCTTCCCAGGCGCGCACTCCGCGGATTCCCCAGGCGTCCGCGTAATCGTGGAGGCGCTGGTAAACATCGCGCGGCATCGCGCCCAGCGAGTTGCTGATGAGATACGTCGAGGTCTCAAGAATCGGAAATTCTTCACGCCACTTCAGCAGTTCATCCATTTCATTTCCTCAAGCTCTCCCGGGCGGCTGGCCGCCATTCAGCTCGGGAGATAAGCGATCTCGATTTGTGCGTTTCCAAAGAAAATAGCACAGAGTGATGAAGGCGAGCCAAGGCAATCCCGCCAGGATGGTGATCTTCATACCGGGAATCCACCACGTCGAAATCAGCACTCCGATAAGCGCCAGCAACCCTGCAAGCGATGACCACGGCCCTGGCGGCGCGAACCGCATTGGAACTGATTCGCCGCGTTTCGCATAACTGCGCCGAAACGCAAGATGCGTGGCGAAAATCATTCCCCAGCCGAAAAGCCCGCCGAAGAACGACGCCCCGAGCGTGTATAGAAATGCGCTTTCTTGAAATCGCAGATCGAGAATCAGGGCGACGATCATGCCAACGCTTGAAATCAATAGGGCGGCCAGCGGGACGCCGTTCTTGTTTAATTTGCCGAGGAATTCGGGCGCGTAGCCTCCGCGCGACAGAGAGAAGAGCATTCGCGTGGTGAGATATAAATCGGCGTTCACGCTGGATAGCGCGGCGGTGAGCACAACGAAATTCATGATGGCGCCAGCGAATGGAATTCCGGTCGCCTGGAATACGCGAACGAAGGGGCTTTCCGAAAGTCCTGCTTGGGTCCACGGCATCACGCCGACGAGAACGGCCATGCCGCCGATGTAGAAAAGCGCAAGCCGCGCAAGCGCCCAGCGCATCGCTCGAGGCACGGCAATTTCCGGGTGGCTCGCTTCGCCGGCCGCCACGGACACGACCTCCAGTCCCAAATAGCTGAAAATCGCTATAGCGACTCCAAGGATTACTCCAGTCCATCCGTGCGGGAGAAATCCACCGAACGCGGTGTAGTTGTGCGTCCCGAGGGGGTGATAGCCGATGCCGAAAATTAGCGCGGTGCCAAGAACGAGAAACACAAAAATCGTCGTGACCTTCATCAACGCAAACCAGTATTCGATGGTGCCAAAGTTTCCGACATTCAGTGCGTTGATGAAAACCATTCCCGCGGAGAAAAGTACGATCCAAATCCATGCGGGAACGCCCGGCGCCCAGTAATGACAATAAATCGAGACGGCCACGAGCTCGCTCCCGATCGCCACGGACTGCGCGAACCAATATGAGTAGCGCACCGCGAAACCCGCCCAAGGATTGAGATAAATCTCCGCAAAAACTCCGAACGAGCCAGCCACTGGATGGACAACGGTCATCTCGGCGAGCGCCCACATCAGAGCGAGAGCAATTAACGCGCCCACTCCATAACTCAGAATTACGCCTGGGCCTGCGACGCGGACAGAAACGGCGCTGCCGAGAAAAAGGCCGGTGCCAATGGCGCCGCCGAGGGCGATCATCGAAAGCTGGCGTGAGCTTAGCTGGCGGTGAAGGCCAGCTTCGCGAGCCTCGACGGATTGTGGGGAGTTCGGAGGAGTGGGCATATTCGTCGCCGGTTCATTTGGCGGGCCATCGTAACAGAAGTCAGGACGGGCGCGCGGGGAGGCTGCGTGACGATTCAGAAAGCGGAAGGCCGGCCAGCGCTAAAGCGCATTATCGCAAGCGGGGACCTTTTGGAGCGCTGAAGCGTGTGCGGCCGGGCACATCCCTGACACCTTAGACCGGGCACATCCCTGACAGTTTTGGGTTTTCTTCCGTTGGGGGATGGGGTGCAGGGGAAGGGGGAATTTCCCTTTCCTCTGCACCCACTTTACAGAAATCCGTTGCTCCCAACGGCGCTATGCGGGCATGCCGGCTATCCAATCGTGCGATGGGAAACTGCGCAAGTAGATCGTAAACCAGCGGTCGTCTACAGGCAGCAAACCCACGCGTTCGCCCCACAGCACTTCGCTCACAAATACCTCCTGTTTGTTCCAACGAAAATGCCCATGCTGCTGCACTTTGCGCACTGCCATCGTTTCCGGATATTCCGCTTCACCCACCCGTGCAGGAAAGCTTCGCGCCGACGGCACATAGACCGAGGCCGGCGTATTCATCTGCAAAGCTTCGTGCGGACGCACCTGGTTATATTCCTGGCGAAAATGATCCAGGGCCCGCTGCTGCGTCCGACGGTTCCTGGCCGGCGGCATGGCCGCTTCTTGTTTCAAGGTTCGATGCATTCGTTCATGCCGCCCATTTTGTTCCGGGTGACCGGCCGCGATCCGCTCCGGCACAATCCCCAGCTTCATCCACCACACTGCCAGCCGTGACAATCCGTTCACCGCACGCGAAGCAAACGGCGCCCCGTTGTCGGTGCGAATCGCCTCAGGCAGCCCGTATTCACGAAACGCAGCTTCAAAGATCGCACGCACATGCTCGCTGTCGGTCTTGCCCACTCCCTGACACCGTAACAGATAGCGGCTGTGCGCATCGCTGATGGTCAGCGGATCGATCCGCTGGCCGTCGGAGGTGTGGAACCAACCCTTGAAATCGGCGCACCAGACTCGGTTCGGTGCATCGGCATGCCCCAATGGCTGAGTGTAGGGCGCTGTGCGCAGTCGCTTGCGCCGCGGCACTACCAAGCCTTCCCTCCTGAGCAGCGCTCCCATCGTGCTCGCCGCTGGCCACGCCCGTCCAGGCTCGTCGCGCTCCAGGAATCCGCTTCAGCTTCCGTGGTCCCCAGCGCATGTGCGCTTGCCGCAGTTCCAACACCAGGCGTTCTATCTCCGCCGGTGTTTGGTTGGGGTGCCGTAACGCGGCGCGCTCCCGCTCACAGAGCCCGAGCACTCCATCCTTACGATAGCGCCGAAGCCACACATATCCAGTCTCGCGAGAGACTTGGTATCTCTGGCACAGCTCGGTCATCGTCTGCTCTTGTTCTTCGTACTCCACTAAAAATCGCATTTTCTCTTCCATCACACTGCTCGCTTTCCATGGCATGCCCTGTTATCCCACGGCTTGCCACATCTGCAGTGTCAGGGATGCGCCCGGTCCGATCTGTCAGGGATGCGCCCGGTCTGTACCAGCGCTCCTCCCCCGCATGAATGTGGGGGTTCCCACCGACCCAGTGCGCATCCGCGGCTAAGCATTTAAAGCAAGAGGGATCCCTCGCTTCGCTCGGGATGACATTGTCGTTCGGGTTGCCAATTAATTTTTAGTTCGGCGCACGGCCATTGCTGATGCTGCCCGTAATCGAATTGGGCACTATTTCTCTTTTTTGGCGGTTGGCGGCAAGAGTCCATTCATGCGCAGATACATCGCCGCGATCGAATAGTGATCGGCAAGCTCTGCCGAGACGATCATCATCAAACCACCGCGCGACACCATACGCCCGCCAAAAATGGGAAGAGTTTCGCCGAGATTCGAATCATCGATGTTGGCGAGGTTTGCAGTGCAGAAGTCGTAGGACGCTTTGAGTGCGGCAAGAAGCTTGTCTTTGCCGTCCGTATCCGCAAGTTTCACGTCGGGCCGAGCGACGCCGGAGAGTTTCCAGCAGAAAAAATAATTGCCCGAGGTCGCGTGAACGACGAGATGGGCGAATGTCATTTGTTGCGGAGTCGGTTGGTATGAATACTTGTCGGCGGGCATTTCATCGGCCGCAGCGACCATGTTCTTGGCGCTATCGGCCAGATCGCTGCGAAGATGGTTCGAAATGGGATTGGTTTCGATTTTCGGTGCTGGCGCCGGTGTCGGAGCTTGCTGTGCAAAAACTGGCATAGCACAACTGAGGATCGCGGCGGCGACTGTGATTCGGCAATTCATGAGGTTTCTCCTATCGAGATGGCGCGTTGAGAATATGCCTGGCCGTGGAAGTGGGGCAAGGGATTTAAAATAAGGTAATCCTGAGTGGACGCTGGCTGATAAAGTTCGGCAACTTTATTATACAAAGTACTTGACATAATCTCATTTCGCGCTATGCTTAGGGCATGTTGCAACGAGATCTACGTGAGGCCCCCTCTAGTAAGCCAGTTGCTCTTGACGACCGCGCGCGCGACAACCTACGGTTCATTCGCGAGACGATGGAACGGGCTTCTTCGTTTACGGCCGTTCCGGGCTGGGGCGGTGTGGCCATGGGGATTACGGCGGCTGGCGCGGCCGTCGTCGCATCGCGACAGCAAGCCGCGTCCGCGTGGCTGTTTACGTGGCTGGTAGAAGCCACCGTAGCGCTTGCGATCGCGGCATGGAGCACGACGTCGAAGGCGCGAGAAGCCAACGTTCCGTTGCTTGCGGGGCCGGGCCGAAAATTTGCGCTTAGTTTTGCGCCGCCGATGTTCACGGGCGCGCTGCTGACAGTTATTTTGTTTCATGCGGGATTCAACGGCGCGATACCGGGCGTGTGGCTGCTGCTTTATGGCACTGGCGTCGTGACGGGTGGAGCATTTTCAATTCGAATTGTGCCCCTCATGGGACTTTGCTTCATGGTTCTCGGCACGGTGGCGCTGTTCTGTCCGGCGACGTGGGGAAATGCAATGCTGGCGGGAGGATTCGGAGGGTTGCACATCATTTTTGGAGCGATCATTGCGAGGAATTATGGCGGATAAGACGAGCGCCGCGCGAGCCGAGCGAGACGACCGGGCAGCGGGCGGCCGGCGAAGTAACGCCGCGGCCTCAAAGCCGCATGCCGGCGCGCCGACCTCCGAAATCTCCGCAACGCAACTTGACCGCTTGATTCACGAGCGCACCAGGCTTGCTATTGTCAGCGCTCTTGCTGTGAATCCTTCGCTCTCATTCACCGAATTGAAGCAACTGCTGGGCGCGAGCGATGGAAATCTGAGTGTGCACGCGCGAAAGTTAGAGGACGCGGGCCATATCGCATGCACGAAATCGTTTTCGGACAGAGTGCCAAAAACGGAGTATCGACTGACGGCAAGCGGCCGGCGCGCCCTCGAGCGTTATCTCAATCACATGGAAGCGCTGATCCGCGCGACTCGCGAGTCTTAGGAAAGGAAATTTTTTTGGCCATTAACTTTGCACCCGAAAGTACTTTGACGCAGACGAGCCCGCCGGGAATTCACGTGGCGATCGTCATGGACGGTAACGGCCGCTGGGCAGCGACGCGCGGACTTTTGCGCTCGGAGGGGCATCGAGCGGGCGTGGAGGCGGTTCGCCGCGTCGTTGCCGCTGCACCGGAGTTGGGCATCGGGACGCTGACTCTATTCGCACTCTCGAGCGACAATTGGCGGCGTCCAGGCCCCGAAATCGCCGCTCTGCTTGCGCTTTTCGAAGAATTTTTGCTTCACGAATCGCGAGATTGCGCGGCGCGGGGCGTACGGATCCGCGTGATCGGACGCCGGGACCGCCTTCCGGAATCTCTCGCTTCCGCGATTCAATTCGCCGAGCGGGTAACGGCGCCAGCGCGAACCATCGAATTGCGAATCGCGATTGATTATTCGGGGCGGGACTCGATATTGCGCGCTGCCTGTTGGATGCTTTCGAGTCTCGAAGTTTCTCAGAAGGAGTTCGCGCGACGGCTTGGCGAAGTGACGCACGCGGGCCAACCCAGCGCCGATGTTGATCTCTTGATTCGCGCGGGCGGAGAAAATCGTTTGAGCGATTTCTTACTTTGGGAGTGTGCGTACGCCGAGATGGTGTTCACGCCGAAGTTGTGGCCGGACTTTTGCGCACAGGATTTGGAAGCTGCGCTTCAAGATTTTACGTCGCGGCAGCGGCGGTTTGGCGGGCTGCCAGCGGCGGCTGCGGGCGATTAATTTATTAACGCCGTGCCGACGGCTCTCTTACCTAGGGCCTCTTGTTTTTTTCGTCCCAGAGCTTTGGTTCCCACAATTCGACTTTGTTTCCCTCGGGGTCCATTATCCAGGCAAATTTCCCGTTCTCGTGGAATTCCGGGCCCTTCAAGATCTCAGTGCCGGCATTCTTTAGTTGAGCGATCATTTCGTCCATATTGTCGATTCGATAGTTGATCATGAAGCTCGATTCACTCGGGCTGAACCATTTTGTGCCCGGCTCTGCGACATGCCATGCCGTAACACCCTTGTCCTCGGCTTTGTCCTCGGACCACTCAAGGCCGCAGCCTCCCCAATCTTCAAGCTTGATGCCGAGATTTTTCTTGTACCATTCGCGGAGAGCTCGGTCGTCGTTTTTCGCTTTGAAGAAAACACCGCCGATTCCAGTGACTCGGGCCATTTGTTTATCCCTCCCTTAATAATTTCTGTCCGGGATAGTAATACAGAAATTCAATTTTAAATTGTCCCGCAAACATGTTTTGCCGGCACTACTTGCAAAAAAAGATCCTACGGGATTCGAGGTCTCGCGGTGGCGGGCGAGGCCGCTAGCGCAAATGCCTTTCGGACAACGCGCGTGGCGGCTTCCGAGAGCGAGTATCTCTGCAGGTCATTTTCTTGCACCCAGGCTATATCGGATACGTCGCTAGAAGCGCGCGCGGTTCCGCTAATCAATTCGCAGAGGTGATCAACAATTACGAAGTGGTATTGGATGCGACCGGCAGAATCACGGAAAATCCGGTCAAAAACTTCGATCAGGCCGAGCACGCGAACTTCAATTCCCGTCTCCTCTTGCAACTCGCGGCGTATTCCTTCCAAGATCGATTCGCCGAGTTCGAGCGTACCGCCAGGGATGGACCATTCTCCCTGAAGGGGCGGATTGTCCCGACGAATTAAAAGAACGCAGCCGTCGTGAATCACGACGCCACCAACTCCGACGACCGGCCGATCCGGGTATTCACGCTTCGGCGACAACCCCACACGCTCCGATAGAGCAATGCTTGACAGGTGCGTTATATAATACGCTCGCGGGTCCAAGAAACGACCGCTCAAGGAGGCCCTTCCCGTGGTCAAATGCCCGGATTGTGACACGGAGATCGATGTCGATGAAGACGAGGTGGAAGAAGGTGAAATCTTGAGCTGCCCGGAATGTGACGTGGAGCTCGAGGTCACGCAGGTGCATCCCGTCCACGTAATCGTGCTCTCCGAAGAAGAAGACGAGGAAGAAGAAGAGGAAGAGGAGGAAGAGGACGAGAAAGTTGTTGAAGAAGAGGAGAACGGCGACCACGGCGAAGCGACCGAAGAAGAGGGAGTGGAGTAATACTCTCGAACCTCGCCTGCCCTCATCCTCACCTCTGTCCGACCAGTTCATCCATTGGACTATGCCTGTTGCGTCGGCGTGTTGCAGGGCATTCGTCCCGATTTTGGCGCCGGGGATTTCGTGAGCCGAAGGTACCAGGAGCAATTGTGAACTTGCACCGCCGAACCATTGTCAGCGTTCTAGCGACGATTTTTGTTTTGGGGATCGCGCTCACTGGAAGTCCGCAGGACAAGCAGGAAAAGAAGAAAGAGGCGCAACTGCGCACTGTCCATGGATCGGTACTCGATTCGCATCAGAATCCTGTGGCGGACAGCATCGTATATCTCAAGAATCTTAGAACCCAGGACGTGAAGACGCACATTGCGGATGGATCCGGAGTCTATCGCTTCAGCGGCCTTGATCCGAATATGGATTACGAGATACACGCCGAGCACGATGACTTGTCTTCTGCAACGCATTCCATCTCAAGCTTCGACAGCCGGAAAGATATTGAAGTCGTTCTGAAACTCGACAAGAAGCGAGCCGGCTAGCGGCGTCGCAAGCGCAGTTAGCTTTTTCGCGGCAGCATGATCTGCACAGCTCCAGGCACGATCTCAAATTCCACCGGCGAATCGCCGAGGATTTCCCCATCGCCATGTACAAGTGCGGGCCGATTCGTTTGGAACTTTACGTTGCGGCAGCGGTAGCGGTGCACTTCAGGCCAGCGAATATCACCTGAGCGTAAAACGATGGGTATCGCCTCCACTAACCGCGAAAGAGGCATTTCCTCCACGAGCGTTACCTCCAGCCAGCCATCATCCATTTTTGCTGAGGGCGCAATTCTGACGCCCGATCCATAGCAGGGCGCGTTGGCTACGGCTGCGAAGAGGACTCGGGCGTACCAAGATTCGCCATCCATGGCCGCTTCGAGCTCAATGCTCTGAAACTTTCGCCGCGCCCACAGAACGCCCGAAATATAGCGCGTCACTCCAGGCCAGGCACGGAAGCGCGTGTTGGCAAGTTGGGCGGCTTCCGCGTCGAGACCTAGGCCGCCCGCGCCGATAAAAATTGCTTCGCGTGCTGGTGTGCTTGCGGCGGGGAAATTCGCGCGAACTGCGTCAATCGGACGCGGGCGACCGTGCAGAAATGCATGCGCCGCTTCGATGAGATCACGGGGTAAGTTGAGACCTTCCGCGATATCGTTGCCGTTCCCCGCTGGCAGAAAGCCGAGAATTACCGAAGAGCCGAACGTGACGTCGACGAGGTGGTGAAATGCGCCGTCACCGCCGAGAGCGATGATGTAACGGTAGCCGCTCGCGATGGCCTGCGTGGCGATATGGCGAAAATTTTCAGTGCTTTTTGAAACCGCGAGATCCACCGGACGCGCGTGATCGAAGAAGTAGCGCGCGATGACGGGTCGCATTCGGGCGGCAAGTCCGCCGCCTGCGACTGGATTCACGATGATGAGCGTCTCGGCCATCACACATTTTCTACGAGATGTATTGAGCGAGGCGGCCATCGTCGGCGATGCGACCCCGCGTGTCAATTGTTCATAGAAGTGTGCAATTGCTGGGTCAGTGGCGCTGGTACACGCGGAACTGCGCGAATCAACGCGGATGCAACAACGGAATGGAATCGTTATTCAGTTCTCAATCAGGGCTTTGAGGTGCGATCGATGAAGCTGGCGATGTTGTTCTTAAGCGTCGTGAGGTCGGCATCTTTCAAGTACATCATGTGACCTGCGTCGTAATACTTGAGCTCGATGTGGTTCTGAATGTCGGCAGGAAGGCCGAGATGATCCATCGTATGCTCGGTCGCAAAGAACGGCGTGGCGAGATCGAAAAAACCGTTCTCAACCTCGACTCGGAGGTGTGGATTCGAAATCATGGCCTGGATCAGATCGCCTTCCACATTCGGCGATCCGGGAAAGCCGAAATTTCTGCCTGTCGAATGCTTCCAATTCCAATCGCCGTTGGCCTGCTGGCTTAATACTTCATATGATTTATCCTGACCGAATTTCAGATCTTCGCGGACGTAGGCGTTGAAAACTGCGGTGAAGGCGCCGCTGACGGCAGTGGATTGAGGGTCGTCGTTCGCATACTCGCCGAGCAGGTCGTAGGTGGGGCCTGTGAACCGGGCGTCGAGGCGCCCGGTCGTCAAGCCCTTGCTCCGCTGCAGTTCGATCATGAATTGGGGGAGCTTGACGCGGAGATTGGCCTTGATCAAATATTCTTCGCTCAGCCCTGTGTATTGAGAGAGCTTTTTCGCCACCTCCGATTTTTCCGCCGCAGAAAGGTTCGATCCTTTCATCAATGCGGCGGCGTAGTCCGACGCCGCGTACTTTCGAACTTCTGTAAGAAACGTGCTTAAGTCGTCCGGCCGGTTATTCAGCGATTTGTGATACCACGCGGTCGCAGCATAGCTCGGGAGGTAGTAGACGTAAGTCATATCTTCGCCGGGATTGAACGAAATGGTGCCGAGATCCAGCACCGATGACATCAAAACAATTCCGTTGAGGTCTATGTTGTCGTGCGATTGGAGATAATTTCCAAGTGCAGCTGAGCGGAACGTTCCGTAGCTCTCGCCGATGAGAAACTTGGACGAATTCCAGCGATTATTGCGGCTGACGTATGTGTTGATGAATTGCGCGAGGGATTTTGCGTCCTCATCAACGCCCCAGAAATCCTTATCCTTTGCTTTGCCCACCGCGTGACTGAAGCCCGTGCCGACGGGATCGATGAACACTAGATCGGTCTTGTCCAGCAGGCAATTTGCGTTGTCCGTGACGTTATATGGCGCCGGAGGCGTAGGCTGCGCATTGGCGGTGACTACACGGCGCGGTCCAAACGCGCCCATATGAAGCCATATCGACGAGGAACCGGGGCCGCCGTTGTACACAAAAGAAATTGGGCGTTGGCTGGAATCTTTGAGGTCGCTGCGGGTGTACGCAATCGAGAAAATCAGCGCAGTGGGTTCGTTCTGGTCGTTTTTCAGCAGCGTCGTGCTTGCCGTGGCTTTGTAAGGAATCGTCAGGCTCCCAATCTTGATGGTGTGATCGGTGACTGAGGATTCTTCTTTAGGCGCCGGCGCAGGTGGCTCGGATGAGGACTTCGATTCCGCAGGCTTCGAGTCTTTGGTTTGTTCTTGCGCGGCAGCCGTCGTGGTGTAAATGCAAGACAAAATGAGAATTGCCGCAGCTGCAAGCCCGAAGGATTTTTTCATTCGAAGAACTCCTAGAAATTCATTCACAACGCTTGTTTTAGACGTTTGACGCGCCGCATTGTATGCCAGATTGACCCACGAGTGGGCATAGCGTGGCGATATGAGGCGAGGCTGATCTCACGCACTTCCGCGACAAGGAAGGATGTTTGAAGCGTTATCGCATTCGAACGCGTGATCCTCTTGGGTCCGTGGGCTAATCTCCACTACCAAACGTACGCCGCGCTCAAGCGCGGAGGGCCGGAACGGTCTCCAATGACCTGTGTTTCGAGAACAATTTCTATGTTCTTTTTTTTCCAATCACTGGGCACCCGCTTCAGCATCTCGTCCATGCGTTGCTCGTCCACCAGAAATTCACCGGCAGCGACGGTGCCGCCACGGCCGATGCCTGCGGCCACGACCACCAATTGCTCGATGTTGGGGTCAACGAAGCGCGCCACAATAGCGTAGTCCGAGTAGGTTCCGGTTTGTTGAATCGTACGATCCATCATCCAATTGCGATTTCCAGGATTGGCGCGATCCTCAATCCATAATTTGTTCATCGCGGCATCGTTGGCAAAGTGGAAGCGTAAAGGAGAGGTCAAGCGCAACGTCCAGCTATTGTCGAACGCTCCAATAAATATCGACGGGGCTCGGCGTAAATCAGTCAGGGTAGTGTTTGACTCGGCGAGCACGCGGGAGGTCTTCCCGTAGGTGCGCAGCAGAGCTGCGACGTTCACGAGGGGACTTACATCGTCAATGATTAGGGCCACCATACTGTCCGGCAAAGTGAATTCGCGCGAGGGATCGGCGGCGTCGCGGAGGCGAATGGTGGAATACTGGTTTTGATCTGCCAAGCATATGAGCACCGGATTCGGTGAGTTTACGAACGGCTCCCAAAATTGTTTCAAGACTGCCGGACGGAACGCATGCCACAGCGCAGCCGAAGCAATTACCAGCGTCAATCCAGCTAGCGCGAGCGCCGGTATCCTGCGCGCCAGGAAAGCTCGTTTCGGTTGTGAAACATCCGGCAGAGCCGCGGCAGGGCGAGATTTGACGGCAGCCGCGGCGTCACCCGGCAATTCCAGAGAAGTTATCGCCGAAGGAGCACTCCGGTGGCCCGGCCAGTAAAACTGTGGGGCGTAGGATCCAGCAGGCAAGAACATCCGAATTTCGTGGCTATGCTTGGGGTCGTGGTAATACTGCTCGATGCGCTTACGAATTTCCGCCGCGGTGACTCGAACAATAGGGTCCGTGTTCGTGTCATATTCGGCGGGCCGGTCGAAGATCTCCACACCAAGGATGCGCTCTTTGAGTTGGTCGGTTTGACCGGCCAATGCTCGCGCTACAACAAGTCTCAGGAAACTCGGATATCTCTTGCTGGAATGAAATAGGGGCGAAGCGAGCAGCAGTTCGAGTTGCGCTTGAACGGCGCCCTTTTCGTCTTCGCTACACGGTGTCCAGTTTTCCGTTACCCGCTCTGGTTGCAATGTTACCCCACCCCACCCCGGGTGTCGGGCGTCGCTGCGTCGGCGAATATACCGGCACTTTGACCAATTCTGAGATTATCAATTTAATTTCGAGGGATGTTACTGCGCTTTAAACCAGCGCGCAATCTAAAAGGAACGGTCCCGAAGCGCTTTTCGGTCGTTTTAGCCCCGCCATAAGTTGTGAGGAATGAACATCATGAGGCGCGGTTCGTGGCCTTATCGCTATTATCCCCGTTCCTTTACCTGAAAACCGTTGCCAGCATGGCCGTGACTCTCTATAACTCTGGCGGCAAGTACACGTTGTCCTAGACCTTTTCACGCAAAATTTGAAGATGGATGTGCGGTCGTCGGAGGCCAACCAGGTTTCGCTGTTTTTTCGAGTCACACTGCGTGGAGTTCTGGCGTCACCAGGATATTCGAGGAGGGATTTCCAAATGTCAGGCAGAGAACGGTCACTTCAACGGTGGTTTTTACTTGGTGCTCTAGCGATTCTGTTCCTCTCCTGCAGGCCGGTGTACGGTCAGTCGTCCACCGCATTCACGGCAACGCTGGGCGGCCGCATCACTGATCCTGCGGGCTTGGCTATCAAAGGTGCGACGGTGACCGTCACCAGCGCCGAGCTGGGCATTTCGCGCACGTCTTCGACCGGCGATACTGGGCTCTACACTTTTACGTTCCTGCCCGCGGGTGTGTACTCCTTGGAGGCGAAAGCTCCGGGATTCAAGGGGTATAAGCAAGATGGAATCACCTTGGCGGCCGGCCAGAGCGCTGAACAGGAGGTTAGCCTGGTCGTCGGAGCGGTGACCGAAAGCGTCGAAGTTGCTTCACAAGCACCGCTTCTGAATGTGGACAACGCGAATATTTCGGAGGACCTATCCTCGAGATTCGCAGAAGGCCTTCCATTGAACTTCCGAAGCGTTATCAGCTTGACGCTGATCAATTCCTCGGTCAACAACGCTGCTGAACAGCAGGTTGTTGGAGCCCCAGGTCTCGCTCAGACCGCGGATCAGGATATTTCCTTTCTGAATTTCGGCGGCACCTTCTTTGGCACTGCGGAGTATCTGATCGACGGAACCTGGGATACACGTGTTGATTGGGGAGGGGTGATTTACGTTCCATCCGTGGACGACGTGCAGGAAATGAAGATTATGACAAACGCGTTCACGGCCCAGTATGGGTGGAGCAGCGGCAACGTAGTGAACATGGTGACCAAGTCGGGCTCCAACGGTTTCCACGGCGACGCTTGGGAGTTTTACGCCAACAGCGCCCTGGATGCGAAATATTTTTTCAACGATGGACCTCAACCGGCGTTCGATCGCAATCAGTTTGGCGGGACGATTGGCGGCCCAATCAAGAAGAACAAACTCTTTTTCTTTGCCTACTACGAAGGCGAGCGGCAATCAACACCATCAACGTCGCAATTCACACTGCCTACCGCTGCGGAGAGAGACGGAGACTTCTCGGCGCTGCTGGGAGCGCAGACGGGTACCGACTATCTCGGACGGCCAGTTTATGCCGGTGAGATATACAACCCGTTCAGCGCGCGCCAGGTTACCTGTGGAGGGACGGATTCGGTCACCGGTGACCACGTCACTTGCCCGGCTGGCGCCAGCACTGAATTCATTCGAGACCCTATCTCCGGCAACATCGCAACTGGGACGGGTGTCACGAACATGATTCCAGCGGCACTCTTCGACAGCATTGCCAGCAAGATCGCGGCTGGGAACTTTTGGCCTACGCCAACAGGAAGTGGATCGATGGGAACCAACTTTTCGCCGACCGGAGCCGCCGCAGAACGCTCGAATGAGTACTCGGGACGCGTGGACTACAACGTGAACGACAGTAACCGGCTATATGCGCGCTTCTCGCAGAAGTTCCAGACGAAAACAAACACGCCGGACTTCTTCGGAACTGACGATCCCGGAGGCCCGGGACTGCTCAATCCCAATAACCGCTATAGCGTAAACGTCGGCCTTAACCACATTTTCAACCCCACATTTACAATGAATTTGAATTTCGGGGTGAATCGACACGTCGAGGAAGGAATCGGACAAGGCTTTGGATTCAAAAGCTCGAGTCTAGGGCTCCCGTCCTTCATTGACGGAATTGCCCCGGCTTTCCCGCAGATATCATTCAGTGGTGGTGGGAATTATGCTGGGCTTGGCGCGAATGGCGGGAATAACAACTACGTCGTGCCGCAAACATTCTGGACCAGCTCGGTTGATTTCACGAAATTGAAGGGTAAGCACGAATTGGCTTTTGGTTTCACGGACGTGTGGCTGCGAATTGATGGTGGACACTACGGCCAGACGGCGCTTAACTTCCAGACCGCGTCTACAGACGGACCAGATCCGAATAACCCGATAGGGTCAACCGGAAGCGGGTTCGCCTCTTTCCTCCTTGGAGTTGGGAGTGGTGGCAACGGCACGTCGTGCAACCTTTGTACGCTGTATCAAGCATTTCCTGCCACGGATAAACATTTCCTCGGCTGGTATATTCAGGACGGCTGGAAGCTGACCCCCAAGGTTACTTTGAACTTGGGCGTCCGCTACGAAATCCAAACCGCGCCAACAGAACGTCACAATGCGCAAAACTCCTTTAGCTTCACTGCCGAGAACCCCATTAGCGCCCAGGTTGGGACCTTCGTTCCTGGCGAACTCATCTTCAGTTCTCCCAACAACCCTGGCCTCTACAATACTCCCTACGGTAATGTTGCTCCGCGCGTCTCCATTGCTATTCAGGCGACCAACAAGCTTGTGGTCCGTGGCGGCTACGGCATCTTTTACGTGCCGAACTTCTACGGCCAAGGTCCTAACGACGGATTTTCACAGGCGACACCGTGGAACACGACTCTAAACAATGGTCTAAATCCGGCCTCGACTCTGAGCGGAAATCCTAATGCTAGTTGTGAAACTGCCCCTGGTGTTTTCTCGCCCTGTGGCCCCGCATTCACTACGGAACGGCTGCCCTCAGGCGATTCCGCGGGAGGATTGCAGGATGTCGGCTTTGGGACCACCATCACCAACAACAACCGGAAAACTCCTTACGTAGAGCAGTGGATGGCCGGAGGTCAATACTCGATTACTCCCAACGATCTGCTGGATATCAGCTACGTCGGGAATCATGGCGCGAACCTGCTTGCAACAGGATTGCAGTGGGACCAGATATCGCCGGGATTTTTGGCGCAGGGGAATGCGCTTTTTAATTCGGTTCCCAACCCTTTCTTTGGCCGTATAACATCGAGCAGTTGCGGCCTCAACAACTCCACGATTACCGAGGCGCAAGCGGTCGCCCCGTTTCCTGAATACTGCAGCGTGTTCGAAAATGGTCCTGCAGTCGGCACGTCTTCGTACGACGCGCTACAGGCCACCTATACGCACCGCTGGCACTCCGGCCTGGATCTGAATCTTTCCTACACCTATTCGAAGTTCATGGATGATGTGCAAGGAGCGTCCGGCTGGGCGTTCCCAGGCAGTGGAACCAATAACCTGAATTCGTATAACCTCGCGGCCGACTATTCAGTTGATGCGAGCAATGTCCCCCACAGGTTCGTAGCCTCTTACATATACGAATTGCCCGTCGGCAAGGGGAAACCGTTTGGCTCGGGTTGGAGCGGGCCTATGAATGCCGTCCTGGGAGGCTGGGCGTGGAGCGGAATCCTCACTGCGGAGTCAGGATTGCCGCTTTCCATCCAACCAGCCACGAACAATGTTGGCTTCGGTTTCAACCAACGCCCCAATGTGGTGTTAGGAGTGAACCCGATACCGGCAAATCAATCGATCAATGACTGGATTAATCCAGCCGCGTTCTCGCAACCTGACGCGTTTACATTTGGAGACGCTCCGAGGTTCTTCGCGAATCTTCATGGACCTAAGTACTTCGATTGGGACATGGCTATACAAAAATACTGGAATTTCGCCGAGAATAAGCGGTTGCAATTCAGATTCGAGATGTTTAACGCGCTTAACCATCCGGACTTTTTCCAACCAGACACAAACTTGTCCGACGTAAGCTCGGGTAATTTCGGGAGGATAACCTCAGCGTACCAAGCTCGAACTGCACAGGTGGCTGCGAAATTCTACTTTTGAAGCCTGGTGCGGCCTCATCTTCCCCCACCCCGGGGACGCGAAAGCCTGGCGGGCAACGGCGACTAGATTTCCAGTCGAGTCTCGTCGCCCAGCCTGCCAGGCGCTTCGTACGGGCGCGGCCAACTCGGGTTTTTCATTCGTCAGGGAAGCGATGACCTCTATGCCTGGAACCTGAAACGGCCTTTGCGGAAGTGAGCGGTCTCTCGGGCATAAATCGAACACCCTCGGTATCCTCGAACGGTACGACCAGGCACACACTGAGCCAGTAGATGAACGGCGAATCCCAGAGCTAGAATTTCAGAATCCAAAGTGAGAAGCTCGGAGGCCGGGCAACGCAGGTCGATCGTGCAACGATTGTTATCCATCTCGCACGAAGTCCGCCAGGCGATTTCGGTTTGTCAGGAACATGGATGACCAGAAGAGAGCTGTTGTCTCTGTTGTTTTCTCTGGGTGCGCTTGAATTCGGCGGCGTTCTGCCGGCACAAGGAACAGAGCCCAAAACCGCCCCAGTGTTCCAAGTGAAGACTTTGAAGGGTGTTGATTTTGTTCTCCGTAATTCGCCAACTTCTCGGAAGCATCTGATTGAAACTATGCCCGGAGGCGTAGCCCTCCTGGATTACAACAACGACGGTCTGCTGGACATTTTCTTCGTGAACGGCGGGCATGTGCGGGACAATATGGCCAGCCCCATCAGCTTCGATCGCCGAAATCCCGCCTATTGGAATCGTCTGTACCGTCAGAATCCGGACGGCACTTTCACCGATGTCACCAAGCAGGCAGGTCTTGCGGACGCCGGTGACTCCAACTACGGAATGGGAGTCGCGGTCGGAGATTACGATAATGATGGTTTTCCCGATATCTACGTGACAAACTTTGGAAAAAATATTTTGTATCACAACAACGGTGACGGTACTTTTACAGATGTTACCGCGAAGGCCGGCGTCGCCGCTGGCGGCTGGTCCGTGTCGGCGGGATTTTTTGATTACGATAACGACGGCAGGCTGGATCTGTTTGTAACGCGCTATCTCGATTGGAGTGTGGAGAAAAGTAAGACGTGCGGCTCGGAAAAGCCCACCTATTGCCCCCCGGGAGACTTTCCTGCTGTCACAAACATCCTGTACCACAATCGGGGAGACGGCACGTTTGAGGATGTGAGCGTCTCTTCCGGCATTGCCGCGAAGAAGGGCCATGGCCTGGGAGTCGCTTTCGCCGACTATAACGGTGACGGATTTACGGACATTTTTGTCGCAAACGACGTCACTGATCAGTTTCTTTTTCACAACAACGGGAACGGTACCTTTATCGAATGTGGTTTGGATTCTGGTGTGGCGCTTTCGGAAAGCGGGAGAATGCCCTCGGGCATGGGCGTGGTTTTTCAGGATTATGACAACGATGGCCTTCCAGACCTTCTCATCACCCAACTTCCTCACGATCCCTACGTCGTCTTTCATAACGACGGCCGGGGATCGTTCAGTCCGCAGGAATTGGAAACGGGATTTGGCGTGCTCTCGGGAAGAACTTCTGGCTGGGGAGTCGGATTGGAGGATTTTGATAACGACGGCTGGAAGGATGCATTTATTGTCCAGGGACATGTCTTTGACAACGTCGAGATGTACGACGGCTCGCTGCGCTATCGGGAGCCTCCCTTACTGGCCATGAATCACAAAGGTCATTTCGAAAGAGCCGACGCGGGATCGGAATTGCCCGTGGCCGGTCGAGGGGCGGCATTCGGCGATCTGAACAACGACGGATGGATGGACGTCGTTACCACCTCTCTTGGCGAATCTCCGCAGTTTTACTTGAATCGGGGCGGCGAATTTCACTGGCTGACAATCACGTTGCGCGGAAAACGGAGCAACCGCGACGGCTACGGTGCTCGCGTTCAAGTCAATGGCCAGACTCGCTTTGCGACGGCCGCGGGAAGTTACCTCTCTTCCAATGACAAACGTTTGCATTTTGGTCTTGGTCCCGCGGAGACGGCTGACGTAGAGATTAAATGGCCCTCTGGTATTCTCCAGGTCCTGCGAGGTGTAAGGGCCGATCAATTCATCGTGATAGAGGAATCGGTGCAACCATGATGCATGCGTTATTGTGGATATGCTTGCTCATGCGACCGCAATCGACGGAGCCATCCGTGCCTCCAGATGCGATCCAGGTGGTGCAATCCGGCATTGACGCCGAAAATCGCGGTGATTTCGACCAAGCTGTGGCCGCGTTTCGTAAGGCCGCGGACTTGGCTCCGACTACTGGAATTATCTTTCTGCGGTTGGGCGAAGCATACATGAAAAAACACGACTATGCTGCAGCCATACCTCCGTTGAAACGCGCGGCCGAATTGACTCCGGATTCCGCCGCTGTCCATCAGTTGCTCGGATATGCGCTTCTGGCGGAGGGCTATGCATCCGAAGCCATCCCTCATTTGAAAATTATCCATGACTTCGGAGCTCTGGGTATTGCGCAACTGCAAGCGGGTCAAGCTGCAGAGGCAGTCGCGAATCTGCAAGCGGCGCTTGAGAAATCGCCGGACGATCCGGATCTTCTGTTTTATCTCGCCCGCGCAGCGACGGGACTCTCGGGGCAGTCTTTGGATCGATTGCGTTCCGTTTATCCGAATACTGCACGAGGGCATCAGGCTCTCGGCCAAACCGATTACGAAATGAAAATGCTTCCGGAGGCTGCGAAGGAATACGAGCAGGCAATAGCGTTGCGGCCCGATTTGCGGGACTTGCGGCTCGAGCTTGGACAAGTCTTCGCTGCCGCTTCCGAATGGTCGAAGGCAGAGGAACAATTTCGGGGAGAAGCACACCTGCAGCCCGGAAGTGCGGAAGCTGCGTATCGCTTGGGCAATGCGTTGATGCAGGAGGGAAAGATGAAGGAAGCCAATGAGGAGCTGAAGCGTTCCGACTCGCTCCGCCCTGATATGCCGGAAACGTTATACGCCCTGGGCAGAGCGGCGGCCATTAGTGATCCGGATGTGGCCGAACATGCGTTGCAACGTGTGATCGAGCTAGAGAAGGAGACTCCGCTTGCCGGGCAGGCTCATTTGGTTTTGGCTCAAATTCACCGGAAGCAGGGCAAGACGGAGCAGGCCGCTCGCGACATGCAAGACTATCGCAAGATTCAAGCTCTCGCCGTTCGCCCTCAATCATAAGTAATCATCCGCGCAGCAGACCACCATCGCGATCGGCCTTCCAATCTAGACTCAACAATCCGCAAGATCTGGAAAGAAGAACTGCTCGGCTTCCGACGGTTACTGACCGGGTGTCAAATATACGCGCGTCCAAGCCGGCGAGAATGTTCGACGACCTGACCAAGAATCGCTGAAGGGCCAGAGCCGTGCGCGAGATTTTAGATGCGGCGAAGGAGTACTTTGTGCCAAGAAACGCCTCTCATCGGAGTTCGGAGGCTGCGAGAGGCTGCGAGAGGCTGCGAGAAGCGTCACGGCTACTGCTTGAGTTTCTTGAGGAAGTCAATGCCGTTTTGGTTCTTGGGATTTAGCGCGATGGATTTTTCGTAGTTCTGGATGGCGAGGTTCTTCTGGCCAGCGTGCATGTAGGCCTCGCCAAGGCTGTCGTAGGGATTCCATGAATTGGGGTACTCCGCGACGTTGCGTTTGAAAACCAGGATCGCGTCGTCGACGTGGCCTCCGCGGAGCAGCTGATATCCGAGTCCGTTGAGCGTGAATTCGTCGATTTCATTTTGGTCCGCGCCACTCTTCTTGAGCTCCGCGAATTTTGCGAGCGCGACGTTAGTGCCTCTCGCTTCCGCGATAAGCGAAAGAATGCTAAACGTCGAAGGTTTGGCAGGGTTCGATTTCCAGGCGTACTCCTTGGCAATGCTCGCAATGAGGAAATCGGCGAAATTGATGCCGTTGTCCGAATCAGCCATTACCACCGCACCATGACCCGAATCGGCGAGCATGATTAACTGCGCCTGAAAGCCTTCGTCGGCACCGCCGTGGCCGAATGCGTCGGGAATATCGCCAATACCCACGAAGAAGCCGAGCGCCGTGTGGTCGCTTACAGGGGTCAACATTTCACGCGTCATGGATTGCGAAAGAACGCGATTCGATCTGTTCTGCTTCGAGAGAGTGATCTCGATGGCGAACTTGGCGAGATCGGTGGGCGTAGTCCACAGACCGGCAGCGGCCATTTCCGGGTAAACGTGCCGCTTCCCGGGCACGACGCTCCCGCTGATGTAAGTTCCGCTGGCGGCGAAGGCTTCGCGTGCGGGAGACAGAGGCTGCTCGTAGGTGCTGTCGGCCATGCCGATCGGGCCGAGGACCAGCTCGTCCATGAGCGCTGGAAACGGCTTGCCGGTGACGTCCTGCATCAGAAGCTGCTCAATCGTAATGCCGCCTCCAGAATAGATGGACTTCGTGCCGGGGACGAAAAACACCCGAACCGGCTCGGTGTTCGCGGGCTTTTCGCCATTGAGAACTTGCACGACCGTGGGAATTGGCTGGCCGGCGGCATATCCGGGAAAGCCGTGCACGGTTAGCCCTGCGCTGTGCGACATCAAGCGGCGGAGCGTGACCTTCTGGTCCTGCGTGAATTCGTTTTCCGGAACCTTCCACGAGACGAGCTTCTTGTTGACGTCTTGGTCAAGCGAAAGCTTGCCTCGTTCGACAAGACAGAGAGCGCCGGCGGCGGTTACGGGTTTACTGATCGAGCCAGCCTGAAACAATGTGTGGGTCGTGACCGGCGTCGTACCGCCCGCTTCTGTGACTCCGTACGCCTTAGCCCAAGCGATCTTGTAGTTGTCGATGACGGCGACGCTCACGGCGGGAATTTTGTAGAGCTCCATCAACCTCAAGAGATTGAGCTCGAGGGGCGACTCGCCTTCACCGAGCGTGATCGAGAAGACATCCGTTTCAATTCGATGAATGCGCTCACCATCGGACAAATCAACCGACTGCTGGGGGTCGACGCGGCGAGCTCGTACAGCAACAGAAGCAAACGCGATGGTACCGGCCAGAATGGCGTGCGCAAATCGCAGCCAATTCGCTTTCGTCCGGATTTTCAGTTTCCAGCTTCCCATTCGCCCGAAATCCTAGCTTCCCCGATTCCGTCGTGTCAACCGCAAGCCGCTCTCCGTTCAAATTCGGAGAATCGCCAATCGCTAGTTCGCAAGAGTGAATTACAAGATGCGTCGCAGAGCGTACGCGAAGGGCGATTTGGTGTCCTCGTCCCGTTGCATGAATGACGAGAGTTCAATACCACCGTTAGAGTAAGCAAACACATGGAAAACCAAGAGGATTCTTGCCGGGACCTGCATGACTTGCTTTCTGGAAATCTCAATGCTGAGTATTTTTCAGATATTGAAGCACTCCGTCAGCATTGGCTGTACTGCGACAAGTGCCAGAAATTCTTACCGAACGCCGCGGAACAACTGCAGGGAATCAAAGACCGTACCCTTTCAAGAATACGGAAGAACGCCGGTCGATTCGGGGGTTTGTAGTCCGATGTTCGAGGTCGCAGAACTTCTCCACGTTTTCGCATGGGATGACAAAATTTGATTTTCTTGTCGCTCCCGCAATAGCAAGGGTCGTATGTTCTAATTGGACGCCGCCGCCGTTACTCAGCCGCCTCATGTTCGCGTTCTCCTGCAACTCTCCGTCGAAGCGGATGTGGAGCAAAACCACTTGCGAATGCTTGACCCAACTCCCGAAGCTCGTGCCCGTCCTTCCGACGGTTACTGACCTGGTGCCAAATATACGCGCGTCCAAACCGGCGAGAATGATCGAATGGCTGACCAAGAATAACGTTAGCTTTGGCGGCGGGTCGTACAGTCAACTACTATAACTTACTACAATTGGCTTTTCCACGAGTTCACAGCGAATATGCGAAGTCGTCGGAACTTTTTGAGATTCAGGAATTGAGAATTGGTGCCGGCGGTGGGACTCGAACCCACGACCTAGGGATTATGAGTACAGACGGCTGTCTTGAGGCGTTTTGAAAATTGTGGACTCTATTATATTCATCAACCAGTTACAACCTGCCAGACTTGAACCGTTTGTCCTCGTTTTGAACGGTTGTGAGCAAGGAACTACTACGAATCTACTACAGTGCTCCGATTGGTGCCTGGGCAGGACAATCCCACGGAAGCAGAATCGAGCAAGGAACGACGCAAATCGGTTTCGGCCGGCTCCGTTGGCCCGAAGCCCACTAGCGTTTTCATAAAGCTCTCGGGCGGGCTCGAATCGGAGTGCCTTCCTGTCAATCCACGTGGACCAGATTTGCCCCAAGTGACTTCTGATCAATGCGGCCCTTAGCTCGGTACAAGCGTTGATCGGCAATGCTCAAGAGAGTTTCAATTTCTTCCCCATCTTGTGGACACGCAGAAAATCCCGCGCTTACTGTAATTGACGGGAAGCTGCCGTCTCTCGCCACGTGATTACTGATTCGGCGTGCCACTACTTGCGCCGCATTCATTTCAGTCTCTGGCAAGACAAGTGCGAACTCATCTCCTCCGTATCTGGCGGCTGTGTCGATTGTGCGGGAATTGGCGCGAAGCACGGCTGCCACTCGGACGAGTGCCGAACTACCCGCTAAGTGTCCGTGGTTGTCGTTGATCTGCTTGAGGCCGTCCAGGTCAAATAGCAAGACAGAAAAAGACCTTCCCGTGCGGCGGGACCGCTGGATTTCAGCCTCCAATGCATCTACTAGCCGACTATGATTGGCTAACCCAGTCAAAGGATCGCTCACCGCCAAATGGCGGACGTTCTCGAATAAGTATAAGTGATCGAGAAGCGCTCCTCCCAGCAGCAACGCGTAGCTGCTGAATTGCAGGATTTCCGCCAAAGCAAAGGGTGCATCGAGGTTATTCGCAGACTGAGCAGCAGCGAGACTGGACGCCACATTCAATACCGCTGCATAGTAAAGGGAACGATCGAATGAGGAGGTTTTCTGCCGCAGGCGTCGCTGAAAGCCGATCGCCGCAAGAAGAAAGAGTCCCGCTGGAAACAGGTTTCCGAGACGCGGGAAAGTTCCTCCTGGATGAACTATCAGGTCGGCGCGCAATCGTCCGTGGGCAGTTACGAGGAACCATGTCGACAAAATAACAAATGCAACAGCCATGATTATCTCGTGGTCGTGGTTGCGTGTTTTGGGAAAGCGCCGCTCTACGACCAAGGCTGTCACGAGCAACAATGCCAGGAGGGTCCGGCCAATCACCCACGTCATCGGGTCTCTCAGGTCGAACTCTGAAACGAGGATGGAAAAAAGGCTCGAACCAACGAGCGTGATGCCGACGATTACGAAGCCGCAGGCGAGGATAAGCGGAAGACGGCCGTGCGTTCCCAAAAACCTCACCAGCACGGCGAGCGCAAGAATGATTGCAAGTAGCCCACTCGCAAATTGGAGCTGCACGTACAACACAGGATTACGGGCAACCGTTAGACCTCGCAGCGTCCAAGCGAGGACAAGGAAACCGCTTCCCCCGAGGAGCAATAGCCCGGCTCCTGGGAGGCTGTCCAGAGAACTCCAGACCTTTTCACCTGTGCGCATAGGGCCTCTCAAACGCAGGGCCAATCGCGTTAGTCACTACTCTATCAGTTCAATCAGACGCAGAGATTCAATCCGGGACATTTCCTTCGTATCTTACATCAGCTCACGAGGCCCTTACGCATTCGTGCATCAGCACGACGATTATTGGTACGTCAGTGAATAAGAGAATTGCTGAAGCGGGAAAACTGCTGGGCCTACCCGCGACTCTGAAGAAGGCTGGTGGGATATGGCGGTGAGCGTGGGTGAGAGGTCCGTGAGGTGTGGGCAAGAAATCCGGGTGCGGCTTCAGACCTATTCCACCGACGCGAGCTGCCTGGGAGGCGAACATCGGCGGTATAGCTTCAAACAACGAAGCCGAGAACGTACTCTCTCCTGCCCCGAAGGCTGTCGTGGATGAAACAAACAGGTCGGCGGCCTGAAGCAATCTAACGAGGTTCGATTCGGTGGAAAGCGTATTGAAGGCGATAGGTTTGGGCGTTAAATATCGGGCGCGCTTCTGGAGCAAATGAGGGAGCGGGCTTGTTGCCCGCCCCCACCGAACGAAAAAGACTTACAGGCTTTAGGCTGCTACGGAAGCGGCGACCTTATGAAAGGTCGAGTTGCAAACCTCATAGGTTTCAACCTGAGGGGTTCCCTCAACGACTTTCGATAGGAACTTCGCTACTTCTGGATACGTTCCGCGGTTGTAAGCTTCCAAGTTCTCTATCCGGTCCCACAAACTGATTCCGAAAGCTTCCTTATCGCTCTTGGTGACACAGGTGATCTCGTCCTGGAACCCGTTTTGTTTACGAAGCAGAGGAAGAATGTCCTTCTCGATCAACTTGGTGAATTCCGTAACACTGCTCGGCTTCAAATGCATGGAAACTTTGCGTGCAAACATGGCAACCTCCTTGGTTGTCGGTGCGGGGCCGGAATCCCGGCCTACGCAGTTGAGATTTAAATTACTTGCCGTTTGCTGAGACGCTGATCTTTACCTGCTTCGGCTTAGACTCTTCCCGCTTTGCCATATGCAGGGTCAAAACTCCATTGCGATACTCCGCCCGAATGTTCTCGGAGTTGACCGTGCTTGGTAGGGAGAAGCTCCGCATGAACGAACCATAGGCGCGCTCCACTCGGAGGTAATTGTCCTTGTTGACGTCCTTCTCAAAATTCCGCTCTCCGCGGATGGTCAACGTATTGTTCTCGACGTGTACGTCGATGTCCTTCTCATCGAGATCCGGCAGGTCGGCCTTTATGACCAACTCATTCTCGGTCTCGTAAATATCCACCAGTGGCGCCCAGGCTGCCATGTCGGCATGACCCGAGCGGTCGCGAGTAAAGTTGTCCTCGAACAAACGATTGATCTGGTCCTGAAAAGATGCCAAACCGCGGGACTGATCCCAACGTGTAATTGTGTTCATGGCAACCTCCTTGGTTGTCTTGGCCAAGGGCCGATTACAGATAACCGCACTTAGTTTAGATTACCTTCTAAACCCCTCAGTCAGTTAACCACGCTAGTTCACTTCACTTGACTTGTCAAGTCTCATCTGGGATTATTTTGATGGTTAATCTGTCCAGTTAATCTAACGGAGGCATCCCGTGGATGTTTCTCTGGTGATCAAACAGCGGTTGGGAAAATTGGGGCTTGAGCAGAGAGAGCTGGCGGCTGTCGCCGAGGTTACAGAGTCCTACATTTCGCAGCTGCTGACCCGGAAGAAATTGCCCCCGGCGCCTGACCGAACAGATATTTATAAAAAAATGGAGAAATTCCTGAAACTCCCGGACGGAAACCTTTCGAAGCTGGCTGACCACCAGCGTAAGGAGGAATTGAAGAGAAATTGGGGAGAGCTGTCCACGCCCTTATTTAAAGAGGTTCGAGAGTTCATTCTCAGCAAGTGCGCACCTGACAAGGAAAAACAATTACGGGCGATTTTTGAGAAACAGCCCTTCGGCGAAGTCGAACGCTTCATCACTCAAAAGCTTCTCGATGTGGCCAAGAGAGTCGCCAAAGAAGAATTGGGAAGTGAAGAGTGGTTGCACCTGGTGGCTCAACTCACCGACCGAAGCTATGAACAGATGCGGGTCATCATCCTCGAATTTTTGGATACGGATGTCTTCAATATGTCGATTCAAAACTGCGCTTCCTTCTTGGATCCGCTTATTGAAACTTGGGACATCAACCTCACGACCTTTAGCATGGAAATTGTCCTGAACCGGAAATTGGCCCCGGGTCACTCTACGAAATTTGAGTTCGTTGAAAGGGAATATGACCGTCGTGAGCAAGAGCCCGGGCTCAAGGAATTCCTTAAAGATGGTGCCCTTAGCGGAACTGCCACCGAGGAAGAAATCGAGTTTCTGAAGAAGCTGAGGTTCAAGGGGAAACAGCCCACTCCTCTCTATTATTACCGGCAATTACAAGACCTCAGAGACCCGCTCCATTTTCGAGCGCTCATGACGCAGCCACACAAAACAAAAATACAGGTTCAGTCCCGGTCGATGGGGTTAGTCGCACCGACCCGCGAACATCGGGAGATTAACGACCTTAATAGAAAACATGAGCTTGACCGCGAGAAGAACGCATTACAGGGCGTGGCAGCGAACGCGCGCAGCCGGGGCAAGAAGCAAAAAGAAAACTCTAATCTTGTCGCAAAACGCCGACGGGCGATTCGTTGAGGAAGCCAAGAAGATTGGTGTTCGAGCCTACGTGGCGAAAACAAAGGCTGGCGAGGCGTTGGTTAAGGCGGTCGAAGCAGCCGTGATAGGCGAAGACTTCGTCCTTTCTCTGTCAGAGGTTTCGCGGGCTTAGGCTCATGATTTTCGCCGTCGGTACGCATTTCAGAAACCATACCGCGGGCGCGACGTGACGCACCCTTTTCACTAGCAAGAAATGTCTCATCACTCGATGGACTTACAACATCGTAGACTTTTCGAAGGTCATCCAAAACGGATGGAGACGAACATTTCCCCTGTTTTACAGTTCACCGAATGTTATTCCATCTGCCACGCATCGACTTAAGGCGTCACCGCATAAACTCAATGCGAAATGCTGCGAGGAGGTCCTCTAAATTGACGGAAAAGACACCCTGATGGAGACCACGCTCAATTGCAAATCCAGTCCGTCAACTTATCCGTTCGGTGAGAATGCCTGAAAATAGCTAAATTCCAGTCAAAAACCACACTAATTCCTTGGGTTCACTGCGGTTACTTCAATTTCACCGTTTGTTAGCAGGGTATGCAGGGTCAGGACCGATGGTTTGCGGCGCGCTAACGCTGTGCAAATACCGCGAAAAGGCGTTTAAAATCGGTGCGTGACCGAGGATTTGCGGCCCGATGTCTGGCCCTTCTTAACCACTTAGGTGATTTACTCAAAACTTATCCCCAATATCGTTGACAGGCAGTAGCCCAAGGCTGATAATACTCACCACATCACCTGAAACAACGCACGCCAAATAGCATCACTTAGCATTCTCTTAAAGCAAAAAGGAGCGTTCCGTGAAAACATTGTTCACGGGTTTTATTTGTGCCGTTGTCTGCCTCTTGCTGCCACTTTCTGCACTTCCAGCCGATAGCGGCTATAAAGTCACCTACGATGGCGGTTCAGTCGCGGATGTCAAGGCAGGAGCTGGTGCTAGGCTTTTCTTTGACACAAATCAGATTCGACTCGTCAAAGACAAGTCCGAACTTCTCGTTATTTTGCCGTCTGCCGTCACCGAAATAAGCTACGGCCAGGACGTTCACAGACGCGTCGGCGCAGCCATCGGGCTCGCGGTCGTCTCATTTGGTTTAGGCGCATTAATGGCGCTCTCGAAGTCAAAAAAGCACTTCATCGGAATCACTTGGGCCACGGGGGACACAAAGGGTGGATTCGCGATGCAGTGTGACAAAAATGACTATCGAGGAATTCTCGCGGGACTCGAAGGCGTAACCGGGAAGAAGGCCGTTGATTCTGAAGCGATGACGGTCAAGAACTAGCCTAGCGATTCCGACAACTTGCGTTTCACCGGACGGAACGGTGGCCCAGGCGACAATGAGCGTGATGGGGGCGGACGAAGGTTCGACTTACCTCGCCCCTTTCTCTGCCATCTTTTCTCGCATCATCTCCACGCGCTTTAGCACGAATTTCAGCCGGTCGCGGCCCCATTTTGTGTGCATTATTACCTTTTCGATGTTGAGAAACACTTCCGAGTCGCCTAGCTTTTCTCGCAACTCTTTCACGAAGGGATGCACCTTGGCGAAAATCACGAACATCTCGCCACTGACCGTAGGCTGCAGGAATAGCTCTTCGTTCAACGCGCCTTGGAGCACGAACGATGCAGCCATGCCCCAATAACCGGCTACCTGCCTCAGCCAGTTGTTCTCCTGCGAACCCGCAGCCCAAGCGACTTTCATGAAATCGTCCGCGCTGCGTGGCGAGAATTGAAAGGCCCACCAATGGCGTGCCTTCCGCATCTCCGGTTCGCGTCGCAAATCGTATAGCTGCAGTATCAATCGAGCATCCTTCAACCAGCCATCCGTGTTTAAAGATGTTTTTCGCTCGATGAAATTGTTCTCAGTGTCGCTGACTTTCCGGAGCAGTTCGTGCTCCGCTACGATGGCATAATCTTCCTGCAGCATTGAGCAAGAATAACTCAAACCGTTAGATTTGTGCCCGGACAACAGGGTTCCCCATGCGATTGCCGGTTTAAATGAAGTGTTCGAGACATGCTGAAGGATGTCGCAATACGCCGTCTGTACGATTGTCCTTGGACATTCTGCAGCCGGATTTGAAACTCGAGGCGTTCATCGCTTCAAAGACTCCCGCCGGACACACCTCAACAACCTCGACCGCTTGGGTGAATTGAGTTCAACCTTTCGGGGGCTCTCGGCCTTACGTATAATGAATCCCAATGAAAAATGGAGCCCTCACGTGTAGTCTCTCAATAGCATTGGCTTTGCTGATTTACCCGCTCCCCATGACTGCACAGACACCTACTCAGCCACAGCCGCAATCGTCAACTGGATGGTTGGATCATTGGCGATTGTCTACTTTCTCTTTCGGGAGAATCAGCAAGGATCAAGCCAATCGTGATTTCTTCGAGGTAATCGGGACGGGTATCCTGGTTGCGACCGACACTCACACCCCATATATCGTGACGGCCAAACACGTGTTCTACCAGCCAATGAAAAACTGGCATCCCACCGAGCTTCGAATCAGGTTTGGCTGGCAGGAACAAAAGACTGTGTATGACGAACTCGGTCTCAATATTCTGCTTCGGGGCAAGGATGGCACCGATCTCTGGAAGGCTGCCGCGGATGGAAGCGATCTCGCCGCGCTCGCTGCTCCGCCGCTGTCGCAACTGGGCCCAAGTCCACATGCGATTAGCGTGGCGGACATTGCGGGATCCGATGACATGTTTGAAGGCGCGACGATAATAGTCCTCGGTTACCCCGGTATCGTCGGTAATGAGTATCTAGTCCGAGCGATCAGCAGAACAGGAATGGTTTCGTGGCTCAATCCTGCTAACCCAACTGGTAAACCTTTCTTGATTGATGCCAACATTTATCCCGGAAACAGCGGTGGGCCTGTGATCAAAGTTCCGACAGGTTTGAACAAGAAAGGTACATTCGCTGTCGGCGGGCGGGTCGTCTTGCTAGGAATCGTTTCGCAGGCCCCTAGCTTCGAACAGCAAATCTCACTTCAGGTACCGGGTGTTCTTAACCCAATAACTCTAAAACAATCTATTCCATTGGGCGGAACCGGAATCATCGAACCCGCGTCTGGAATCCCCGCGCTGTTGCAGTTGGTGAATGCAGGTGGTGCGCCAGCTCAACAGCCTTAAAGTCGGCAAATCTTGCAAAGAAAGAAATTGAGCGTTGACAGTGCAGCAATCTACTACAGTTTTACTACAGTGGTGCTTTTTGAAGCCCGCAGAACCGAAATGCGAAGTCGTCCGAACTTCTTGAATCGAAAAAAGTAAAGTTTGGTGCCGGCGGTGGGACTCGAACCCACGACCTAGGGATTATGAGACCCTCGCTCTACCTCTGAGCTACACCGGCACGAATCAAACTTATCATGCTAGGGGTCGAGCGAATTACTGTCAAGAATACGCCACGCAGGACGACGAACTGGATGGGGGCCGGGTTGGTATTTATGGGCACAGTAGTACGGACGTACCGTTGACCGTTGCATATTGAAACTTTACTCTTCACCTCGACAACTGAATCGAAGTGCTGGCCCACCAGCCAGAGGGAAGGGTGTGTACTCTTTCGACACACTCGTGTGTAATTTCTCTCTTGACGGCAGCCAACCGCACAGTAGACTCCTCCGCGTAGTTTCCCTATCGGAGGGTCATGTGAATAAGTTGTTAGCGGCTGCCGGTTTAGCGCTGGTTTTGCTGACGGGTGCAATGGGGTTGAAGACTGTTGCGAAGCAGGCGTTCGCGCATACTTCGGCTCCGGTACCACCGACGCCGTATTTTGCACACACGTCAGCCCCCGTACCACCGACACCTTACTGAATTTCGTAAGGCATAGTTAGCGGGTGATTTAGGGCCGGGCTCAAGACAGGTGAGCTCGTGGATCTTGGCCCTATTGATTATCTCCTCTGGTTGATAGGCTTCTCAGCAGAAGTCGCAGTTGTAGTGTGTTCAATCAAGCGACACAATTTCCTGCGTTATCTCCCATTGAATCTTTATGTTGGCTTCACCGCGCTGGTTTCACTCGGCGAGTTTTATTGTTTGTACAAGTTCGGGTTCGCATCGACCGAGTACAACTACTTCTATTATTATTCCGACAGCTTGTTAACGATTCTGTTGTTCTTTGTCATCATGCAGTTCTACCAACACGTGTTTTCTGAGATGCACGTTAGCAAGTACATTAGCGCCTTTGCGCTTTTTCTGCTTTTTGGCACGGCTGCGTTCTCGTACATGGTTATCGCGCAGCATAAGGATCACTTGACGACCCGGTTCGCCGTAGATTTGAGCCGGAATCTTTATTTCGTCGGGGTGATATTGACGTACGTACTCTGGGGGGCGGTGCTGAAGTTGCGCGAAACCCGCTCCCATTTGATTCAATTGGTGCTCGCTTTGGGAGTATTCTTCAGTGCGTCGGCAGCGACGTATGCGCTGCGCAACTTATTCCCCGGCCTTGAACTATCCATATTGAAATGGATGCCGCCTATTGTCGCGATCTGGCTGCCTGCCGCCTGGGCGTTCACGTTCATGAAGGTTTCTGAAGGCGAGCGGCTCGAAACGGCACATTTGCTGGCGAGGGCGCGATGATTATCGCGACTCTCATTTTCGTAATATCGCTGGCGCTGCTTCTGCAGTTCTTCGTTTCCTATTGCCGTTCGGTGATAGCCGCGAGCCGTAAGTCCGAGCTGTCGGAGCGCGTGCGTGAAGTCGCCGGAATCCAGGATCAAGGCGTTCGCGGAGAAGAATTTACGCGTCTGGTTCAATTGCTTCACTTGTGCCCTGGCCGGGGTGACGACACGGGCGAGTTGCGCGCAGTAGGCGCGTACTACTCGTTGCTTGCCGCGATGAACAAAGCGTTTCAGCCAATCTCGTTGGCTGTGGCGCGCTGGGCCGAGGCAGAACGTGAGAGTTGCTCCTATTTCGCGGCCGTGGCTCTGGATCGCAGAATTTCTTATAGCCGCGAATTGCTGGCTCAGCAAATCTCAGGCTCGCTGTAGTCCGTTCTTTATTAGGAAATCGTGTGGCCCGGAGCTTTCCGCTCCGGGCTTTTTTGTTTTCTGCGTAGTGATGGGCGCACTTGCATCGGGAACGGAATTCGCTGGTAACATAGGTATATTGGTTGTTCCGCGACAGATCGCGCATGAAATCTGATCTCCATCGCCGAGTACTTGAGACGATTCGCCGTCACCAAATGATTGTCGCTGGTGACCGCGTCGGCGTGGCCGTGTCGGGCGGCGCGGATTCCGTCGGGCTTTTGCGGTTGATGGAGGATTTAAAGAACGAGCTTGGCATCGGACTTTGTGTCTTTCACTTGGATCACGGTCTTCGCGGCGCAGCCTCGAAGGCGGACGCGGCGTTCGTTGCCGATCTTGCCCGTGCACGTGGTTTGGAATTGATTTCAGTGGACGAAGACGTTGCTGTGGAAGCGAAGCGAAATCACTGGAACCTCGAGGATGCGGGCCGCCGTGCACGATACAGTTTCTTCGAGCGAGTGGTTTTGCAGGGACGCTGCACGAAAGTCGCGGTTGCGCACACGGCGGATGATCAAGCAGAGACTGTTCTCGGCCGCATCGCGCGCGGAACGGGTCCTCGAGGCATTGTGGGGATTTATCCCGTGCGAGCCGAAATCGTACGACCGTTGCTCGACGTTCGCCGAGCCGACCTTCGTAAGTATCTCGACTCGAAGGGTCAGGATTGGTGCGAGGACACGACAAATAGCGACACCTCTCGCCTTCGGGCGCGCGTCAGACACGAATTGCTGCCGCTTCTCGAACGCGATTTCAACCCGTCGATTGTCGAGCGGCTGTCGAGTCTTTCCGCAATCTTTCGCGATGAGGAAGTATTCTGGAATTTGATGGTGGACGATCGGATCAGAGTTTTGGCGAAGGAGATCGACGGCGGATTTTCGATTGATGTGGGCAGCCTTCTCTCGCCGCATTCCCTTGTCGCGCAGAATGAGGATGCATCACGCGCTCTTTCCCGGCGCATCGTTCAGGAAATGTTTGCCAGGATCGCGGGTGACAGTGCGGGCTTGCAGTTTGGGCACGTCGAGGATGTTCTACATCTAGCGAGCACATTGCAAAGCGGCCGCCGCGTTGAACTGCCTCATGGTCTTGATGTCGTTCGGAGTTTCGACCGGCTGGAATTTGTTAGCCGCCCGATTGCGGAAGCGAACGGTAGCGAAGGAACTTTTTCCGAGAATTTGCCTCAATATCAATATGCGGTGCCGCTGACAAGCGAGGGCATCACATCTATTGATATACCGGAACTGGGGTTACGCTTTTGCCTGAAAGCCATTGACTGGTCTGTTGGGGAGAGCGACACTACTTGTGAGACCGGCGTTCTCGATGCTGATCGCCTCACGCCCCCTCTTGTCCTGAGAAACTGGCGGCCTGGCGATACCTATAGGTTGCCAGGAAAGCGTCAGGCGCTGAAGCTCAAGCGATTATTTTCTGACGCGCGAATAAGAATGTCGGACCGGGAGAGATGGCCCGTACTGACGAGCGCCGGACGAATCGCTTGGACGCGCGGCTGGCCTCCCGCCGCAGAATTTCTGGCGAGCAAGGGAACGAAACGGCGGGTGGTCGTGTTGGAAGAAAAGTTGTAGCGCGTGAATGCGAGTCGCTTTCACCAAAGAAAGGCTAGCCAGCAGGATCCGGCAACTCGGGCGGGCCATTTCGAAGGATTATGCAGGGCGAACACTCGACGTTCTCGTCGTATTGGACAACGGGTTCCTGTTTGGCGCAGACTTGATTCGGTGCATATCGGTGCCGGTGGTCTGTCGCTTTATTCGCGCTGAGATGCGCGATGTCAATTTGGGTGGTCTTGCACGCCGCGAGATTTATTTCAGTTGGCCGCCGGGCTTACGAGGTCGGGATGTCCTGCTGGTAGATGCAATTCTGAACACTGGCGTCACGCAGGACTTTTTGATGAAGCAGATTTTGGAGGGCCGGCCGCGGTCGCTGCGGCTGGCGGTGTTGTTCGACAAGCCGGATGCGCGTAAGGTGAATCTGAGGGCTGAATACACCGGCTTCTCTTCAGCATCTAATCATATGGTGGGTTTCGGACTGAGCGGGCGGGCAGGGCTGAGCCGTAACCTTCCTTATGTTGGGTTGTCGCGGCCGGAGCGTGGGCGAGCTTCTACGTGCAAGCGCACTGGTCGAGGCAAGGGCAAGGGTCGGAAAGGATGAGGTAGTTCTGTGAACTCAACGGTCCGTACGATTTTATTTTGGCTGGTCATGGTTGTCCTGGCGGTGGCGCTGTGGAAGATGGCGTCTACCGGCGGACAGACGGCCCATGAAGATGAGCCCAGTTACACAAAATTCCTGGCTCAAGTCCAGCAGGGCAATATTAAGGAAGTCACAATCTATCTCGCCCAGAACAGCGCCGAAGTCGAGGGTGAATACCGGGACGGCGGAGCAAAGTTTCACAACGTGACCGTGGCGAATTCTTCGATTCCGGATATTACGAAGTCCCTCCAGGATAAGGGCGTCCTCATAAATATTAAGGAAGTCAAGAATAGCGACTGGCTCGCATTCGTGGTGAATTTCGCGCCGGTGATCCTGCTGATAGCGTTCTGGATTTTCATGATGAAGCAGATGCAGGCCGGAGGGAACAAAGCTCTCAGTTTCGGCAAATCCCGCGCGAGGCTGCTGACCGCGCAACAGAAGAAGGCGACGTTCAAAGATGTGGCCGGGATTGATGAGCCGAAGGAAGAGCTTTACGAGATCATCGATTTCTTGAAGGACCCGCAGAAGTTCCAGAAGCTCGGCGGACGCATTCCGAAAGGTGTGCTTCTTGTCGGGCCTCCAGGAACGGGAAAGACATTGCTCGCCCGCGCGATTGCCGGCGAAGCAAACGTTCCGTTCTTCTCAATTTCAGGCTCTGATTTCGTTGAGATGTTCGTCGGAGTCGGCGCAAGCCGAGTGCGCGACCTTTTCGAGCAAGGCAAAAAGAATGCGCCATGCATCATTTTTATAGATGAAATTGACGCAGTGGGACGCCATCGCGGTGCAGGCCTCGGCGGCGGACACGACGAGCGCGAACAAACTTTAAACGCGCTGCTGGTCGAGATGGATGGTTTCGAATCGAACGAAGGCGTGATCCTGATCGCTGCAACGAATCGGCCGGACGTTCTTGATCCCGCCCTGCTGCGTCCAGGACGCTTCGATCGCCGCGTCGTTGTGCCTCGGCCGGACGTGAAGGGCCGAGAAGAGATTCTTCGCGTTCACACGCGCAAGGTGCCCGTCGGCGACGACGTAGATCTTTCCGTGATCGCTCGCGGTACACCGGGATTCTCCGGCGCGGATCTCGCGAATCTCGTCAACGAGTCGGCGCTCTGGGCAGCGCGCCAGAACCGCAAATCCGTCACCATGGCGGACTTTGAGATGTCTAAAGACAAAGTTCTGATGGGCGTCGAGCGGCGATCCATGATTCTTTCGGACGAGGAGAAGAAGAACACCGCGTATCACGAGGCTGGGCACGCGCTCGTGGCGGCAATGACGCCGGGTGCGGACCCTCTACATAAAGTGACGATTATTCCGCGCGGTATGGCGCTGGGCGTCACGATGCAACTGCCGATCGACGACAAGCACACTTACACGAAAGAATTTCTCGAAGCGCAGCTAGCCGTACTGATGGGCGGCCGCGCGGCAGAGGAAATTTTCCTCAATCACCTTACGACCGGCGCTGGGAACGACATCGAGCGGGCAACTGATATTGCCCGGCAGATGGTTTGCGAGTGGGGCATGAGCACGCTCGGGCCGCTGACTTTCGGGAAGAAGGAAGAAGCGATCTTCCTGGGCCGCGAAATCGCGCAGCATCGTGATTATTCCGAGGACACCGCGATTCGCATTGACCGCGAAGTGAATTCGATCGTCACGAAAGGTTATCAGAGTGCGCGGAACATCCTCGAAACGAGTCACGAAGCGCTGGAGCGGGTCGCACAGGGATTGCTCGACCGCGAAGTGCTGGATGCGACTGAGCTGAAGCTTCTGATCGAAGGCAAGCCATTGCCGGAGAAGATCAAGCCGCCTTCACCTCCGCCCGTGGCTACCAGGGAACCGCAGCTTACGCTTCGGCCTGAGCCGCGTCCCTTGCCGGGATTGGCCAAAGGTGAAAAACCCGCGCCGGCCTGATTGAATCGAAGTTCAACTTTGTAAGGAGCCCGGAGGCCAGTGCCTCCGGGCTTTTTGTTTTCTGGCCAGTCCACGTATCTCGCGTGTAATCCTTTGTCCAAAAAAGGCGTAAAATACCCTTATGGCGAAAGAAGCCGTCAGGCCGGTGCACGTTGAATGTCCATGCTGCCATGCGAAGCTGACCGTTGATCCGGAACTTTCGGTGGTGCTTTCGCATGAAGCCGCGAAATTCGCGCCTTCGATTGATCTTGATGACACAGCACGGCTATTGCGTGAGCACGATGAGCGTGTAGAAGACAAATTCCGCCATTCAGTTGAAGCTGAGAAAAACAAAGAAGATGTGCTCGCCCGGAAATTCGCTGAAGGGCTCAAGAAGGCGAAAGACCAACCGGTGGAAAGACCTCTGCGCGACTTTGACCTCGACTGAAACTCTTGCTGTGCCGGCGCGCACTCCGACAAACTCTCTTGCGTTCACTGCTCTACAGAAGCTGATTGCCATCGCGTCCTTATTCTGTCTAGGCGTGGCGGCGCCACTCTTGGTAATTGCACAAGCTCCGCAGCACAAATCAAAATCGCCGCGTCCGATGCAGCTCGATGCGAACGTGACGTTCAGGCGCGACGCAAATTCGGGCGAGCTCCACATTGTGGAGCCCGGTCCAACGCCAAACGAAGCGAAGGAGAAGGGCGCGGCTCGGGCCTTTCGAGTGCGCGTGAATCTTGTTCCCGTCAATTGCAATGTGTTCGCGCCGGATGGCACGTCAATCACAGGCCTTGGGCGCGCGAACTTCCGCATTTTCGAGGGAGGCGTCGAGCAGCGCATCGCCTACTTCGACGCGGGAAATGAACCGGCGAGTGTCGCCGCCGTGATTGATGCGAGCCCTAGTGTATTGCCTGAAGCCGACGCGATGCTGAGAGCAACAAAGAGCCTGGCGGAACTTCTCGCGCCGCGTGACGAAGTCTCGATTGTAGAGTTCTCCGCGCACTCCTATGTGCTTCTGCCGTTTTCACGCGATCGCGATTTGCTCGAAAATGCCATCGCGCGCGTCGATGTAAAAGCGCTCTTTGGCGACACGGGCGGCTCAGATATCTACGAGACCGTCTATCTTGCCGCAGAAAAACTGTTTCGTGGCCGCACGGGACGCAAGGCAATCCTGCTCTTTACTGACGGCGAAGACAGCGGTTTGGGACTTTCGCTCGATCGGCCTACGGGGGCTGCTCCCAACGAGGCCGCTCCGACAATCGCGTTTGATGACGTTACTCGGGCGCTCGCCGTAGATGGCATCGAAGTGTTTGCCGTCTCGACCCAGAACCGGCCGCGCCTCATGACGGACAAGTGGCTCGCCGCCCATCAAGATGCAACTTTCCTCACGGAAGCGACGCGTGAAAAGGGAATTCCGGCGTACACTCTCTTCCTCGCAGAGCTAGTTCGCCGCGCTGGCGGCGGCATTTATTTTCTGCGCGAAACTCAAAGCGGGCGCGACGCGTTTGAGCGAATTGCAGGCAACATCCGCACGGAATACACGCTTGGCTTCTATCCCTCCGGCGAGGGCACTGCGAGGCCGGGGTGGCACTCGTTGCGCGTTGAAGTGACGGATCCAGGCGCGAACGAGGCGGCCCGCGTAGCGAATCGCTCGGCGTATTACGTGCCCGCTGTACCGCCGCGCTGAAGACGATCGGCTTAGTCTTGAAGATCAGGAAAAAATTCCGGATGCGATTGGCGTCGCGCACGATTGAACTGGGCGAGCGCACGATCATCATGGGCGTGCTAAACGTCACGCCGGATAGCTTTTCGGATGGAGGCAAATTTTTCGAGCCGGTTTTGGCCATCGAGCAGGCGCTGGCGATCGAAAAAGCGGGCGCGGATATCCTCGATATCGGCGGCGAATCCACGCGTCCCGGCTCTGAGGGAATTTCCGCCGATGAAGAGTTAGCCCGCGTCCGTCCAGTGCTCAAGGCTTTGGCCGGAACGATTAAGATTCCCATCTCGATTGACACGCGCAAGGCAGCCGTCGCAGAAGCAGCGATTGCCGCAGGCGCAGAAATTGTAAATGACGTCACCGGACTGAGAGCCGATTCCAAACTCGCTGAAGTTGCGGCAACGCGCCGAGTTCCGCTCGTTCTAATGCATATGCGCGGCGAGCCGCGAACAATGCAGAAAACGCCATTTGCCCGCGACGTCGTGGCCGACGTACTCAAGGGCTTGCGGCGATCGATCGCGGTCGCGCGGCGCGCGGGCGTTGCGAAATCGCAGATTGTTGTCGACCCCGGAATTGGCTTCGGAAAAAGTTTTAAACAAAATTACGAACTTATCGCGCGGCTTCCAGAGCTACGCAAGCTTGGCTGCGCGATTCTAATTGGCACCTCGCGCAAGGGATTTCTCGGCCACACACTTGGCAAACAGCCGGATGAACGGATATGGGGCACGGCAGCTACCGTCGCGGCGAGCATTCTAGCCGGTGCACACATCGTTCGCGTTCATGATGTGGCTGAAATGGTTCAGGTCGCCCGCGTCAGCGACAACATCCTTGCAGGGTCGGCCCGATGACACGCCGAGCACCGTCCGTTCCGCTGCGCTATAATCCGCGAAGTTGATGAGAGTCCTTAGCCCCAGGAGCTTGCTTATGTTCTCGACGAGTCGAATTTCCCTCGTCGCGCTGCCGTGCCTTCTGCTTTGCACTTTGCCCGCGTGGGGCCAGATTCCACCCGTTAAACCGGCGCCTATGCAGTTGCCAGTGGGCGAAGGCGCCTGCTCGGTGCAAAAATCGTGCTCCGATCTCGCGCCGGGAATGATCGTCAGCGCTGAAGGGCCGTCGCCACTCGAAGAAAATTTGCGCCATCTGACTGATGAAATTGGCGGGCGAGTCTCGGGCTCTCCTTCTGCGGATAAGGCCGTCGGCTGGGCCGTTGAAGCGTTCCATTACGCCGGCGTGGACGAAGTTCACACCGAGAAATTCACGATTCCCGTCGGTTGGAGCGAGGGAAAGACGCAAGTGACAGTAAACTCTCCCGTTTCTTTCCCGGTGCGCGCGACGTCAGTTGGATGGTCCCCGGCGACGCCGGACGGCGGTATCACCGCAAGCGTTGTGGACGTTGGCGCGGGCGACGAAGCTGGATTTAGAAGCGCGGGCGCCGGAGTAAAGGGCGCGATCGCGCTCGTGCACAGCTCGCCGCTCGTCACATGGGAAGATCTTATGAACGAGTATCTGTATCAGCCTGCCATCATCGATCGCGCGGTGAACGCAGGGGCCGTGGCGATATTTTGGATGTCCACGCGGCCGGGTCTTTTGCTCTATCGCCATAGCAACTCACTTGATGGAACGCTCGAGAAGTTACCGCAAGCGGTGATCGCGCGTGAGGATGCCCAAAGGATGGCACGGTTTCTCGCGAAGAAAGTCGCGGTCACCGTCAATCTCGACATGCCAAATAAGATTACAGGCCCGGTCGAGTCAGAAAACGTTGTTGCCGAAATTCTCGGCCGGGAGGATCCCAAAGACTTTGTAATTTTGGGCGCGCATCTCGATTCGTGGGAGCTCGGAACGGGCGCGCTCGATAACGGATGTAACGCTGCCATGGTGATTGACGCCGCACGCGTGATTCACGCGAGCGGAGCAATCCCGCGCCGCTCGATTCGCTTCGTGCTGTTCACCGGCGAAGAGCAGGGCATGCTTGGGTCATGGGCCTATGCGAAGGCGCATCGGTCAGAGCTCGACCACATGGATGCAGCCATCATCTGGGATTCGGGCATTGGCCGCGTTACGGGCTATTCACTCAGTGGCCGCAAAGATATCGAAGGGACTATGAAGGAGGTTGTCGAACCGCTCAAGACGCTCGGCGCCACCGATCTGACGTTTGACGCAGATATCGGCACGGACAACTTCGATTTTCTACTTGAGGGCATCCCGACTCTCGTTGCCAATCAAGAGCCCGCGGACTATATGCTGAATTATCACGCCGCTTCGGACACTTTGGACAAAGTGGATATCGCGCAGCTGAAGCGCCAAGTGGCCATTTCTGCGATAACTGCCTTTGGGATCGCCGATCTCGCAGAGCGACTTGGCAAGCGCCAATCGCGCGCCGAAATCGAAGCTCTGATGAAGGACGCGGGCCTCGATCGTGAGATGGAGCTCATGGGATTTGAGCCGCTCTGGATGAACGGTACTCGAGGGCGCGAGCCATGAACTGTGTTGGGACGATTTAAGAACGCGAGCGATCAGATCGTCATCATTCGGAGTATTTTCAGGCTGGGTTGCGTGCCCAAATAACTTGAGAAAGAACTCTCGTCGCGCAGATTCCTGCCAATGCCCCCACATTGCGTATAATTGAAATATATGGGCCCTTCACTCAACGCGGCTGAATTGAAAAGATCTCGCGCACCGAAGCCGCGATCCTCGCGGTTGGCCGTCACGCTTCCAGGCAGAATTTTGGCGATCGACTATGGGCGCCGGCGTATTGGCATTGCCGTCTCTGACGAACTCCGCATCACCGCACGTCCGCTAGCCATCCTCACGCGAAAAAATCGCGCCCAAGTGATTCGTAAGCTCCGGGAGACCGCCAGGGAATACGGCGCGCGGCAAATTGTCGTCGGATATCCGCTGAATCTCGACGGAACGTGCGGCGAAATGGCGGAAGAAGCCGCGCGGTTCGCAAATCGTCTTCGGAAAGAGCTCGGCGTTGAGGTGGAACTTGTGGACGAGCGGCTGACGAGTTGGGCCGCGGAACAGAGCATCACAGAAACAGGGCGTCGTGCGCGACGTAGGGATTCCAGCCCCCGCCAGTCCCACGATGACCTCGCCGCTGCTATTTTCCTACGCGATTATCTCGAGCGCAACAAATCCCATCGCCGCGCGTCGCACGCGGATAAGGACTGAACGTAAATGCGACGCCTCGGCCTCCTCTTACTTCTCGGAATTGCCGCCGTCGGAGCATTTGCAGCATGGCTTGACCAGGATCTCAGCGTTCCATACAGACGCTATAAGGGAGAGTCTGTGATCGTGGATATTCCGCATGGCATGGGGCGCTGGGGCATCGCCAGCCTACTGGCAAAAAACCGCGTAATTCGCAGCCGTATTGCGTTCGAATTCTACAGTCATTGGCACCATCGGCGTGCATTGCAGGCGGGCGAATATCTCTTTCAAGGTCCGATGACTGAACGGCAAGTTTTCTGGAAAATTGCAATGGGTAAGATCAATGTCATCAGCGTGCAAATTCCAGAGGGCTGGAATATGTTCGACATTGCCGATGAACTGCAGCGCGAGAAACTATGCACGCGCGAAGATTTTCTGCGGGTTGCGCGCGATCCAGCGCCGATTCTGGATATCGCTCCGCATGCGCAAAGCCTCGAAGGATTTCTTTTTCCGTCAACGTATCTGTTTGCGCGCCACACTCCGCCCGACGAAATAGCCGCAACGATGGTTCGCGAATTTCGCCGCGTGTGGAGCAATTTGAATCCCGACCTTGCGATTGGCCCTACTACCACTCCATCGCTCGAAGATACGGTTACGTTGGCGTCGCTTGTTGAGCGCGAGACGCCCCTCGAATCGGAACGTCCGCTTGTCGCGGGCGTTTTTTACAATCGGCTTCACCGCAATTATCCGCTGCAATGCGATCCGACGGTGCAGTACGCGCTGGAGCTCGCGGGGCGCCCAACTCAAATTGTCCGGCATGCGGATTTGCGGGTCGATTCGCCGTACAATACTTATAGGAGTCCGGGTCTTCCTCCCGGACCTATCGCGAATCCCGGCGAGGCTTCATTGCGAGCGGCTATAGACCCTGCTAAAACGGATTTCATGTATTTTGTAGCGAACGACTCGGGCGGCCATTTTTTCAGCAAGACGCTCGAGGAGCACAATCGCAACGTCGCGAAATATCGACGCCGGTTGACAAGCGACGCCATTGGCGATACATCAAAGCGCGCCCTTCGCGACTAATCCAAAAGAATATCGGAGCCAGCCGTGACGCAGGTTAAGCACCACGAATCGCATTCCCCGAAAGATCCAAGCAAAAAAGAACTGATTCTCGATGCAGCGGCGGCCTTTGCAAAGGATCGCATCACGGCCGCAGAGATCGAGCAGATTCGCCGGAAGTTGATCGCGCAATTCGGCGCAGATGCGAATACCTCCGCCGATTACATTGCGAGCGTCCTTGCGGATGCCGGCCGCCGAGTCGTACTTTCCACACACGCTGATACGGAGGGCCGCTACGAGGAAGAATTTCACGACCTCTTACACTTTTCGACTCTCGAAGACGCCGAAATGTGCCTGATTCGGCTCGACGAACTGTTTCGGAAATTCCGCCGCGAGGGCGAACACGCAGCAGAAGAGCGCGTGCGTCAGGTTGGCGTGCTCGGCCGTCGCCGTGCGGAAATGATCGCGCGGAATCACAAGGTGGAAGCGGCAAAACGCGCAGAGAAGGAAGAAATCGCGCAGTGGTTCGGCGTCTGGCTTCAGACTCCCGACGCATTCTTCGATTGGCTGGAAGTCCGCAAACAATCCCCCGATTACGAGAGGCGCTTCGGCGCAAGCAGCGCCGCCGGTGCCTAGATGATTTTGTTTGAAGTCGAGCCGCTCGATTTGGGAGCGGATGTCCGCGCCATCGGCATCGAGCTCATTGAGCTTGGCGAGGACCGCGAGCCAGTGCGCGGCGAAGATGCCGCAAGAATCTGGGGCCGCATCATCCCCGCGCTCGGCGGAACAGAGGCTTGGGCTCTTGATTTCTTTAGCCATCTCGACCGTGTGCGCGACTATTGCAAGAACCACGCGATAAGGTTTCGCGATGCGGCAAATCGCTGCGTCGTTATCCCTGCGCTCGATCAGGCAACTCTGGAATCATTGGTGGTGCGATTCGAGGCCGAGACTTTCGGTGC
>DATBYF010000007.1:0-35660 GCA_036513895.1 Candidatus Acidiferrales bacterium | reverse complement strand
TCGAATCAACACGCCGATTTCAGATCGATCTCTAACAATGTCGGCGTTTCAGGGTCTGGCCGGGCATGGACGGAATGACAGACGATTGAGGCAGGGCTCTTGCTATGACCCGAGCTCCAACCGAACGGTGAAGTGGAATGTAGAACCGCGTCCAAGTTTGCTCTCGACCCAGATTCGCCCACCCATCAAGTGAACAAGTCGATTTGAAATGGTAAGACCGAGTCCGGTGCCCCCAAACTTGCGCGTAAATGACGAATCTGCTTGCGAAAATGCATCGAAAATCAACTGCTGTTTGTCGTTTGGAATTCCGATCCCTGTATCTCGGACACTAAAATGAAAGGTCGTGGAGTTATCCCTTTCCGTCTCTTTTCGCGCTTCGACTACAATTTCTCCCCGCTCTGTAAACTTAAGGGCGTTTCCCACCAAATTAATTAGAATCTGTCGTAATCGATTAGGATCACCTACCACCGACGTGGGCACGCTAGGGTAAACGGTCAAGAGGAGCTCAAGACCCTTGTTATGAGCCTTAATCGCAAGTAGTTTCATCACCCCTTCAAGGCTCTCTCGTAAATCAAAAGTGATGGACTCCAGTTCCAATTTGCCGGCCTCGATCTTTGAAAAATCAAAAATGTCGTTGATAATCATCAAGAGCGAGTCAGCAGAGGTTTTTACCACCTGGAGGTATTCGGTTTGCTCTGGGGTCATTTGCGTATCGAGCAGGAGCTCGGTTATCGCAATAATGCCGTTCATTGGAGTTCGGATTTCGTGACTCATGTTCGCAAGGAATTCGCTCTTTGTCCGATTTGCAGCTTCTGCGGCTGCTCTGGCGACTTCCATCTCTTCCATCGCTCTCTTGCCGTCGGTAATATCTTCAGCAATACCTACAATGCGGGCCAAGTTGCCCTGCAAGTCCCGAACCGGAAAGCTACGTGCGTGAATCCAACGGATTGATCCATCAGGCCGACGCATCCGGTACTCCATGGCCGTGGCAATGCCTCGCAGAGACTGTTCGAAAACGTCTACCACATGATGGCGATCTTCTGCATGAACCGAGTCGATCCAGGCATCGGCCCGGTCGTAAAGTTCCTGACACAGCCTTCCAAAAACTTCCTCGTAAGCCGGGCTGATATAAGCCATTCTCGGTGGATCTGGCGTCATGATGAAAAAGACTTCGCGGATGTTTTCCGCCAACTGGCGAAACATCTTCTCACTTTGCTGTAGGGCGTACTGTGCTCTCCTGCGCTCAGTAATGTCGACGAAAGTTACTACGGCACCCATCAAGTGGTTGTCCTTACGTATCGGGTAGGACCAATACTCAACCGGGAAGCTTGTTCCGTCGGCACGCCACATGACTTCATCGTCCACGTGGCTACCCTCGCCTCGACGAAAAGCTAGGTAAATACGACATTCTTCGCTGGGGTAAAGTGTTCCATCGGCGCGAGAATGGTGCATCATGGTGTGCATCTTCTTACCGATGAGTTCTACAGGTTCCTTGTATCCCAGAAATCGCAGACACGCAGAATTGCAAAACATGCAGTTGCCCTGCATGTCTAGCCCAAAGATCGCCTCTGCCGTGGAGTCCAAAATCCTTGCCAGTTCTTCGGTCTCAATCCGAGCCTTGGCTGGTGCGGGCCTCCTAAGTTCACTTGTCATTTGAATAGTGCTGCTTTCACGGTACGTGGTTTGTTGGCTTGGAAGCTGTGGCGTAGTCTTTGAGCTTCCGAAAGAGGGTCGTCTTTCCAATACCGAGGAGACTTGCGGCGGCGAGCTGATGCGGCTCAGTTGGTCCATTGCTGGGAGTTTGAAATTTCCTGCATTAGAAAATCGTAGGATCGCATGGCCTCGTCGACTAGGGGCTTGGTGGTCGCGATTGTCTGCTTCAGATGATTCCGGTAGGTGTCGATATTCCCCGGGTCCTCGAACATTGTGTTACGGATGGCCGCAACGTCAGCCATGACCGCGCTCAGAGTGACATGCAGGGACCTTACGCAACTGAGGATCTTTTCCAAGTGGGGCCGAAGGTCGCTATGGTGTTGCACTTCCAACCTCGAGGTCGGCATCGGTAGTTCCTCCTCGACGGAATACTCCCATCGAGGCGAACGTACCACCGGTTGGCGAGGTGAATCTATTATGCGTTGGTGAGTGTGACCTTTACTTTAGTGAGTTTTCACGATTGCTGCGGGCGGGAATCCTATCTTCCCAGCCATCCGGACTAAATCAGGCAAGGAATTCGCTCGCATCTTACGCATGAGTTGACTGCGGTGGACTTTGGTGACGGCCTCGCTGATTCCAAGTTCGGCGGCGATTTGCTTGTTAGGCAAGCCGGAGACCACGAGGGGGAGCACCTCGCGTTCACGAGGCGTCAGCGAAGCAAACCTGGTTTCTAACTGCGCAACTTCCGCGCCTCGCTGGCGGCTCTCCCCGTCCTTTTGCAGTGCGGTGTGAATCGCGTCAAGTAGGTCCTGATCGCGGAATGGCTTGGTTAGGAATTCGATGGCTCCCGCCTTCATGGCGCGGACGGACATCTGGATGTCGCCATGCCCGGTGATGAAGATAATCGGAATGGAGATGCCACTGTCGGCTAACTTGCCTTGAAAATCCAGGCCGCTCATACCGCGCAGCCTGATGTCAAGGACAAGGCAACTGTCCGCATCGGGTCGCTCGCACCTTAGAAATTCCTCCGCGGAAGCAAACAGCTGAACGCGCAACCCGACCGAGCGAATCAAGCTGCTAAGGGTCTCACGCGTCGAAGTGTCATCATCGATCACGAAAACCAATGATTGCCGTTCCGTCATTCGGCACCACCGTCGGCCTTGGCGAGGCTGAACTGGAAGACCGCGCCGCTCGGGGAACGCGACACAACCCACAATTGGCCTCCATGAGCTTCAATGATCGAACGGCTGATAGAGAGTCCCATTCCAATCCCATGTCGCTTGGTTGTGTAAAAAGGATGAAATATACGGTCCAGGTCTTCTTGACCCAGCCCGACTCCGGTGTCTTCGACAGAAACTTGCACGACACTGGAATCCGTTGTTGATGTGATGCGCAACTCTTTTGGGCGATCCTTCACCGCTTGCATAGCTTCGATGGCATTGATGATCAAATTAAATAGCACTTGCTGGAGTTGCACGCGATCTCCCAAAATAATAGGCGCAGTCGCACTCAATTCACTCTTCACAACGACGCGACCTTTTGCAATTTCATTGCCCGCCAGCGCCAACACCTCGTGGATCACTTCGTTGAGATCGAGGCGCTCCATTCGAGGCGTTTCTTTCTTCAGCAATGCGCGGATCCTGGCGATTACCTCGCTGGCGCGATTTGCCGCGCCAACTGTCTGCGTTGCGGCTTCCCGCGCTTCCTGGAGATCTGGTGGCTCGTTCCCCAGCCAGCGCAATACGGCACTGGCACTATTGACCACCGCGCCGAGAGGTTGATTGATCTCATGCGCAATAGACAGTGCCAACTCTCCGAGGGATGCGGCTCGACCGACGTAAACGAGTTCCATATTTGCCTGTGCCAAAGCCAATTGGAGTGCCTGGGCTTCGAAGCGGCGATCAACGAGCGATGACAGCATGGCAAGACCAAGGATAAGCAGCGTAACGATGATGATGCCTGTAGTTCCGAGTGCCGAAACGCTCACGGATTGCGTCAGATCCGGCTCGACCCCGGAAGCTCTGAACGTTGTTGCTGCCATGCCGGTGTAATGCATCGCACAAATCGCTGAGGCCATGAAAAAGGCGCTTCCGATTTTTCTCATGGCCTCGCCCGTTGCGTCTCGAAAGTAAAAGGCAAGGCGCAGCGCTGAATAGGAAAACACAATGGCAAACACAACGGACAGGACCACCAACGTGGAATCAAAGTGGCAATAAGCCCTCGTCCGCATCGCCAGCGTGTCCAAGTAATGTAAGGGAGTAATTCCGGCCGCCCCCATCACGACGCCGCCAACCACCGCGCGAGCTCCGCTCATTTTCTTGCGGCTTACCAGATAGAGGGCTAGGGAGGAAGCAAGTACCGCTACGATAAAGGACAGCAACACCGTCCGCCAATCGTAGCTCACCGGAACTGGCAGCTTGAACCCCAGCATAGCGGTGAAATGCATTGACCAGATTCCAATTCCCATCGCGACCGAGCCGCAGGTTAACCATGCCCCGAAGCGCCAGCCTTTATAAGCAGTGACGCGTCCCGCAAGATCAAGGGCGACATAAGAAGACGCGACCGCAATCACAACAGACAGAGCGACGATAAAAGGATCGTAGGAGCCCGTCAAAGTCGTTCCCGCAGGAATCATCTTCAGAGGCCTCTGTCGCTTAGTTGTACTGGCCGGGCAAGCTCCCTAGGCCTACTTGAAGCCGCGGGGTTAAGGGATTTGGCTTAATGCAAACTCCTCTTAAGGTTGGTAAAACCCCTATATTGAGGGTACGCGCGTCGATGCGCGTGGCTCACTTCAATGCGTCGAGGTTCCCGGGAACGCCGTGTGATGGACCATACGCCAGGGTTTCAGTGCAGTAAAGTCTTATTCGTGGAGTGAACTGTCGTTGCATAGCAGCTCCAAGTTGCAATCTGACCACTCTTACACCAAGCGGTTTTTGAGTTCTGACTAACGCGCCCACCGTTCAAGTGAAATCGGGCTAGATTCTCCGAAATCGGGCTAGATCCCAATGTCCGTTACGCGACCACTCGGAAGGTGACACGATATGTAAACACAAACGCGTTTTTCAGGGCGACCTATAATGTTCATGCAAGCTCAATGATCATCCACACAGAGGACTTGTGGCATGACGGCAGTATTTGCGTTCAATGAGCAAAATGAGCACAGTCCCTAGCTTCAGCCGTGGGGAGCGTCAGTTCATGGGCAGTCGGCCCGAGGGCTAGCGTTCATCCTGCTCGTTGTAATACGTAGTCGCCCTTCGTAGTCAATTCCCTCTTTCATCGCAGTGATGCCTGCATCCATCAATCGGTCCAGTGCAGCGTTTTTCTGCCTCGGCTTGTATCTCGTGGTTCCCTTCGACGGCCCCAATGACGGGTCGCCGATCACCGTCGTGGTTCCGAAGGAATTGAGCCAAAGACTTCTTGCCGGCCGTCTCACCGCCAGCTCCGAGCACCTACAAAATCGTTGTGTCAATCGCCCCTTGCGTTCTTCGGTGCGTAACTAGCTTGAAGATAGACTCTCGCCTCGATCACTTTGCCGCTGGCGTCGTGGATTTTCAGTGGGCCTCCGCTGGTTGGGTCAATCAGCTCGATGCGAAGATTCCGCGGTGGTCCAATCGTCGCTGTGTTGGACGACACATACGTGATCACATAGCGGACTCGCAGGTTCTCCATGAGGTCATCGTAAATCGCGGCTATCTCCCCATCGGCGCCCGGAACGTAAGCGCGGCCCCCTGACCCTTTCGCAAGCGCTTCCAGTCGATTTTCCGCGCTATTCCAATCAATGCGCGCAAAGGGCGCCGCAGTCCCGTAGATGGAGAGATCCGGTTGTATCAGTCGAATCAAACCAATCGTGTAAATCGTGGTCGCGGACTCCCGAGTCGCTTCGAGCACTTGTTGGTAGCTCTGCTTGCTGAAGGTGTCCAGCCCGCTCGATACGACAATGAGCGCCTTGCGCCCGCTGACACTCCGCATTCGATTCGATGTTTCGATGAGAGCATCGTAGAAATTCAATTCCGATTCGGGCGGTGTCCCTAACTGATCGAGAGCGCTGTTATCCGCGTCCCGAGGCTGATTGAAGTCGGCAAGCGTTTCCAATTTCCCGTTGTATGCAAAGATCGCAACTTTGTCGTCACTGTGAAGGCGGTCTAGAAACAGCCGGCAGACTTGCGTTACCTCGCGTCCGGTGGCTTGATTCAATTCGTGGTAACGGCCGCCAAATTCCAGCAATAGCGCCACGGTCACGGGCGCGTGCTCGATATCCACCGTGAGATTTTTCTGCCGCACTCCATCCTCATATACGGCGAAGTTATCCGGTCGGATGTTTGGCAAAAAGTACCCGTTGGGGTCTTCGACCTGAAATTTGACAGTTACGGTGCGGCTGAGTGGAGCGAACTCGATCTCGGATTTTTGAGTGCCTTGTTCTCCCTTGTAGAGTGGGCTGGCGGCTCTATTGGGAACGGAAACCGGTGCTTCCTGCCCGGATTGCTGGTTTGCGTCCGAAGGTTTCTGTGCGTTCAGAGTTCCGGCGCTATTGATCATGACAAAGAAGAGGACCAGAAGCACGGAAACGCTGAATCGCTTCAGAATGTTCATAGCTCTATTCTCCTTTCGCTTGGCGAATTTCGCTTCGATCGCCGCCTGTTGGTGACTACGACGGCAACTCGCTTGCGGTCCGAGTTTGCGTCGGGATATTTGCGCTTTAGGTTCACGAGTGCCGGCCTGATGATGGAATAGTCTTCGGCATCCGCCTTCATCACGGCCTCGGCAAGCGCACAGAGGAAACGCCCCGAGCATTCGTCGCCGAGCGTCATGACCCATTCGCTCAATTCCCTGTCGTCGAACGCCGTCCGCGTGGCCGAATCTTCTTTCTTTGCCTTTGTCACTTCGCGCGCCCGCATATTCCATTCCGCAGCCTGCTGCGGTCTGGTAATAGGCTCAGCGCGCGTCAGACGCAAACTGCCGAACGCGAAGCATCTGACGGGAGCGACGTCACTATCGATTGGTTGTCTGGTCGCCACCTTACGCTCCAAATCGATCGAAGCGTGCAAGCGGACGCCTGCACGCCTCGACTTCGGTTTTCTTTGAGATGCAGCGTGTCCTGAATGCTTGTTAGGCAGTTGCGCCTTTGGCCTTTTGCAGGCTCTGTATTTCGATCCGCTTGGGCAACGCACTGGAGATAAGAGGCGCCGTAATTTCGAGCACGCCGTTGTTGAAATCAGCGCTGATTTTCTCCTTATCGGCGATTTCAGGCAGCGTGACTGTGCGCTCGAAATGTTCGTAGGAGAATTCTTTGCGCATGTAATTCGACTCTTTTTTCTCCTGCTCGCTGTTATGCTCGCCGCTAATCGTCAAGTCCTTGCCCTGAAGGTTGATTTGGACTTCGCTTGGATCTACGCATGGCAGGGATACGCGCAGGTGATATTGGCTGTCTTTGACATCTACGCGGGCCTCGATCGCCGGAACCGTGGCAAAAAGCGCTACCGGATTTTGTGTCCCTTGCGACGAATGAGCCAGCAAAAGGTTGAACAATCCATCGAAGTCGCGCCTGAAATCGAACAACCCATCGAGAATGTTTTCCCTTCTAGCTAGATTTGCCATTGACATGCTCCTTGAATGTTTCCCATGCACCTTCCATCGTGTTTTGAATGAGCCCCGTTAGAATCGGCTGTGCAGTCAATGCTATGCCGAAGCTGAAAGCGCCCCGACGGTAATGCTATTGTCCACAGCGCGGACGCCAGGAGCCGCCCACGCGGCGCGTTCCGCCACGTCCCGCTCGGCCCAAGAACGCAAATCCGAAATTATTCTCATGCTGCTTCGTCGCCACAAAATGTTTCTCCGATTTAAATGTTGGAGTCTTGCCGACGCTGGTCTAACACAGCATCTTTTGTTCCAACGCGATGACAGTCTTGGGAGTCTTGGCATCTTCGCTGTACGGAATGGATTAGCGCAGGATGTGAGGTGCGGGCGAGGGTTCGGGAAAGTGATCGCGGGGAATTTACGTCAGTCTTTCGACAGTGTTTTGACAGCGGCTGCGTGAACCGATTCGTTGGGATCTCGCACACACTTAATAATCCATCATTCACGGCCTCGGCTATTTTCGCATTTACGACTGGATGACCTTTGTCTTCCTGGAAATCATGAAAGTCGCAGAACCTCGACTTCAAACTTTCTACGTTGCGATTCGCAGACAAACGAGTACAGTAGGGCGTGGCACCGAATGGGCTTAGTGATCAAGCCCGTACCCACAAGTAAGGCAAGCATTAATTCTCTCAGTGGACTGCCTGGCACGATTTCTATGCAAGGCTCCGATTTCCTTCCCGCGCCGCAGAACCGCCGGCGCAACTGGCCCCGGTAATGTTCTTGAGGCTCTGCTGGATTCCCAGCGGAGAAGCGAGGAGGATGGCATGGACTTTCTTAGAAGGCTGTTTTCTGCCGGTGATTTCATGCCGCACGGTTATTCCTACATATGGCAGCCCGGCTTGGTCTGGCTTCACGTGGTGTCGGACACCTTGATCGCGCTCGCCTATTTTTCGATTCCCCTCACGCTTATCTACGTCATCCGCAAGAGACGGGACGTTTCATTCAACTGGGTATTCGTTTGTCTTGGAGTCTTCATCCTGACGTGTGGTGCCACACACGCCATGGAAGTGTGGACTCTCTGGCACGCAATCTGTTGGCTATCGGGGGCGTCAAAGTGAGTGGACTGGAGCTTCAGCGCGAGCTTTCCGGCAACGCCAACGCAGTCCGATCATCTTCATGACCGCCCGCTCCGATGATAGAGTGCGAGAACGGGCGCTCGAAGCCGGCGCCGTTGCGTTCTTTCAAAAACCTTTCAACTCCGAAGCGCTATTGGATGCTGTTCACTCCGTCTTGAAATAGAGATTACCTGGGGGATGTCATGGCAACAACAGCACGAATTATTCGGGATGGCAGGATGATAGAAGGCACAGCCGATTACCGGAATAGTCAGTTGGTTGACAAACTTCGGGAGAGCGCGGGAGCGGAGATCATCGGAATGAGTGGGGCCCTGAAACGGGTGCTGAGCCAGGTGGAAACCGTTGCAGCGACAGATTCGACCGTGCTGATCCTCGGCGAAACCGGCACCGGAAAGGAGCTCGTCGCCAGGGCAATCCATAAGCTCAGCGCGAGGCGGGATCGGAATTTTGTCAACGCCAATTGCGCTGCGATTCCTGCGGGATTGCTTGAAAGCGAACTGTTTGGCCACGAGCGGGGAGCGTTTACGGCGGCCGTCGCGTGAGAAATCGGTCGCTTCGAGATGGCCGATAAGGGATCGATGTTTCTCGATGAAGTGGGCGATATGCCGCTGGAGTTACAATCTAAACTGCTGCGAGTCGTGCAGGAGCAGGAATTCGAAAGACTGGGCACCGCGCGGACGATTCGCGTGAACTTTCGTCTGGTGGCCGCAACCAACCGAGACCTTCTTGAGATGGTCGAGACAGGCCGATTTCGGAGAGACCTTTATTACCGGCTGAATGTCTTCCCGATTACAGTTCCTCCACTGCGCGACCGGCTCGAGGATATTCCAATTCTGGTATGTCATTTCGCCAAAGCTTTCGCGGAACGGATGAATAAGACGATCGACCATGTACGTCCGAAAGATACCGAAGCTCTAGTTCGGTATTCCTGGCCCGGGAATGTCCGGGAGCTTCAAAATGTTATTGAGCGATGCGTGATTCTGTCGTCAGACCGAGTTCTTCACGCGCCTGAATTTCCTGACGCGAAGCACGTTGGGAAAGAGGCCTCGTCGAAACCTCGATCATTGGCGGAGGCCGAACGCGAGCATATATTGCAAGCTCTGCGGGATACCGAGTGGGTGATCGGCGGCCCTCACGGTGCCGCCGCGCAACTCGCGGTGAGACGCACGACGTTGCTTTACAAGATGCGCCGGCTTGGCATCTCCCGCCCCACGATTGACGGATCACTGTCAGCGCGATGACACCAAACGACTTCTCCCAGCGCGTTCGTGGCTGCGCCTAGCCTGCAGATCTCCTTAACCGGTTTGTGCATCAACACTTGGCGCCCTCCCGCAAATTCTGGTCGATTTGGAGCGATAGATGCGAAGGACTGGACTTAGCAATCCGCCGCCTGCTCTTAGAGGAGGAACAGTATGAAGTCGGTCCAATATGGTGTGCCCACAAATGACACTGTCGAGAATCGCGCGCGCTTTATTACGCGTCCCAAATTTCACTGCAATTCGATTTGCACTATTCCGTTCGCGAAGCTCTTTCTCCTCCTTTCGCTCATGGCGCTTTTCGCATTTCGAGCTACGGCGCAGAACCCGCCGCCCCCACCTCCACCACCTGCCGCAACGCCGGCCGCTCCCGAGCCTGCGCCGCCTGGCCCGCCGCTCACCGAGAAACAATTGGAAAATCTCGTCGGCCGCATCGCGCTGTATCCCGATCCGCTGCTCGCGCAAATCCTGACGGCATCCACCTATGGGAACGAAATCGCCGAGGCCGCCACGTGGGCCGACGAGCACAGCAACCTCAAAGGCGAAGCGCTTGCCAACGCGATTCGTGAAGATAATTTGCAGTGGGACCCGAGCGTACTCGCGCTGCTCCCGTTTCCGTCGGTGCTTGACATGATGGCAAAAGACCCGGCGTGGACCGAGCAACTCGGCAACGCCGTGCTCGTGCAGCGCGGCGACGTCATGGACGCCGTGCAGCGTCTGCGCAAGCAGGCGCGCAAGTACGGCTACTTGCAGACGAGTCCTTATTGTAACGTCGTCGAAACCGACGGCTATGTGGAGATCTTGCCGGTCAATCCGGCGTACATCTATGTGCCCTATTACGACCCGTTTGTGGTGTTTGGTCCGCCCGCCCCGGGATTTTTCGTCGGCGGAGCGATCCGGTGGGGGCCGGCGGTGATCATCACCGCGGGATTTTTCCCGTTTGGATGGGTGCATCCGTATTTTCTGTGGGGCGCGCACACCATCTATTTCGATCGCACGCCGTGGAGTCGTATTTGGGTGAATCGCGGCTATTACGTTCATCCATACGCGCATCCATGGGTTTGGCGCGCAGGGCCTCGCGTCGAAGTGCATCCTGGCCTCCGCCACAGGTAGATTGCCCGGCTCTCGGCAATTAGAAGCCGTGTCAAAAACTAGAGGCACGGAACTCATGAGGCATGTAAAAGAGCTACTCCCGCCGGCCGGAGCGATATCAACTTACTCGAATAGAAAAATACGATCTCATTGCAATTGCAGCGGCAGCCTCAACAGTTCGCCGCAAAGAACCCGTAGACGTAAATGAGCTTGGCGGCCTTTCGGCGCGTCCATTCCTCTCGACACAACTTCAATTGGATAACGAAAGTCTCGCGCGGCGGTTTGCCGAAATTTGCTTTCAGTGAGCAAAAGGAGCGTCCAGCCCGTCTGTATTTCAGCAGTTCGGCATCCGTCATTCTTCGCAGACGGGCACGGAACTCTTCTAAGTCAATGGGCGCGTCAGTGGCGAAGCGATACATAGTCGGTGCTGCCAGGGGTTGCCACTCAGCGCGAGCAGCAATCCCCCGGCCTTGTCCGGAGGGCGATGTGCTTTAGGGGTATGGACGCCTTCGGGCAATAGGCGTACCCAAGCGCGTCGGCGATCTGAATTGCCAGTTCGAGCAATTGGTCCGTGGGCAGCGACGCGCCCTGGCGAGCGCCCACGGTCTCCTTCAGTGTCCGGCCTTCGAGCAGTTCCATGGCGATAAATGCTTGCCCGTTTTGCTCATCAATCTCATAAATCGTGCAGATGTTCGGATGATTCAGCGCGGAAGCCGCCTTGGCTTCGCGTTGAAAGCGGCTCACGGCTTGCCGGTCTTTGGCCACGTCGTCCGGTAAGAACTTGAGAGCCACGAACCGGCCGAGTTTGGTGTCCTCGGCCTTGTACACAACACCCATCCCGCCGCCGCCCAGCTTCTCGATGATGCGGTAGTGGGAAATCGTTCGCCCGGAGAGTGGGGAAGAATCGGGCATTGGCGCGAATTCTATTCCGCGTCCAACGGCAAGTCAACGCGGCGCACGGCGAATTAGTTCAGGTTTGTATATTCGGATTTCGCGGCGATGAGGATGGGAATGTCGGGATCGGCGTCTTTCCAGAGCGTGAAGAAATCATTGTAGGCGGTCTTCGCTTTGGCGGTGTCGCCAGAGACGGCGTAGGCGCGAGCGAGGCCGAGATGAGCGAGACGAGTCAGAACAGATTGAGTTGGACTAGCGGGAATCCGAGGCGCACGGTGACGTGGGCTTTTCCGGGTACATGCGCTCAAACTCAGGGTCGCCGTGAAGGATAGCGAGGTCGGGGTCGCGCCGAATCCAGTCGGCATCCTTGGAGCCTGCTTCCCAGGCTTTACGCAAGGTTTCCAAGGCTTCCGGCTTTTTGTTCAGGTTGCAGTAGACGCAAGCCGCGTTGTAGAGAATCGAGGGTTCGTTGGCGCGCAAGGTGACGGCCAGGTTGAGTTCGCGCGACGCGTCGTGTTCCCGTCCCAATTTGGCATAGTAGACGCCAAGCAGGATGCGCCCTCACGCTTGCGCGGATCGCTGGTCACAGCTCCGTCGCAATATCCACTCGCTATGTTCATCCGAGTGAGAACGCGGTTCTTGACGCGATGTCGCGGCTGGCTAGGCACAATATTGGGCTCAGTGAAGAAACGCCCGGAACTGAAGAGACAGAGCAGAAGCTCCTACCATCATGATTCTGTGGGAGAAGAGTGGTCGGGGCGAGTGGATTTGAACCACCGACCTCCTGGTCCCGAACCAGGCGCTCTAGCCAGGCTGAGCCACGCCCCGAACCTTGTTTCTAACTTGATCAGTCTACCCGCGATTCCGCGCCCTCGCAACCGCGCCCTCGCCGCCCCCGCTATCCTTAAACTTTATATATGACGATCTCAAATTGCCCTTAATTATACGATCCGTCCATTTTCCCTTTTCTCTTTTCCCCTTTTCCAGTTCCCCCCCCGCGTTGACTTGATCCAATCCGCATCATAAACTTTCCGCCAATGCCAGAATTTCAATCCCTGATCGGCCGCACCATCTCTCATTACCGCATCCTCGAAAAACTCGGTGGTGGGGGTATGGGTGTAGTTTACAAAGCCGAGGACACCCGTCTAGATCGTGCCGTCGCTCTGAAATTTCTCCCTGACGATTTGGCTCACGACGCACAGGCGCTCGAACGCTTCAAGCGCGAAGCCAAAGCCAGCTCCGCACTCAATCACCCCAACATTTGCACCATTTACGATATCGGTGAAGAAAACGGCCGCGCCTTCATCGTGATGGAATTTTTGGACGGCAACACGCTGAAGCATCGCATCGCTGGCCGCCCCATGGAAACTGACGCCGGCCTCGATTTAGCGATCCAGATTGTGGATGGGCTCGAAGCCGCCCACAAAGAAGGCATCGTCCATCGTGATATCAAGCCCGCGAATATTTTCGTCACCAAACGCGGCCACGCAAAAATTCTCGATTTTGGTCTGGCGAAACTGACTCCGAAAAGCGAAGCAGTTTCCGCGTCGCAGGACACGCTAGCCACAAATGCGATTGCGCCCATTGGCCCGGAGTACCTCACCAGTCCCGGCACAGCCATCGGAACCGTCGCGTACATGTCGCCCGAGCAACTCGCGGCTAAGGAATTGGACGTACGTACGGATCTTTATTCTTTCGGCGCAGTGCTGTACGAAATGTCCACGGGCACGCCGCCCTTCCGCGGCGATACGTCCGCCCTCATTACGGACGCCATCCTTCACCGCGCTCCCGTGGCTCCCGTGCGCCTCAATCCTGAAATTCCGCCGAAGCTCGAAGAGATCATCAGCAACGCTCTCGAAAAAGATCGTGATTTGCGTTATCAAAGCGCCGCAGAACTTCGCGCGGATCTGAAGCGCCTGAAGCGCGATCTCGAATCCGCTCGCCCCGTCATCGCCAAGTTTGAACGCGAGGATGTGAGCGGCTCTCACACAGGCCTATCGCCAAGTTTGTCATCCAGTTCTTCGTCCGCGTCAACGCCTGCGACCGGGCTCCTTTCATCGGGTCGGCTCGCAACGGATCAATCTTCGCGTGGCGTTCCTGGCGCCGTTGCTACAGTCACGCCATCGGGTGCGCGTCGATGGATCGCAGTCGGCGTAATCGCCGGCCTGCTCATCGGCGCCGCCGTAGGCCTATTCTTCGGCAAGCGCATTTGGCAAGCGAACTTGCCGAACTATATTCCTCTTACATTCCGTCGCGGACTCATCCGCACCGCGCGGTTCGCGCCCGACGGCCAAACCATCGTCTACAGCGCATCGTGGGATGGAAATCCATCTGACATATTCGTGACGAACGAAGCAAGCCCCGAGTCTCGAGCGCTGGGTCTGACGGGCGCCGCGCTTCTCGGAGTCTCATCCACCGGAGAGTTGGCCGTGTTGCTCAACAGCCGCGTTACCGGGCCATTCACGGTCAACGGCACCCTCGCTCGCGTGCCAATCACGGGAGGCGCGCCACGCGAAGTTCTCGAGGGCGTCGAATGGGCCGACTGGTCTCCCGACGGAACCAAGCTCGCCGTGGTGCGAAGCGCCGGCGGACAGGATCGTTTGGAATATCCCATCGATACGCAGCTTTACTCGACTACCGGATGGATTTCCCATGTGCGGATTTCGCCGAAGGGCGATCAGATCGCGTTTCTCGATCACGGCCTCCGCGACGACGACATGGGAACGGTCACCGTTGTTGATCTCGCGGGCAACAAGAAAGTGCTGACCCAAGTTTGGCCGACCGTGCAGGGCCTCACTTGGTCGCCTGGCGGCGATGAAATTTGGTTCACCATGGGAAGCGGGGTTCAAGCCGTAAACCTGTCAGGACGCCAGCGCGCGTTGGCGCGACTCGCGGGATTTTTCAATCTCCACGATGTTGGTCGAGACGGACGCGCATTGATTGCCCACGATGACCGCCGACGCGGCATGATCGACCTCACTGAGGGCGAGACGAAAGAGCGCGACCTCGCCTTATTCGACATTTCAGTTCCCGCCGACCTCTCTGCGGACGGTAAGACGCTTTTGTTTTATGAAGGTGGAGCGGCCGTTCGAGGCGCCTACACGGTCTATATTCGTCAGACCGACGGGTCTCCCGCAACCAATTTGGGGCCCGGGCGCGCGTTCGCGCTGTCGCCCGACGGAAAGTGGGCACTCTGCTCCGATCCGACAAAGCCAACGCAGCTCACCCTTCTGCCAACTAGGGCAGGCGCGCCGAAGCTGCTTCCGGATGACGGAATCGTTCATCTCGATGCGCGATGGTTTCCGGACGGCAAACGATTTGTCTCGTCCGGAGACGAAAAGGGCCACAATGATCGGCTCTACGTCGAAGACCTCGCTGGCTCAAAGCCGCGCGCCATCACGCCCGAAGGAATTGAGCCATTCGCGTTCGCGATTTCTCCTGATGGGAAGTTCGTGGCCGCGGTCGGCCCTGATCGCAAGGGCTTTCTCTTCCCGGTGGAGAGCGGCGAGCCGCAGCCGATTCAAGGCTGGGGAGAGAACGATGCCCCGATCGGTTGGAGCTCGGACGGGCAATCGCTTTTTATTTTTGAGCGCGGCAAAGTTCCCACCAACGTGTACCGGCTGAATTTGAAATCCGGGCAGAAGTCGCTGATGCGGCAGCTCGTGCCATACGATCCCGCTGGCGTATATATGATCGGCTTGGTGCGAATGACGCCCGACGGAAAGACCTGCATCTACAACTATCGCCGCATCCTCTCCTCTCTAAGCCTCGTCGAAAACCTAAAGTAGCCCAGCCCGTTTCGGTTCGTTGGGGCGCTGCTTGCTACGCCTGCTTTTTCCTCCCACCTTTCATTCTGTCTCTCTAATGAGATAATGCCGCGCATGAGATCGCCCCTCGCGCTAATCGCCGTGGCATGTCTGGCCCCCTTAGCTCTTGCCGCGCCTCTCCCGGCGCAAACGCCCGCCACCCAGCAGCAACAACCCGACTACATCCACCAGGGCCAGCAACTCATGCGCGAGGGACGCCTCGATGACGCGCTCGCGCTTTATCGCGCCACGCTCAAAACCTCGCCGAATTCCGTCCCAGCCAACATCGCCGCAGGCATCGTCCTCGACCTCCAGCTGCAAGGCGACGAAGCCCGTCAATATTTCACCAAAGCAATCAACGCCGCCTACACGCCCGAGCTGAAAGCCGTAGCGCAAAGAATGATGGCCATGTCCTACGCCTTCGAAAGCGACTGTAAGAACACTGGCGAGCTCGAGCAGCAAGTCTTCGACTACTACGGCACGGTGAAAAACTTTTCGCAACAGGGCGAAATCGCCAACGAAGCTGGCCGCGTGTGCCTCGAATCCGGCGACCTCGACGCCGCCCAACATTGGTACGTGCTAGCTCACGATACCGGCCTGAAGGAATCCAACATTTCCGCGGCCAGCCAGGATCTCTGGGAATTTCGCTGGGAGAGCGCGCAAGCACGCATCTCCATCCGGCGCGACAATTCAGCCGAAGCGCAAAAGCATGTCGCAACCGCCAAATCCATCCTCGAGAAGGGAACCAATCCCGAGCAAACGCAATACCTTCCCTACCTCGATGGCTACGTCGCCTTCTACGCCGGCGATTACAAGACAGCCCTCGCCGAATTCCAAAAGATCGAGCAGAACGAACCGTTCATCGTCTGCATCCTGGCCCAAACCTACGAAAAGCTAGGCGACAAGACCAAAGCTCTCGAGCTCTACCGCAAAGCGTCCACAGCAATCCTGCACAACGCCAGCGCCGCCTACGCCCTCCCGCTAGCCAAAAAGAAACTCGCCTCCTTGGAAAATTAATCCGGCCCACGGCGCGGCTTTTTTATCCGCTCCGGGCATAAGGCGGTCTAATCGGGCTCAGAAAGGGGTGCAGTTTTCTCGATCAGAATGATACGACCTTTTGTTTTGTGTCAGTTACGCGCGTTTCTGATAAATTCGAGTCTCGATTAGAAATTGGGAGAATCGGGGGTGTTCGGCGGCTCAGGTTTCTCCACGGTTCGGCTGGGGTGAGTGCGGCCGGGGTACATGCTCTTTCGACGGGTGACGCCGGCCGCAATGGCGTTGGTGTACCGGAGTGGCCTTGAGCCGAAGCGCTCGGTTGTTTGCGCCATGTACAGGACACGGCCGCCGGCTGGTGACCGGGGCGTGTCCGCTCTATTTTATCAGCTAATAGCATCATGTTTTATACATGGCAGCGTGTTGGTAGGTGCGCAAGAGAGGGGGTCTGTGGACTAATGAGCTGGAAATTTGAAAAGTGAAAAGGGAGGAGCGGGACTTGGAAATATCGGACATGAAGTGATTCGTGCTGAGATTGGACGAAAAACGCCGACAAGATGCCGGCGCTACGATGACGAGCTCGCCTGGTTCGACCACTTTTCGCTCATCGAAACATGGGCCGCACATCGCGGCGGCAGTTGCTAGAATCAGAAGCGGAATGGAAAAAGTTGTGAGAGAAAACAACAGAGCGATTGCGGGGGTGCGCGTTCTGATTTTTGATTTGGACGGCACTTTGATTGATTCGAAGCTGGATCTCGCGTTGAGCGTGAATGCGATGCTGGTGAATGCGGGGCGCGCTGAAATCGCGCATGAGAGTATTTATGCTCTGGTTGGAAATGGAGCTCCGGTTCTGGTACGCCGGGCTCTCGGCGATGGCGCTACCGAGGCTGAAGTGGATGCGGCGCTCGCGTATTTTCTTTCATATTACCGCGCGCATATGCTCGACGAAACGGTGCTTTACCCAGGCGTTCTCGAGTGCCTCGAAAAACTTGATGGCCGCGCTCTCGCCGTTCTTACCAACAAACCAGCGCGATTCAGCCGTGAAATTCTGGACGGACTGGGCGTGTCGCGTTATTTCCAATATGTTTATGGCGGCAACAGCTTTGATAAGAAAAAGCCGCATCCAATCGGCGTGACGACGTTGCTGGAACATTTTTCAGCTTCGCCACGCGATGCCATGGTTATCGGTGATTCCGAAGTTGACATGCAGACCGCGCGAAACGCAGGCACGTGGGCTTGCGGTGTGACGTATGGGCTTGGAAGCGATCGATTGCCGTTGAGCGCGCCGGATTTACTGCTCGACAATTTGGCGGAGCTGCCCAAGTTTCTAAAAATGGAAAGGTGAAAAGGGAAAAGGGGAAGAGCGGGATTGGAAATCGCATGCGTGAAGGAGTGCGTGCCGGCAGTGGACGAAAAACGCCGGCAGGATACCGGCGCTACGATGGCATTGGAGAATTGAAAAGGCGACAGTGAGAGGGGAAGAACGTTTTCGTTCCAGGTATGAAAATCCGTACCATTCGCATACCCGCAATTCTTCTCTGCGCTTCCGTGCTCGCAATCGCGGCCGTTCCGCCAGCGAAATCTGTAACCGCGGCAGTGCTCTCGGGAAACTTTGCAGGAAGCCAAAAGCAGAAAGCCCCAGCTCCGAAAGACGCGAGTGTTAAAGCTGCTGTTGTGCCGTTTCATGTTGGCGAGCAACTCGAGTATCGGCTTTCGTGGGCGACATTTCTGACGGCGGGAACGGTTCGGCTGAGCGTGGTCGAACGACGGACTCTATATGGATGGGATGCTTGGCATTTCCGCGCCACTGGGAGTTCTGAATCGCCGCTGCGAGCGCTGTTCACAATTGACGATGAATTTGATTCCTACACGGACACGGCGACATTCGTCAGCCATCAATTCGAATCGTATCTAGACGAACTGGGCCGGAATGAAAAGAACATTATGGAGTTGACGCCGCAGGGCACGGTGCCGCGCGGCACGGTTGCGTCTGTAATCGTGCCGCCCCTGACGCGCGATCCGCTCAACTTCCTTGAATCTATCCGGGCGTTCGACTGGGAACGATACCCGGAGTTGCGCGTGCCAGTGTTCGACGGCAAGAATCTCTACGATATTCATGCCGCGCGCGAGGCGGCTGATGAAAAAATATCGGTGGCTGCGCTGACCTGCGAGGCAACGCGAATTGGAATTCACGTGTTTGAGTCCGGCAAAGAGATCGAACACACCAAGATGGCGATATGGTTGCAGCGGGATGGGGCGCGAGTGCCTGTTGTGATTCAAGCCGATTTGCCGCTGGGGACGTTTCGGATGGAGTTGTCGGCGGTTCAGGCGAATACGAACCCGTAGCACGATGCAGATCCTTCGAATACGTATGGGAATAGCTAACGGGAATTTTGGTCATTTGGCCTGGTTTCCCCGAGGCGGGAGCCTCGGAGCTCTGCAGTTTAATATTGCCGCCGGAGAGAAAGGCGAAGAGTGCCCGGCTGAAGCCGGCCGCTACAAGTGCAGCAGGGCGCACTTGCCAGTATGCAAATGGATAAAGGCTCCACACGAACCGCAGATCCGTCACTTCGTTCGGGATGACAACGTTGCTGTTTTTTTGCGGCGAATGGTTGGCGGTTTTCGGTGAATTTGCGGAAACCTTAAAGGCAGCGGGTCTTATGGACCAGCCCTACAAAGGCCGTCAAAAGCCCGCCCAAAAGGCCAGCAGTACGAGAAAGACTACGTTGCGGGGACGATCCAATCTTCAGGTGGGAAATCGATTTGCCAGAACATGGGCGTTGCTTCCAGGAACTCGATTCCTACTTGAGCCTTGCCGGCTTGGGGCTTGCCGACGAAGACCGTCTTGCACTCTAGCGATTTGCGCGTCAGCCTGTGGGTCAATGTGAAGTGCTGGCCGTTAGGCAACGGGATACTCAGCGCCAGGAGAGCGCCATGGGCGTTGACGACCAAGGTGCGCGCCTCTTCTTCGAACTTGTTGCCGTCCGGCAGAACACCTTGGATCAGCACCGGAACGCTCAAGAGGACGCGCGCGCTGCGGCGGCGGCCCCCCTCGATCATCAAGCTTGCGGTGTTTCCAGTCGGATGTTGCTGCGCCATAACGGAACAACCATACCGCGAAATTTCGTACGCTGGTGAACCAGTTCGCGGGATTTCAGCCTTTCAGTAAACAGGCCGAGAGCACACTGAAATGGCGATGACCTGTCCGGATGGGCAGGGATGCTGCGGCGAATCCGGGCGCGGTTAAAACCGGACGGTGGTTCGTAAATCGTAGCCGCGGCATACTGGCGGGGATTCTGGCTTGTGCGACTACGCGGAAAATCGACGGCAGGATGCCGGCGCGACGAGCAATTCCGTTCTCGCATTTGATTTTGTGATGTTGCTGATTAGGAATGCGGAACTCGGCCTAGATCTGCTCGCCTAGTTCGGGGCAGCAAGACTTTTCGATGAGCGAGCAAACAATGTGGCCGACGGTGATGTGCGCTTCCTGAATGCGCTGGGAATTGTGTGAGGGGACGTTGATGAGGAGGTCCACGGCATCGCGAAGCTCGCCGCCGGTTTCTCCGGTCATGGCGACAAGGAATGCCCCGCGGTCGCGACCCACTTCGACGCCGCGAATGATGTTGGCGCTGTCGCCGCTGGTGGAGAGGGCGACGAGGACGTCACCACTCACGACAATGGATTCGATTTGGCGAGAAAAAATGGACTCGATGCCGAAATCGTTGCCGGCAGCGGTGAGAATGGAAGTGTTGGTGGTGAGCGCGAGGCCGGCGAGCGCTTTTCGATTGCCCTTAAGCCGGACGACGAGTTCGGCGGCCAGATGCTGAGAATCAGCGGCGCTGCCGCCATTTCCAAAGTAGACGATTTTCTTTCCGCGCGAAATTGCTACAGAAGCGACTTCGGCGAATCGCGCGATATTTTCGAGGAGTTCCTGGCTGAAGCTTTCGCGGACGGCGGCGCTTTCACGGAGCTGAGCGCGAATTTCTTCGATTTGGCCGGTCATCGCGGAAGAGATTATTGCAATGCTGCCGGGCCACGCAATGCAATTCGACAGTACAACGCCCGGCAATGCAACGCTATTCGAAGGCGCATCAACACATCACAATTTTCTCGCGCTGCTTGGTTACCTTGCGAGTTGCGTTGCGGGTATCAATGACAAGCTTCGATGAAGAAACGATGCTGTCGTAATCGTAGGCGGTGTGATCGGTGGCAATCAGCACGCAATCGTAGGAACCCAGTGCGGCAGGCGTGAGGTCAACCGATCGCAACGAAGAAAAATCATAATGTCGCATTTTGTGGAGCGCAGGGAAATACGGATCGTTATAGTCTAACGTGGCTCCGCGCGCGGTGAGAAGCTCGAGCAGCTTGAGAGAAGGGGATTCGCGCAAGTCGTCAACGTCTTTCTTGTAGGCCACGCCCAGCAGCAAAATCTTCGATCCCTTCAGACTTTTCTTCTGCTCGTTCAATGCTGCGGCGACGGAATCAATGACATGGTATGGCATCGAGGTGTTGATTTCGCCGGCGAGTTCGATAAATCGCGTCGCGAAATCGAATTCGCGTGCCTTCCAGGAAAGATAATAAGGATCGACGGGGATGCAGTGGCCGCCGAGGCCCGGGCCGGGATAAAAGGGCATGAAGCCGAAGGGTTTTGTGGCCGCGCTATCTATTACTTCCCACATATCAATATCCATGCGCTGGCCGAGCAGCTTGAGTTCGTTGACGAGCGCGATATTCACGCAGCGGAAAATATTTTCGAGGAGCTTTACCATCTCCGCGGCGCGCGTGGAACTTACCGGCACCACTCGGGAAACGACTTGGGCGTAGAGCGCAGCTGCGGCGCGGCGGCTTGGCGGGTTTGTACCTCCGACGACCTTGGGAATTTGCGCGAGACCGAAGTGCTTATTACCGGGATCCTCGCGTTCGGGCGAAAACGCGAGGAAAAAATCCGTGGCGACATTCTCTGATTCCGGTCCGCGCGTGATGGGACATTTCAAGCCGCTGCGCTCGAGGATCGGCAACACGAGTTCTTCGGTCGTTCCGGGATAGGTGGTGCTTTCAAGCACAATCAGCTGGTTGCGCTGAAGATTGGGTGAGATGGAAAGCGCAGTTTGCTCAACGTAGCTGAGATCGGGGTCGCGCCGTTCGTCAAGGGGCGTCGGGACACAAATCAGCACCGCATCCATATCACGGATCTTGGTGAAATCCGTGGTGGCATCGAGGCGGCCGCCCTTTACGTGCTCGGCGATTTTGTCAGCGGGAATGTGCTGGATATAGGAGCGGCCAGCATTGAGATTTTCGATTTTCTTCGAGTCGGTATCGAAACCCGTGACGCGATGGCCGGTATCGGCAAAGCGCAGCGCCAGGGGAAGTCCGACGTATCCGCATCCGATGATTCCAATGCGGATGTTCTTGCCAGCAAAAAATTCGGGGTTGCGTTCTGTCGCCATCCGACGTGTGCTCCAGTTGTGATGTCAAAAAAATTTGCAGCGATTAAATATCCATTTCGACTATAGCAAGAATGGAGGGGGCTACAAGGCGGCGCGATGCGGTGAGTGCGGGAAATGCAAACTTGCTGAGGTGCGAGTTAGAGCGGCCTGAGGCATGAAAGCATGCCAGCGTGATGGGTGGCGAAAGAAAAGGCTGCCCGGCTGAAGAGAACTCGAAGAAAGTCAAAATCGCAATCATTCCGAGGAGCGCAGCGACAAGGGATACGTAGTATTGCGTAGAGGTAACAAATAAAGACCTACCCTTGCTGCGCAAGAATGGGACACCCGAAAAGGTGAAGGTGGGCGCGTCGTTGCGTTTTCAGCCTAGGTTCGGACTGCGATTTATCCTTTGGGCTTGTCTTCTTTGGGCTTTGCGGGCGGCGTTTTCGAGGATAGCGAGCGGACGTAATTGACCAAGTTCCAGCACTGCGTTGGGCTGAGGCGGTCAGCGGCGCCGGGCATATCGCCCTTACCCTTGGAGATGATGTAGAAGAGTTCGCCATCGGTAGATTCTTTGAAGGTGGCCGCGTCGCGGAAGTCGCGAAGATTCAATTTCATATCCACGGCAAGATCGCCTTTGCCGTCGCCATCTTTTCCGTGGCACATCAGGCATTGCGATTCGTAGAGGTGCTTTCCATCGGCGATTGAACTGGCGACGGGCTTGACGGGATTCGGGCGCTTGGCATCTTCCGCTGGAATTTTAGAGTCCGCCGCAGGCGGCGCTGCGGCAGGCGCTGGAGCCGAGGCTTGCTGAGAGTTCGCGTCTTTCGGCTGATCTTGAGAGGAAACCAACGGAGCGAAACAAATGCATGCGAGGATTACGATGAGTGCTTTGCACATGGTGGCCTGTGGCCTCCTGCTGAGAACCCGGATGCTGGTTATGGGCGACTGCACGATTTCCTGCATTCTATGCCCACAGCGTTAGGAATTACCAGCGCGGGCTAATTTTGAGGGGCGATTGCGATAACGGCGCGCGAGAATGGAAGAACGGCGGGCGGTAATGCAGTTTGGACGAAGCTTGCCGATGGTCTATTCTGTACGGCTGCAAAGTGGCCGGTGGAATCAGGAGAGCGGGAGATGATTGTTGGAGTACCACGCGAAAGCTTCCCGGGTGAACGGCGCGTTGCGCTGGTGCCGTCGGTGATTCCGAGTCTGGCCAAGGCGGGGCTTGAAGCATTGATTGAAACGAAGGCGGGAAGCGAAGCCGGGTATACGGATTCGGAGTACACGGCCAAGGGCGCGAAGATTGCTGGTGACCGGGCGGAAGTTTTTCGTGCGGCCGATGTGATTTTGCAGGTTTTGTGCTACGGGTCGAATGACAAGACGGGCGCTGCTGATGTACCGCTGCTGCGCCGCGGGCAAGTTTTGATTGGATTTTTGCGGCCGCTGGGCACGCTCAATACTGTTCAGGAAATTGCGGCGACGGGGGCCGCGTCGTTCTCGGTGGAGCTCGTGCCGCGCACGACGCGGGCGCAGAGTATGGATGCGCTTTCGTCCATGGGCACGATTTGCGGATATAAAGCGGTGCTGGTGGCGGCGGGAACGATGCCGAGAATTGTTCCGATGCTGACGACTGCTGCCGGAACGATTACGCCGGCGCGATTTCTGATTATTGGCGCGGGAGTCGCTGGACTTCAGGCGATCGCAACGGCGCGGCGGCTCGGCGCGGTGACATCCGCTTACGATTTGCGGCCAGCGGCGAAGGAGCAGGTGCAAAGCCTGGGCGGGCGGTTCGTCGAATTGCCGATCGAAGCGAAAGATGCGGAGGATGCCGGAGGATATGCTCGAGCGCAGGACGAAACGTTCTATCAGCGGCAACGCGAATTGCTTGGGCGCGTGGTGGCGGAAAGCGATGCGGTGATTACGGCGGCGGTGATTCCGGGCAAGACTTCGCCGGTGCTGGTGACGCGGGAAATGGTGGGAAAAATGGCGCCGGGGTCGGTGATCGTTGATTTGGCGGCGGAGCGCGGAGGAAACTGCGAGTTGACCCGCACGGGCGAGAATGTCGTCGAGCATGGCGTGACGATTATTGGGCGGATCAATCTCGCGACTACTGTTCCGTATCATGCGAGCCAGATGTACGCTCGAAACATCACGGCGTTTTTGCTGCATCTCGTTAAGGATGGAAAAGTCCAGTTCGACACGAGCGATGACATTGTGACCAGCACGCTAGTGACGCGCGGAGGCGAAATTGTGAATCCGCGAGTGCGCGAGTACTTTCAGCTGCCAGCGCTGACTACTGTGTCTTAGGAGGGCCCGTTAATGCAGTCTGATTTGATCACGAGTCTTTACGTTTTCATGCTGGCGGCGTTCATTGGATTCGAGGTGATCCGGCGAGTTTCGCCGCTGCTGCACACGCCGCTGATGTCGCTGACGAATGCGCTCGATGCGATTGCCGTTGTCGGCGCGATTATTCTTGCCGGCGAACATAAATCCACGCTCTCGACTGTGCTTGGGACGATCGCCATTGTGGCCGCGACAAGCAACGTCGTCGGCGGATTTATCATTACCGACCGCATGCTGAAGATGTTCAAAGCGAGCCGCCCGCAGAAACCATGACCTCGGTCATCGTCACAGATCACGTCATCGAAATCACTTATCTGATCGCGACAGTGCTATTCATATTGTCGCTGAAGTGGATGAGTTCGCCGAGCACCGCGCGCCGCGGCGTGTTTGCGGCGGAAATCGGCATGCTCCTGGCCGTGATTGGAACGCTGCTCCATCACGGAATCGTGGAATACAAATGGATTGCGATTGCGCTGGTGATTGGATCGATTATCGGCGTTCCGCTGGGCGAAGTGGCGATGACGGCGGTGCCGCAACGGACTGCGCTCAGCCACGCTTTCGGGGCGTGCTGTGTGACGCTGGTTGGCACCGCGGAATTTTACCTGCGCACGCCGAATGTGCCGCGGCTGATGATGGGTGTGCTCGCGTTGGAAGTGATTCTCGGTTCGCTTACTTTTACCGGAAGCTTGATGGCCGCGGGAAAGTTGCAGGAGATTCTTCCGCAGCGGCCGATTACGTACAAGGGCGCGAACATTGTAAATCTTTCGGTGCTGGCGATTGCGGTACTGCTCGCGGGTTTTCTTGTTGCTCATCCCGGGAATAAGGCGCTTTTCCCGGTGATCATTGCGGTGCCGTTGCTGTTTGGCGTGCTGATGATTATTCCGATTGGTGGGGCGGACATGCCGACGGTGATTTCGCTTTTGAATTCGTATGCTGGTCTCTCCGCGGCGGCGATGGGATTTGTGCTTGATAGCAAACTGTTGATCGTTGCGGGGGCGCTTGACGGCGCTTCCGGTCTTATTTTGTCCATAAATATGTCGAAAGCCATGAACCGGTCATTCACCAATGTGTTGTTTGGCGCATTTGGACAGGAGCAATCATCCGCTGCAGGCGCGCAGGAAGCGCGGCCGGTGCACAGCGCTACGGCCGAGGAAGCGGCTGCGATTCTGGCTGCGGCGAATAAAGTCGTGATCGTCCCGGGATATGGAATGGCGGTGGCGCAGGCTCAGCATAAAGTGCGCGAGCTTTACGATGCGCTTTCGAAGCGCGGCGTGGACGTCAAGTTTGGGATTCACCCGGTGGCGGGACGGATGCCGGGACACATGAATGTTCTGCTGGCGGAAGCGGATATTCCGTATGACAAGCTGCTGGATATGGACGACGTCAATTCGGATTTTCCGCAGACGGATGTGGCGCTGGTGATTGGCGCGAACGATGTGACGAATCCTGCGGCGCGAACGGATGCCTCGAGTCCAATTTTCGGGATGCCGATTTTGGACGTGGATAAAGCGCGCACGGTGATGGTGATTAAGCGCGGGATGAGTCCAGGATTCGCGGGAATTGATAATCCACTCTATTACCTCGATAACACGCTGATGCTGTTCGGGGACGCGAAGGCGTTCGTAGGCGCGATCGTGCGCGAACTTACCGGGGCTGGACATAGCTAAAGCGGATTCGTGGGAGCAAGCGTCGTCGCCGGGATGTTGCATGGCTATCCCCAGGGAATGAGGGAAATGGGATGTTGCGCGGGGGAATTGGATGAGCGGGAAAATAATTGTCGTTGGGAGCTTGAACACGGATCTGGTCGCTTGCGCTTCGAGAATTCCTGTAGCGGGTGAAACGATCGCGGGCCACACATTTCTCTCAGCTTGCGGCGGGAAGGGCGCGAATCAGGCTTACGCGGCGGCGCGGCTTGGAGCGCGTGTGGAGATGATCGGAAGAGTGGGCAACGATGATTTCGGTAGGCAGATGCGGGCGAACCTCGAGAACGCCGGATGCGACACGGGCGGCGTCGAGGCGGTCTCGGGCATTTCGAGCGGGATCGCTCTCATCTTTGTTGGCGATGGCGGGCAGAACTCCATCATTGTTGTGCCTGGCGCCAACGAGCGCCTAGCGCCAGCTGATATTGAGGCTGCGAAGCTCCGTTTCAATGGAGCTTCCGCGCTGTTGCTTCAACTTGAGACGCCGCTTGCGACTGTGCAAGCCGCCGCAGCGGCGGCGCGCGTGGCGGGCGCGCGAGTGATCCTCGATCCTGCGCCGGCCCCGGCGAAAGCGCTGCCTGCGGAGTTGCTGACCTTCGTGGACGTATTGACTCCCAATGAGTCCGAAGCTGCCATACTGGCGGGGATTCCGCCCGGGGGGCGGATGGATGTAACCCAGGCACTTTTAGTGGCGAAGAAACTGCAACAACTGGGTCCTCGAACCGTAATCGTCAAGCTGGGTGACCAGGGTTGCGCACTGCGCGACGGCAACGAGGAGCACGCGCTGCCAGCGCCCGCGGTGAAGGCAGTGGATACGACGGCAGCAGGGGATGTGTTCAACGCGACACTAGCTGTTGCGCTGGGCGAAGGGGCAAATATGGTGGCTGCGTGCTGTACCGCCAATCGCGCCGCGGCTCTTTCGGTCACGCGGCGCGGCGCTCAGCCTGCAGCTCCATCACGCGCTGAGCTTGACGCATTCGCTCCGTAAATAATTTCAAATAAATATTCGATCTCATTCAGAGAAGTTGGCCGGGGAATCTTCGGTCCACCGAAGTTGGAGATTGCCTCAAGACGCCAAGATACCGGAGGGTCGCGACGAGATGGATGGCGGGATATCGCAATTTCGCCTGTGTTTATGGGCCTTTTGTGAAGTTCCGGCGAATCCGCTCTCGCCTGGTGCATCTTGGGCGAATCAGAAAACAAAACAGACTGATGCGCTGACTCCATAAATCCCGCTTCGTTAGAGGCAAAACCAAGCGCATTGACACGGCATTTCTCGATATTTTCCATGCGTCGCGGCAAATTGGTTGAATTTTTATTTTCGAATTTCGTGAATGCCGGCCCCCTGTACTCTCATGAGCGCGATTTCGTTGAGAGTACAGGGTAGCGTTAGTCTGTTGGTACCTGCTCTTTATATGTTCTTCAGACCAGTAGTGGCATTTCGCCAGTGGTTCCTAAACTGTATGCATGATAACGAACGCACACAAACAAACTCATTCAGTTCCACCTTCAATTGCGAAGAATCAGACCCCCAGCCCGTCTAATCGAAGCATCTTCGCTTCACTTCTAACCCTTGCGGCTATCCTAATGGTTTTCGGGTTTGTCGCCGTACAGGCTGCATCAGCGCAGGAGAGGAGCTTTCGCACCTTCCGCGCGCGCGCGACCCTATCGCCCAGCAGCTTGGCGTTCGGGAACGTCGCGACTGGCGCCAATAGCTCGAAGACCGTCACTGTGCAGAACACCGGTTTAGAGAGCCTGACGATCTCGTCAGTCAGCGCCTCTGGAACGGGCTTCAAGGTTTCTGGAATTACGACTCCTATGACTATTGCGGCGGGAGGCAGCACGACGATCAAGGCGGTGTTCGCGCCAACTTCGGCCGGCGCTGCTAGCGGCACCATTTCAATTTCGAGCAGCGCGGGATTCGCGCGTCTAACGGTACCTATGACGGGCATGGCCACGACCACGACCCCACCCCCACCGCCACCTCCGACTACGACTCAACTACTCGGAGCGAGCCCGACGAGCGTGAGCTTCGGAAGCGTGACCGTGAATTCCAGCACATCTGTCGGTGTGACACTTACAAACACCGGGAACTCGAACGTCGTAATTTCAGGTGCAACGGCGTCGGGAAGCGGCTTCAGCGCCAGCGTTGGATCTAACGTGACGGTCGCTGCAGGCCAGACCGCGACTTTGACGGTCGTGTACAAACCGACGTCTGCAGGCGCAGCTACTGGCAGTGTAAGCATCGCGAGCAACGCGACGAATTCGCCAGCGACGATCTCGTTGACCGGAACAGGCGTAGCCGCGCCGACGACGTCCATCGCTGTGTCTCCAACTTCGTTGAATTTTGGCAACCAGAACGAAAACACGACAAGCGGGACTAGCACGGTGACGGTGACAAACACTGGCACCGCATCTGTAACGATCAGCGAAGTGCAAGCTGGCGGGCCATTCACGGTGAGTGGATTTTCTGGAAGCACAACGCTCAGCGCAAATCAGAGCCTGCCTCTAGGCGTTACGTTTGAACCGGCGGCTGGATCGAGCTACAGCGACTCGCTCACGATTACGAGCACGGCACCATCTTCGCCAAATACAGTGGCTCTTTCCGGCACGGGCGTGGCTCCGCCAAGCGGCGGTTCGGGCGGCGGTTCGGGCTCCGGAGCGGGCGCGACAACGCCCCCGATCTGCGGAATCACCAACAACACAACGGACATCGTTCCGAACGCGACGTCATGGGCGAACTTCACGCCTCCAGCGGTGGGCGGCACGTACACCGACGCCGGAGGATACTGCCCGGTAACGCGCGTAACCAACTTCAAAGGCAACTCGGCGGACGCAGGTTGCCACTACTACGCGACGGAGAGCCCGCTCGACATTTCCGACGCTTATTTGATGCTCTATGACTGCAATTCTGGCGGCTGGTTTGTGGATGCGGGCCCGACCAACTCAGCGTACTCGATCGGCACGACGATTCTTAGTGAAAGTGCTCTGAGCGGGAAATGGTCGCACGATAGCGAACCAACATGGGATCGTACAACTCCAGGAATGTTCTGGGTAACGATCAACAATTCAATTGAGAGCTGCACCGTAAACAATTCCGCGAAGTCTGTCAGCTGCTCGATCAACCATACCTTCTCGGAGTATGCCGGCTACCGCATCAGCTTTATGGATGAAACGGACATGACACCGGATGGCTGGCTGGTAACGGTTGGGCAGAATACTCAGGGCGGCCATATTGATGTGTTCATGTGGAATCCGGCAACGCAGACGAAGTCGCCGGTCTATACGACGCAATGCTCAGCAGACATCAACAGCTCCAACAACGGCTGCATCCACAAACTCATCGCGACTCCGAATGATGGCGTCGTAATTCAATTCGAAGGCAGCACCAACCCGGAGAACGGAAATGAGCTGTGGGAATCCCCTTGGGCGGCGCTGTCACCGATCGAGCTGAATAGCGGCGGTACAGGCGCAGGCGGCCAGGGCGGCACGGATCACTTTGACACCGGCAAGAACAGCTCCGGCATCGAAGTGGCGAACTTCGAAGACTTCCTGAACAATCCAGGTCCATGGGGCGCTTGTCAGGATGGATGGAGGCCAACAACGGTTGCCATGCCGATCGCCGGCGATCCAGAGTGCCTGTTCGACAACAGCACGAATAACCCGGGATGGCATGTGAGCTGGCGCGGATATCCGAACACACAGTTCGTGGTTTATTCAGCGCAGGCAAACGGAAGCGCGGCAGAGAAATTCAACAATGCCTCCGGCTATGCTGCGCCGAGCACGAGCAACTGGAACGTCTACGACAACGAAATCATAATGATTCTCGTTGGTTCGAATAACAACCCAGGGGACATTTACCGCCTCGCACTATCACACACACGTGGGAATCCAGGTTATTTCTGGAGCGACCCGCGCGCGGCTGAGGGCTACAGCGGAAATTACGTCGTGTTCGACAGCAACTCGGCGTGGGGCTCGGCGGGCTGTGGTTCAGATGGCGGCGGCGACTGCTCGGACGTCTACATCATAAAGGTTCACTAATCGGAACGGCGATGGCTCCAGCGGATTCTCCCAGAATCCGCTGGAGCCACCGCAAACACAGTCCTTCGCGAAATTCTAACCTCTGAATACAAAATCAATACGATACAAAATCTTGGATGTTCCCGTCTTAGGTTGGACGGCCTGACAGAAATACCTACGTAAGAACAAGTTCGCGCGGTCCTAGGCTTTCCATTACCACACCCAATGTATTTCTTGCCCCGACCGCTGGCGGAAAGCCCAAGCCTGCACAAAGGAGTCAACATGAAACAATTCACAGTGGCCCTCGCGCTCGCGGTGCTGTTTGAGCTTGCCTTGGCAAATTCCGCAAGCGCGCAAGCAACTAAGTTTGCAATGGTTGGTTTTACTGCGAACGATACTTTACAACTTAACCTGGTCGCGTATCCCCCGACCCCGGCTACGAGGGTATAACCACTGACACTCCGTACTTCGCAGCAAGCCCTTTGAAACTGATTCTTGGGCGGTATCGCTCCGTTCTAAGCTGTTGCACCTCGCCAGCAGTGAATTCCTTTAGAGCTGGTCGTCCTAATTTCGCCCCCTTCGCTTTTGCATCTCGTAGCCCCGCTTTGATGTGTTCTCCGATCAACGATCTTTCGAGCTCGGCGACACTTCCAAGAATTGTAAAAACCATTTTGCCGGTTGGCGTACTGGTGTCGAGTTGTTCTCTCAGTGAGATGAATTCGATCCCTAACGCCGAGAATGTCTCCAGTGACCGAGGTAGATGCGAAACGCTTCTGGCGAAACGGTCGAACTTCCAAACTGCCACCACGTCGAATCTGCGTCGGTGTGCGTCCTCCATGAGGCGATTGATCTCAGGTCGTGAGTCCTTTGCTCCGGAAATCCCGGAATCGACAAACACTCCGGCAATCTTCCAGTCTCGGTTCCTGCAGTACTCCTTTAGCTCGCGGATTTGCATTTCCGGGTCCTGGCCTGAACTGGTTGAAACCCGTGCGTAAATTGCGGCTTGTCTTTTAGTTTTCATTTTCTCTATCACCTCCGCCTCATAGATTTGGCCCATAGAAAAAATGCATTCCTATTCTCAGAAGGACAACCTCTTTGTGATTTTAGGAAGCCAAGCGAAGCGGTAGCTAGATGGCTCAAACTTTGAAGGCAAGTGAAAATCCGGCAGAAAGTACAACCTGGACACAACCGAGATGCCACAGAGGAGCCAGTATTATGAAGTGCCACGGGACCTGACGGAGTACTAGAAAAGAATTTGTCCGGTAACCTGCCTCATCGTCCACGTGGAATTACTTCCGGTTAGCTCGTCAACCGGGGCGCAAAACGCCAGGAATTGCAATTCGAAGTCGTTTATCGAGGCGATTAGAGGTTCGATCGAAAGGCGGCTGCGATGCGCTACGAATGCATCCTCCGCGACATGGATGTGGTTGACGCTCGTCGGACCGGACAACGGGGCAGCATTGGGCGTGACGGCACGGGTACATGCCTCGAAAGATAACTTACGATTGACGCCAATGAGCGTCAGGCGTATGTTCCTCCGCAAAGATGTAGTCGAATTTCACATCAATGCGATTGTAGTCCTGCCAAGGAGCCTACGATGCGGACGCGCGTGCAAGCTCACTCGGGCCTTGCAGTAATTGCTTTTCTCGCGAGCACGATCTTCGCGAGTCCTATCGCCGCGCAGAATCACAAAATCGACTTCGAGGATTTTGCCGGGCCAAGCCGCTTCGATTCGCTGCAGCCGCCGGTGCGCACACTCTCCGCTACTATTGCGGGGGGCGAAATTCTGCGCAATTCCTCGTTTGCGCCCGCGGGACGAACTACTATCTACGGCACCTCGTCCGAGTGTTCGGACTGCTCTCCGGAAATTTCAATTCAATTCAATCAAAAGGTTTCCGATGTTGAGCTTTCCTATCAGAGCCAGGGAGCTCTGGAGATTTCCTATACGACGGAAGATGACCAGGGCAACTTGCATGAGGTAATCCTGCCCGAGAGCTTTGGATTTGCGTCTGGGACCATAAGTTTGCCGTACCAAGACATCCGCGAGGTGAAAATCGCGGGCCGTGCAACTGATTTTCAGTTCGTAATCACGTCAATCACTTTTGCTGCGACCACGACGCCGGTGTTGATTGACCCCGTGGTGGCAAATCTCCTGAGCGGCTCCGCGATCACCACGAACGTCAACACTATCGCGGCGGCGACGACCGGACTGGTTTCGGGCTCAGTGGCCGACGGGACAACGCAAACAGTGCTGCGCATTCCGGCAACAGCGGTGGGACAGACTTTCACTGTAGCCGTGATCGACGATCAAGGCGCGCAAAGTAGTTCGGTTCCGAATGACGGTGGTTTGATGGCGCTCGGAGGCAGCACGAGTACGCTGGCCAACACGCTCAAGGTAACTGCCGTGACCACTTCAGCGGGCGCGGAAGCATTCGCGATTTATCGCGCGCCGGTGAATTTTTCACGAGGAACAGCTGATAATTCGCTGACCACTCGCGGCGTGACTTTGCGCGTCACTCCCGCAAGCGGCAGCGCAACGAATACCAGCGTCACCGTGGCGCGGCCGCCCGTAGTGCTCGTGCACGGACTCTGGGGCAACGCATCGAGCTTCAATAATTTCACGCCACTAATCACCGACGCCAATTTCAACGTGAGCCGAGCCGTTTATTCCAACGCGATCACCGGCGTCACCAGCACGACACCTTCGTTTTCGAGCAGCGTGGACTCCTCGATTGAGGCAAATTCGCTCGGATTCGCCTACAACGCTCCTTCCGTGCTCGCGCAGATCAACAATTTCATTGCCGCCTACAGGACGAGCGCAAACGTCGCCGCCGTAAAGGCAGACATCGTCGCCCACAGCATGGGTGGAGACATTTCTCGTACTGCGTTTCTACTTTCCACGTATCTGAGTAACACCACATTCGGCGCGGGGCCGATCAACAAGCTAATCACCGTCGCGACTCCGCACTTGGGCACGCCAGTGGCGGCGGACCTTCTTTTGAGCACCAATAGTTGCGCAAGAAATGTTCTGGCGTCAGATGGAGACATCGCGTTGCAGTCGATTACCTTTTCAGGGACGACAGCAGATGGCGCAGCATATGACCTCGAAGGCAACGGCTATGGAAGCAGCTTGAGCCCGGCGCTGACCAATCTCAAGCAGACACAACCTTTTCCCACGGCGTACATCGCGGGACTCGCGACCTCGTCCAATCTCAGCGGGCTCAGCTGCATCTTCTGCGATGCGGAAGCGTTGAGGCTTCTGTGTTCGAGCAATCCTTTAGCGAAGGATCTTACGGCCAAGAACTGGCCGACAGTTTATGGCCAGGGGAACGACACCATCGTTCCCGTCGATAGCGCGTTGAATAATCTTACTGGGCTGCAGTATTCCGGCGTAATTCACACGGCCGCGCTGGAGACATTGGATTTCAACGGCCCGTCAGTGCTCGATCCCGCGTCAGGCGTCTCGAGCGAAGTGATCAATCTCTTAAATGAAGCGCCAACGGGAACTGATTTTCACTAGAAACATTCGACAGGTAGATCGGGACTCCCGGTGAGAATCTCGAACGGCAGACCGGTTAAACGAGTAAGACGAAACAGAGGGAGAATGACGAATATGCGAGCAAAAAAATTCGCGCGGCGAATCTTAAGCTTCGCGGTTCTGATCGGAGCTTTCATCGCCCTTCCGAGCGGCGCGCAACAGAATCGGCTGCGCATTCTCTCCCCTGCATCGGACTCGGTCGTCAGACCCGGGCAAATGGTAACGATCTCTGTCGCGGCGGACTCATCGGTCGAAAAGCTCGCGCTGATAGGGCAACATCCTTTGGGCGTGGGCCGGATTGTCTCCGGAGGCGCGCCCGGAATTGTGGCGCGGGGCCAAGGCGAATTTCGACCAATCCAATTTTCGTTGCTGATTCCTGTGGATACGCAGCCGGGAATTTATCGCGTAACGGCGATGGGACGCGTTTCCGGCGACGATATCGAATCGGAAGCTGTGACGGTCGATGTGGAAAAATCGGAGGAGCCTCGCAGCATACGCACGGAACCCGCGGTTATCCATTTCGAGCACGTCGGAGATCAAATTCCGGTGCGAGTGCTCGGCACGTTCGCGGATGACTCGCGCGAAGAACTCACCAAATCCAGCAAGACAACCTTCACGTCCGCTGATCCGCGCGTTGCGACAGTAACCGCTGGCGGCGTAGTAACCGCCGTCGGGCCGGGCAAAACCAGCATCCAGGCGCGCACAGCTTCGGCGGATTACGCAATCCCGGTGCGAGTGCAATAAGGCGGTCGCGCCGCGAGGCCAAACCCTCAAGAAGTATCAAAAACCAGGGAGAAAATAAACAATTCCCCTGCCTGCAAGCCAATACAGCCATCATGCCGAAATCATCGCGCGCGTTGACTTGTCTGAGGGCGCGGCATAAGATTCGCGCCGATGACCCGATTCTTCTCCACTCTCTGGGCGAACGATTCCCCACTACCGAATCCTTGAAAAACTTGGTGGCGGCGGGATGGGTGTCGTCTATAAGGCCGAGGACACTCGTCTCCATCGCGCCATCGGCCTCAAATTCCTTCCGGACGAAATGGCACGCGACTTCGGCTTCGAAGACAAAAGTTGGCTTGCGGTGCGAAAGTTAAGTCGAGCGACGCATCGCTTTACGAATTCCGCGAGTCTTAGCGTTGAGCAAATTCTGTTTGTCTCGATCAGTAAGTTTCCAACGATGGTCCCCATTTTCTGATGGATGCATCACTTCAATTTCCTGATCGTTGTCTACAGCCTTCCACAATTCTTTCTCACTCAGAACAGGAAGAACGGTTAGTCTTCTTTTACACACCGGACACAAAGCCATCATCCACCATCTCCTAAACGACGATGATTTAAGGCCAACAAACCTGATGATCGCTGTTTTAAATTGGTGACAATCCCCGCAGGAAGCGATCCTAACTCTGTCGGCACGGTTTAATCGGGCCTACAGCAAACACCCTATGAGCTGGCGCTAAAACATCGCCCGGAACTAATCATCCTAGATTTGTCGATGCCAATTCTGAACGGAGTGGATGCCGCTAAAGAACTGAAGAAATTGATGCCTGACGTTCCCATAATCCTGTTTACTCAGTACGCAGAGTACGCTGGGAGTCTTTTGCTTTGCGATCTTGCAGTTGACCGGATCGTCTCGAAATCTAAAGGCCCAGACCTGATGCGGCACGTAAAAGAACTACTGCCTCCGGGCGACGCCGTATCAAACGCCCCGTAAGACCATGAGCCGATGAATTTCCCAAACGAAACGGGAAGCGACGGTTTCTCTTTGGCGCGCCGCTTCCCTATTGTACTGTGGGTGCTTGGACGTTAGATAGGAGCTGTTGGAAAAGGTTTCACCCCAGGCGTCCCTTGTGACTCCGGTCGCAGAAATAACGTGCTGTACATTCGGTCAAAATTTCATATGATGTTCGCAGCTTCATTTAACTAAGGCGGCGTTCGAACGCGGTCCCCACCTCGAACGCGGTTCATCCTACATACGATTAAAGGACAAATATGGCTTCAACGGGCTTGTGGTGGGCAAAAATGCAGACGCGGGTACATTCGTGTCCTCAATGTGGCAGCGGGTCGGTTCGACGTTCAGCGCGCAAGGGCATCATTGAGAACGTAATATTGCGCCCAGTTGCGATTAGTCCTTATCGGTGCTCAGACTGTGACAGGAGGTTTCTCGACGTAAACTCGGGCTCGTCTAAGAGGCCAATTTGAATCGCGATTTATGCGGCTGAT
>DATBYF010000006.1:0-20095 GCA_036513895.1 Candidatus Acidiferrales bacterium | reverse complement strand
GTTCCTAACGGCACTGCAAATCTGGACGCGGCGCTAAGCTGAATTGATGAAAAGACTCATCATCGCCATTGACGGCCCGGTGGGCTCGGGAAAGAGCACGGTCGCGCGGCGCGTGGCGGAAATGCTCGGCTACGTTTACGTGGACACGGGCGCGATGTACCGAGCGTTGGCGTTGAAGGCACGGCCGAAAGGCATGGTGCTCGACGCCGACGACGATCTCGCGCGCATGGCGGCTGATACGCACATCGATCTGCGCAACGAAAACGGCGCGCAGAGGATTTATCTCGACGGCGTGGACGTGACCGCGGCGATTCGCAGCCCGGAAGTTTCGCAGACGGCGTCGAAGATCGCCGTGATTCCCGGTGTGCGGCGCGTGCTGGTGGCGGAGCAGCGGCGCGTGGGGCAGCTCGGCGGAGTCGTTATGGAAGGGCGCGACATCGGTACGATCGTCTTCCCCGACGCGGATTTGAAAATCTACCTCACGGCGTCGGCGGAAGTGCGCGCGGAGCGGCGTTGGCGCGAGCACCAGCAAAAGGGCGATGCGATCGATCTCGCGCGCACGATTGAAGAGGTGCGCGACCGCGACCGGCGCGATGTTGAGCGCGAAAATTCGCCGCTCAGGCGCGCGGATGATGCGGTGCTCGTTGACAGCACCGCGATGGAAGCCGAAGAAGTGGCACGCCTCATTGTTCTTCTCGCGCAGGAAAAACAAGCCAAGAATTAACCGCCAGCTAGGCGAGCCGCGAAAAGCGGCCGGCCTTCCGGCCAGCCCTACAAACACCCTCGCGCCGGCGTTTTTCGTATTTGCGAAGTCCAACCTTAGATTTTTTCGGGAACTGAATTCCGCGAGCGGAGTCTAACGGATTATTGCGCGGCGGTGTGCGCGTGGGCGCGCCGTACAATCACGGTATCAAGGGAGCGGCCATGGCGAATATTCCCTTTTCACGCTGCGTCGAAACGATTCTTGCCGACGCGCGCTACGGCATTCGCGGGCTTTTGCGGCAGCCGGGATTTGCGCTGACGGCCCTGCTCGCGATCGCGCTCGGCGTCGGATCCGCCGTCGCGGTTTTCAGCGTGGTGGATCGAGCGCTTTTTCGCCCGCTGCCGTATCCGGCCGGCGACAGGATGGTCACGGTCGGCTATCTCGCACCGATCGAGCAGCGTGAATTTCTGCTGGGTTCTGATTACGTGATCTGGCGCGACCAGCAGACGCCATTCGCTTCCATGACGTCGTTCGATGCCTCGGGCGTGACGGATTGCGACCTCACCGCTGAAAGGCCCGCGCGCCTTGGATGCACGTATGTCGAGTCGAATTTTCTGCCGACGTTCGGCGTGCAGCCGCTGTTGGGCCGAAATATTTCGCGCGAGGAAGACCAGCCGAATGGCCCGGAAGCGGCGATGATTTCCTACGCGCTGTGGAAGAGCAAATTCGGCAGTGATCCGAACGTCATCGGCCGGACCATCTCGCTTGATAAGCAGCTGACGACAATCGTAGGGGTGCTGCGGCCAGATTTCGAATTGCCGACGCTTGCGCCGGTGGACGTGCTGCTGCCGCAGCAACTCAATCTCGCGGCGCAACGCAGGCCGAACACGGGAGCGGTGCTGCGCGTCTATGCGCGATTGAAGCCGGGAGTGAGCGCGGCGCAAGCGACTGCCGCGCTCGAGCCATTGTTCGAAGATTCGCTGCGATTCGTGCCGCCGCAGTTCCGCAACGACGTAAAGCTGAGCGTGCGTTCGGTGCGCGATTTGCAGACGCATGACGTGCGACTGGCGTTCTGGATTTTGCTGGGCGCTGTCGGAGCGCTCTTGTTGCTCCCATCCGCGAACGTGGCGAACCTGCTCTTGGCGCGCGCGACAGTGCGCCGGCGCGAATTCGCGATTCGCGCGGCGCTCGGAGCGAGCCGCGGCCGGCTCGTGCGGCAAACATTGACGGAAAGCCTGCTATTGGGCGTCGCGGGAGGGACGTTTGGCGTCGCGCTCGCAGCGTGGCTCCTGCGAATCTTCATTGCCATTGCGCCGCAAGGGATTCCGCGGCTTAGCGAGTCGGGTCTGAATCTGCGCGTTCTGATGTTCGCGTTCGCCGCGTCCATGATTTCGGCTTTGTTATTCGGGCTCGCGCCCGCGTTGAGGAGTCCGAGCGGTGAAACGCTAACCGGCGGACATTCCGTGGACGCTCGATCGGGATTGCTTCGCCAGTCGCTCGCGGCGGCGCAAATTGCCGTCTCGCTCGTGCTCCTGACGGCGGCGAGCCTCCTGCTGCAGAGCTTCCGCAACGTGGAGGCCGTGCCGCTCGGGATGCAAAGCGAAAATGTGCTGACGGCGAGCATGAGCCTCGGCGAGGCGAATTACCCGCAGCGCGAGCAGCGACAGGCATTCTTCGAAGAACTCGAGGCGCGGCTCAGCGCGATGCCGGGAGCCGAAGCGTTTGCCATGAGTGACGAGATTCCGCCGAGCGGCAGGATGCACGCGAAACCGTACAACGCGCTTGAAGTTTCCGGCCAGCCGCGCCAAAGCGACGAGGCCGGCGGCATGGTGGGATGGCGAATCGTGACGCCCGGATATTTCAGCGCGCTGCGAATTCCGATTGTTCGCGGGCGTGGATTCAACGAAACGGATCGCTCGCCGAACACGAGCCTCATCGTGCTGAGCCAGACGCTCGCGCAGCGGCTCTTTGACGCGCTTGGCGCGCGAATTCGGCTGGAGCCGAATGGCCCGTGGTACACGGTCATCGGCGTCGCGGGAAACGTGAAGAACGCGGGCGTGCTGGCCCAGGATGATCCTGAATATTACGTGGTGCGGAAACACGACATCGGAGCCGCCGCGAGCGGCAATCAGTCACCCGAATTCGACAGGCGAGCGAGCGTAATTATTCGCAGTAGCCTCGCCACCGCGACGATCGCAGACTGGATTCGCGAGCAAGTTTCCGCGCTCGATCCCACGCTTCCAATCGAAATTGAAACGATGAACGCCAGAGTAGGAAAGCTGGCGGCGCGTCCTCGATTCAACGCCTCGGTGCTGACGATTTTCGCGGTGATCGGCGTGCTTCTTGCCGCGATCGGACTTTACGGCGTCGTATCGTTCCTGGTCGCGCAGCGCACGCAGGAAATCGGAATTCGAATGGCGCTTGGAGCGACGCCGCGAGATATCACGCGGCTCGTGCTTGCGCGCGCGTCGCGTTGGACGGCTGCGGGAATTTTGCTCGGACTGATCGGTTCGCTCGCGGCGGGACGAGTGATGGCGGCCGCGCTCTACCAGGTTTCGGGCGGAGACGCGCGCACGCTCGCGGAATCGATGACGATTCTGGCGGCGATCGCATTGTTTGCGGCTTGGATTCCGTCGCGAAGGGCAGCGCGGATCGATCCCGTGGAAGCGCTGCGCCGGGAATAATCGCCGTGGGCCGAAGGACGAGCTCGGAAGTTTAGGAAGGGCCGCCGGACATCGAGCCCAGGAATTCCGCGTTGCTCTTCGTCTTCACAAGCCGGCCGAGAAGAAGTTCCATTGCTTCGACTGTCGAGAGCGGGCTCAATACTTTTCGCAGCACCCACACACGGTTCAATTCATCGGGCGGCAACAGCAACTCGTCTTTTCGCGTGCCCGAGCGATTGATGTCAATCGTTGGGAAGACGCGCTTATCCACTAGGCGGCGATCGAGATTGATTTCCATGTTGCCGGTGCCCTTGAACTCTTCGAAGATGACGTCGTCCATGCGGCTTCCGGTATCAATCAACGCCGTGGCGATGATGGTGAGCGAGCCGCCGTCTTCGATATTTCGCGCGGCGGCGAAGAAGCGGCGCGGCCGCTGCAAAGCGTTGGCATCGATGCCGCCCGAAAGTACTTTGCCCGAAGGTGGCGTAACGGCGTTATAAGCGCGGCCAAGGCGCGTTAGCGAGTCGAGCAAAATCACGACGTCGCGCTTGTGCTCGACCAGCCGCTTCGCCTTTTCGAGGACCATTTCAGCGACTTGGATGTGGCGTTGGGGCGGTTCATCGAACGTGGAACTGATGACCTCGCCCTTCACCGTGCGCTGCATGTCGGTGACTTCTTCGGGCCGCTCGTCAATCAGCAGGACGATCAGCGCAATTTCAGGATGGTTCGTTGTGATCGAATTCGCGACCGACTGCAGCATCATGGTCTTGCCGGTGCGCGGCGGCGCGACGATTAATCCGCGCTGGCCCTTGCCGATGGGGCAGAGCATGTCGAGAACGCGACCGGTGAGATTTTCCTTCGTCGTTTCGAGCTTGATTCGCTCCTGCGGGTATAGCGGCGTCAGGTTGTCGAAGAAAATCTTGTTACGCGCGACTTCTGGATCCTCGAAATTTACCGCTTCCACTTTAATCAGCGCGAAATAGCGCTCGCCATCCTTCGGAGGGCGAACCTGGCCGGATACCGTGTCGCCGGTGCGCAGATCGAATTTGCGGATTTGCGAGGGCGAGACATAGATATCGTCCGGGCCGGGCAGGTAGTTGTACTCCGGCGCGCGGAGGAAGCCGAAACCGTCGGGGAGGCATTCGAGAACGCCTTCCGAGAATATCAGGCCGTTCATTTCCGTTTGCGCGCGGAGGATTTGGAAGATCAATTCCTGCTTGCGCATGCCACTCGACCCGGGAATATTCAGCTCTTTGGCGATTTTCGCCAGGTCGGTGATGTTCTTATCCTTCAGTTCTGCAAGACTTACACTCATCGAGTTTTTTTCCTTCTTCACGCCTCAACATCCAGGCACAGATTTATTCCGATTGGACTCCGGGCAGGAGAACTTTTCAGCAGCGGCTGCGTCCAGACTCCTAAACGGGTTCCCGTACAGACAGTGCAATTGCCCCGCCGCGACCAGCCAAATTCAGCTGGCGCAAACGAGGAACGCCGAGGAATTTCAATTGGTCAACTTACTGTCCTGCGCCACATCAGCGCCAAATTCAGGCTCAACTTCAGCCACCGGCGTGTGACCTGCGATGGGCAAGGGTTGCTCCAAAGCCAACGCCAGCACTTCATCCATCATTTCAACAAACCGGATGGACATCTCCGATTGAATATCGGCCGGAATTTCTTCGAGATCTTTTTCGTTGTCCTTCGGCAGAATCACGGTGCGCAGGCCGAGGCGATGAGCCGCCAGCAGCTTTTCTTTCACGCCGCCGATGGGCAGCACTTTGCCGCGGAGAGTGATTTCGCCCGTCATGGCCACGTTGCAACGAACGGGAATGTGCGTGAGCGCGCTGACGATAGCGGTGCAAATCGTGATTCCAGCCGATGGGCCATCCTTGGGAATCGCGCCCTCGGGCACGTGCATGTGAATGTCGAGATGGCGGTAGAAATCCTTGGGCAGTCCGAAAAGATGACTGCGAGCGCGAACGTAACTCATGGCTGCCTGCGCCGATTCCTGCATGACGTCGCCGAGTTTTCCGGTGAGCGTCAGCCGGCCCTTGCCCTGCATCAGCGTCGCTTCGGTGGAAAGCACCTGGCCGCCGTATTCCGTCCAGGCGAGGCCAACAGCGAGGCCGATCTCATTCTTTTTCTCGGACCAGAAATCACGGAACTTCATTACACCGAGATAGTCGCTGGCGTTCAAGGGACTCAGCTCAACGTGGGCGTCTTTGCCTTCGGTGACCACTTTGCGCGCCACCTTGCGGCACACGTTTGCAATTTCGCGATCGAGATTGCGGACTCCGGCTTCGTGCGTGTAATGCCGGATGATGTGAGTCACGCCCTCATTCGTAAACTGCACGTTTTTATCGCTGAGTCCGGTAGCTTCGCGCTGCTTGGTGATCAGGAAGCGTTTGGCGATTTCATATTTTTCCTGCTCGGTATAGCCGGGAAGCCGCAGAACTTCCATCCGATCCTGCAGCGGCTGTGGAATGGTGTGCAGCACGTTGGCGGTGCAGATGAACATGACCTTCGAGAGATCGTATTCGACGTCGAGATAATGATCGGTGAAGGCGTGATTCAGTTCCGGATCGAGGACTTCCATCAACGCTGCCGACGGATCACCGCGAAAATCCATGGACATCTTGTCCACTTCATCGAGGACGAACACGGGATTGACCGTGCCGGCCTTGCGCATCATTTGGATAATCTGCCCAGGGAGCGCGCCGATATAAGTGCGGCGATGTCCGCGAATCTCAGCTTCGTCGCGCACGCCGCCTAGCGACACGCGGACAAACTTGCGTCCCGTGGCGCGGCCGATGGACATCGCGAGCGAAGTCTTGCCGACTCCCGGAGGCCCGAGGAAGCAGAGAATCGAGCCCTTGGGATTCTTCACGAGCTGCCGGACAGCCAAAAATTCCAGGATGCGGTCTTTAATTTTCTCGAGCCCGTAATGGTCTTCGGAGAGGATCTTCTCGGCGGCCTTGATGTCGCGCAACTCGCGCGATCTCTTTTTCCACGGCACAGCGAGCATCCAATCGAGGTAATTTCGAGAGACGGTCGATTCCGCGGACATGGGCGGCATCATCTCGAGCCGCTTCAGCTCCTGCAGGGCCTTTTCCTGCACTTCCGCAGGCATGCCGGAAGTCTCGATCTTCTTTTTTAGCTGATCGATCTCGCTGGCTTCGCCGCGGCCAAGCTCTTTCTGAATGGCCTTCAATTTCTCGTTGAGGTAGTACTCTTTTTGCGCGCGTTCCATCTGGCGCTTTACGCGCGTGTTGATGGTGCGATCCACATTCAACTTTTCAATCTCGACTTCGAGAATATCGGCGATGCGGTTCAGGCGCTCTTGCGGGTCGAAGAGCTCGAGCAATTCCTGCTTTTCTTCGACGGGAATCTGCAAATTGGCCGCGATGGCATCGGAAAGCTTGTTCGCGTCTTCCACGCGCACTGCGGCGATCATCGTGTCGTAGTTCAGACTCTGCGATAGCTTGACGTACTGCTCGAAGAGACCGGTCACGCGCGTTGAGACTTCCTGTAGCTGCGGCGACGGCTCGGATTTAACCGGAATAACGCGAATTGAAGCGCGAAAGAAGCCTTCGTCGCTGGTTACCTGAACGATCTTCGCGCGCTCGGCGCCTTCCACCAGAACTTTGATATTGCCATCGGGAAGCTTGACGCTCTGCACGATGTTGGCGAGCGTGCCCACTTGATAGATTTCTTCGGGCTTCGGATCGTCCACCGAGGCGTCATGCTGCGTCGCGAGAAAAATCTTCTTTTCGCCGGCCAGCGCTTCCTCGAGCGCCCGCACAGACGCTTCCCGCCCGACGATGAACGGCGTCATCATCTGCGGAAAGATCACCATGTCGCGCACCGGCATCATGGGCACGCGCTTTACATCGATTTTTTCGCGATTAAACATGAGGTCCCTTGGTCCCAAAAGCTATCCGGCTTTCTCGAGCAGGCTCCAATTGATTTCGCGGCTCTTCACCATTTCGGCCGTAATCACGAAGTCGCGCAGTTTCCGCTGGGCTGGGAGGTGGTACATCATCTCGAGCATCAAATCTTCCAGGATCATGCGCAGGCCGCGCGCGCCTACTTTGCGCTGAAGCGCGAGGTCGGCGACAGTCTCAAGCGCGTCGTCGCTGAAACGCAAGCGGACGTTCTCGAATTCAAACAGCCGTTGGTATTGGCGCACGAGCGCATTCTTCGGCTCGGTGAGGATTCGCATCAGCGCCGACTTGTCGAGATCCGCCAGAACGCCGCAAACGGGCAAGCGGCCGACAAATTCCGGTATGAGCCCGTAACGAATTAAGTCCGTCGGCTGTACCTGTTCAAGCAACTCGATGTTGCGCCGGTTGGGCGTCGAGGGTTGCGCGTCCGCGTTAAACCCGACCGATTTCTGCCCGATTCGCCGCTCGATAATCTTTTCGAGGCCCACGAAAGCGCCGCCGCAAATAAACAGAATGCTCGTGGTATCCACTGGCGTAAATTCCTGGTGCGGGTGCTTCCGGCCGCCTTGCGGCGGAACGTTGGCAATCGTGCCTTCGAGAATCTTCAGCAAAGCCTGCTGAACGCCTTCGCCCGATACATCGCGGGTAATCGAAGGGTTCTCGTCCTTCTTCGAAATTTTGTCGATTTCGTCGATATAGATGATGCCCTGCTGGGCGCGCTGCACGTCGCCATCGGCGGCTTGCAACAGCTTCAAGATGATGTTTTCGACGTCCTCGCCCACATATCCAGCTTCGGTGAGCGTCGTCGCGTCCACAATCGCGAAGGGAACTTCGAGCATCCGCGAAAGCGTCTGCGCCAGGAGCGTCTTGCCCGTGCCAGTCGGGCCGATCAGCAAAATATTCGATTTTGTCAGCTCGACATCACTCGGCTGGCGATTCAGGAAGATCCGCTTGTAGTGGTTGTAAACCGCCACCGCGAGCTTCTTCTTGGTCTTTTCCTGGCCGATCACGTAACCGTCGAGAAAAGTCTTGATCTCGGGTGGGCGCGGCAGCCGGCGATTGGCCGGGCTTGCTTGTTCGCGCTTCTCGTCCTCGAGAATCTGCTGGCAAACCCCTACGCACTCGTTGCAAATGTAGGAGCGAGTGTATTCGGATGGAGAACTGATCAGCTTCTCCACCTGCTCCTGCGATTTATGGCAGAACGAGCAGCGTAACGGTTCATCTGGAGTGAATCGTTTCACTGAGCTTGCCCCCCTAATCCCAACAAGGAAACCACACCCGGTGTGAAACTGGAACCCATTGTACGACTCGGCAGGAAGGAAGGAAGGGTTTTCATCAAACTCTACTTACCTTTTGGAACGGTATCAGCGATGTTTGGCGATAATCTCATCAACGATTCCGTACTCCTTTGCCTGTGCCGCCGTCATAATGAAATCCCGTTCGACGTCCTTCTCGAGCTTCGCAACACTCTGCCCTGTATGATGCGCTAGAAGCTTGTTAAGCGACTCGCGCGTGCGAATAATCTCTTTTGCGTGGATATCAATGTCTGTGGCCTGCCCTGAAAGACCCGACATCCACGGCTGGTGGATGAGAACGCGCGAATTCGGCAGCGCGTAACGCTTCTTCGGAGCACCAGACGCCAGCAGTACGGCCGCGATGGATGCCGCCTGGCCGACGCAATACGTCACCACGTCCGGTTTTACGAATTGCATCGTATCGTAAATCGCCATCCCGGCCGAAATCGAGCCGCCCGGCGAGTTGATGTACACGGAGATATCTTTCTCGGGGTCCTCGGACGCCAGAAAAAGCAGCTGCGCCGTGACCAGGTTCGCCACGTGATCATCAATCGGCGTGCCGATGAAGATGATGTGGTCCTTCAGCAAGCGGGAGTAAATATCGTAGGCCCGCTCGCCGCGGTTCGTCTGCTCGACGACCATGGGAACAAGAGTTGTCGCTCGCGGATTCGCGTCGTCCATATGTCTCATCGGGAAATATGTGCTGCGCTGAGGATCCCGAACCGGAGGCTATTTCTCACGTTTTGCTGTCGTCTGAATTCGGGACTGACGGTAGAGCCACTCGATTGTCTTGTCGCTGCGCAACTTCGATTTAATCCTATCGAGGGCTCCCTGCTTTGTCAAGCGCGCCCGCAAAACTGCGGCAGATTCGCCACTGTGGCTGGCGAGATGTTCGAGCTCTTTTTCGACGTCTTCTTCGGTCGCGTCGATGTTTTCAGCCGTAGCGATGCGGTCAATGATCAGCTCGGCCTTCACGTCGTCCACCGAGCGGTCGCGCTGTCGCCGCCGCAGGCTCACCCAGTCAACGTTTACCGCCCGGGGATCCACACCCTGCTGCGCAAGCGAGCGCACCACGCGTTCGAGCCGCGAATCCATCTGATGCTCGATAAGCGTTTCTGGGACCGGGAAATCGTGCTTCTTGATCAGCGCCTCGATGATTTTCTCATCGGCTTGTTGCTTCTGCTGCTGCTCGCGCGCTGCGTCGAGACGCTCGCGGATTTTCGTGCGTAGCTCGGCGACGGTCGCAATGCCGCCAAATTCGGCCGAAATGTCTTTAGCGAATTCGTCGTTCAGCTCAGGGAGCTTCTTTTCCTTGATGCCCAGGACGTCCACCGTGTAGTTGTACGTCTTGCCCACAAGTTTGGGATCCGGATAGTCATCGGGATATTTCGCTTCGAACGTCTTTGTCTCGCCGGGGCTCGCGCCGCGGAGGTTGGTCGTGAAGCTTTCCAAAGTTTCCTCGGCGCCGATGTGGCAGAGAATGTTGTCAGCCTGGACCGGGTCGCCGCCGCCCGCCGGAGTGCCGATAAGCTTCAGTTGCGCGTAATCACCATCCTGAATCGCGCGGCCTTCGACGGGCGCGTAGGTTGCCGCGCGCTCGCGCAGTTCTTCAATCGCCTTATCCACCTGCGCATCGCCGATTTCGATCTCTTCCACTTCAACTTCGAGTCCCTTGTAATCGCCCAGCTCGAATTCCGGCAGTACTTCAAACGTTGCACGGAACTTCACCAGGCCATCGTCGGCGAAATTCACTTGATCCACTTCCGGCCGGTTGACCGGAATCATTTTCTTTTCCTGCAGCGCTTGCGAGAGGTACTCGGGCACTAGCGATTCGAGGACTTCACCCTTGATATCATCGGCGAAGCGGCGCTGGATGAGCGTTACCGGCGCTTTCCCGGGGCGAAAGCCGGGAATTCGCGCCACTTTGGCGAGGTCGCGCGCGATTTTATCTGTCGCCTTCTTCACATTTTCAGCGGGAATCTCGAGTTCGAGTTCGCGCTTGCAAGTTGCTGCGGTTGCTTCGGTCATGGATTCTTCTACGTGCGAGATTGTATATCAGGTCAAATTCTGCGATTCGCCGATTCACAGTTGCAGTGGTAAAAGGCAGGAAATCGCGGCCGTTCAAATCTCAACGGGAAAACTCAGTATAGCAGAGCGCCGCACGCCGTCAACTCGACGGCGTGTGGACGAAGAACCTCTTGCGCGATGTCGAAGGTTACGCCAACTGGCGTTGGTGCGGGCTGATCTGCAGCCGGGGAGGAACGAACGGGAGACCGAAAAGATCCCCCGTTCCGTTGTCCCGCAATGTTTTAGTAGCAGCTATTCCTGAGGCGCGTTGTCCTTGGCAGCCTTCTTCTTCATGGCTTCCACGGTCCACGGCGGGATGATGCCGTTCACGCGAGCGTACGCGATGGACTGCCCGAGATGTTCGTGAGCGTGATCCGCGAGCAGGTAGATGATGTCGCCCTTATTCGCGTCAGGGCCGAACTGTTTCATGGCCGTTTGAATGTCCGCGTTCGTCATCTTGTCAATGTAGGTCCGCGCGAACTCGAACGATGTGTTCAGCTGCTCGACGATCTTGGCTTTGTCCGTGGTGGATTTCTCGAAATCCTTGGTATTGAAATCAACCGCCGGCGTTCCACCAATGAGCTTGATGAAGCCGTAATTCGCTTGTGTAATGTGGAGGTAGACTTCGCCGATGGATCGCACGCCGTCCGCCGGCCGCCACCCATATTTATCCTGCGGCACCGCTCCCGCTAGCGCCGTAAACTTCTTCTGCAAATCCTGCAAGTCTACGAGCACCTGTCCCTTAATGTCGTAAATTGCCGGCGTTTTGTCGGCGCTCTTCTGATCCTGTCCGTCTTGCGCGGCAAACGCTTTTCCGGCGAATCCCGCCATTAGCCCCACCAACATCACTGCAACCCAAAATTTCTTCATCATTAACGATTCTCCTTTGCGATTGCGCACACTGATCGTTGTCGGCAGACGGCCCCAGTCCGCTTCTGTGGAGTTCAAGACCCACCCGAGCTTACTCCTGTCACACTTAGACGCGGAAGGGAGCAAATCTCTTCGTTCGATGAAAGCGAATTATTGACTGCGGAATGAAATACGTCTAGCCCACGCGGCTAAGGCCACTACTTGTTAGCAGGCAGAACGCCGGTGGCCACAGCGAACACCGGGCTGGCAGTTCGTGAACCGCTGCGTCGGAGCGGCCAGGGCGCTTCCGCGTACCCGATCGAATATTGCGCGGCATGGTTCGTGCCGGCGAACCACATCCGGACATTGCCGTCTTCGAGCAAAACGGTTGGCCCGGTGTCGCCGCCCTCGTCGAAGCCACCCGCGGTTGGTTCAATGATGGATTTGGGATCAATATCCCACGCGCTCGTGAGCGTTGCTGCGCGCGCGACACCAATCACGTGATTTGTCCCGTTCACTCCCGTGAAGAATAAATAGAGGTAGCCATCCGGCCCCAACAGAATCGCCGGCTCCGCAACGCCATCGCGCATCCATTCAGGCGGCGCGGTGGGCGCGAGTAGCGGTTGCGCGGATTTCGTCCAATGAATGCCGTCCGGCGAAGTGGCTGAAAGAATGCGCACGCCCGGCGCGCCGGGGCAATCGTTGTAGCAATGCCCGGCATAAACCATAAGATAGCCGCCCTGATACGGAATGATGTCGGGGCTGTAGATCGCGTCGGCGTCCAAGCTTCCCGGCGTAGGCGTAAGAATCGGGTCAGATTGGACCCGTGTGAACGTGACGGCGTCTTGCGACGTCGCGAGTCCGAGCGATGCAGGCAAGCCCTTGGCGGGCTCGCCGGGAGTCATACCGTCTCGATAACCGGAATAATAAAGATAGTAGCCATTCTGAGTTTTCATCAGAAACGGCGTTTCGAGGTTTTCGTCCCACGTGCCGTCTCGCCCACGAAGGATTTCCCCGTGGATCGCGGTGCCGTCGGCGGCGTTCGCCAGTGCTGTCCACTTCATTGAGTCTGGGGACGTCGCGAGTGAAATATTGGCGTGGGGCCCGGCTGGATTTGCAAAATCCACGCTCGTGTAGGAGAGGCGGAAAACGAATTCATCGGCGATAACGGACGGATCGGAAACGATACGCGATGTGCCGGTATAAACCGCCGAAGAGGTTTTGCTCCACGGCGCCCAGCCGGCCCCGGTATCGAGCGCGCCAGCGATTTTCCGCGCCTCGCCGCAACCAGCGAGTAACACCGACGCAAGAATAACGATATAAAGTCTTTTCATTGAAAGCGTAATTCGATGCTTCTAGGAATCAGCGACGGGGCGCAGGGGCATCGCGGACACATCACCATGGTCAATGAGATGCCGCAATGGAGCAAGCAAAATAAAGTAAAGTTTCTGTAATCGCTGTACCCTAGGCCTTTAGTGGTTTATCCGCTTCTTCTTAGATCTTACCGTTCGCACCGCACACCTACTTAGGGAGACATTCAACGAGTATTACAGCTTTCACGGGATGGCTGGTTTTTGCCCCGAGGTCTAACGTGGTTCCCGCAGTGCACAACCTGCGAACTAGAGGGAGGAAGCACACGATGGAACAAAATTCATTGAAGGAACTTTATATCGACGAATTAAAGGATCTCTACAACGCTGAAAACCAATTGGTTAAGGCGTTGCCGAAGATGGCCAAGGCGGCGGAGTCAGACGAGCTACGCAAAGGCTTCGAAGAACACCTCGAGCAGACGCGCGGACACGTCAGCCGTCTTGAGACGATCTTCAAGGGTCTCGACGAAAGTCCCAAGGGCAAGAAGTGCAAAGGGATGGAGGGGCTCATCGAAGAAGGCAGCGAAATGATCTCGGAGCATGATGAATCGGAAATGCGCGATGCAGGGCTGATTTCAGCGGCCCAGCGAGTCGAACATTACGAGATCGCAGGATACGGTTGCGTCAAAACATATGCTTCGCTACTCGGTTTTGACGATGCCGTTAAGCTTCTCGAGCAAACGCTGGAAGAGGAGAAGGAAACGGATCAAAAACTCACCGAACTTGCCGAGAACATCAATGTTGAGGCGATGAGCGGCGAGGATGATTCAGACGAAGAAATGAAGTCGCGTTTGGGTGGCCGAGGCAAGAGCAAAGCCGCTCGCGCTTAACGTTCCGCGTTCGGTATTAAGTTTATCGGCAGTAAGCAGCAAAATCTAAAGGAGATACAACATGCCTGGAGAAGGAACGAAGCAGGGACGTGAATTTCAGGATCCGGATCAGTCGGGTCGCGAAAACGACCCCAGCAAGAAGCGTAACACGCCCGCTCAATACGACGAGCAGCAGAACAAAGAACAAGGCGCTGGTAAGCACACCGGTCAGACCGGACACGAGAATCCTCGTACCGGTCCCGAGCAGGGCAGTCAGCAGCGTCAGGGCGGCCAGCAGGGCAATCCCGGTTCCCAGCAGGGCGGTCAACAGCAGGGCGGGCGCCAGACTGGACAGCAGGGTAATCCTGGAAGCCAACAGGGGCAGAAGGGCAACAACCCGGAGCACCAAGGTGGTCAACGTCAGGGCCAGCAGGGCGGTTCCGAGCGCGGTGAAGGCAACAAGGGCTCTGGCCCGGATTTCGGCGGCCAAGAGCGTGACCGCAACAAGAGCAACGAGACGGATGAACGCGGTTCGAAGACCGGGCAAGGCCAGAAGCACTAAACCGCGTTCGCTCGAAGTCTTTTTATCCTAATAAAGACTAGGCGCCATGCGACGGTCGTGGGACAAGCACCCAGCCGCCGCATGGCGCTGAAGTCTTTATGCCTTCAAGGCTTCGGCGAGAACGCACGCCATGCAAGTGGTCACCGTTCCCCTCATGCGGCTGTTCGAACTCACGAAAAACTTCAAGCCACCTCATCCGCCCTTGAAAAAGAAGTAAGGAAAATGTGGGAAGTCTTCCGCTGAAACCATTCCAGGACCGACATGACTCACTTCAGAACGGTAATGGCCTTTCTGATTGCGCCGCTGGTAATTCCGGTGGGGCTTTCCGCCGCCGCCGTTGTTTCTCCGGGTGACTCGCCAGTCTCGTTCAGCGATTTCCTAGGCCTCCTTGCGCTTTTTTCAATATACGCTTTACCAACTGCCTATTTTGTTGAGTTACTGCTAGGAGTCCCTGCTTGGCTATTTTTTCGTCGCCACGGAATCCGCTCCTGGTCTGCGTTCGCCCTCGGCGGTGCTACTCTGGGGCTGATTTACTCCGCCACTTATTCCGCGGCCAAATACGTGGCCGCCAACACTATGGGTTACGATTTCGTCAGACATCCTTTGACAAGAGACATCAATCCTTTGTCCCTTTGGATTGCCCTACCGACAGGCTTGGCTTCCGCCATATTGTTCCGGGCTATCGCATTTCCACGACAATTCCAGGATAAGTCCTTAAGTTAGCCGAGTCCTAAGAAGTCGGCTTACCCAAAAATCGGTACTTCTGTACTGTCGCATCGTTCGCCTCAACTTGCTATTTTTATGAGCGAACGTACGAATGTGCCTCTGTTGAGGACAATACCGTGAAAACTCTTGGTCTTATAGTTGTGGTTTTGTTTTTCGCGCTTCCGGCGCACGCGCAGTCGAGCTGCCCGCGTGCTGCGGGTGGCATTGTGTCTTCGCACGGATCGACGAACTATGTGGAGTCAACCTACGTGCCCTACAACTCCGCGCTCGACGCAGGGCAGACCGAATTCGACAACCAGTACAAGAGCCTCGGCGAACTTGCGCGCGAGTTTCGCGCTCAGAAAGCGGCCAAGGCCGACAACATCGTCAACGCCACAGCACTGCCCCCAAAGAGAACTCACCCGCGCCTCTACTCAAATTAGGCATCGCCGAATGATGAGCTCGACAACATACTCAGAATAGTCGCCCGCCGACTACCAGATCTCGATGCGATTCCCTGTGTAGTTCCTTCCAACTGAGATAACCCCTGTTTCTTATTCCTAATTGCTTCCGAACACTCTCATTTGTTACTTGACCTACTTTCACCGTCCTCCCTCATAAGCCTATGAAAACCGTTAAAATAGCCGTATTTATTGGTCTTTCCGAGTAATCCATCAAAATTGATCTGCGGAAGAAGGGACTCGAACCCCTACGGCCTTTCGGCCACCAGCTCCTAAGGCTGGCGCGTCTGCCAATTCCGCCACTTCCGCACGGAACGTGAATAAACCCATTTTATGCCATCGCGCGAATCGTTGGCGGATTTTCTGTCCGCGCTGCGATTCGATCCTAGATGGCGACTCGATCCCAGATATTGTAGGGCTGGTCGGCAGACTGGCCCGGGGTTTCCACCGCGCCGAGTTATTGCCGGTACTTGGCGTAGAAGCCGTTCATGAAAAGCTCACTCGGATCGTACTGCCGCTTCATATCGAAAAATTCGTCAATGTTCGAATAGCCGGCGGTGAGCTCTGACTTGTCGTAATAAAGTACGTAAGGAAGATAAAATGTGCCTCCGTCGTCGACCGCAAGATCGATCAACTCCCGCGTCATCTCGCGCGCCGCAGACTGGCCCCCAAGCGAACTCTTCACATTAATGTAGAGAACCACGGCAAAATAATCGCGCCGGGCGTAATTCAAAAACGAATCGCCGTTCGGCGCGATATATCTCACGGTCGCGTTGAGCAAATTCACGTGGCGCCGCTCGATCACCGCGCGCAGCTCATCAATGAATGGCACGAATTTATCTGGCGGAACAAAATATTCCTGCAAGATGTCCGAATCGCTCGACGAGTAGTACCGAATCCGCTCGACCGGCGTACGGAAAATGTTATTTCGCGTGCGAATGGCGCCGGGCTGCGGATACTCGTGGCGTATTTGCAGCCGCCATCGCAGCGTCTTGCCCCAATCGAATCGCCGCGACAAATCGAAAAAGAACCGGTCGCGGAACACGTTGATTTCATTCTTCAGCGCGTCAGTGCGGCCTGTGTCGTCTGTCCGCGTGTACGCCACGCCCACCACGTCTCGTAGCAAAGATTTCGGGTCGATCGAAAGATCGGCTTCACCGAGATCAACATTCGGATCCGGGAGAATCGTATTCAGAAAATAATCGGGGAATTGGTGGTAATCAATCTGGAAAAGAATTGCTTTGTAGGCGTTATTCGTCGTCACGTGCAGCGTCGCGTCGAGAATCACGCCGAATAGTCCGTAGCCTCCGAGAACCACTCGAAACAACTCAGGATTCTCCGTCCGGCTGCAATTGCGCACCGTGCCGTCAGCCGTCAATATCCGAAACGATTCCACCGTGCTGGCCAGCGGGCCGTTTCGCAAATCCCAACCGTGCGCATTCACGCTCATCGAGCCGCCCACACTGAAAAGGTTCGGCCCTTGCATCACCATGACGGCCAGGCCCGCTGGATTCAAATATTCTTGCAGGTCGCGCCACGTAACTCCGCTCTGCACCGTGACTAGCTTTTTCTCCACGTCGAGCGACAGCACGCGATTGTAATGAAGCATATCCAGCACAACAGCGTCAGGATGCATCGCTTGCCCGCCCATGCTGTGCCGCGCGCCCGCGATTGCGACCTTGAGTCCCGCCTCCTTCGCCGATTTCACGGCTGCGCGAATTTCTTCTTCGGTCATCGGGCTAACGACTTCGCCGATCACCGTGCGATTCAATCCGCTGGCATCGTTGACTTCGTTGGTCGGCAGAGCAGGAGCCTGCGGGTGATACAAAAGAAATGCAGCAGCGCCGCCAAACAACAGCAAAACGGCGACGGACACCAGCGCGAAAATTTTAGATTTGCTCATGCAATTAGAGCGATGAGGTTTTTTACAGCTTGGCGTGCGGCTCCATGAAATGTTTGGTCATCACAATCGTGCCGAAGACCTGCGTCCATTCGGAAACGATATTGCCCACAACCTGTCCCCATTTCGCGTTGGGGTCAACTCGAAGGTACAGTGCAACCCAGCCCACGCCGGTGATCAGCAGGAAAATCGTGAGTCCGTGATTACGAAGAAACGCGAGTACCGGCGGCAGATCTTCCTTCGATGGCGTCCGGCTCTCCTTGGAATGCACCTCGTACAGATATTTCGTCGCGAACACGGTGACCACCACACCTGACCAATCCGCAATCGCATTTCCGAAGAATGAACCAAGGTGCGTGCTTGGGTCCGATTTTATATAGAGACAAAACCACAGCGTCAGAATTGCGATCGCAGCAATGCTGAGTGAATGGTGATGCAGAAAGCTGCGTTCTTTTGTTACGCTGGTCATCCGCTATCCTCCGGCTGTCAGCCCCCGCACATTATCAAATCGGCGAACGCTCAAGCGAACTAATGAAAATACATTGTAGAGATGTAATGTCAAACACTACAAAGTACGTTTCAAATCGAACTGAAGCTAACCCCTTTCGTTGCGCTAAGGACGAAAGGCCGGAACCAGCCGTCGAACGAGCGCCTGGCTCGAAGAAGCACTACCATGGACCGTACCCTGAGAATTTCGCGGCATTCCAGCGGATCGCCGTCCGCGTACCAATTCGGCTTGCCGCGCCACCTTGCTTCTGATAGATTACGCGCCCAATCGAGCAATTCGTGTCCGGAGGTGAGTCCATGGCATTCTGTGCGAAGTGTGGCACGGACGTAGGTTCAGGCGCGGCGTTCTGCCCCAAGTGCGGAGCGCCCCAGGCGGTGGCAGCAGGTCCTGCGCCCTCTCCCGCTCCCACACCTGTAGTAACATCCGAACCTTTGGTTGGCGGAGGTACAGGATTGGCTGAGAATATCGCCGGACTGCTTTGCTACGTGCTTGGATGGGTCACTGGCATAATCTTCTTCTTGATCGACAAGCGGCCTTTCGTGCGGTTCCACGCGGCGCAATCCATCGTCGTGTTCGGCGGCTTGCACGTCATCCTCATCCTTCTAGGCCACTTCGTCGGATTCGGATTCTTCGGCGGCTGGGGATGGAACGGCTCATGGGGCTTGATCGTTCTGCTTTACGAACTGATCAATCTTATTTCGTTCATCCTCTGGATTTTGCTGATGATCAAAGCGGCGCAGCACGAAAAGTTCCGCGTTCCAATCGCAGCCGAATTTGCCGATCAACTCGCCGGCAAATAGTCTTTCCGTATTCACAAATTACCACGCCAGATATTGGTGCGTGGGTGGCCCATCCTTGCGTAGCAAGGGTGGGTCTTTTTCCTTTAACGCCGCAAGCATTTCACCCTCCCCACTCCGGATTCTCGAGCTTCCCAGCTTGTGAGGAATTACACGGGCGCGATACAATTAACTTTCGACATCGAGCCAGGCCATCCGAGGAGGCATTCCGCCCATGACCGCATCCGCAACGACGGCAGTTCCGCGCGGTGAATTCATCAACGAGCCATTCGTTGATTTCAAAAACGCCGCGAACCGCAAAAAGATGGAAGACGCGCTCGCGTCCGTGAAAAGCCAATTCGGCAAGGAATATCCCCTCGTAATCGGCGGAGAAAGAATCACCACAAAAGAAAAAATCCAATCCACGAATCCATCGCGCCCCGGCGAAGTCATCGGGATTTTTCAGAAAGCCACCGTCGAAATGGCCAATCAGGCTGTCGAGGCAGCTGCGAGCGCATTCGAGCGCTGGAAGCGAGTGCCAGCTCAAGAACGTGTGGCTTGCGTCTATCGAACCGCCGAAATTCTGCGCAAGCGCCGTTATGAGCTGGATGCCTGGCTCGTCTACGAAATCGGCAAGACGTGGCCCGAGGCCGACGCGGACATCGCCGAGCTGATTGATTTTTGCGAATACTATGGCCGCGAAGCGGAAAGGCTCGCAGCGCCCCAACCCCTCACGCCCATGCGCGGCGAGAAAAATTATCTGCGCTACATTCCGCTCGGCGTCGGCGTCGTGATTCCGCCCTGGAATTTCGCCGCGGCCATCATGGGCGGCATGACGCTCGCCGCCATCGTCACCGGTAACACAGTCGTCGTGAAACCATCGAGCGATTCGCCCACTATCGCCGCGATTTTCGTCGATATTCTCTACGAAGCTGGCGTTCCGCGCGATGTCGTCAGCTTCTTCACCGGCCCCGGCGGCACCGCGGGCGAAGCGCTCGTCACCAATCCAAAGACGCGCTTCATCGCTTTCACCGGCTCGAAAGAAGCGGGCCTCCGAATCAGCGAACACGCCGCCAAAGCGCAGCCGGGACAAATTTGGATCAAGCGCACCATTCTCGAAATGGGCGGCAAGGACGCGATCATCGTTGACGAAGAAGCCGATCTCGATGCTGCCGTCGAAGGCGTCGCGCTCTCGGCATTCGGATATCAGGGACAAAAATGTTCAGCGTGCTCGCGTGCAATCGTGGCCGAAAAAGTCTACGACAAATTCCTCGAGAAGCTCATTCCGCGCGTCAAGCAAATGAAAGTCGGCACGCCGGAGAATCCCGAGAACTACATGGGTCCCGTCATCAATAAAGCGTCCATGAAATCAATTCTCGACTACATCGAAACCGGCAAAAAAGAAGGCCGCCTCGTCACCGGCGGAAAACAAGTCGGCACCGAAGGTTATTTCATCGAGCCGACCGTGATCGCGGACGTTCCTCCA
>DATBYF010000005.1:0-8407 GCA_036513895.1 Candidatus Acidiferrales bacterium | reverse complement strand
TTCATGGGCAAATATTCCTTCGCCGAGGCAGGCAACGCTTGCTGGCGCAGAGTATAGCAGAGGGCGCGAACAGAGGCTTAGTCCGCGTTGCAGACATGAAGGCTAAGCGAGCGTAGCCCGCGTCTGCCTGTCGTCTGCCTGATCGCAGAGAAAAACTTGGGTCCAACTTGGGTCCAACAACTGCCAAATCAGGTCCAAAACCGTGTACCATGACGTAGAACAAAGCTAGACGGACCAACAAGATCGATTTTTTGCAACTGCCTTGGGCGCAGGAGGTCCGGCGTTCAAATCGCCGCGCCCCGACCAATCTTTTCGAATTGACAAATTATCGCCCGCCGCTGTTCTCAGCCCCCATACTTGCGGGCGCTAGCTGCTTAGTTAGAAAACGTACCTGCCTTCGAGTTCAACCACCCGCCCGGCGAGACCTAGGGTCGCGATGCCGAAATTCGGATTGGCGATGGGCACACACACCGCCGGTGTACCCGTGCAACTGGTGTTGCCGTAGGCGACCGTGGTTGACTGGCTCTGAAACGTGAATGGCGCGAGATTTAGCTTGTTGAACGCGTTATAGACGTTCATACGCAACTGAATTTTCGATGATTCGCCTACGAACTTCATCGATGGCAATCCAAAGCTCTTGACGAAGCTGAAATCGAATTGGCTGAAACGCGGGCCGCGTTCGGCATTTCGATTAAAGGCTGGGAATCCTCCGCTAGTGACGTTGAAATAGGTAGTCGAGCCACCCGGAAAATTGTTGTCCAAGCCATCCGGAAGAAACGCGTTCGAATCATGATTATTGTTCTGCTGAGTATAAACTCCAATTGGACGGAATGGGCAGATCGTTGCCGCTCCAAGCGTTACGTTGCAGTTGTTGACTGCCACCGGGGTCCAAGGGAATCCCGAATGGAATTGGAAATCACCATTTATTTCCCAGCCGCCCAGGATTCTCCCCTGCCAATTACTTTGATTCCGGAAAATCGGAAGATCATATAGGCCTACGATGCGGAAGTTGTGCGTCGCGTCGTAATCGGAAGGGCCTCGCTCGGTGGCCAAATCGGTAGGGAAGGTCTGGTTGGTATCATAGCCGGGGCCTTCGGCGGAAATTTCGTCTATGGATTTGCTATAGGTGTATTGGGCGTCGATCAGAAAACCGTTCTTGAAAGTCTTCTTGAGTTCGGTGAGAAGCGCGTTGTAGTTTGCATTGGTGTCGGGAGTGAATTGAAACACCGCGCCGATGAGCGGGCTCGGATTTTGATAGAAGTATTGAAGGTTCTTGAGACGCAATAGATGGTGGCTGCTGCTGCCCTGATATCCGGCGACGGCGACCCAGTTGTCGGGCAGTGCGTACTGAAGCTGGAGCGAGTAGAGATAGATGTACGGATTGTTAAAAGACTGGGGATTGCCATATACATTGGGTGCACTGCCGCCGGGCCCGATGATCGGCAAGTTTGTGGTTGGATCGAGACCGAGAGCTAATGCTGTGTTGGGAGGATAGCTCTGGGGCGAACGCGGATTTGTACCCAAGGCGTAGAGAAAATCCGTGTTGACGGAAGCGCCGGGGCCACCGCAGCAAATTCCGTAATTGGCTACGTATGGCGGATTGTCTCGAGTGTTGTCGAACGAATTCATGTCATAACTGTCGTAGGCCATGCCGAAGCCACCGCGAACGACGGCCTTTGACTGGAAACGCATGGGACTCCACGCAAAACCAATCCGCGGACCAAAATTGTGATAATCGGAGTTGTACATTTGATGAGGATTGATGGCAACCGCCTGCTGCAAGCCCGTGACGGGGCTGGAGCCGGGAAGAATGTTTGCGAGTTGGCTGTGGGCCTCGGTGGGCGGGGCGTCGTAATCCCAGCGGACGCCAAGATTGATAGTCAAGTTGGGACGGAATTTCCAGTCGTCCTGAAAGAAAGCGCCATATTGCGTTTTGCGATAGGCGCGGGCGGCGCTGGGAGGTGCGCCGGTGAGAGGATTAACTTCGACTGCTTCAAAAACGGCAGTTCCGTTGGCGAAATTCCAGGGTTGTTGAAAAACAATGTCGGGTCGGCCACCGCCTAACAGATCGTCATTGTCTTCGAGTCGCACGACTTCGAATCCGAAATGAAATGCGTGTTGGCCATGGATCTTGGAAAGGACATCGCGGAAAGCAAACGTGTTTTCCGCGTAAATTCCGGGAGAGGAATCGCCTTGGTTGGCGCCAAAGATAATCCGCTGTCCCAGGGGAACCGCGTTCTGAATTTCCGTGCGCGGAATCGCCCAATTGATTTGCGGATTCGACGAAATCTCGTTAAATCCCCAGCGTGTGAAGTTAAAGCGCGCTTCGTTCACCATCGTGGGAGAAAAGTTAAATATCCAGCCTAGAAAACCGGACGGCGTGAAGCGATCCGAATTGTAATCTGCCATCGGGCGGGCCTGGGCGCTGGCATCCGCGGACAGCTGATCGTATGTGGTAAAAAAAGTGTTCACGGAGAAAATGCTGCGGCCCATGTTGTAGTCCATGCGTGCGTTGTACTGGTTGCCGCTGGTAGTTTGCGGCACGAAAAGCTGTGCATACTCAAATTCAGGAACGCTTGTCAGGCCTGCGCCGCATTCTATGTTGTTGGGACAAGAGCCCTGAGGGTTACCGCTGAGATAGGTTCCGTAGGTTCCGGTAGGGGAACCGATATTGACCGCATTCCCGACTAGCTGGCACGGAACAGGAAAGCCGGCGCAGGAAGCGGGAAGGACTTGTTTCACGCGAGGTGCAATTCCCGGATCGGTGAGTGTGGCTGACACAGGAGTGCCCGGACTATAGCTGGCAAGCAAAGAATCAAACTGGGGCGTGTCAACCCATGCGTTCTGGTAGTTCGTATTCTTGTCGCGAAGACCTTCGTAGTTGAAAAAAAAGAACAGCTTGTCTTTCAGGACGGGGCCGCCGAAATTGCCACCGAATTGCCGGTAAGCGTTCTGGTCGCGGACCAGCGGATCGAAGGTGCCTGCGCCAAAATTGTATCCGTTGTATTTATTGTCGGAATTCAGGCCAGGCGTCTGATATTGGAAAAAGGCGGCACCGTGGTATTGATTTACGCCGGACCGTGTGACGACTTTTATGTGCGCGCCTGAATTGCGGCCGTCGCCAGCGTCATAGTCGCTTGCGAGCACGGTGATTTCCTGCACGCTCCCGGGGCTGGGCGTGATCACGGCTGCGCCGCCCCACTGAAGGCTGTTTACGCTGACACCATCAACGGTGTAGTCGTTCGAAGTGACGCGCTGTCCGTTGGCGCTGATGGATTGTTGGTTCTCTGTCTGATAGAGAGCCGTGTTCGAACCACCCGGGCCGCCGCTGCCGGCATTGGCGCCTGAGCCGTTGGGAAATCCGTCTGCAAGACCTAGTGCGCTGCGAGCGCCATCACCAAATACTCCCGGAGCGAAGCGGAGCAATTCGTAAGGGTCACGGCCGAAACTCGGCAATCGCTGAACTTCCTGATTGGTTATCGTTCCTTCGATACTTCCTTCTTCGGTCTGTAGATCGGGGCCAGTGGACGCATCGACGGTGACGGACTGGTTCACCTGGCCGATTGTCAGCGTGATATCCAAACCACGCGCCAGCTCACCGGATACGATCACGTGATCCGTGACGTTCTTTTCAAATCCCTTTGCTTCAACAGTCACGCTGTAAGTGCCGGGGGCGACTTCAGCAAAGCGATAAAAGCCTTCTCCACTTGTCGTTGTAGTTTTGGCGATCTGAGTAGCTGGGTCGATGAGAGTTACTGTGGCATCTGCGACGACCGCACCTTTGGCATCTGTTACCGTTCCCTGAACAGTCGCCTGGAACTGCGCTTGGGCGTTTGCGGCGAACAGCAATAGCAGCAGCGCCGGCATCGCGAGCCGTAGAAGAGAAAGCGCGCAATTCATCCGACCAGCGTTCGTAAGAACTGTTACGAATTTCGAATGACGCATCTGTCGTCACCTCGTCGATTTACGTTCGTCGCGCAAAAACGAAACGAGAACTGAATTGGGGCGCACCATTGAATCGACACACAGTTTGAGGTTCGAATTCTCATGGACATATTCGCCCCAGGAACGTCCACATTTGTGTGGGGATTTTATCACTCGACTGAATGCAAACTGTCTCTTTTCGCACAGTAGGTTTCCAAACATTGAAGTGGAGATCTCAGGTAAATCGGGGCGCGAAGGGGGTGCAAAATTGTCTCGATTAGAAAGTAACTCCGTCTTGTGTTTTGTTTGAGTTGCGGGGATTTCTAATCGTTTGGATGTCTCGATTAGAAAGTCAGTGACGAGGGCCGAGTTTGGCTTCGGGTGAATGTAGCTGACCTCTTTAGAGGTGAGGACTTTCGGTCGTCTTTTTACCGGCGAGCCCGGTGGAATAAAAGCCTCGGGTCTAACCCTTCCTTCGTCAGGGCAGCAGACCCGAGCTACATTAGAACCTACCTCGCGATGGATGATGTTAGGACTGGATTGGGGGTGTGCGCAGAGTTCGGGCTCGGACGCCGACGCCAGGCCGACGCAGGCCAAGTGGACGCTGTTAGTCATACTTGTCACTTATTCACGAATAACATCCCGTGGCGGGAGATACAAGGGGTGGGATCTGTGGACTCGAGAGTGAAATGAAGGCAAGACTCATCGAAGGCAAGACTGAAGGAAGAGTGAGAGCAGAAAAGTTTGCTGCGTCACTTTTCCTATCGCATGGAGGGCGTGAATGTTATTCCGATCAACAGGCCTTCCGGGCCTAGAAATCGAGTGACGGTTTGACCCCACGGCTCTTTTTTGACTGACAGAAGCATTTGATAGCCGCGCGATTCCAACTCAGCGGTCGCTCGTTCAACGCTGTCTACGTCAAACTCGATCCAGGCTTGAGGGATTGGTAAGTCGGCGGGCCAGGAGACCTTGCCGAAGCAGGATTGTGCCGCTTGTGAAAGAGGCCAGAGTGCAAAGTGCTTCACTCCGTCCAGGGCGTCTGTATATAGGTAGCCGCCGTCAAGCTCTTTGAAGGGGATGCGAAACGATTCGCGGTAGAGTTTTTGGCTAGCTGCATCGTCGCGGACGATGGGACCAAACCCGGCGACGAAGAGAATTTTAAAGTTGCCGAAGTCTGGCATTGGACACACCTATAGATTGCTCGTCAATCGAGATGCGATTCTGGATTTTTGCTCAATGCGATCGCGCACGCTTGACCCTGATAAGGTGCGCCCAGCCGCAGCTTCACCCCAAACCTCTCGTTACGAGGTCGCGGGAGAGAGTATCCAAGTGAAGGGGAGGATCCGAAGAAGCTTCGTCTGAAAGACCTTTCCATGCCAGCCGCAGTGAGGATCGGAGCAGGAAATCTTCTCATTTCGAAACATCTTCATCGCCTCGTTCTCGGAAAGCGTTGCCTTGGAGCACTTCCGCTGCAAGTTGATATTATGACCGCCCTTAGGGCATAGAAAAACAACTCTGTAGGCTTTGTTCATACGTCATAATACCACTAATTGGCACAAATTTGGAGGACTTAGAGCACGCGGATATCCAAATGTCGGGGCGAAAGCTAAGTTATTCATCCCGGCTCGTTAGTAACCTGTTTATTATCAATGGCTTCGAATCGCTTTCACGAAACGGGATTGCATCGATCTACAGCCATTTTCTATTAGGAAACTTCTCGCAATTAGCCTTAGTTGGGCTTGGGTGCCTCCGGGCGAGACACGCAGATTCCTCTTCCGATCCTCGCCGGGTCGTCGCCGGAATGACGCGGGCGGCTCGTGAGGTGGCCGATAAAGGCGAAGTGCCGGAGGGACCAGTGTGGCGAAGGGTGCGGCCCCAAGTGGGGCGAGGAGCTCCCGGAGGCGGAGCCTCCGGGCTCTGGTGAAATCGGGAAGGACATGCTCGTGAGGAGCTTGAACGAAGTCGAAGAGCTGGCTCGACGCCGCCAAGAGAAACGAGCTAATTCCAGTCTTTACAGCACCATTTCCGATCTCAGTATTTACAGCAGCATTCTTGGGACGATTGTGGTATACTCCGTTTGCGCTTAATACTTCGGTTGTGGTTGTGCGGTCCCTCTGGTTGAGTAGTTGATCTGAGAACACCCGCCCTCAGTTTCCTCCGTTCGTCTTCAGCGTAATCTAAAACTCAAAGACTGGCAGGCCAGGCGGTCAGGCATAACGGAAGGTTACTTCCGCGCTTAGTCCCCTGCCCCAGCAAGAAAGCAAAATGAAGACTTTTTCAGAATTACCTCTGTCACCTTATGTAATGGAAAGGCTGACAGCGGCACGGTTTACCGTGCCAACGCCCGTGCAGGCTGCGGCGATCCCGGAAGCGCTCAAGGGCAAAGACGTCCTAGCGACCGCTCAAACCGGGACCGGCAAGACCCTGGCGTTTCTAATACCGATTATCGAGAAGCTGCTCCGTCAAGACGGACGCGGAATCGCGGCATTGGTGCTAGTTCCAACGCGCGAACTCGCGATGCAAATCGTGGATCAATACAATGTACTTCGAGGCAAGAAACTTTCGCCGGCCGCGCTCGTCGTCGGCGGACTATCGGAAGGGCCGCAACTGAACGCCCTCCGCAAGGGGGCACGTTTTGTGGTGGCGACCCCCGGACGCCTTGAAGACTATCTCGATCGAAGGCTCGTTCAGTTCTCTGCGTTGCATACGCTGGTGCTCGACGAAGCCGATCGCATGCTCGATATGGGATTCCTTCCGGCAATTCGCCGGATCGCATCCATTCTTCCCAAAGACCGGCAAACGATGTGTTTCTCCGCGACACTCGAAGCTTCCGTCGCTCATTTGGTGGCGGACTACACGAGAAATCCGGTGCGGCTCACATTCGGTTCCACGCTGAAGCCTGCGGAGAACGTGCGGCTACAAGCGTTCGAAGTTCCATTCGACGGAAAGCAGGAAATGCTTCGCCGGTTGCTGAACAAGGAAAGCGGTCTGTGCCTGGTGTTCTCGCGAACCAAACGCGGAACAGAACGCATCGCCCGAGGATTGGCACGACAAGGAATTAACGCAGCCATGATTCACGGCGATCGATCGCAATCGCAGCGGACGGCTGCGCTCGAAGGATTTCAACAGGGGCGCTTCCGCGTGCTAGTTGCAACGGACGTGGCTTCGCGCGGAATTCACGTTCAAGACATCGCTCACGTCATTAACTACGATTTGCCCGAGATCGCGGAAAATTTCATTCACCGCGTCGGGCGTACGGGACGCGCGGGCGAACTCGGCGTGGCTTCGACTCTCTTTTCGCGAGACCAGCGTACGGAATTATTCCAGTTGGAGCGGACGCTCGGAATCAAGATGGAAAGAATGCCCGTGGGTCCAGCCGAGCCGGAAGAAAAGGATCGAGTCCGGAGCGGAATCAATTTTATGCCTCCGGCCTCCAAGCCCAAGCTCGCTCCCCTGCCCGGTGAATTCTTGCAGGTGGAGATGTAAACCATGCGGTGTATAGTGATAGGAGCTAGGGGAGCAAAATGAAGAACCTGTTTGTTGGCAACATGAATTTCCAGACCACCGAAAGCGAATTGAGTGAACTGTTCAAAGCTTTCGGGCAGGTCACGCGCGTTCACGTAGCGATGGACCGGGAGACCGGCCGGGCGCGCGGCTTCGCTTTTGTGGAAATGCCGAATGATGAAGAAGCGGCGAAGGCAATCGCCGGCCTTGATGGAAAAGAGGTCGGCGGTCGTAATCTGAAGGTGAACGAAGCTCGCCCCAAGACCGAAGGCGGGAGAGCGCCGCGCAGCGGCAGCGGGAGTGGTAGCGGCGGTGGCGGCGGAAATCGCGGCGGTCGCAGCGGATTCTCGAACGAAGATTATCGCGAGGCTTCCCGCCAGCCGCGCGAGCCTCGCTGGTAGTTCCCCTCGAGTGGTTTGCGCCATTTACGGCGCCAATTTTTAAATCGGAGGAGGATTGATGGCCACTACATTCCTGAAGCGTCAAAAAGAAATGAAGCGATTGGAAAAGCAGCGCGAGAAGGCGGAGCGCCGCGCGCAGAAAAAGCTTGCGGGCCGGGCGGGTGCGGACGGTTCGGATGAAAATGCAATTCCTGGCGAGAATGAAGTGTCAGGCGAGCCAGGCATGGACGCACCCTTGCCGTCAGAGTCGGAACCTCAAATCTAAACGGCGGCGCTTTGGCGCAGCTTGTTGTAGCGCCGAGGCGCCGTACCACTCGCGTTCGTCTGCCCAATCAGCCTAAGGATTGGTACCGTATGTCCTGAACTATTTCCGAAATCGGCAAAGGTGAATTGGAATACGTCAATCTTTCAAAGGAGAGTGGACCTATGGCAAAAGCTGAAGCAACAAAGATGAAGCGACAAGATACGGAGCCGTTCGATATACCAACAGATCTTAGCCGCGAAGGCGTCACCGAAATTTCGACTGCGCTGCGGCAAATGCTTGCCGATGTATTCGCGCTGTATCTGAAAACGAAAAA
>DATBYF010000004.1:0-13926 GCA_036513895.1 Candidatus Acidiferrales bacterium | reverse complement strand
CTCCTTCATTGGGACCGTCAACGCGCGGTGTGAGTGACGACCTGGCGGGGATTGATGCGCAAGCTCTCGACATCTCATTTCTTATTTCTTATGCAGCTACTCTGCCTGATACGGATTCATCGAAGGTCGCTGTGGCGAGCTTTAGTTGGGGAGGAATCTCCAGTTTGTTCGCTGCTGCGCGTGACCCCCGCCTTCAGGTCCTGGCTGAGATGGACGGCAGCATTCGCTATTATCCAGGACTTGTGGCAAGCGCTCGAGATGTTCATCCAGAGCAGTTGAAATTGCCACTCCTCTTTTTTACCGCAAACAATATGAATTACATTGAAGATTTTGATGCCGACCACGGCCCGCTGAATGAAGGGCGCAGTGTTCTTAACGCATGGACACACGGAGATGTCACAACTGTCAACATGGTGGGCCTGTCCCATCCTCAATTCTCTTCCATGTTTCAGCGCATGAAGAACGCCGACACATTCGCGGAAGACCAGGTCGCAGATTACGGGCAGGAAGACGCAAGTACAAGTTATTCATGGGTTGCACTTTACATGCTTCAATTTCTAAATGCCCACGTCAAGCATGACGCTGAGGCGAAGGAGTTTTGGGGGAGAACTACCGCTGAAAACGGCGTCCCCAAGCACATCATGGGAATCAAATTCAGGCCGGGATCGTTTGCCGAGATCATGCGATCCGCAGCTCGGACGGGAGAAGAGAGCGCGTGGAAGGCATTCCAAAGCTTCGCTGCCGATTCCATGCACCGTTACGTGACCGGCGAAGAGAGGACGATAAATAGGCTTGGCTATGCCTTCCTTCAGGAAAAGGAGCCGTCGTCAGCCGTCGTGCTGTTCAAATTGAACACAAAGGCCTATCCCGATTCCGCGAATGCATGGGATAGCCTTGGAGATGGTTACGAGGCGACGAACGATATCCAAGCTGCGCGTATGGCATACGCGCGGTCTGTCGAATTAAATCCTGACAATGAGCACGCGAAGGGTGAGCTGGTTAAATTGCGCAAATAGCGTCTACGAGATAAAAGAGCAAACTGGCGTTTATCCAGGCCAACCAGCTTGACCTGGTGGCACTCGATCGTTGAGTAAGACGTGGCACGTACGCCCACGGGAAGAACTTCGCTTACATATGCAATCGCAGCATTTCAACAGAAGACGAGCGGAGGGTCTTCGCTGATCGCGGTTGGCGGCACGGCCTGGCGGAGATCCTCCACTACAAAGCGTTTCTGCTAGTAGCACATTTCCGAATCCTCCGTATCTCTGCAATCGTTTCGATCCATCGCCAAGTTGTCTCTATAATTGCGGCATGGATCGGCCGATAATACTCGAACCCATGACTGGCGATCATTGGGCGTCCGTGCGTTCCATTTATCTTGAAGGCATTGCAACCGGAAACGAAACGTTTCAACAGACGGCTCCCGAATGGAAGGAATGGGACGAAGGGCACCTGCGAATCTGCCGGATGATTGCGAGGACAGCGCAGGAAATCGTCGGCTGGGCCGCATTGAGTGCCGTGTCGAAGCGGCCTGTGTATGCCGGGGTCACGGAAGTCAGCATCTACGTCGCGGAGATGGCCAGGAAATGCGGAGTCGGAAAAAAGCTGGTCTCGAGGCTGATCGCCGATTCTGAAGCGGAAGGTATCTGGACACTTCAGGCCGGAATTCTCCGCGAGCATCCGACTGCACTCAAGCGCCGGATTTCGAGTCGTAGGTACGCGGGAACAACTGGGCAGCTTAAATGGCCGCTGGCGCGATGTCGTGTTGATGGAGCGCCGAAGTTCGGTGGCTGGAATCTGATTTGCTTCGAATCAGGAAAAAAGCCTCCGCAAAATTATCGCAACCAGGTGATTCCGATGATTGGCTCACCTTGGCGGCCATTTTCGCGCCGGTTTATGATATGGCTGTGGACTCGTTTCAATGCCGCGAACAAACATCCTCACGTTGCTGCAAGGAGGCGATCGGCGCGCGATTGGCCGGTCGGATCAAGTAGCCGCAATGGTATCCAAAGACCCGCGATTGTTTCGTAAGCTGATCGCCGGTCTATGGTCTGACGACCCTCTCGTGCGGATGCGTGCCGCAGGTGTGACCGAAAAAGTTACGCGAACGAGTCCTGCGCTGATTCGCCCCTACAAGAAAGAGCTCTTAGGCCTGATGAGCGAGGCCAAGCAGCAGGAATTGCGCTGGCATTTAGCGGCAATCGTTCCACGGCTTCCGCTGAACCCCAAGGAACGGCAAATCGCCGCCGCTTTGTTGAATGATTATCTCCAAGACCGCAGTTCCATCGTCAAGACGTTCGCTCTGCAAGGCCTCGCCGATCTGGCACAGGATGACCCAGGCCTCCGACCCGAAGTATTAGAGAGTCTGCGCGAGGCCACTCGAAGCGGTACGCCCGCGATGAAAGCTCGAAGCCGCAAGCTGCTGATTCATCTCGAAAAAAGTTTATCGCGAACATAATTCCGCGCTGAAGCTAGGCGCGTCACGGCGACGAGCCGGTTCTCTCGCCGAACAAAACGCGATGGGCTTCTGGGCCGAGTGCGATCACGACTGCACCGACAGCCAGCACTGTTCCCGCAAAAATCGCCATTGCCATCCCATATCCGAAGCGATGGCTCATAACTGCTTCAATGTACGCGCTTGATGCGGCCAGCAGTACTCCGACCTGATACGCGAATCCCGGGAAAAATCCGCGAAGGCGATCCGGCGAGAGTTCATTGATGTGCGCCGGAATCACGCCCCACGCTCCCTGCATCGTGAACTGCATTAAAAACGCACCCGCCAGGATCAACGAAAGCGTCGGGGCGAAAACCCATAGCGGAATCACAAAAATTGCAGCTATCACCGAAATGACCATGGAGCGGCGACGTCCAATGCGATCCGATAGCAACCCGACGGCCAGGCTGCCAAGAATTGCGCCGATCATCGAAACGATAGTGATAATTGCCGTCAGCTTGGGCGTGAAGCCGCGCTGCTGCTGCAGGTACGTCGGATACAAATCCTGAGTGCCGTGCGATATAAAATTCATCATAGCCATCAACAGCACTAGATAGAAAAAGCGGCGGCCATTCGCCCAAACTTCGCGGCCGTACTGTCGCCAATCATGCCGCTCCGCTTTGCCCGCTATCCACACCTCGCTTTCTTTCACCTTCGTGCGAATGAACAGCGTGAGAAGCGCAGGAGCTCCACCGAGAAAAAACAGGGCTCGCCAGCCCCAATGCGGGAACACCGTCCAGTAAGCGACGGCCGCGAGCAGATAGCCGACAGCGTAGCCCTCCTGAAGCACGCCGGAGATCACGCCCCGCCATCGAGCGGGCACCGATTCCAATGCGAGCGATGCGCCTACGCCCCATTCGCCGCCCATTCCAATTCCATAAATGAGCCGCAGAATTATGAAAACGGTATAGTTCGGCGCAAAGCCGGAGAGAACTTCAACGCCGGAATACAGCAGAATATCGAGCATCAGCGGCATCCGCCGCCCGTAACGATCAGCGAGAAGCCCAAATAGAAGCGCCCCAAGCGGTCGCGTGGCAAGGCTGGCGGTAATGGCCAGAGCGATCTGAGGTACGGTGCAATGGAATTCTCTGGCGATCGGCGCGAGGACGAACGTCAACACGAAAAAATCAAATGCATCAAGCGTCCAACCCAGAAAGCCGGCGATCACGGCATTTCGCTGGTTGCTGCGCTTGGCGGCGGTGGCGTTCATCGTTCAGTTAGCGATGATATTGCTTGCGCCATTCATGTTCACCCACGCGCAAAATTATTCGGCAAATTCGTCTCAGCGCGATGCCTGCCCGCGAAGATAGGCGTCGGTCTTGTTGATCCAGTCGGCGCGCGGTGGCGTGAATATATCGAGATCCACCGTGTCTTCCAGTGCAAATGCTTCGTGCGGCATGTTGGGCGGGATGCAAAGCACTTCTCCGGCGCGAACGATGATCTCGTCGCCATCGATTCCAAATCTGAGGGCGCCCTCGAGAATGTATGTGACCTGCTCGTTGACATGGCTGTGCAGCGGCACGTGGCTTCCCTTCTTCAGCAGGACCCGCGCCAGCATCACTCCTTCGCCAACCACGAACTGGCGCTGTAAGAGCGGATTCAAATCTTCAAGCTCGAGATCGTTCCAGCGGAAGTACTTCAACTCAGACATGTCGATTGCTCCTAGTGCGTCGCGCGCAAACGTAAACGTACGCACGAAGAAACAACTTCATCACGTGCGCTATTTCAGCGGTGGATAAAGCTTCGCCGCGTTGTCGTGCAAATAACCCTGTGCAAGTTCGAGCGCCCGCGTCTCAGTCACTTCGCCTTCCGCGACCATTTCGGCCAGCGCAGCCGCGAGCGCCTTGCGAGCGGAATTCACACCGTACAAAAAAGTCACTTCGGCGCCCAAAGCATCGTTGAACGGAAAAGCATCCGAGCCGAAGGCAATCTTGTCGGGAAAGACTTCCAGCCATTGCCTCAGCGAATCCTTTAGTGCCGACGGGTACATCAGAAGTTCCATCAATGACGAATCCAGATACACATTTTTCATCGCGGCAAGCCAGATTGCCTCGCGCTCGTAAGGGTAGCAGCCATGAAGCAACACAAACGTCACGCCCAAATATCGAGGATCCCGCAGGACGTTTTCGAGCTGCAATCCATTGCCCTCGCGCAGATTGTAGTAATCGCCGATGCCGACGGCCGAGTGAAAATGCACTGGAAGATGAAGAGCGAGCGCGCTATCGAGCAAGCGCCGAAACACATAATCTTGGAAAATGCGATATTCATCGTTCGTCGGAATGCCGCCGGCGTGATACTTGCGATAAATCGGGTCGACCTCTTCCCGGCTCGGATCGCTGAAATAAAGTGAGCGGAAATACGCAGCTTCAAATTTCATGGCAACGCCACCGCGCTTCTGGTTGTCAGCGACTATATTGCGAATGAGCGCTTCGTAACCCGCAAGATCGGCGGGAAGGCTCGAAACTCCCTCCTGTTTCATATATCGGTGGAGAACTTTCTCCTGCAACGGGAGATACAGCGCTTCGTCCGAATCGCGTTTCTCGAGTTGCGTGTTATCGAACGGAAACAGAAGCGAATCGACGAAGAATACCCAGCGGAATCGCGTTGGCTCGAGATAGTCCGGCATCGCCACGCGATTTGCGAGGACGGTTTCGATCCCCACGCGATCCAAGATATTCGAAAAATACTTCGCTCCCTGCTGCTTCTTCAGCTCTGCCGTCTTGGCCTCCAGCCACTTTGCATGTTCGGGCGCAAAATCATCGTAGGGATAACCGAAGAGAGCTTTTGCGGCAGCTGCGAGTTCCGGATTTGTTTCACGAATCCGAAACGCTTCGCTTGCGCCTTCTGGAGCGGCCATGGCGTCCACGTCTGTATCGTCGGCAAATGCGGGGTGCGCGTGATTGTCGAATACCGGAATTTTGTCGATCTGAGATAGTAAACGCTCGTAGATTTCGTGAACGTCAGACTCGCCTTTGGGTGGCAGCGGCGACGCCTGAGCGCGAACGCGAGATGGGCACGAAATGATTGTGAAAATCAAAATGGCAAGAGCAGTGGCCGTTCTTCTCGTTATCGCGCCTAGTGAAAGACTCGTTCCGGCAGATACCATTTCGAATTCCTCCACGCGCCTTCGCATTCACATTTACCGCGGGACTTCGAGAACGCTGCATTATACCGAGGCCCGTGCGAGGAATAGCCAGAAACTGTTCCGACGATGGCTGGGGCTTGCGACTCTGCCCTGGGGAAGTAGCGCTAGGCGCTAGACTTCAACATTAGGCGGCTGAGCCGCGGCGAGGTGGCTGGAGCTGCGCTTCGACTTCTTAGCTGCTCCTAGAGGGAGTATCTGCCTGTACGGCCGGATACTGAAGAAACGCTGCCGGCACGGATCACAACGGTAGGCGGAGAAACCCAAGAATCGCTTCACACGGTGCAGCGGTCCCTGCGTAATGTGGCGGGAGGAGATTCGATCGAGGTTAAACATTCCGCAGCGAGGGCAATGTACGTAAAGCATAAGCGAAACCGGAGATATCCACGCGTAAAAGCGTGATTCGCAAGCTTTGCAGCGCCAGGGCCGGAGTCGAAACACGCTGAGAATGAAGTCGGCCACGCCGCGGCGGCGTGATCTAGTGCACGACACACTGTGGCACTGAGGGCAGAGCAACTTACTCCTTCCGAATGACGAGTGCGCTAGACCAAGGTACTGGAAGAGTAATTGAGAACGCCATGAACTGCAAGGCATGGCCCGGCTGGTGTGCCGCTCAGTGTAAGATAGTCTGGGGGACAACTCTTAATGCCTGACTATACAGCCGAGCATTCGCGCGCCGGAATCGATGTCAAATTGCCAACGCTCGAAACCTGGCCAAATCATTTCCCCGGTTACGAGATCAAAATTCGTTTTCCCGAATACACGTCCGTTTGCCCCAAGACCGGCTTGCCCGACTATGGGGCCATCACAATCCGCTACGAACCGAAGCGCGTCTGCCTCGAGCTAAAGGCGCTGAAAATGTATCTTCTGGCCTATCGAAACCTTGGGATCTTCTACGAGAATGCTGTGAACCGCATGTTGCGCGATATCGTAGCGGCGACTAGACCGGCCTGGTGCCGCGTCACTGGCGAGTTCACGCCTCGTGGCGGTTTGACCACCACAATTGAGGCAAATTGGCCGAAGGCACGGCGGACACGATAGACTTCGCCTTACGCCTCGGCGATAATTGCGGCGTAGCGCGCGCCCGATATCAATTTCGCGCGAACGATTATTTAGGAGGGGTCGATGGCCACGCCGTCACAATTTTCCGGACCACAATTTTCCGGACCAACTGAACCGCCCCACACGGAAGTGACCGCACTGCCGCGTTGGGTATCCATTCTGTTCGGAATCGTGTTCGTTCTGGTTGTTTACTTGATTTACGCGAGCGTTTCCGGACGCGAGGCCGTGCAGAAGGGCTTCGACGATTCGAACAAGCAGGTGCAAGCCTTAACGGCTTCGCTGGACAAAACAAACTCGCAGCTCACCGACTTAAAGGGCGAGATGGACGTCACCACGCAGAAGCTCGGTATCACACAAGACGAGCTCGCTCGCGCGCGTTCCCTGGCGCAGACGCTTCGTAAAGAGCAAAAAGCAAGCGATCAGCGCCTCTCTACGCAAATCGGACAGGTGCAATCGGATACGGCAACGAAATTCGGCGAAGTTTCCACAGATCTGAGCGCAACGAAGAGCGACGTCGCGGCCACGAAGGCCGATCTCGATGCCACCAAAGCGAAGCTGACGACCACGATGGGCGATCTGGGCGTGCAGAGCGGCCTGATCGCGCGCAACCATGAAGAAGTCGAGGAACTGAAGCGTCTCGGCGAGCGCAATATCTTCGAGTTTAAGGTTTCAAAATCCGGCAAAATGCAGCACGTTGGCCCGATTCAGATTGCGCTTCGCAAGGTTGACGCCAAGCATTTCAAATACACGATGAATGTGCTCGCCGATGACAAGACCATCGAGAAAAAGGACAAAACGGCTGGAGAACCTGTGCAGTTCTACGTTCACGGTTCGCGCACGCCTTATGAGATCGTCGTATTCGATGTGACGAAGGATCAGATTAGCGGCTATCTCAGCACCGCCAAAGATGCGTCGGCTGCGCCACCGAGCGCTCCCGCTGCGAGCACACCGCCGGGCAACTGAGAGCGGATTCGATTTTCGATGGCGTTATTCGGCGCGCGGGAATTCTCGTCTGCGTAGTAGTTTTTGCCGGCCTGGCCAGCGCACAAGACGCACCTTCATCCCCGCCTACTACACAAGAACCCATCAAAGTGCAGTCGGACTTGGTGTTTCTGCAGGTGAGCGTGGAAGACGGCCACGGCGTCTTTCGCGGCGATCTCCAACGCTCTCAATTCCGAATTTTCGACAATGGCAGCCAACAAGATGTCGCCTTCTTCAATTCCGTTGATACGCCAGCCCACATCGCCGTTCTTCTCGAGACGAGCCCTGCCGTCTATTTGATTCAAAGCCAGCACATCGCTGCTGCCTACGCTCTCCTCGATGGTCTCGCTCCTGACGACCAGTTGGCGCTCGCAACCTACGATAAATCCGCTCGTGTAGCACTCGATTTCACCTCGGACCGCGGTGCGGTCACTCGCGCGCTCGACGGCATGCAATATTTTCTCGGCATGGGCGAATTGAATTTTTACGACGCCGTAAATTCCACGCTCGCGTGGCTCGAAACTCCGGTCGGCAAAAAAGCTCTCGTGGTTCTCTCCACCGGACTCGACTCCTCGTCCGAATCGAGGTGGAAAGCACTTCAAACACAGCTCGAGAAAACAGATGTATCCGTGTTCACAGTCGCGTTGGGCAGCGCCGTCCGCAATTTCAAATCGAAAAAAGCCTCTAAAAATCCACAGGTGAGTTTCCAACGCGCAGACGCCGCATTACGCGAGATCGCCAATACTACTGGGGGTCGCTCGTACTTTCCGGCCACGCCGGACGATTTCGTGAAAGCCTATCGAGAGATCTCTGCCCAATTGGGACACCAATACTTGTTGGCCTATAGGCCTCCACCCCACGATGGCCGCGTGCATTCTATTGAAGTTCAAGTGCTGAACCCGCAAGGCCGCGTCCTCGCCACCACCAACGCCACTGCCAGTTCAGCCAACGGTTTTCGTATCTTCGCGCGTCAAAGTTATCTTTCACCCGATAAGTAGGCTGAGATTGAGTACAATTCTCATCGACTTGCGTGCGGCGCATCATTGATGCGCCTCGTGAAATAGTCCGGGCAAACGATTCCAGGAGACTTGGATGAGAGCGGGACAAAAAAATAGATTGCGCGGACGCGTCGCGAAATGTGCTGGGGCCGGGCTCGCCGTCGCACTGCTACTGGTCGGAGCAGCAGCGCAGGACAATCCGCCGAAGCCTGCCCCATCTGCGAATGACATTCAGTTTCGCTTCGCGTATGGCGGGAATGTTGCGCAAGTGCCTATGGAAATTCGCGGAAACCAACTCCTCCTGCCTGTGCGAGTGAACCAATCGAAGCCCGCCATGTTTCTCCTGGCCACATGCGATCTGCACTCGAGTATCGATCCCGCGCCCTGGCTGCCGGCCGACGCAGGCCCTAAATCGCAGATCACATTCAAGAACACTCTTCTCTCCATGCCCGATCTCGATGTGGGCGTTCCGCAAATCGAGCCTCAGTCACTCGACAGGGTGTCGTCTATCGTGGGACGCCAGGTTCGCGGCATCATTGGCGCCGACATTTTGAGCAAGTTCGTAGTGGAGATTGAATACAACCGCTCCGCGATTCACTTTGACGACCCCGCTACGTTTGAATATACCGGCAAAGGCGTAACCCTGCCGCTCTTCGTTCGCGACGGCATACCCAATATCCGCGCCAAACTCGCCATTCACGGGCATCGTGCGTTCGAAGACGATTTCGAAATCCGCACCGAATTCGATGGTGGGATAGAAGTTTCAAAACCGATGGCCGCCGCGCACAAACTGAAACTTGCTCACGTCAAAGGCTACTCGTTCCCCAACGTTGACGGCGGCAGAACTCTCACTGCGCGCGCCGAAATGCTGACGATCGGACCGTTCGCGATGTCCACGCCTCCCGTTTCTTTTCCCGATGTCGCCGGCTCCGAGTCACTGGCGCACGGCGGCGCCATTGGGAACACAATTCTGGACAAATTTCGCGTAATTCTGGATATCCCGCATCAGCGAATTATTTTTGAATCAAACATGAACTATCCGAACAACGTTGAGTTGGATGCAAGCGGCGTCGCGGTGCTCGCCAAGGGAGCGAACCTCAAGACATTTGAAGTTGCGGGGGTGACGCCCAAATCTCCAGGCGCGTCAGCAGGATTGCAAAAGGGCGATGTCATCGCCGGGATAGACAATCAACCGGCGGCTGACCTGACTCTCGTGGATGTGCGTGCCATGTTCGCTGACCTCGACCACGAGTACAAGTTGACGGTGCTGCGTGGCGACAAACCTCTCGAAATGAAGCTGCGAACTCGCCGCCTGCTCTGATTGTCGTTTTGGACAGCGCGGTCGGCTTACTGGTAGTCTCGCATCGTTTTGGCCATCTTGCTGAGAGCGGCATCCGCGCGCGCAAATACGCTTCCCTCTTCGAACTTGCCATTCGCACCGCGGTTGCCCGCGCGGACGCCAGTGAGTAGACCTACTCCATCGGCGATAGTCGCAATGGGATAAATGTGGAACTTGCCCTGCGCGACCGCTTCGATCAAATCGTCGCGCAGCATGAGATCCTCGACGTTCTCGCTGGGAATCAGCACGCCTTGTTTGCCGGTGAGCCCTTTGAGGCGGCAAACATCAAAGAAGCCTTCGATTTTCTGGTTGACCCCGCCGATCGGCTGAACGTCGCCCTGTTGATTCACCGATCCTGTCACCGCGAGTTCCTGCGAAATGGGCAAATCAGCAAGTGCGGATAGCAGCGCATAGACCTCAGTCGAACTGGCACTATCCCCGTCCACCCCGGAATATGATTGTTCGAAGCAGATGCTTGCGGAAAGAGATAGCGGTTTGTCCTGCGCGAATGTGCTGCGCAGATATCCCGCAATGATCTGCATGCCCTTGTCGTGAAATCTGCCGCTAAGATTTGATTCGCGCTCGATATTAATCAAGCCGGTTTTCCCTGGCGACACCGATGCGGTAATGCGCGTCGGCTTACCGAACGCGTACCCGCCAATCTCAAGTACGGCAAGCCCATTCACCTGTCCGACCCGCGCGCCGGTAGTATCGATAAAAATCTGGCGCTGCTCGATCATTTCGCGAATCTTGGTTTCAGTAAGATTGTGCCGTTCGATCTTGGCGTCGAGCGCCTTGCGCACATGCTCGCTCGTAACTGACGTGCACCCATTCTGTTGCCGCGCGAGATAGCACGCCTCTCGAGCGACATCGGCGATTTCGAAGAACCGCGCCGTAATTTTCCCGCGGCGTCCCGCGCATCGCACCCCATGTTCAAGCAATGCCGCGACGGCCGTGCGATCGAACGGGCACAATCCTTCATCCTCCGCCAATTTGCGCAGCCGCCCGCTCAGATGGCGTATAACTTCCTCGCTCCAGCGCATTTCCTCGTCGAACTCGACGCGCATCTTGAAAATCTTTCGAAAATCCTCCTCGAAATCGTAGAGAAGCTCGTACATCTCCCGATCGCCAATTAGAATAATCTTCGCGTTCACATTAATGGGTTCCGGCTTCAAAGCCGCCGAGGAAAATGGGAAAAAGAGATCTACCGGCTGAATTTCGAGTTTTCCGTGATTCAGCGTGCGCTTCAAAGTCCGCCAAACGCCAGGCTCCGTCAGAGTGTCAATCGCATACATGATGAGAAAACCGCCATCGGCCCGAAGCAGCGATCCGCCGCGCAGATCCATAAAATCCGAGTTCCATCCGGCGCGGCTGTCGTAACTGCGGTGCACTGTCCCGAAGAGATTCGCGTAGGTCGGCACAGTCTCAAAAATCACGGGGCAAGTATCATGCTCCGAATGCGCCAGAATCACATTCACACCGTAAACGCGAAACGGATCTCGCTCCTGCCGCTCGATGCGCGGCCCGCCTCCGCCTTCCGATGGCGGCTGTTCGTCCTCGCCCTCGCGTTCCTTGAATGGCTCGAGATTGTCGAGAATATGATGGCGGACTTCCTCGAGATACTCCGCCATTTGCTCATCCGGATATTTTTCCTTCAACTCTTCGATGACCCCATCCACGAGCACTGACGCCGCTTCCTGCTCGAGATAACTCATCTCGCTCGCCAATTCGCGCGAAAGCGACAGCGTCTTCCTGTAAACGACTGTAAATTCTTGCCGGAACTGATCGTATTTGCGCTCGATGTCTTCGGCAGCCACGGTCTCGAGTTTTCCGTCCTGCACCATCTTCGGAATCTCCTCGATCGGAACCATCTGTCCCTCGAGAACCGGGAAGATTTCCGGAAGAGCTACAGCGCCGACTTGCATGCGCCCAAGCGCAAACTGATCTCGCGCGATGCGGCGCGTGAAATCGTCCATCAACTCTTTTTCACGAACCGTGAATCGCTCAACTATGCGCGCTTTTTGGCGTTGGAAAGGCTCACCTTCGAACACCTGAGGTATGCGCCGTCGCAGAAACTCTATCCCTGACTCCATTTCTTTCTTAAAAGCGTTGGCTTGACCGCGCGGAAGCGTCAGAAGGCGAGGCCGGTCGGCATTCTTGAAACTGTTCACGTAGCAGCGGTCAGGCGCTAGTTCCCGCGCCGGATTCAGGTGTTCCACCATGCGCGTGACCATGCCTCCGCGGCTGGTCCCAGATAGCCCACAAATAAAAACGTTATAGCCCGGCGCCGTCAATTCGACGCCCATTTGCAGAGCCCGAAGCGCGCGCTCCTGTCCCATTTCACCGGCAACGAGCGGAGCTTCATCGGTGGTTGCGTAGGGCACCAGCGACGCGTCGCATCGCCAGCGCAGCTTTTCCGGGGGCAAGCCGGACGGAATGTGTGCTTTTTTATCGCTCATGGCGTGTTCCGAGGGTCGTACTCTAGCACGCCCCCGATTGCGTGCCTAAGACGTTCGAGCCGCTGCGTGCCCTTTCGGTTCCGGGTGGGTGTAAATATCGAGGACGCTGGCTGCGGTTGCGACAATGATCGGGCCGAGAATTACGCCGAGGATGCCGAATACACCGATGCCGCCGAGAACACTGATGAAAATCACGAGAGCGCTGAGATGCGCGCGGCCGCTGATCAGCCAGGGACGCAGCACGTTTTCAGCCATGGCCACCACTCCGGCGCAGACGGCCACCAGAACGATTCCGCTGGTCGTGTGCCCCTGGGCAACGAGCCATATTGCGGCTGGCACCCAAATAAGTGCAGAACCGACCACCGGCAGAATAGAGAACAGCGCCATAACCACGCCCCAGAACAGCGGCGCGCGAATACCCAATATCGCGAACATCGCGCCGCCCACCAGGCCGTGCAGGCCAGCCGTAGCAAGGCTCGAAATCACACTCGCGAATATCAGGTCATTGGCTTCGTCAATCATTCGTTCGCGGTGCTCCTCCTCGAACGGAAGCACGTGGCGGATTCGGCGCATCACGTCTTCGCCGTCGCGGAAGAGATAAAACATCGCCAGAATCATCACCACCAGATCGACAGCAAAGCGCACAACATGCTGTACCACTACGCCAAGTTCCGCGGCCAGAAAACCCGCGAATGCTTCCGCATGGTTACGAACGATCGTATTGAGGTCGCTTGAATACTCGGCGCCGAAACGGTCTTGGAGCGATACCCACCATTTGTTCGCCCAATCAAATTGCCCATTCGCAATCTGCTGCTGCATCGTGTGCGCAATCTCAAGTCCCTGGCGCACGAATGCGCCCGAAATAAGAATCATGGGCATGACCAGGATGAAAGTTACAGCTGCGGTGCTGGCGACCGCCGCGACATTTTTTCCCCAACGCTTCCTGAGGCGCTGGTACCAGGACGAAAACACAACGGCCAGAACCCCGGCCCACACGAGTGGCGCAAGAAACGGAGAGATGACTCGGAATACCAGATAGGCGAGGCCCGCCACAAATCCGTAAAAAAGAACGGCACCCAGTCTCTGCTCAGAATTCGATTGCGCAGCCAAATCAACAGACTCCTGAAATCAACTCTTTCGACACTCAGCGAACTACCCTTGGCGCGGCCTTCAGGACTGATAGATACATTCTCAGACTTTGTCAACTGTGAGACGCCGGACCACGAAAATGTTAGAATCCGGCTTAATTTAATAAGGAAGAATGACGACTTGGTTGAACCTTCCAGATGCAAACACCTGCGCACGCAGGTGATCGCTCGAGACCAAGACTCACAGTATGTCGAGTGTCTGGATTGTGGCGAGATTCTCGAGGCAGACGAACTCAAAAACGACGCGACCGGCTTCGATGAATCACTTTCCGACGCTTGATCCAGCGAGGCTAAACTGAATTA
>DATBYF010000003.1:0-42327 GCA_036513895.1 Candidatus Acidiferrales bacterium | reverse complement strand
CGCAACAAATGCGTCGCCTTCACAATTGCCCTGCCCATCGAGGTCGCAATTCGCTTGGAACCCGCCTGCCGGCACTGTAAACCCGAGCGTCCCAGCCGCTGAGTTCGACGCGCCCGCGACATACATATTGCCCAAGGCATCAATCGCCACTGCATTTGCGCGATCCAAGCCGCTGCCACCGAGGAGGGACGAATAGACGAGCGAAGCAGCTCCGGTCGCGTTGGTGTTGATTTCCGCCGCAAACGCGTCACCGGCTCCGGCATTCGTCGCCTGAAGCGCCGAAGCGCTCACTGGGAAATTCGTCGAGTACGACAACCCAGCGAGATACGCGAAGCCGGTGTTGTTGACTGCCACGCCATATCCCGTGTCCTCGTTATTTCCGCCAAGGTAGGTCGAGTAAAGAACGCTCGAGCCTGTCGCGCTGATCTGTGTGAGGAACGCGTCAGTGGTTCCTCCGCCGAACGCTGTCTGCGCGCCGTTGACGATCGGAAAATTCGGCGGCCCCGTGGCAGGCGGCGTAATCATGACCGTCGGGACTCCATTCGGCCCGGTCTGTCCAGTGACGTACGCGTTGCCGTTGAGATCTACCGCGATGGAATAGCCGATCACATTTTCATATTCGCCGAGGAATCCGGAATAGACTAGGTCGGATCCGGCCGCATTAATCTTCGTAACGAAGGAGTTCTCAACAATCAGTCCGGTCTGGTTATAGGTCGCGCCGCATTGCCCGTCTCCGCCGCACAGCGTATTGAAAGAGCCCGGCGTCACCGGAAAATCAGGCGACAGCGTCCCTCCGGTTACATAGGCGCTTCCGAAGGTGTCTACCGCGATGCCGTTCGCAACATCAGGGGCAGATCCGCCGAGATAAGTCGAATAGATCAGCGACGAACCGTCCGCGCTCAGCTTCGCGACGAAGGCGTCCTGCGGAAAGTCATTCGATCCACCATCGTTTGGCTGCAGCGCATGCGCCGTCGGGAAATCCTTTGAAGAAGTTCCGCCGGCCACGAATGCCGTGCCGTCTGGCGCCACCGAAATTGCGTTTGCTCCATCAATACCGGATCCGCCAAGATACGTCGAATACGCCAGGATCGGATCAATCACCAGCGGCCGCTTCGGATCGTACTTCCCCACTTTCACCGCAACGCGATTCTTGCTCTCCACAACAAAGTCAGCCGTGACGAATTGCCTCGCACCACCGTTCTCTTGGTACGCGACCGGCTTCCGCAAGCGCATCTCGCCGTCCTTCGCGCTCAATCCCAGGTCGCCGTTGGAATCCGCCGTAATCTTTCTCATTCCCGAAAATCCCAGCTCGATTTCGCGCGGATCTGCTCCCGGCGCGACAACGAAGTCATATTCCAATTGCCGCTGGTTTCCGTAATAAACCAAATCGATTCCAGGATAAATTCCCGCCTCGCGCACCGCGCGATAGTTCGGAACATTCGTGTGCCACTTCGAGCGATCGTTTCCGATTAGATAATTGCTCTTGCCCGGCAGCTCATCCACCGCCGCAAATTTCGCGTTCGCGTTCGCGCCGTCCAAATTCATTCGCAGCGTTTCGTTCTTCGCATTCTTGCGCATTGCGAACACGGCCTCGGCCGGCGTCAAGAAAAGCGTGTAGCCATTCCCGCGAGCAAGAAATTTCACCGCATCTGCGGACTGGCCCTGATTCGGCTCGAACGCCAGCGGCAATCTGCCGTAGTTCTCTTTGATCGTTCGAGAATCCGAGAGGCTAACTTGAGGAGTGGTGCCAACCGCCGCGGGCCTCGCTGTAGCAAATGATGCCGTCTGATGGACGCGCGCGGACGTACCGATCACCAACGCTCCTGCCGCGCAAGCCAGCGCACCAAGCGCCGTCACCCATCGGATCGAAATTCGGGAATCCATCGAGGTCCCCTGCTTTCTCATGAGCATCCCCTTCTAATGTCGTAGAATTGCAAAAACTCGATTCAGCTCTTGCCCCTTACATATCAAGGAGCTTCAAGCGGGCGCGAATCTCCCGGCTCGTACGTCGAATGGCTGCACCCCAAGCGCACATAAGGCCGTGCACGTACGATTCCAATCTAGGAACAACCCCGGAACCTTAACTGGCGGTCAATTGGTTCATTCTTAAGAACATATTCAGCACGCGCTTTCCCTGTTCGAACGATGCCCAGTACGAGGAAAATCCTTGCCTACCCATGTAGAACGCATTGTCCTCGACCGCTCATTCAGTCCCTTCGCCATATCCACCTCGCTCGCACAAGTGTCTCAAAAAGTGAACTCGCCCTAAGGATTTTGTGAGCAGATGTTCACCTTTAATGAGTACCCCGTCCCGGCCCGACAAAGTCGTGCCGGGACGTCAGGCCTCTCCTCAATGAACTAGACAATTCGTGATCCACAAATTCTCGCGCTTTCTTATCTTGTCTTGAATTTTTTAATTCGCACTCCCACATTAACTTCAGAGTCCCGAGGCTCCTGCCTCGGGGATCCCAATTTGCACTACCTCATTGTAGATTCGGGAGCTTACAAATTGCGGCAAAACTGTAGAGACGTGTGGCTTATCGTCAACGATGCTGCCAATTCAAAATTCCTGAAACTAGATTATTTCTCTTCTGTGAATATTACGAATGGCGAAGGGTGTCTGCTATTTCGTTGGCAATCTGCCGCGCACGCGCGAGATCCTCGGGATTGAGGCTGATCGCCGCGACGCGCGCATGGCCTCCGCCGCCATATTTCTCCGCCAGCGTGGCCAGATTCACATCCGCGTCCGTTTCTTTCCACGGATTCGTTCCGATGGAAACTTTCGCTCGCGTGGGCGAGGCGCTCACGCCGACCGAATACAGACACTCAGGATGCAGATAATACGGAATGAATTTGTTGTAGCCCTCGAGATCGAGATCGCTCACGTCAAAAAAAATCACGCCATCCTTAGCTTGTCCGCGCTCGCGCATGATCTCAATCGACCGCTTGTGCCGCTCCAGCAGCGGCCCCAGATGCTTCGCGACGATCGGAAGCTTCACCATCTCCGCCAACGAAATTTGCGCCAGATGCGGAATCAGCTTCGGGACGAGATCCGGCTCGGGCGCCGCTTCGATCACCAGCGCCAGTTGCATCGCCGGCTCTTTCAGTCCCACCGCCACTTCCGGCGAAGCGAACTGCGCTCCATCAATGATGTCGCCCCAATGAATCAACTCGGCGAGCGGCTTGGCATCGAATCCGAATTTCTCCGCTGCGATTGTCGCCAGGAATTTCGTGCAGGACTTGTACGTCGGATCGTAAAATTTCTTTCCGGAATGGTCGGCGCGAAAATTCGCTGCGTCCGCCGGCGTCAGAAACGCGCTCTGATGGTGATCGAACCACCACGTAAGCCGCGGCGAACTCGAATACTTGAAATCAACGATGGCATTCTCGTCCCCGTCGAAGACGCCGTCCTCGAAAGGTTTCGAGGCTCGGTGCGTCATCCCCGTGTAACGGAACTCCACCTTGGGATCGATTTGCTCGCGATAAAATCGCGAGAAAATCGCCGCCGATGACGCTCCATCAAAACACTTGTCGTGGAAAAAAACTCGAACCGTCAACTTCGCTCCTGCGGCCGCCATCTCTCAGCGCACCATCCCCAACAACGTAAAGCCAAAAAGAATGGACATACCCCGCAGGAATGTCAAGTCCCAAGCAGAACGACGACTACGTAGAATCCCAATACCCGGCAAGCACGTGAATCAGGCACTTGTAGCGCCGGGCTTCACGCCCGGCAGCCTTTGACTTTTGATTTCTTCCTAATGATTCTCCGCCGCATGCCCAGCAATCACCAATCCCATCACCGTCGGCCCCGGACTCGCCGCCCCCGCTGGAACCGCCGCGCGGAAGAACAGCACCCACAAATCGCCCTCAATATGCGACAGCGCAGGGATCGCCACCGGCGCATTCTCAGCAGGCACCAAACTCAAAACCGCCGGATGCGTAGTGCCCGTCGTTTTGCGGCTCGCGTCGAGAAGATCAGATTCTTTCATCACTCCCGGTGTGGCGTCCACACTGGACGGCACCAGCAGCAGAAAATCGCGAAACGGCGCTGTCCCTTGATGATTTCCATCCGTCGGCTGCAAATCGTAGCGCAGCGTGTATACGCCAGGATTGATAATTTGATTCCGATAATCGTTCGCGCCGCTTTCGAAACGAATCGCGCCGATCAGCGTTCCGACGGCAAGCTGAGGAAATGCGATTCCGATTCCGCGATTCAGGGTCGCGCCGGGCGGAATGTCTCGCCGCAGCCAAATATGGCAGAAGCTGCCATTCTCGCTGATGACGTGCAGCGAATCCGGATTCAACGCCTCTCTCACAGCCTGGCTCAATTCCTGCGGCGGAGGCGCGTCCGACACTTGCAGCTTATATGTGACCGGCACAGAAGCTTGCAATCCGGATGAAGCGCCAACCGTCCCTACGCGCCAAGCTCCCGAGAAAAACGCAAGCGACCCGACCAGAACGCAAGCCGCGATCGTCCGCCTGCGAATCGCAAATTCCGAGAAAATACCGGTCATCTCATCTCGTTTCGTGACGTCTCGTCTCATCTCGTTTCGATTACCCGACCACCCTCTGCCGGCTCGTTGACCAGCGCCATCGCTGGCAACTTCGCCGCCGGGCACTTGTAGCGGCCGGCCTTCAGCCGGGCATCTTCGCTCTCTATGACGGTATTCGTTTCGGGCGCAGCGAGTAAGCGTTTTTTAACGCCCTGTTACCAATTTCCCAAACTCATCGGCCACGGCCTCCCAATCGCCAGCGTCATCAACACCAATCCCATCAATGCCATATTTTTCATGAAATTGACCTGCTCATTCATCTTCGCCTGCGGATCCTTCACTGCCCAGAAATTGTGCATCCCAAAGGAAACTCCCAGCAGGAAGACCACCAATATCGCGGCTCCGATCGTCGGATGATAGCCGAGCAGCATGCTTACCCCTCCCAACAAGAGAAGCACGCCCGTCCCGCCAACAGCGAGCTCCGCCGCCGGCGTCCCTTTACTTTTCGCGTATCCCGCCATCATTTTGAGCTTCATGAAATGGTTCAACCCGCCCATCAGGAAATATCCGCCCACAATCACTCTTCCTACAAGGAACGCGTAGAAAGCGATGTTGTTCATAGCCCCTCCTTGTCGCCGCGCAATCAAGATAACCAGATTGGTTATACGGCGGCCAGCAATATACACCGGAGCGGCTTCGCGTGTCGCCAGCTTACACTTGCTCTCGTGACGCCGGTATCCTGCGCGCGTCTGTCTAAGTACGTACGTAGTTATCACGGAAGAAAAGAAAGACGCTAGCAGTCAGCAAACTCGCACAGCGCAACGTGAAAGATTATTCCGCCCCTTCCAATTTCTCCGCCATCTCCATCATCTTCATCACGCTATTCCAATTCCTGCCCGTGCCCGGAGTCCCGAGCGCCTTATTCACCGCCGCCCAAGACATTTTCGGCCGCGCCTGCCCATTCGGAAAATAAATGTAAAGTTCGCGCCCATCAATCCGCAGCTCCTCGGGCTCCGTCTTGACGCGAAGCAAATTCGCCCGCGCTTGCGCTCCAGGCTCGTTCGCAAGAAACACGACCAGCAGCTTGCTAGGCTCGATCCCCCGACGCTTGGCAAACGGATTCCGCGCAATCACGTCTCTCATCTCCGCAACCGTGCGGCAAATCACATCGGTAGTACATCCAAATTTCCGTTCGATCCCGCCCTGCACTCGCTTCGTCACTCCCGCAATATCGCGCTCGTCCGTCCTGAAAATCACGTTCCCGCTCTGCACGCAACTCTGCGCATCCCGCAGCTTCAGCGACGTATACAGCGCTCGCAGCTCTTCCATCTTGATCTTGTTGTGGCCGCCAACATTCACGCCACGCAACATCGAAATAATCACAGCCACAGAGAACTCCGATATAAAAGTCGGATTGTAACATCGGCTCAGCGAGTTGATCGAAGCCTGAATGTTCATCGTAGCGCCGGCCTGCCCTGAGTTTTCGAAGGGCATCTTGCCGGCGTTTTTGACTTATCCACTGCGCGGCAACCGACCGCGGGTTGTTTTACCATAAGAGTTCAGACGAGTAATGCCCGCGGGTGCCTACGCAAAGTCGAAATATTCACAGCCATATCACACCTCTCTTTTCCGGCCTGTGGTAGTATTCGCTCGGTTTTAGGCCCCGCGTTGTCCCAATTTCAAGTTCAGCCGCTAACAACTGCTCACGTTGAAGATCGCATCGGTTCGTCGTCGCTATCAATGACGAGATCGGGCGGGGCAGCCACACTGAGCTCTATTGTCGATCGAGCGATTTGTAAATCCGCAAATTCGAACGAGGCACCACATGACACGCATCGCTTTCCTGCTAGCTGCAGTTGCAACGATAGTCGCCGCTGCCGCTTCTTCAGCCCCGGTATCTGGACGTGCCAATGACGACGCCACCCCGGTCTTCGTTACTAAAATTCCCCTCGGATTCCGAGACTGGAGGCTGATTTCCGTGGCCCACGAAGAAGGCAACCTTCACAGTTTCGCCGCCATGTTAGGCAACGACATAGCGATCAAGGCCTTCCGCGACGGCACACTTCCGTACCCCGATGGCAGCATCATTGCCGCTTTACACTACGGTCACGTCGCGTCGGCGGAAAACGACAAAGTCTTCGGCGACCCCCAATCTTTCGTTCCCGGGCCCGCGACGAATGATCAGTTTATGGTTAAGGACTCAAAGAAATACGCCGCGACCGGGGGCTGGGGGTTCGGTCATTTCAATAAGGACGGATCTCCTGGCACCGAAGCACAGCTCAAGACTTGCTTCCCCTGTCACGCAAAGGCCACTCGCGACTTTGTCTTCACTCGTTACGCACCCTGACAGAGAGTACGGAGCCGGAAGGTGACGACCGAACGCGGACGTTTTGCGGCGTAGGAGCAGCCGCAAACTTCACTGCGGCGCTTCGCGCGCCATTCAAATCGTTGCGGAAGGTAAATTGGAAATGAAAAAAGAACGGCGCGGAATAAACCCAGCTTCGAAGCCGAGTGGCGATGGATGTGTCGAATGCCTGGAGTCACCGAAAAGCTGGTGGCTTCATCTCCGTCGGTGTGCGGAGTGTGGGCACATCGGTTGCTGCGACAGTTCTCCGAGCCAGCATGCGTCCAAGCATGCGGCGACAACAGGGCATCCGATCATTGCCAGCTTCGAGCCCGGTGAAGATTGGTTCTACGATTACGATACGCGGAAGATGATAAAGGGTGAGGAGTTGCTTCCGCCACATTCGCATCCGCAAGATCAACCAGTACCCGGGCCAGCAGGGAGAGTTCCAGCCGATTGGGAATCGCTGCTGCACTAGCTGGCGTCAATCGATGTTTATGAATGTGAGCGGAACACGGAACTCCGTGCTTGTAATGAGCACCAATCGAAAGGAGCCATCAATGAGCGCCGTACAAGTCGAACAGAAGAGCTACGAGATGCCGCCGAAGGAAGGGTTCAGCGTCGCGTGTTTTCTCACCGTCGCCGACATGGAGCGATCGGCTCGCTACTATGAAAAAGTATTCGGCGCTCGCATTCTGACCATGGGTGACGGCAACGCGCCTCCGTACCTCCAGCTTGCGAATATCTGGATCATTTTGAACGTGGGGGGCGGCCCGACCCCGGATAAGCCGACGGTAACGCTCAGCGTCCCCGACCCGGATCACATCAACAGCTTTATGAATTTCCGCGTCGCGGATATTCAAGCTTGCTATAAATTATGGAAAAGTCGAGGAGCCGAGTTCCTCACCGAGCCGATCCCCAAGTACGGCGAGATTCGCTGCTACATCCGCGATCCTGACGGTTACATTATCGAGGTCGGACAGAGCACTTCGCTCAAGTACGGTTAGCGCTTGGCGCGGACCGCATGCCGGCAGTGCGACTCGTCGCCGCGCTTCTGCCAATCTTTGCCCTGAACGGTCACTCGCTCTGACATCGAAAGGAGTACGAGGCTCGACGCGCGACTGATCTCGGATCTGAGGGACTTGCTCGCCATATCGGAAACAGACCCAATCTCGAAAAGGAGAACAACAATGACAGCTAAAGGAAAAGTCTTAGTGCTGGTATCGAGCGGTCGCGGCTTGCCATTGAAAGATGGCAAAGTTTATAAGGGCGCTGGCTACTATCTCAACGAGCTGACGGTTCCGGTTCGCGCCCTGATGAAGGAGGCCTACGAAATCACTTTCGCCAACCCCAAAGGCAACACGCCGCAAGTGGATGTGCATTCAGAGGTCGCCGATTTCTTCGGCGGGGACGCGGCCAAGCTTGAGGACTATATGCTATTCCGCGACGGCCTGACTGGGCTCCGAGATCCAATGCGCATCGCGGATGTCATCGCATCGGGCCTGGATCAATATGACGCAGTTTTCGTCCCCGGCGGTCACGGCCCGATGATCGATCTTCTCGATGATCCTGACGCCGGCACCGTGATGAGGCACTTTCATGAGACATCCAAGCCTACGGCAGTGCTTTGCCATGGCCCGATTTCACTTCTCTCGGCTCTTCCCAATTCTTGGGAGGTGGTCGCTGCGCTGGCGGCGGGCGATGTCGCCGGAGCGCACGCCAAGGCTAAAGGCTGGATCTATGCTGGATATAAGATGACTATCTTTTCGACGGCGGAAGAGCAGCAGCGGGAACCGCAGGAGATTGGCGGCAAGGTGCTGTTCTACCCAGACTTCGCCTTGCGCACGGCGGGCGGCGATGTAAGTGTGCTCCCTCCATGGAAGAGCTACGTCCTTCAAGATCGCGAGTTGATCTCAGGTCAGAACCCGTTCTCGGACGAAGCGCTTCTGAAACTTCTTCTACCGGCACTCGCCGGGAGAAGAAGTCAGGGGGCTGGTGCGTAGTCCGCTGGATCGAGTCTTTCGCCACTAACGCAACCTCGGCGGATTCCACGGACATCTAGATCCTCGACGGACTTCTAGAGCCTCTGTGATGACTAGTGAATCTCATTCAGAGCCGGGAGGCTCCTGCCGCCCGGACCCAATTAATTATTGGCTACATTTTCGGCCCAGAAGTTCAAATAAATCCCGCACGAAGGAGGTTTACATGTCTCAGAAAGCCAGCGCCGCAAAGCCTGCTCAGCAAAGCGAAGTCCGGCCCCACCAACCCGGCCAGGAAGTTTTTAAAACCATCTTGTCCGAAGATGTCGATTGGAAACCGTTCCCGGCGTTCCCACCTTCAGTCCGGCTAGCCGTCGTCGTCGGTCAGCCCTCCGAGCCCGCACCTTACACTATCAGGGTCAAAGTACCCCACGGCGTGAAGCTGATGCCTCACAAGCATCCGGAGGATCGAGTCTATACCGTGATTTCCGGCGTCTTTTATATTGGGCTCGGTAATGAATTCGACGCGAGTAAGGTCGAAGCCTATCCGCCCGGCGCCGTGATCGTTCTCCCTGGCAACACGCCTCATTTCCACTGGGCGAAATCCGGCGAATACGTCTCGCAAGTATCTGCAATCGGGCCGCTCGGACTGGAATACTTCAGCGCGAAAGACGACCCGCGAAACAACAACTCCTAGCGGGAGTCTGAACAGCTTTTCGATTGAAGGCTCGAGATGAACGATCTAAAAAACACGGAGCAGGATTCTGTAGCGCGAGATAAAGCCATCCGAGCGTCACTCGATCAGCATTGGGCAGCGTCCGATGCCAACGATTTTGAAACCGAGCACCTCATCTACCTGGACGATGCGGTGCTGGAATACCCGCAGTCAGGCGAACGCACCCGCGGTCGGCGCAACATCCAGGCGCAACGCGCCAGTCAGCCGAGCAAAAAGCGTTTTACTATCCGCCGAATCACTGGCAGCGGCGATCTTTGGGTCACCGAATACATCCTGACATATGACGGCAAGCCGTCCCATACCGTGAGCATCATGGAATTCAAAGGCGACAAGGTTGCGCGCGAAACGCAGTACTTTGCGGATCCATTCCCGGCTCCCGCATTCCGCGCTCAATGGGTCGAACGCATGGACACATAATTTCGAGCCGCCAGAATTCGCCAACGGCACCGCCATCCGCAGCTTGCAGCATAACTGTCGAGAACAGAGATTAACGTTACAGACTCGCTTAGCCCTGTTTAACGCAATAGTCGCAAACCAGATATCAATGTCCGAGTACGGACTTACCTGGACCATGCCGGAATTTTGAGTGGTGCATGCTCGGGCATGACTGCGCCGTCGCATGTAAGAGCTAACGCGTACGCACTATTCCCAACAGTCATCCAGAAACTCATAATTCCGGCAGATCAACACCGCCCTAAGCCACTGCAAATGATAGGGTTTGAATTTGGACTTTCGGTTGCAAGAGCAAGATAAGCGTCGAGCCTTGAGCAGTTGCGGACACACCTTCGGTAGGAAGGAAACGAAAAGGAGCATGATGCGATTTGTAAAGATCGAAAAGATTGCAGCCAGAGTTGCAATAGGAGCGCTTGCGCTCGTGAGTGTTCTGAGCATGACTGCGAGTACGCGGGCACAGGACGAAGAGAGGCCCTATCCGAAGATGCTGCCGCTTTCGCAGTATTTAATGGACCGGGATGCGGCAATCGCGCTGGCGCGAAGCGCCGCTCCGGAGGGCATTTCAAAGGATGCGTCTGTTTTGGTGCTGACGCCTAAAGGCTGGGAAACAGCAGTCAAAGGTACGAACGGTTTTGTGTGCATGGCGGGGCCGTCATGGACGGCCAGCATTGACTTTTATGACGTCTGGAGTCCGAAGCAGAGAGGGGCGATTTGCCTCAATCCAGCGGCTGCGCGGTCGATCCTGCCGATTTTTCGCACGCTGACGCAAATGACGCTGGCTGGAGTGACCTCTGTAAAAGAGCGCATCGCGGGTATTCAAGAGGCATACGCGAAAAAGGAGATTCCGCCTGTGGAGCCGGGGGCAATGAGCTACATGATGTCCAAGGATGCATACCTTAGCCATTTGGGCCATTCACACAATTTATGCCACGTGATGTTTTTCTTGCCGATGAAAGATCCTGCTGAATTGGACGCAAATGATCCGAACTCACCCATTTTTTCCACGTCTATGTGGTTCCCGGACCCTGACAAACCGGATAGTCCACTGAACAAAGAGCTGCCGCCGCTGCGGACCGTCCCAATCGAAGTACCGTATTGGTCCGATGGCACTCTTGCGTTCCACTAATAAAACCGTCCAAGACCCAACGAACTCTAGCTGACATCTCTTCTCGCCTATTCCTGCACATGCGCCAACGGAATCTGCGAAAACAATTGCAGATCGATCATCATGTTTAACCGTCGGTCCAACTGAAAAAACGTCGTTCGCCTTCCTTCCCGGTAACACTCGGCTTACGCCGGCCCATACTTCCAGCGCAGCGCCTGCGCCTGTCCATCCGCCTCCAGCCAGTTCCGCACATAAATGAGCGCATGCTGGTCCGTCATCGTCGTCCACATCTCCGCGTACTGCTTCAACAATGCATACTTCCGATTGTTCACTTCTTGCAGGTCCCTCACGTAATGATTGTAGATCGGCCAGAACTTCTGCCCCTCCTCCTCCGACAGCGACATATTCTGCCCAATCACCTGCATTTTCCTTGCACGTAGATCTTGCCGCAGCAAAGCAATGTCCTCGTCTGTCACCGTCGGGCTGATGACCCTTTGCACAGTAACTTGCTGGCTCTGTGCCGCCGCTCCGGCTCCAGCAGCCCCCAACCCAACGCGGTCGCCACCACCATGCCAGCAACAAACGCCCCGGCCAATCCCGCCGCTCCCGTCATTTTGCGCTTCATAATATTTCTCCTTGCCTTTGTCCGGTTGCCACAAAGACCCAGCGAGAACATCAAGTCCGAGAGCACGTGAATACAGTTGGGCCGCCATCGGATTACTACCAGCAGCAAGCGCGAGTCAACTCCTGACTGATCTGAAGCGTTTATCAGGGTCTATCTAATTTGTGTGGCATTCGCCCAGGCGTGCCCCGATGTGGTAATGAACGGTTGTTAAACCGCAAATGTCGGTTATGATCGCTTCGCAAATTCCGGCGAAGCTGATTGCAAAAATGCCGCCAAACGAACGCCGGAACAACGGAGAACTTATGACGCGCATTCTGCTGTTAGGCCTCGACCCCGAGACTGTGGATTTTTCTGATCCTGCAATTCCGCCCGGCACGACCGTAGAAAAGATTCGCGCTGGCATAGCGGTTGCCGTGAAGCAGTTCACAGATCGCGGATGGGAATCCGACGTTGGTTTCATCCGTCCGGACGAAACCGCCGGACCGGCAGTCGAGCGTCAGTTACGTTCGACGAACTATGATTGTGTGGTGGTCGGTGGCGGCGTGCGCCTGCCATCCCGCAACCTTGCATTATTCGAAGTCGTCATCAACGCTATTCGTAAGGCTGCCCCAGGCGCGGCGATTGCCTTCAATACACGGCCCGACGATAGCGCGGATGCTGCCGCCCGATGGGTGGCGGCTGGAAGCCAAGCTTCATAGACCGGCTCCCAACAAAATCAGTTCGTCGCCTCAGGGCCGAACTGCTACGGTGGACCCGCAGGATCAATCAGGACGTCGTAAATCCGAAATAGAATGTCGCTTCTCGCGGCCTCTGATTGCATCTAACACAGCCGTAGAATTCAAAACGGGGGAAATAGCTTATGACAGACTGGTTCGCGCGTCCCGTTCTACACGTGACTGACGTTGAGGCCTCGCTCCGCTTTTACATTAACCTGCTCGGCTTCACGAGCCCCTGGCGCTACGACGAGGACGGCACAGCTCACGTCGCACAGGTCGATCGCCAGGGCTGCGCGCTTATCCTGGCCGACACATGGCCGGAGAAGATTGGCAAGGCGCTAATGTTCATTTCCCTGAACGTCGAGCCCGAAGCGCAGAAGGCCGCGCTCGACTCGCTGCGCGCGGAGTTCGAGGCCAGAGGCGTTCTTGTCAAGGAAGGTTCGTGGGGCTACCGTCTCCTGGTAGTCGATGATCCCGACGGCAATCAGCTCTTCTTCAACTACCCGAGCGAGACTGCATCCAGCGAGATTGCTTAGTCAGCCACAACCTGTCCGGCGAATCCTTGGTAGCGGCGATCTTTAAGTTCAGGGCTGCAAGCTTGCGCGGGAAACACAGTACTTTGCGGATCCATTCAGTCATGCCGTAAGTGACACCGCCATCCGCAACTAAGTAGTTTCCGCACAAGTACTAAAACCCTTACGAATTTCTCGCTTTCGCGCTCCTCCACAACATGCTACCGTTTTACCGAATGATAATATGCGATGTACTTACTCAAAGACTTGCGGCCGCGTTCGGGCCCGATGGACGCTCCGGGACGACGGCCCAAAGACCATTTCTAATCGAGACACGCAGACGATTAGAAATCGCCGTAACTCACTCAAAACAAACGAAGGGAGACAGTTCTAATCGAGACAATTTTGAAGGGTAATTGAGCCCGGTTCTAAGCGGATTCGCCGGGCAGAACGCGTGAACGAAGCCACGCGGGACTAGCGCAAATCTTTGAGAATTTCGCGCGCGGCATTGTAACCCGACGCGCCAGTGAGCCCGTTGCCGGGATGCGTGCCCGAGCCGCAAAGATAGAGGCCATGAATCGGCGCGCGGTAATCCGAAGATCCGATCAGCGGCCGCGTAATGAAAAGTTGATCGAGCGTCAGCTCGCCGTGATATGGATGGCCGCCGGTGAGGCCGTAAGTGTCTTCGAGATCGGCCGGCGTGATCACTTGCCCGTCGATAATTTTGCCGGGTAGATCCGGCGCGTACTCGGTCAGCGTTTCGACCACGGCGTTGCCGAGCGCTTCGCGCTGCAAATTCCAATCGCCCTGCTTCAGGCGATACGGCGCGAACTGCGCGTTGATGGACATGACGTGCTTGCCCTGCGGCGCGACCGACGGATCGAGAATCGAAGGAATCATCACGTCGAGATAAGGCCGCCGCGAAAATTCGCCGTACTTCGACGCGTCGAACGCGCGCTCGAGATAATCAATGTCGGGTCCGATGTGAATGCGGCCGCTCAGCGCCGCCGTGCCGTCGTTCATCGAGAGCGCTTGCGCCGTGGAAAAATTCTGCAGCGCGGTGAACGAAGGCAGCGCGTCGAGGGCGAGATTCACTTTCCCGACGGTGCCGTTCGCGCGGAAATTCCGCATCTTGACGACGAAACTCGGCGCGAGATGCACCGGGTCAATTAATTTTAGAAATGTACGGCGAGGGTCGGCATTCGAGATCACCAATTTCGCGGCGATCTCTTCCCCGCCCACGAGCACGACGCCGGCTGCAGCGCCGTTTTTAATGGTGATGCTCTGCACTTCGGCGCCGGTTCGAATTTCAGCGCCGGCTGCGAGCGCCGCCGCGGCCATCGCTTGCGTCAAGGCGCCCATCCCGCCGCGCGGAAATGCCGCCGCGCCCGCTGGATGCGGGTCGGCTGCCGCGCGTAGCAGAAGCAGCGCCGTGCTGCCCGCGGACCACGGGCCGAGCGCCGCGCCGGAAATGCCGCGCGCGGCAATCGCGGCGCGCAAAAGTTCCGTCTCGAAAAATTCGGAGGCGAGGTCGGCAACCGCCATCGGCCCCCAGCGGATAATCCGCATCATGTCTTTCTTGCCGAAGTTGCGGAGGTTGCGGCCGAGCTTTAAATATTTCCAGAGGTCGTCGGCGGAGGGCTTGTCAATATCAGGCGGCGTCAGCATGGTGAGCTGGCGAAGCAGCCCCCCATAGCGCGCGAGAGCTTCCTGAAATTCGACGTACTTCACGGAATCTTTTTTTGAGAAGCGGCTGATTTGCTGAACGGAATCGCCGGTGTTCGAATGCAGCAGCAAGCCGCGTCCATCCGGCGAAAGTGCGAAGAGGCGAACGGCAGGCTCGATCATGGCGAGGCCGTGGCGTTCGAGCTGCATTTCGCGCGCGATTTCAGGAAGCAGCGGCCCGGCAGAATGCGCGAGCGTGGAAACTTTGAAGCCGGGAACGAATTCGTCGGTGACCGCTGCGCCGCCGACAACTGCGCGGCGTTCCAGGACGAGCGGCTTATGCCCCGCTTTGGCGAGATAGAACGCGGTGACGAGGCCGTTATGGCCGGCGCCGAGAATGACGATGTCGCGTTGCGGCGCCACGGCTATCGCGTCCCCTTGTCTTTCAAAATTTCAAGCGCCGCGAGACGCCCCGGCGCGCCCATGATTCCGCCGCCGGGATGCGTCGCCGAGCCGCACATATAAAGGTTGCGGATCGGCGTGCGATACCGCGCCCATCCGGCAACGGGACGCAAAAAGAAAAGTTGTTCGAGAGAAAGTTCGCCCTGAAAAATATTTCCTTCGGTTAGCCCGATGGAACGCTCGATATCGAGCGGCGTAAGCACCTGGCGGCCGATGATGATGTCTTTCAGATTCGGCGCGTGCTCGCTGATCGTATTGATCACCGCATCGCCGAAAGCGTCGCGCTGGTCGTCCCAGTTTAATCCGGGCTTCAATTTGTACGGCGCGTATTGCACGAAGCAGGAAAGAACGTGCTTGCCCGGCGGCGCGACGGATGGATCGGTGAGGCTCGGAATCACCATATCAATGTACGGTCTGCTCGAAAATTCGCCGTACTTCGCTTGATCGTAAGCGCGCTCCATGTATTCGACGCTTGGTGAAATGGACATCGCGCCGCGCAGATGACGTCCAGCGCCGGGAAGAGATTTGAATTCGGGCAGGCCGTCGAGCGCGAGATTTACTTTGCCCGACGAGCCGCGATATTTGAAGCGGCGAACTTCTTCGAGGAACTCGCCGGGAAGCTCGCTCGAATCCATGAGCTTCAAGAAAGTGAGATTGGGATCGAGGCTGGACGAAACGACGGTGGCGCGAACTTCCTCGCCAGTGTCGAGGACGACGCCTTCGGCGCGGCCATCTTTGACGAGAATTCGCACGACCTGCACTTCGGTGCGAATTTCCGCACCCGCCTCGCGCGCCGCGTCGCCGATGGCATTTGAAATTGCGCCCGTTCCGCCGCGGCTGAAGCCCCAGGAGCGAAATGCGCCGTCAATTTCGCCCATGTAATGATGGAGCAAAACGTAAGCGGTGCCCGGCGAGCGCACGCCGAGAAAAGTTCCGATGATGCCGGACGCCGACATCGTGGCCTTGAGGACGTCGCTCTCGAACCATTGGTCGAGAAAATCCGTCGCGCCCATGGTCATGAGCTGCACTAAGTTGTAGCGGTCTTCATGATCGAGCGCCTGAAATCGGCGGCCGAGGAAAAGAAGCTTTTTTAATTCGCGCGGATCGAGCGAAGTGGGATCGGGTGGGACCATACCGAGAATGGGCTTGACGAACCGGCACATCCGCACCATTTCCTTGCCGAATTCATCGTAGGCTTCAGCATCGGTTTTGGAATGGCGCGCGATTTCACGGCGCGTCTTCGAGTGATCGTTCACGCGCCAGAGATAATCGCCGTTCGGCATCGGCGTGAACGTGCCGTCGAGCGGAAGAATTTCGAGACCGTGGCGAGGCAAATCGAGATCACGAATAATTTCAGGACGAAGCAGCGAGACGACGTAAGAAAAAACGGAAAACTTAAAGCCGGGAACGATTTCTTCGGTGACAGCCGCGCCGCCGAGAACGTGGCGTTTCTCGATGACGAGAACTTTGCGGCCAGCGCGCGCGAGATACGCCGCGTTTACAAGGCCGTTGTGGCCGCCGCCGATGACGATTGCGTCGTATTGAGTTGGCATGGGGAAAGCCGCGCGACGACTCGAGCGCGACTCGCTCGTTCGAAGCCGTGACATTTTACAGGCCCCGGCGCTTTGCGCCAACTAAGAAGCGCGGACGAACTGACTTCGAGTCACGGCGGTGCAGCGCGAGATTGGAATTGGAGGAAGTCGTGGCGCGGGCATCGTGCTCGCGATTTTGGATTATTGCCGCGGCGCGCAAAAACGCCGGCAGGATGCCGGCGCGACGATCAAGGAGCGCAATCGTGCCGCAAGGACCGGGTTCACGCCGTCGCGCACGCAAGTAACGTCGGCCGGATGCCCGCTGGCTAGCGCAGATCGCCTCAGCTAGTCGTGGCCGATTCCAGGAAACGGATGTGTTGCGCGTCGCAGTTTATTTCTGCCTCCACTCCGTAAGGGACGACGAATTTCGGGTCTGTATGACCAAAATCCATCCGCGTTACTATCGGGAGCGAACCTAGCTTCAACTCCGAAAGGACTTGTGAAACTGCGTCGTCGTATACGTCAAATATTGCCTCCCCACCGTACGGCCGTCCAAAGAGGATGCCTCGAGCTTCACGCAACGCACCTGTTGCTGCCAACGCCCGAAGCATCTTCACCACGACCGAGGGAGATGGCGCGTCCTCGGAGATCTCGAGGAATATTATGCTGTCTCGCCACACAGATTCGTCAGGCCAGACGGGAGTACCGCGGAGCCAATCTATGACGTCGAGACATCCTCCGACCAGGTGGCCGCGATGGCATCCCGCCCCTTGAAGCCATCGCCAACCCGAGGACCGTCTAAGCGGCCTTGGCTTCTCATTCCGTTTGTCGTCATACCAGGCGAATGACGCGCAAGTCCAGCCATATTGATTTGGAGCAATCGGCGCGCCGGTGATGAATGATTCGAAAAGCATCTGCCGGACAGAATCAGCCGTGTAGCGTAGCAATCCACCATTCTCGTCGAAGCCGGCCATGATGGAGGGTCCGTAGAATGAAGTCACTCCCGCTTTCAAGAAGGCGAAGTGCGTGACCGTCGTGTCCGAGTACCCGACGAAAATTTTGGGATTCTCGCGAATTACCGAAAGATCCAGGAACGGCAACATTCGAATGGAATCGTCGCCCCCTATCGTGGAGACGATACCGTGGATCGACCGATCTCTCAGTACCTCCATTAGGTCCGCTGCACGAGCTTCGGGATGCGCGGCGAGCCACGCAGGATCCGCCAACGCATGGCGACTTTCGATCACCTGAACGCCAAAAGCCTCTTCAAGCTGCCGCTTTCCATCACGATAGGCCCGCGGGAATATGTTGGGCCAACCGCTGGAAAGAGAAATAGCGGCAACGCGATCGCCGCGGCGAAGGGCACGCGGCTTGATCATTCCTCAGGGCCCTCCGGCCAAAACTCATCTGGGCGCGCGGGGAGCGGCTGATCTGGAGAGAGGTTGGCGCTCTTAATGTCGGCAAAGACAAAGTTCTCCGGCGGAACAGGACTCCCCGCCAGGCGCCGCAAAAGAGCAAGTTGTCCAGCGTGGGTCATGGCGTCTGAGAATGGACCTTGCAACAGAGCTTCGGGAGTGACGTCACGGAGATTCGTCCCAAGCTCAATGTGTCGAGCGACATCTGCTAATGTGTCATGAAAGTGGGCGATAGCAGCGCGGAAGTCTAGAAATTCTGGTGCTCGATAACTACCGCCCGTGAAAAAGGTTCGCGAATATCCCAGCACGTCGTCCATATGACGGATCAACTCATGCGGCGTCCGAACTTTTGGCGAGGCTCGAAATAATGCAAATTCCGCAGGGGCGCCGCGGAGCGCCTTCTGGGTACGGTAGGCAAGCGCAGCTAAGAAGTGATGTAGAAGAGTCTGCTTCTGATCCATTTCTATTGGTCCACTATAAGGAGCGAGAACGTGTAAAGTGTAACGCCATCCGGAGACAGTCATCCACATGGATACTCACGTTATCGGACATCGATGCGGCGCACCTTTACGTTGTGTTGCGGGAAGCGTGCGGCGGGCACTATAATTTGCGGGCGCGTGGCTAGTTCGAAGCCATGACATTTTACAGGCCCCGGCGCTTTGCGCCAACTAAGAAGCGTCCGCAGGCTGACCTGTGGTCACGACGATGGCGCGGCAATACGTGAGGTACTCGGAAGGCTTTCCAACCCGGCAGCACGCCAGTCTGCGAGCCACGCGTTTATCGGGCGGGTTCAACCATCGGGTGGTAAATCGCGCACGCAACGAGCGTCCACTGCACGAATTTTAAGGCTCAAACGCTCCGCCATACGCTGGGGCGTAAGTCCGCCTTGGTTGACTTGCTATTGGGCGCATCATAAGATTCGCGCAGATGCCCGATTCTTCTCCACTCTCCGGACGAACGATTTCCCATTTCCGCATCATTGAGAAGTTGGGTGGCGGCGGCATGGGTGTCGTCTATAAGGCCGAGGACACCAAACTTAGCCGGTTCGTGGCTCTCAAGTTCCTACCGGACGAGGTGGCCAAAGACACACAAGCCCTGAGCCGTTTTCAGCGCGAAGCCAAGGCGGCCTCCGCGTTAAATCATCCGAACATCTGCACGATTTATGAGATTGATGAGCATAACGGGCAGGCCTTCATCGCCATGGAGTTTCTGGACGGCGTAACGCTGAAACAGCGCATTGACGGAAAGCCTGTGGAGACGGAGGCACTGCTCGGTTTGGCGATCGAAATTGCAGACGCTCTGGACGCCGCTCACGCAAAAGCCATCGTTCACCGTGACATCAAGCCTGCGAATATCTTCGTCACCGATCGCGGGCACGCGAAAATTCTCGATTTTGGGCTGGCGAAGACATTGCAGCCGGCATCGGTTTTGTCGATGTCGGCGACGCAGGATATGGCCGACGCGGTAGCTCCCGAGCAACTGACGAGTCCAGGCAGCACGCTCGGGACCATTGCCTACATGTCGCCCGAGCAGGTACGGGCGAAGGAATTGGACGCCCGAAGCGACCTTTTTTCCTTCGGCGCGGTGCTCTATGAGATGGCGACAGGCACGTTGCCATTCCGCGGCGAAAGCTCCGGCGTAATCACTGAAGCGATTCTGAACCGTACGCCCGCTCCGCCAATGCGATTGAATGCCGATGTCCCGGCAGAACTCGAGCGCATCATCGCGAAGGCGCTGGAGAAAGACCGCGACACGCGGTATCAGCATGCCTCCGATATGCGCGCCGACCTGAAGCGGCTCAATCGCGATATGAATTCGAGCCGCCACGCTGCGGCCGAAAAGAGCGACACGTCCCGCGTGCATCCTGCGCCCTCTGCGCCAGCGACTAAGTCCGTTGCCGTGCTCTACTTCGAAAATCAGGGCGGCTCGAAGGAAGATGAGTATTTGCGCGACGGCATCACCGAGGACATCATCACAGAGCTTTCCAAAATCAGCGGTCTGAACACCTTCTCCCGTCCGACAGTTTTGGCCTTCCGCGACAAACCCGTGACTCCCGCGCAGATTGGCCAGCAGCTTGGCGCGGCCTACGTCCTGACCGGCACCTTGCGTCGCGCTGGAGCCCGCCTCCGCATTAGCGCCCAACTCATTGACACGCGCACTGATTTTCCGCTCTGGTCGGAGCGCTTCGACCGCGAGATGAAGGATGTCTTCGAAGTGCAGGACGAAATGGCCCGCAAGATCGCCGAGGCCCTGCGCGTGAAGCTTTCTCCGCAGGAACTCGAGGCCCTGGCGGACAAGCCGACCGAAAACCTGCAGGCCTACGACCTCTACCTTCGCGGCAAGCGCTACGCCCGCCGCCTGACCCGCCAGGATGTTGAGTTCGCTCTGCAGATGTTCGAAAACGCCGTGTCTCTCGACCCCAGCTTCGCCCTGGCATACGCCGCCTGCGCCAACGCCTGCGCGATGTACTATTCCTTTTTCAGCCGCGATCAGATGTGGGTCGAACGCGCGCGAGAAGCTTCCGGCAAGGCCGTGGCTCTCCGCTGGGACCTGCCCGAAACGCACGTTAGCCAAGCTTGGGTTCTCTATGCGGCCGGACTCTATGACGAAGCCGTGCGCATGGTCAAAAAGGCGATCGAACGAAAGCGTGATTGCGAGGGCGCTTACTACCTGCTCTGCCGCGCCCTCTTTGCCGCGGGACGCTACCAGGAAGTTGTAGACGTTGCGGAACCGGCCATCGAAGCGAGCGGCGAGGACTACAACGTTTACGTGCCCATCGTGAATTCTCTCGATTCCATGGGCAAAGAAGAAGTCGCGCGCAACATGTCCCAGAGAAGGATTGCGGCGCTCGAGAAGCATTTAAAACAAGTGCCGGAAGACGCGAGGGCGCGCATCTTGCTGGGCAGCGACTACGCCAAATCGGGACGGGAGCAAGACGCCTTGCGCGAACTCAACCTCGCCATCACCTTGCGCGCCAACGAAGCCTCGATTCTCTACAATGCGGCTTGCGTCTACTGCAACCTGAAAAAAAAGCCGGAAGCCCTGGATGCCTTGCGCAAGGCGTGGGAAGCAGGTTCCAAGGACGCTGTCTGGGCCCGGCGCGACCCCGACCTCGCTATCCTGCACGGCGACCCTGAGTTTGAGCGCATGTATCCCGAAAAACCCAACTCACCGTCCTCCTCGGATTCCCACTAGCTAAACTCGATCTTTTCAGACTCGGCTTTATTTCCGTTGTGTTGCAGGAAGAGTGGGGCGGGCACTATAATTTGCGGGCTTCAAACGGGATTTTGAGCGAAAATTCGGCCCGCCTTCCGGCGAGAACTACGGATGCTGTCGCCGGCTAAAATTCTCAGCGCACACGAAATCGCGCGACATGCGCGACGCGCGCGAATGCGGAGCAAGGAGAGAAAGTGCCGATTGGAACTGCGTTTCACGACAGAACTCTGCCGCTTTGCGAAAGTTTGAATTATCGCGATTGGTCAGGCTACTACGCGGTGAGCGTGTACGAGATGCACCACGAGCACGAGTACAACGCGATCCGCAATGCTGCCGCGCTATTTGACGTGACTCCTCTTTTCAAATATTTCATTTCGGGTAAGGATGCGACGAAGTTTGTAAATCGCGTAATTACGCGCGACATCAACAAAGTGAAAGTCGGGCAGGTGATTTATTGCTGCTGGTGCGATGAAGACGGAAAAGTGATTGACGACGGCACGATCTCGCGCCTCACCCAAGACACTTATCGTTGGACTGCGGCGGATCCGAGTATTCGCTGGTTCCAGCAGAATGCGCTGGGGCTTGACGTCACCATCGAAGATATTACGGATCAGATTGCCGCGCTGGCGTTGCAAGGGCCGACGTCGGGGCGACTGCTGCAGCGCGCGGCGACTGCCGACATTACGAACCTCACGTATTTTCGATTTACGCGCGGACAAATCGGCGGGGTGGATGTGGACATTTCGAGGACGGGCTACACGGGCGATCTCGGCTACGAAGTGTGGATTCCGTGGGCCGAGGCTGGGACCGTCTGGGACGCGCTGATGGGAGCTGGACAGCAATTCGACATTCACCCTGCCGGGATGCTGGCGCTCGACGTAGCACGAATCGAAGCGGGATTAATTCTGATCGAAGCGGATTATTTCAGCAGCAAGAAGGCACTGATTGAGTCGCAGAAGTATTCGCCGTACGAAATCGGGCTGGGGCGGCTCGTGGATTTGAAGAAAGAACATTTTATCGGCCGCACGGCGCTGGAAGAAGAAAACCGGCGCGGGCCAAAGCGGCTGCTGATGGGCATTGACGTCAATTGGGACGACGTCGAGCGGCAATTCGAGACTGTGGGCCTCGCGCCGCAAGTGCCGAGCACGGCATCGCGCACCGCAGTGCCCGTCTATCGCGGCGGATTGCAGGTGGGCAAGGCGACTTCAAGCACGTGGTCACCGACGCTCAAGAAAATGATCGCGCTCGCCAGCATCAATCGCGAGCACGCCGCGGCCGGAACCGAATTGCAAATGGAATTGACAGTGGAGGCAGCGCGGCAGAAAGTGCGCGCGACGGTGCGAGAATTGCCGTTTTTCAGTCCTCCTCGAAAAACTGCGACTCCCATCACGTAGCGCTACGCTGGGGCGGCGGGCGCAAAAGGATAGAAAATGATTGATGAAGATTTGTGGCTGCTCCACGTCTGCGAGGACCGCGCTTTGGCTGCACGCCGAGAGATTATCCGAGCCGTTTTTATTTTGTTCGCCATGGTGGCCACGATTTCTATGTCTACATTCGCTCAAGATAAGCCGGCGGGAAAGTGCCCGCCCCAAACACATAAGGATGATGTGGTGGAGACGATTCACGGGGTTTCGGTCTCCGACCCGTATCGCTGGCTCGAAGATCAGAAGAGTCCGGAGACGCGCGCGTGGATTGAGGCTGAGGACAAGTGCACGGCCGCGGTTCTCGAAGCTGTGCCAGGCCGCGCAGAGATTTCGAAGCGGCTTTCGGAATTGATGAAGGTCCCATCGGTAGGATTGCCGCGCGAGAGGCACGGCGTTTATTTCTTTGTGAAGCGCGCGGCGGATCAGGATTTATACGTCATTTACAAGCGCGAAGGGCTGCACGGCAAAGACGAGGTGCTGATTGATCCGCACCCGTTGAGCGCGGACCACTCGACGAGCGTCGGCCTGCTCGATGTCTCAAGCGACGCTTCGCTCGTGGCATATAACGTTCGCGCGGGAGGACAGGACGAAGTCACCGTGCATTTTCTGGACGTGAAGTCGATGAAGACACTGCCGGACGAATTGCCGCACGCTGATTATTTCAGCCTCTCGATCGAGCCCGACAATCACGGCGCGTACTACACACGGATGACGCCGGACGGCCCGCGCGTGCTTCACCATGTGATGGGAACGGACGCGAAGACGGATGAGGAAGTTTTCGGCAAAGGTTTTGGGACGGACAAAATTATTTCGGCAAAGACTTCGGAGGACGGCCACTATCTCGTTATTGACGTTATTTATGGATCGGGCAGCACGCGGGCGGAAGTCTATTTGAAAGATTTGAAGAGCAGCGAGCCTGTGAAGGCCATCGTTAACGATTTGGATTCGCTTTTCTTCGGCGATGTCGAAGGCGGCACGCTTTACATTTATACGAACTGGAAAGCGCCGCGCTGGCATATTTATTCGGCGGATTTGAAGAATCCGGCGCGAGATGCGTGGACCGAAATTATCCCTGAGTCGGACGCATCGATCCAGAACTTCGGACTGTATGGCGGCAGGATGCTGGTCGAGTACGTTCGCAAGGCGACTTCGCAATTGCGAGCGTTCGAGGTGGATGGCAAGCCAGCGGCGGACGTTCCGCTATGGTCCATAGGATCGGTGAACGGAACGTCAGGGCGATGGGAGAACTCCACGGTATTCCTCAATTTCGAATCGTTCAATACGCCCAACACGATACTTTCTTACGACATCAAGTCGAGAAAATTAGGCACGTGGCAGAAATCTTCGGTGCCGATTGACAGCGCCAAGTACACGGTCGAGCAGGTGTGGTACGAATCGAAGGACAAGACGCGCGTGCCGATGTTCCTCTTCTATAAGAAAGGAATGGTGCGCGATGGCGCGCGGCCCGTGCTGCTGACTGCCTACGGCGGATTCAATGTGAGTGAGACGCCGGTGTTTAGGGCATTAGCTGTGGTACTGGCGGATCAGGGCGGAATATACGCGCTCGCTAATCTGCGCGGAGGCGGAGAGTTCGGCGAAGAGTGGCATCACGCGGGAATGATGGAGAAAAAGCAGAATGTGTTCGACGATTTCGTTGCGGCCGGAGAATGGCTGATCGCGAACAAATACACGAATTCATCGAAGCTGGCGATCGCGGGCGGCAGCAACGGCGGCCTGCTAGTGGGCGCGGCGATGACGCAGCGGCCGGATCTTTTTAAGGCTGTGGTGTGCCTCTATCCGCTGCTCGATATGGTGCGCTATCAGAAATTTCCGCCGGCTACATGGTGGGTGCCGGAGTACGGATCATCGGATGACGCCGCGCAATTCAAATATATTCTTGCGTACTCGCCGTATCATAACGTGAAGGATGGCTCGAAATATCCGGCGACGCTGTTTGTAACGGGAGACGGCGACACGCGCGTGAATCCGCTGCATGCGCGGAAGATGGCGGCGCGCGTTCAAGCGGCGAACGGCGGCGATAATCCGATTTTGATTCTCTACGATACGAAGTCGGGGCATTCGGGCGGACGCCCATTGAGCAAGGAAATCGAGGAGAATACGGACGTCCTCAGCTTTTTATTCTTGCAGCTAGGAGTCACGGCGAAGTAACGCAGACGCGGCCTGCCGGCGTCTAATGACACTGACAATTGACGAAGACATTTAAGGGGGCATCTCAGTGGGAATGATGAATCGCAGGATTCTTGTGCGCGCGTGCGCTGCGCTGATTTTCACGGTAGCTGCCGGAGCGGCACAAACTTCGGCCGCGACTTCCGCCGCAACTTCGGCCGCAGCCCCGGCTGCACCGGCGATGGGCACAATCAAGTTGTGGGTGGATGCGACGCAGGCGTCGCAAAACATTCTGCATGCGAAAGAAACGATTCCCGTTCATGCGGGGGCGCTGACGCTTTACTACCCGGAATGGGTTCCCGGCGAGCACGCGCCGGATGGTCCGATCGCCAATCTTGCGGGACTCAAATTCAACGCGGGCGGAAAAGAAATTCCATGGCGGCGCGATTTGGTGGATATGTTCGCGTTTCACCTGGATATTCCAGCTGGAGCGGATTCTCTCGATGTGCAGCTGGATTTTTTGCTGTCTGCGCCCGCGACGGGATTTTCTGCCGGCGCTTCGGCAACGGCTTCTCTCGATTTATTGAGCTGGAATCAGGTGTTGCTCTATCCGAAGGGTTTTACGGCGGACTCGATTACGTTTGATTCGAGCTTGCGGCTGCCGGAGGGCTGGAAGTTTGCGACTTCGCTGGCGGTGACGAGCCAGGCCGGCGGCGAGATTCATTTTTCGCCGGTCTCGCTCGACATGCTCGTGGACTCACCGGTGATATCCGGGCGCTTTTTGCGGGTGATTGATTTATCTCCCGGGCAGACGCCGCCGCATGAAATTGATATCGCGGCAGACAGCGCCGCGGCTCTCGCGATGCCGCCAGAGTTGCAATTGCACTTGCGGAACCTAGTGACTGAGGCTGGCGCGCTTTTCGGCGCGCGGCATTATCGCGATTATCATTTTTTGCTGACGCTCAGCGACGACGTCGCGCATTTTGGACTCGAGCATCACGAATCCGATGATTCGCGGCTGCCGGAGCGCTCCCTGATTGATGAATCGCTGCGCCTCGATGGCGCTGGATTGCTGCCGCATGAGTACGTTCACTCGTGGAACGGAAAATATCGCAGACCGGCGGATCTCGCGACGCCTGATTTTCAGCAGCCGATGAAAGATGATTTGTTGTGGGTGTACGAAGGGCTGACGGAATATCTCGGAAACGTTCTCACGGCCCGCAGTAGGCTTTACACGCAGGAGCAGTATCGCGAGCATCTTGCCGATATTGCGGCAACCTATGAATATCAAGCGGGACGGACGTGGCGGCCCTTGCAGGACACGGCTGACGCGGCGTCGCTTTTATATTTTGCAGGCGGTGATTGGGAGAATTGGCGGCGCGGCACCGATTACTACGATGAAGGCGAGCTTGTCTGGCTCGAGGTGGACACGAAGATCCGGCAGCTTACGCAGAACAGCAAGTCCATTGACGATTTTTGCAAGCTTTTCGAAGGAGCGCCGGGAGGACAGCCGGATTTGAAAACCTACACGTTCGATGATGTAGTGGCCGGGCTCAATACGATCGCGCCGAATGATTGGCGCGGGCTGCTTACGACGCGGCTTACTTCGCTTAGCCCGCACGCGCCACTTGGCGGGATCGAAAATGGGGGATGGAGGCTTGTCTACAACGAGTCGCCCAATGAAATCGGCGAGGCCGCGGAAGAAGCCTACGGTCACTTGAATCTGCGCGACTCGATGGGATTGAGCGTGAACGAAGAAGGCGTGATCGGAGACGTGATTCACGGCGGGCCTGCTTACAACGCAGGACTGGGGCCGGGGATGCGGATTGTGGCTGTGAACGGGCGGCAGTTTTCGCCGGCAGTGATGGGCGAGGCAATCGGGACTGCAAAATCCAGCTCGGAACCGATCAATCTATTAGTGGCTAACGATGTATATATGAAAACGTACGCGGTGGATTATCACGGCGGACTGCGATTTGCGCATCTCGAGCGCGTGGAATCGCAGCCGGATTTGCTCAGTGATATCGCTAAGCCGCATGCGACACAGTAACGCATTCGAGCCCGTGTTTATTCGGCCCGTATCAATTCGGCATGGATGAACGAACGCAAGATCCAACTCACCAGGAATGGATGTCAGCCGATGAATATGGCCGGCAGATGCCGGACTTCACCGTAAATTTGCTGGTGAGAGACATCGGACGATCCATCACTTTTTATCGCGATGTTATCGGTGCGACCGTGCAACATTCCGATCCGGATTTCGCGGCGCTTCGCGTGGCGCGGCTTGAATTCATGATTCACGCCGACCACGCGTACGAAAAGCACGCGTGGAATCAGGAACTCAAGAGCGGGGCGCGTCGCGGATTGGGCGCCGAACTGCGGCTATTTCACGTAGATCCGGATGAACTGGAGAAACGTGCGCGCGCGGCCGGGGCGAAGATATTGCAGCCTGCGCAAGAGAAGCCGCACGGATGGCGCGACGTGATTCTCGAAGACCCCGATGGTTATACATGGGCCATCGGCGTTCCGAAATAATCCAGTAAAATTTTCAGCGCGGGCCGCGGAGGCTAGTAGCTCTCGCCTTCGGCGTCGCTTGAGACGTCCACTTTGCCGGCGAAGCGTCGGTACGTGAAGACAGCATATCCAGTGGCGAGAGCCATCCCGATAATCCACCACACTAAGCCTACGCGAAGTCCGTGCTCCGGACCGTGCGCTGAATACACGGTAAGTCCGTACGCTGGGTTTGTCGCGGCCGGCAAAACATACGGATAAAGGCCTGTCGCGGCGCTTGCGAGCATGCCGATGATGTAGGCGCACGATGCGAGGAATGCTTTCAACTCGTCGCGCTCTCGCTCGAACCACAACACGCCAAGTAAGCCTGCCACAGCGAGCACCGGAAAAACGAATCCCCACGGACGCGCTCGCAAGCCAAATGCAAGCTGCGGCTGGAGTTTGAAACTTGAGATCGTAATCGCGATGGTAAGGAGCGCGACGGCCCACCACACCTGCTTCGCGAGTCGCGAGGCACGAGCCGACACGTCCTCGCTCGTCTTAAGCGCGACCCACAGCGCGCCATGCATCGTCAGCGCGGCAAGCGCCGCTAGGCCGACGAGAATCGTGTACCAATCGAGAATTCCGGGATTCGCGCCTGGAAGAAAATTCGTCCAGAGCGGCTCGAAGAAAATTCCCTTAGCGTCGAGCGGCGCGCCGCGGATCACGTTGCCGAGAGCGGCGCCGAAGAACACGGCGAGCAGAATGCTCGACATAGCGAAGACGACATCCCAGAAATCGGCCCAAATTGGGGAGACGATGTCGCTGCGGAACGCAACTGACGTCCCACGCAGAATCAAGAGCCAGAGCACCATCATGAGCGGCAGATAAAAACCGGCGAAGCTCGAGGAGTAGAGTGCGGGGAATGCGAAATAAAGTGTGCCACCACCGGCGATGAGCCAGACTTCGTTGGCATCCCACACGGGACCGATCGAGCCGATCACCTTGCGGCGCTCAGCATCGGTGCGCGCGATCCAGAGATGGACGATGCCTGCGCCGATATCGAAGCCATCGAGGACGACGTACATTGCGATCATGAGCGCGACGAGTGCGAACCAGATCGTCTCCATCTCGGCCTCCTAATCCGCCGTCGCCGGTTGCGGCTGAGACGGCGCGCCTAGCGCAGACTTGTGCCCCGCGGGCCCTTCGTCGAGTTCACGATAGATCAAAAAAAGAAACAGCACGCTCAGAACGACGTAAAGGCCGCAGAAGCCGAGCAGCGTGAACCATGCGTTTCCCGCCGATACTTGGGTGGAGACGCCCGCGCTGGTGCGCATCAGGCCGTAAATCAGCCACGGCTGGCGGCCAACTTCCGCGGTGATCCAGCCGGCGGTGTTGGCGATAAACGGAAATGGAAATGCGAGCATGAGAATCCAAAGCGTGGCCCGCGAAGTGTAAAGAGTTCCGCGAAAAAGCTGAAAAATTGCGAGCAGTAGGATAGCGATAAAGATTGTGCCGAGCCCGACCATGATGTGATAGCTGAAATAGAGGAGTGGAATATTGTCCGACTCTTCGTTCTGCGGAAACGCGTCGAGGCCCTTTACTTCCGCGGTCCACACACGGTAGGTGAGGAAACTAAGCGCGTAGGGAATGATAATCGGATTGTCGAGGCGGCGCTTCTCCATGTCGGGTTGGCCGAGAATTGCCAGCGGCGCACCGGGGCCGGATTTGAAGAGGCCTTCCATGCCAGCGAGGGTGGCAGGCTGGTGCGTCGCGACCATTCTTCCCTGAATGTCGCCAGTGGGAGTAAGTTGCGCGAAAGCCGCGATGACGCCAACGACAATGGCGACGCGCAGGAATAGCTTGCCGAAATCGGTGTGTTGCTGTGACAGCAGATAGAACGCGCCAACAGCCGCCACTGCGAAGCAGCCAGTCTGGACCGCGCCCAGCATGGTGTGCGCGTACTGCGCGAGCGCCCACGGATTTAGAACCAGCGCCCAAAAACTAGTTAACGCGAATGAGCCGTTTGGTTCAATTGCATATCCGACGGGATTCTGCATCCAGGCGTCGGTGGCCACGATGAGATAGCCCGATAGCCACGAGCCGATGAACATCATCATGGACGAGAGCCAGTGAAGCCTTGGGCCCAGACTTTTTTCGCCGAAGAGAAAAAGTCCGAGGAATGATGATTCAAGAAAAAATGAGAAGACGCCTTCCATCGCGAGCGTCTGGCCAATGACGCCTCCTGCCGATTTCGAGAAGGCCGACCAATTTGTGCCGAACTGAAATTCCATCGGGATGCCGGTCACCACGCCAAGCGCAAAGCTGATGCCGAAAATCTTGCCCCAGAATTTCGCGGATTGATTCCACCGGGCTTCTCCCGTACGCAACGCGATTGTCTTCATAATGAAGATGAGAAGTGCGAGGCCCATCGTTAGCTGAGGAAAGATGTAATGAAACGTGATCGTGAAGGCGAAATGAAGACGGTGCACGAATAATGCGTCTGCCATGAGCGATCTCCTTTCCGGCAGAGCTTGTCAACCGGCAAAGTGTAACGCATCACAGCGGAAACGGTGCGATTGCGTCGCGCGTAACGATGACGGAACGCACCCGTCCAAGGTCGACGCTTTTTTCGCGGCTTGGAAATCGCCCGCGAAAGTGAGAACATCCAGCTTCTTTGCCGGTTTATCTGTAACATTGAGGCGAATTAATCCGGGGGGACAGTCTTGCGCATGAATCGTGTCTGTACAATTTCGTTTGCACTTTTTCTTCTGAGCGCCACGGCTGCGGCACAAACTCCAAAGCGGCCGATCACATTTGACGATTTGATTTCGATGCGGCGCGTCAGCGATCTGCAAATTTCTCCCGATGGGAAATGGATCGCCTACACCGTCGCATTCGCCGACAAGGACGCCAATCACACGGTTTCCGATATTTGGATTGTTGCGACGACGGGCGGCGAGCCGCGGCAGATCACACGTGGCGGAAGCGATGAGCGGGCCCGCTGGTCACCGGATGGCAAGAAGCTAGCTTTTCTTTCCGGCCGAAACGGCAATACGCAGGTCTATTGGATTTCGCTCGCGGGCGGCGAGGCTTCGCGGCTCACTTCCCTTTCGGGCGGAGCCGACAACGAGCTGTGGTCTCCTGACGGCAAGACGATCGCATTTGTATCGCGCGTCTATCCTGATTGCGCGGACGATGCATGCAACGCGAAGCGCGACGCCGACAAGGCGAAGAGCAAGGCCCACGCGCGAATCTACACCAAGCTTCTCTATCGCCACTGGACGCAGTGGTGGGACGGCAAACGCAGCCATTTGTTCGCTGTCTCGGCAGATGGCGGTGCGCCTCAGGATCTGACGCCTGGCGCCGATTACGATGTTCCTCCGTTCAACCTCGGCGATCCGGAAGCTATTTCGTTTTCGCCCGATGGCCAGGAGCTCGCATTCACGGCGAACACCGACAAGGACGAAGCGCTAAGCACGAATAACGACATTTTCATCGTTCCAGTGAAAGGCGGCGCTTCGCCGAAGCGCATCACCGATAATCCGGGCGCTGATTGGGGACCAGCCTACTCGCCCGACGGAAAATGGATTGCCTATCGCGCGCAGCTTACGGCCGGCTTCGAATCAGATCGGTGGCGGCTATTCGTTTACGAGCGCGCTACCGGAAAACACATCAATCTGACCGAGCAATTTGATGAAGACGTTGCAGGACTGAATTGGACGGCTGACAGCAAGGCGATTTATTTCCAGACGGAAGAAAAAGGCGAGATGCCAATTTATTCGATCCCGATCGCAGGCGGCAACGCGCCGACCAAAATTCTCGCAGACGGCTACTACGGCGAATTCACTATCAGCCACGACGGCCACACGATCGCGTTTACGCGCAGCAGCCTGGAATTTCCTCCTGAGGTCTTTGTTTCGGCGATTGATGGGCACGGCATTCGAGAACTGACGCATCACAATGGCGCCGTCCTTTCGCAAATTGATATGCCGAAGATGGAGCCGTTCTGGTATGCAGGCGCCGACGGAACGCAGATCGAAGAATTTATTATTCGTCCGCCGAATTTCGATGAAACAAAAAAATATCCGATGCTGCTGCTTGTTCACGGCGGGCCACAAGTGCCGTGGAGCGATACGTGGGGCTATCGCTGGAATCCAGAAGTCTTTGCCGCGCCGGGATACGTAGTGGTGATGCCGAATCCGCACGGATCGCCGGGCTACGGTTCGAAGTTCACTGAGGAAATCAGCAAGGATTGGGGCGGCAAAGCTTATACGGACGTCATGGCCGGCGTGGAGGCCGCGGCGGCAAAGTTTTCTTTCATTGATGGTTCGCGCGTTGCGGCAGCCGGCGCTTCTTACGGCGGATTCATGATGGACTGGATCGCTACGCACACGGATCGCTTCAAATGCATCATCAGCCATGCAGGACCTTACGATGCGCGCAGCATGTACGGTGCGACGGAGGAGCTCTGGTTCGAGGATTGGGAGTACGGCGGAACACCGTGGGCGAATCCGGAGCTTTACGATAAATGGTCTCCGGAGAAAAATGCGGCGGCGCTGGGGAAATTCAAGACGCCGACTCTCGTCACGGGCGGCGAATTGGATTTTCGCGTGCCTTACACGCAGGATCTCGAATTTTTTACAGCGCTGCAGCGGCAGAGCGTGCCTTCAAAGCTGATGATTTTCCCCAATGAAGGCCACTGGATTTTGCAGCCAGCGGATAGCGAGCTTTGGTATAAGACGGTTGCCGACTGGCTCGCGACATATCTCAAATAATTCCCGCGACTCCAATCTCCCGAAAAAAAGAAAGGGGCGGCTACGAACCGCCCCATTTCTTTTTGCGTTTGTTACTAGCTGCTACTGCGCTTCTACTGCGCTGGAGCCATTCCTGAATCAATCTTTATAGCTTCTGTCCTGCCGGCGAATTGAACTTCATTCACGGCGTTACTGGTGGTCATAACTTCTGTGGACTCTGGTTTCTGATCGAGGTGGATCCAATGGCATGGCACCGTGGCCACAACCGTTCCTTCCTTCACGACTTCCAGTTGATTGGCGCCCTCTTCTGCGCGAATTTGATATTCGCCCGGGCGAATAGTGCTCGGGCCGATTGTGGAGGTGTCGGTAACGGTCCACTGGGTTGAGTCTCTGTGGGCCGCCAACGAAGTTGCGGCCAGCGCCAAAACGGCGATTGCACTGATCATGAAATTGCACACACTTCTACTCATAGTGAAATTCCTCCTTTCGATTGTTATGCTCGCGAGGGAATCTAGATTTTCGGACCAGCGAGCCAAGCGCGCGATGTTTTCAGCGCTCACGTAGAAAGACGCTTTGACATCGAACGGCGTTGCTAGAAATTGTGATTTTGCAAGAAATTTATCTATGGGATTGCGGAAGGAAGAAAACCATTTATCGGAGGCGATCTTCCAAAATGCGTTTGTATTGTTCTAGCGTCGCTTCGACCATGCGATCGGCAGTGAATTTTTCCTGGATTGTCTCGCGCGCGGCGGTGCCAAATCTTTTTCCTTCATCTCGGGAGCGCAAAAGTCGCAGCGTTGCGGCGGCAAACGCGTCGGGCGCAGAGACGAGAAGTCCATTACGCTCGTGCGTGATCATTTCGGGGACGCCGCCGCTGGCTACGCCGATTACCGGCAATCCGTAGGACATCGCGGCTAGCATGGATGTTCCGAGAGGTTCGGCGAGCGACGGAAACAAGAAAATGTCGAGCGCGCAATAGACATCTGCAATACGTTCGACAAAGCCAGTGAAGATAACTGAGCGTTCGACGCTGAGTTTTCTTGCGAGCGACTCAAGCCCCCGCCGGCTTGGGCCGTCGCCCGCCAGAATCAACCGGCAATTTGAAGATTCGCGTAAAATTGCGGGCATCGCACGGATCAGAGCTTCCTGTCCTTTTTCCGGGAGCAAATAACCGACGCAGCCAAGCAGGATTTCGTCGGCTTTTGCGCCGAAATTCGCGCGAGCCTCGTCGCGCTCGTCCGCCGAGGCCAGCCTGGGCAGCTCGACTCCTTCGTACACGACCTCTACTTTGTCAGCGGAAATTCCCGAGTGAATCACGCTGTCTGCGACGAAACGCGACACCGCGAAAATGCGTCGAGCGGCACGGTAGCGCGCGAGAGCAATGCGGCCGCCGGTAAGCGGATTGGCGACACGACGCTGCGCGACAAGCGGCGAGCGGCGATGCGCGCCGGCGAGCCAGGCGAGCGTCAGGCCGTGGGGATCGTGGGCGTGAACGATGTCGAAGCGGCGGGCGCGCATGATTTTTCGTAGCAGGCGCGCGCCGCCGGGGCGGACACTGCGCGGTGGAATCGCGTGCACGGTGAATCCCTCCGCGAGAGCGCGCTCTTCGAGTGCGCCGCCGCCGAGAGCGAGGAGTTCCACGCCCTGGCCGCGCGCACGCATACCTAGCAAAGTGAGAAGAACTTGGTTCTGGCCGCCGCGCCAATCCGGGCGCGTATCAATATGTATGGAAGAAATTGGCATGGGGGTGCGAGCGCGGCTCCAGTGAACGGCGGAGTGTAGCATTCGCGATTTCGGGCGTCGAGGCGGGGACCAAGGCGGCGCGTGTTTCACGGCACCGCATCGCGATTTAAACGAAACGACGCATGTGACGGAAGGCGATTGGTCAATCGAGTCCGTAGTTTCCACAATTGACAACGCTGCTACACGGTGAGAGTTTCCGCGAGTCCCAGCTTTCGAGAGGCGGCGCATCATGGCGAATCGCCGGGTTTTGTGTTTTTGGTGTCTCTTCGCGATTTCATTCCTCTCTGCGGCGACCGTCTCGCGGGCCGACAATCTGACGATCGCGAGCACGCCTTCCGGCGCAAAAGTGGAGATGAACGGCGTTGTGGTCGGCACCACGCCGTATCTATTGAAGGTTCCAGGCAGCTATCTTCACCGGCCGCACTCCGTGTTCAGCGAGAAGCTCGAGCACCAGATGATCACGCGAATTTATAAGGAAGGATTCGCGGCGCAGGAAGTGGTTCTCACTGAAGGCCCGTACAAATGGATTTCGGCGACGGGCGTCGTGCACGGCTCCTATTACCTGCTGAAAAACAGTCACATTGAAATTTCACTCGAATCGACGGCTGCGCTGAATGCGCCGGCAGTTGTTCCTGCAGCAGCGGTGTCTTCAACGAAGGCCAGCGAGCAGCGCGAAATGCCGACGGAGGAAATCGTGCGCCGCGCGGCGCCGGCCGTCGTGCAGCTTTTTGGCACCGAGCTTCAAGGAACCGGATTTTTCATCACGGATGATGGACTGATTGCGACAAACCGCCATGTCGCCGAGGGCGCAGCGACTCTATTCGCGGTCACGTCGACAGGCGCGCGTCTACTGGGACGTGTCGTTTATTCCGATGCGCATTTGGATCTCGCGCTTGTCAAGGTAGACGGCGACGGATTCCCACACCTTTCCCTCGCTGACCTTGCAGCCGTCCACGCTGGCGCGACAGTGCTGGCGGTCGGTTACCCTGGTGGCGGGTTTCCCGGCACGGTGACAAAAGGAATTGTCAGCGCGGTGGGAAAGATCGAGCATCGCGAGGGAACGTGGATTCAAACCGACGTGGCGCTGAATCCCGGCAATAGCGGTGGGCCGCTGCTCGATGCGGATGGCGATGTGGTTGGGATTACGACCATGAAACTTGTGGAAATACCTACGGCCGCGTCAGCAGAAGATAGCACGGACGGCATAGCTGCAATGAAGCGGCCGAGAACATCGTCGAGCACGCCGCCGCACGGAAGTGCGCCAGGGAGGACGGAAACGAAGCGCGTCGAAACCACTTCGAGTGTGCCATTAGAAGGTATGAATTTCGCTTTGAGCGCGCAGGATTTGATTGAAGCTATGAAGCGCGCATTCCCGAGCGCAGGCGTACAAACAGCCGACATGCCGGCCGGAAATGGGATGGTGACAATCAACTCAGATACTGCTGGCGCCGATATTTTCGTAGACGGAAAATTCGTGGGGAGTACCCCTTCAGTGCTGCCTCTTAGCGCGGGGATGCACCACATCGCGGTGTCAGCGCGGGGCAAGAAATCGTGGGAGCGCGATCTCGAGGTTGTGAAGGAGGGGCAGGTGCAATTGCGAGCCGTGATGGATTCGCAGCCTTCGCAGCCATGACCCGGAACGAACGCTGCGATTCAAAATTCGCCCGAGCCCGAGACGCAACCGCGGTCGTGACGGTGAAGTATCCGGTCGAGGATGTCGGGAATTTCGAATACGGCGCGATTTGGCATGGCTTTGATGTTCTCTCTGAATTTTGCGAGATTTTCCGGGTGCAATAGCTCACGGACGGCCGAGTCAATCGTATTGAAGTTCTTCACGACGATTCCGATCTGGTTCTCCCGAATCCATTCCGCGTTGTAGCGCTCTTGCGGCAGTGTCCAGGAATTGCATTCCGTAATCACGGGCAGATTCATCGCGACGGCTTCGCTTAGGCTGCCGGGCCCCGGCTTGCCGATGAAAAAATCCGAGAGGCGCATGTAGTAAGGAATGCGCGTAGTGAAACCCTCGACAAAAATCGGGGTGCGGCCGTTGCGCGCTCGGAGCACGTTTGCTAGCTTTTCGTTCCGTCCGCAAATCACCATGAGCTGAACTTCGAGCTGCGAATCATCGAGCCGCTTCACGATGTCCGCGATGACATTCGATCCCTGTCCGCCAAACAGCACGAGGCCCACCGACAGATCAGGTGATAAGCCTAGCGAGCAGCGGTCTGCAGCGCGGTCAACCTCGATCGCTTCGTAAAATCGGGGATGCAGAATCATTCCAGAGACGCGGTGAATGCGATCGGGGGCGTTCCCGGCTTCGCGCGCTTGTTCGACGGCGCGCTCGGTGCCGCAAATGAAATCTTGCTCCTGCCTTTCAATCCAAAATCGCGGCGGATAATTCGCGAGGTCGGTCAAAATCGTGACGAACGGCGCGCCGGGGAAAGCCCGCTTCAAACTTTGTCCCAGCGCAAGATTGAAATGTGGGACGAAGGAGACGACCATGTCGGGCGCCGTCGAGCGCCAATACTCGGTCAACATTTTCACCATTGGGCGCTGATAGATGGCGATGAGCGCTTGCAGAACGCGTAGCAATTGGGCGCTTCCGAGCGTCCAGCCAGACGCAAGCATTTTATTGTAGAAATCCTGAATACGAATTCCGGTGAAGCGCCGAAGAATGTCGAGTTTGTCGAGCGATTCCTGCAGGTTCAGGAGATGAACGTCCCACGGCAGATTGCGCGATGCGATGGCCATTTGAAGCGCCGTCGCCGCGCTGCGATGCCCGCCGCCTGCGTCGAAGAAAACAAACTCGATACGCTTCATGAGCCGCGGAATTCTTACACACGCGGTTCCGGGCTCTGTTAATGCTCGATGACAACACATCCGATAGTGTCGAATCAGTTATAAGTCACGCTTTTACATGAAGTTCGCGTCCGCTTCACGCGCTTGTAATGCGCGTCTGTTACAAAAGTTTCATGCGATGCGACCTGCATGTTCACTCGTACTTCTCGGGGCCCTGCCAGTCGCCGGCGTTTCTTGGACCGATCTGCCGCGAATGCTACAGCGATCCTATAGATGTGTATGCGGTCCTGAAGCAACGCGGGATGGATTTCGTCACGCTGACCGATCACGATTCCATCGAAGGCTGCGAGCCGCTGCGGCGTTATCCGGATTTTTTTGTGAGCGTCGAAGCGACGTGTCGGATGCCGAGCGGCACGCAGGCGCACGTCGGCGTCTACGACATCACCGAGCGCCAGCACGTCGAGATTCAGCGGCGCCGCAACGATTTGATCGCGCTGCTGATGTACCTCACCGAGCATCGACTTTTTTTCTGCGTCAATCACGTTTTCTCCGCGCTCACTGGCCGCCGCGAAGTGGAGGATTTCGAATGGTTCGACGAATACTTTCCGGCGATGGAAACGCTGAACAGCCTGATGCCGCTTGGCAACAATCGGCACGCGGTGCGGCTCGCGCGGCGCACGCGCAAGATCGCGCTCGGCGGGAGCGACGCTCACACGCTTGCGTCCGCCGGCACGGCGTATACGGAAGTTTTCGGCGCATGCACGAAAGAAGATTTCCTCGCCGGCGTTCGTCAGGGTCTCGGTAAGCCGCGCGGCAAATCCGGCAGCTACGCGAAGCTGACGCGCGATGTCCTGCTGATTGCACGCGAAATGATGCGCGAGCGCCGCTGGACAACGGTGCTGGCGCCGCTCGCGTTGCTCGTCCCTGCAGTAATTGTCGGCAATTGTTACTCGGAACGGTTGTTCGCGCGCCGCTGGGCTGAGCGCGCGATTCCCAAAGTTTCCGCCCGCAGCCGCTTTCCTCTTTTTGCCATGGAGGCGAGCGCAGTGGAGTGACGCAGATGACTGTCGCACGAAACGTCTGGGGATTCATCGAAACGCGCGATCATAGATTGATGCGTCGCGTGCATCGCTGGCGAGCGCCGCGATGGTTTCGAATCTGGATGATCATGGCGACGCGCTGCGGGGATGGCTGGCTATGGTACGCGCTGGCTGCAATCCTGCTGACTTACGGCGGGCCGTCGCGATTCGTTGCGGTGGGAGCCGCGTCGCTGGCCGTCGGAATCGGGATTTGCATTTTCAAGATTTTGAAGAGCGCGAGTCACCGGCCGCGGCCATGCCAGCTCGAGCCGCACTGCTGGTCAGCAATTTTGCCGCCCGATCAATTCTCATTTCCGTCAGGGCATTCGATCACGGCGTTCGCGATCGCGATTTGCCTCGGGATGTTTTACCCGCAGCTCTTCGACACACTCATGTTCGCCGCCGTGTGCATTGCGGCGTCGCGGATTATTTTGGGGATGCATTTCTTGAGCGACGTGATCGCGGGATCGGCAATCGGAGCGTCGCTCGGCTATGGGTGCTTCAGGCTGTTCGGCTAATTCCTGCCGGGTATGTGGCAGGCCGCCATGCCGTGCTTTTGGAAATATTGCTGATGATATTCCTCCGCGGGCCAGAATTGCGGCGCGGGCTTGATCTCTGTGACGATCGGGCGCTTGAATTTTCCTGAGGCCACCAACGCATCGCGCGAAGCTTTCGCCTCGGCTTCCTGCCCTGGCGTGTGGAAGAAAATCGCGGAACGATACTGCGAGCCAATATCAGGGCCTTGACGGTTCATGGTGGTCGGATCGTGCAATCCCCAGAAGGCCTTCAGGAGATCGCCGTAGCTGATCTGCGCGGGATCGTATTCCACTTCAACGGCTTCAGCGTGCCCGGTGCGGTCGGTACAAACTTCTTTGTACGTCGGATTCGCGGTATTGCCGCCGATGTATCCGACCTGCGCCCCGGTAACGCCCTTCAAATTCCGAAATTCAGCTTCAACTCCCCAGAAGCAACCCGCTGCAAACGTGGCCTTCGCCATTTCACGCCCCCAATCAGTCGTTGAACACGCGAACAATTATCTTGCCACAACAGCCTGCAAAACGTCGAGTCGCGGCGGCGGCAAAAAACCCGGCATTGCCGTGGCATTGTTAGTTTCGTTAAGATGCGACGATTCCGGAGGCGCGCGATGTTTCGAGGGAACTCGGATCCGAGATCCTGGCTCGCGGTCGGATTTGTCGGTGGCATCGTGGCTTTCTTTAGAGGTTTTAAGGTTTATCGCGAGTACAGACTTATCGAAGACACGCCACACATTCGCATTGCGGCCGCGCCGATAGGGCTTGTTCGGGTACGCGGAGTTGCGCAATCAACCGACACGATTCTCAGCCCGGTAAGCCGCACGCCATGCTGTTTTTATCGCGTTGTTATCGAGAAGTGGAGAGAGAGTGGCCGGAACGCCGCCGGATTCGAGCAGCTTCGCACCGACGCCGATGGACCACTTTTTCACATCGCCGATGATTCGGGGAAAATTTTGGTTGACCTGCACGGAGCGGATTTCGACCTGGTGCAGACGGCAATGCGTATCCTGGATGGAACTTCTGATTCGCCATCTGCGACGATGGCGCAATTGGACGCCGTGGTAGCGGGCAACCAGCCGGGAGCTTACGTACCTCCCTCCGAGCACGAGTTGCGCGACTACGTCAGTGATACGGGCATCAAGAGCGTCACTCGATGGATTGGAAACAAACTCGAGACTCAAAGCCCTCTCGCCGACTCCGCGAAAGAGCAGACACGGCAGGCGTTTCTCACGCTCCTCCGTGAGATGACCCCGCCGGAAACGAACACTCCGACGATTCCGCTCGATAGCATGCGCAAGTTCCTCGAGGCGCGCGCCGCAGGCGGGGACCCTCACGCCGTACAGATGCTCGCCGCTTTCAAGGAACACGCTGTCGCGATAGAAGCCGAGGCGGTGCGCATGAATACGACCCAGGAATCGAGAGGAAAATATAAGCTGACGGAATATTGCGTGCTGCCGAACACGGCTTATGAAATCGTCGGCACGTGCAGAGAAAATCTGGATGCTGCCGCCGCGTGTGACCGCTGCCTGATCGGGAGGGGTCGCGAGGAGTCCACGTTTCGAATCTCATGGAAAACAGCTGCCGAAGTCGAGGTTGGTCTGCGGAATCGCGCGATGTACATGATCTTCGGCGGAGCCACGGTTTCAGTCGTGTGCTTGTATTTCTTCCTAAGCATAAGCAATTTGCTATGAGAACGGAACCCGAAATGGGACAGGAAATCATGCGTTACGCGATCTGGTTTTTCCTTGGCGGCGGCATTTTGATTTACAGCCTCATCTTGTTCAATGAATTGATCCGCATTCGCACGGAGATGGACCGCGCCTGATCAGATATCGACGTCCTGCTGAAGCAAAGGCATGACGAAATTCCGAATCTTGTAGCCACCTGCCAAGGCTATATGCAACATGAACAAAACGTGTTCACGACGGTGGCGCAGGCACGCAGCGCGTATGCGAATGCAGCCACGGTTGGAGAGAAAGCGCAAGCAGACGCGCTGACTGCCGGCGCACTGAGGACGCTTTTCGGCGCGGCCGAGAGCTATCCCCAACTCAAGGCGATTTCGACGTTCGTCCAATTGCAGAAGATGATCGCCGATCTCGAAGAGCGAATCGCGGACCGGCGCGAGTATTTCAATGCGGCGGTGGCCACGTACAATACGCGCATCCGCCAGTTGCCCGAAGTTTTCGTTGCGGCGCCGCTGGGCATGAAGCCGCGCGAGCTGTTTCAAGCGACCGGCGACGAGCGGCAAGTCACGCAGGTGCAATTCAGCTGATTCAATCCCCTCCCCTTGATTTCGAGCGTTCCGGCCGCAGTCAATTGCGGTTGCCCAGCACCGCCCTGAACAGCTAAAATCACGGTGAGTTCGCCTACCCGCCGGATCAAGCCATTCAGCCCTGAATGGAGGATCAAATTCGAAGCGGAGCACACCGGGTCAGGAGTCGGCCGGAGTAGTCGAGGGTGAAACATTGCTCCCGCGAATGCGTAGTTAAGTAGAGGCTAGCGGGCAGTAATTTGTATGCGAGCGCCAGGAATTGCCATGAGTTCAAGTTCATCCGGGCACGACCTTTCGTCGCTGAAAATTGACGATCATGCGCGCCATCGGGGCGGTTTGGGCAAAATATTGGCCTACATTTCCGCGGGTGGCGGCTTTGTGCTCATTGTCGCAGGATTGGTGTTCGCGCTGCGAACGCACAAGCCCGTCGTCGAGGTGATGGCGGCGCGCAAGGCTGAGGCGGGCGAAGCGGCGACGCTATTAAATGCGAGCGGATACGTCACGCCGCGCCGCCGAGCGACGATCGCCGCCAAGATCACGGCACGCGTGACCGCCGTCTACGCCGAAGAAGGCCGCCACGTTCACGAGGGCGACATTCTCGCGCGTCTCGACGATTCGGACGCGCAGGTGCGCCTAGCATCGGCGCGAGCCAATCGCGAGGCCGCGCAAGCTGCTATTCAGGACCTGCAAGTCCAGTTGACTCTTGCCGAGCGCGAGCTGCATCGCGCCGAAACATTGCAGAAAGAAGGAATTGATAGCGTCGAAGCGCTCGACACATCACGTGCCGCGGCGGACAGCTTGCGCGCGAAAATTGCACTCGCGAAGGAACAGGTAAACGCCTCGCAATCCATGATCGCCGTAGCGCAACAGGACGTGGACAATTGCACGGTGCGCGCGCCATTCACGGGAGAGGTCGTTTCTAAGGATGCGCAAGTGGGCGAAATGGTATCGCCGATTTCAGCGGGCGGCGGATTCACTCGTACAGGTATTGCCACCGTAGTGGACATGAATTCCAACGAGATTGAAGTAGACGTGAACGAATCATTTATCGCGCGAGTGAAAGATGGCCAGCCTGTGGTGGCAACACTCGACGCCTATCCCGATTGGAAGATTCCTGCAAAAGTTCGCACCGTGATTCCAACAGCGGATCGCCAGAAGGCGACCGTAAAGGTCCGCATTTCATTCGATCATCTCGATCCGAGAATCTTGCCGGACATGGGCGTGAAGGTCGCGTTTCTCGACACGTCCCAACAGCCCAGCGGCAAATCGAAATCCGCGAACGCCACGCCGCAAACGCTGATTCCGCAGGACGCTGTGGTTCAAGATGGCGGAAAGCCGGTGGTGTTCGTGCTGCACGACACAAAAGTCGAGCGGCGCGCGGTGAACCTTGGCGGCAATCACGGAAGCGACATCGAAGTTTTTGCCGGAATCACGAGCGGCGAATCGGTGGTAGTAAAGCCACCCCCAGGACTGCGCGACGGCGAAGAAGTCGAAATCAAGCGCTAGAGGAGAGCCCGATGGTTCGAGTGGATGGAAGAGGTGATGGCAAAAGCCTGGTATGTGTTCGCGGCCTCGAAAAGAATTACCGCCGCGGAAGCGAAGTGATTCACGTTCTTCAAAATCTGAATCTCGACGTGGACAAAGGCGAATTCGTCGCGTTCATGGGCCCGAGCGGCTCCGGCAAGAGCACGCTTTTGAATCTTCTAGGCGGAATTGATTTGCCGTCGAAGGGCAGCATCACGGTTGACGGTGACGAAATCTCTCACATGTCCGGCGGCAAACTGACGACCTGGCGTGCGCGGCACGTCGGATTCATTTTTCAGATGTATAACCTGCTGCCGGTGCTGACT
>DATBYF010000002.1:0-16240 GCA_036513895.1 Candidatus Acidiferrales bacterium | reverse complement strand
CGCCGACTACATCAAGAACATGATCACCGGTGCGGCGCAGATGGATGGCGCGATCCTGGTGGTGGCAGCGACAGACGGGCCAATGCCACAGACACGCGAGCACATTCTGCTGGCGCGCCAGGTGGGCGTGCCATCGATTGTAGTGTTTCTGAACAAGTGCGATGTGGTGGAAGATCCTGAACTGCTCGAACTGGTTGAGCTGGAAGTGCGCGAGTTGCTGAAGAGCTATCAATTTCCCGGCGACACGGTGCCGGTGATACGCGGGTCGGCGCTAAAGGCGCTCGAGGGCGATGCCAAGTGGGAGAAGTCGATTCTGGAATTGATGGAAGCGGTGGACAAGAACGTAGCGCTGCCGCAGCGGGATGTGGACAAGCCGTTTGCGATGCCGATTGAAGATATTTTCAGTATCTCGGGCCGCGGAACAGTGGTGACGGGACGAATCGAGCGCGGGAAAGTGCGCGTGAGCGAAGAAGTGGAGATTGTGGGATTCCGGCCGACGGTGAAGCGGGTGGTAACGGGCGTGGAGATGTTCCGCAAGCTGCTGGATGAAGGAATGGCCGGGGACAACGTGGGACTGCTTTTGCGCGGGACGGAAAAAGAAGATGTGGAGCGCGGGCAAGTGGTGGCGAAGCCGGGCTCGATCACGCCGCACACGAAGTTCAAGGCAGAAGCGTACGTGCTGACGAAGGAAGAAGGCGGGCGGCACACGCCGTTCTTTACGGGCTACCGGCCGCAGTTTTATTTTCGGACGACGGACGTGACGGGAGATGTGGCGTTGCCGACGGGAGTGGAGATGGTGATGCCGGGAGACAACGTGACGATGGAAGTGGCGTTGATCACGCCGGTAGCGCTGGAGAAGGGGCTGCGCTTCGCGATTCGCGAAGGCGGCCACACGGTAGGGGCAGGCGCGGTAACCGAGATCATCGAGTAAACGGACATGCGAGAAATAATCACGTTGCAATGCGGCGACTGCAAGAACCGCAACTATACGACCATGAAGAACCGGAAGACGCATCCCGACCGCCTGGAGACGCGCAAATTCTGCAATACGTGCCGGAAACATACTGCTCACAAGGAAGTCAAATAGAGTTACACCGGCGAGCGAAATTGAAGGGTGGGAGCCGCAAGAAGATATTAGTGCTGATGCGGCGAGCGTGGCAGAGAACCCCAACCCTTCGGTGCGGATAAATCCCGCGCCTCAGGATAAAGGGGAGTAGGTTCAACGGTAGACCATCGGTCTCCAAAACCGAGAGTGGGGGTTCGAATCCCTCCTCCCCTGCCAGATTTAGAGTTCGGGCGGCAGGGCTGAAGGACCGGCGGATCGTGAACGAAATCGGCAAACAGGCAGGTCGATGGCAGAGGCAAAGTTGAGAGAAGGCGCAAGCAGCGAAGGATCAGCACTTCCAGTTCCCGGCTTTGTACAGCGGATCGTGGAGTATCCCAAGCGGCTGGCACAATTTTTCCACGAAGTGCGCGTGGAAATGAACAAGGTGAATTGGCCGAGCAAGGCCGATGTCATCTCGACCACCACCGTCGTGGTAGTCACCGTGGCGCTCTTCGCGCTGTTTTTCTTTGTGACGGATTCTCTTTTGTTCCGGGGCGAAAATTGGCTGATGCACTACATAAAACATTGATTGAAGGAACCGGAATGGCGAAGCAGTGGTACATCGTTCACACCTATTCGGGATTTGAGAAGAAGGTGAAGGAAAGCCTGGAAGGCCGCGTCGCCGCGTTCGGGCTGCAGGACAAAATCGGGCAGATGATCATCCCGACCGAATCCGTCGTCGAGATTCGCGGCGGCAAAAAAGTGATTTCGCCGCGGATGTGCTATCCCGGCTATCTGCTGGTCGAAATGGATATGGACGATTACACCTGGCACGTCGTCCGCTCGACGCCGCGCGTGACTGGTTTTGTCGGCTCGGGACAAACGCCGACGCCGCTGACCGAAGAGGAAGTGAAGAATATTCTGAACCGCGCGGCCAGCACCGCGGAAAAGCCGAAGCCGAAGCTGAGCTTCGATCGCAACGAGCAAGTGCGCATCGTGGACGGTCCGTTTGCGAATTTCACCGGCGTCGTCGAAGAGGTGAATTCCGACCGCAGCACGCTGAAAGTTTCGGTCACGATTTTCGGCCGCTCGACTCCAGTCGAGCTCGATTTCGCGCAAGTGGAAAAAGTAGCGTAACGATTTTTTCATAGCCGCGCCTGGCAAGAATCCCGCGCGCAAAGCAAGGGGCAAGGGGAAATGGCGAAAAAAGTTCAATCCACTGTGAAATTGCAATTGGCGGCCGCGAAGGCGACTCCGGCGCCGCCCGTTGGCACGGCTCTTGGCCCTCACGGCGTCAACATCATGGATTTTTGCAAGCAGTTCAACGCCAAGACGGCGAAAGAGCCGGAGGGGATGATTATTCCCGTGCTGGTCACCATCTATACCGACCGCACGTTCACGTTCATCACCAAGACGCCGCCGGCCTCGGAACTCTTGAAGCGCGCCGCGGGAATCGTCAAAGGTTCTCCTGAGCCGAACCGCAACAAGGTCGCGAAAGTGACGGCCAAGCAAGTGGAAGAAATCGCCAAGCTGAAATTGCCGGACTTGAATACTACGAAACTTGAATCCGCCGTCCGCACGGTGATGGGCACCGCGCGGAACATGGGCATCGAAGTCGTCGGTTAGGAGACGCAGAGAAATGGGCCGAAGCGCAAAAGTTGGTGGAAAGAATATTGACCGCGCCCGGAAGCTCGTTGAGGCGCGGCCATACAAGCTTGAAGAAGCCGCCGAGCTTCTTCGCAAGGCGCATTACGTGAAATTCGACGAGACCGTCGAGCTCGTCCTAAATCTCGGCGTCGATCCGAAGCAGTCCGACCAGATGGTGCGCGGCACCGTGGTGCTGCCGCACGGTCTCGGCAAATCGAAGCGTGTCCTGGTCATCGCCAGCGGCGAGAAAGTTCGCGAGGCGCAGGAAGCCGGCGCGGATTTCGTCGGCGGCGACGACATGGTTCAGAAAATCGTCGAAGGCTGGACGGATTACGAAGCGGTGATCGCGACGCCGGACATGATGAAGTCCGCCGGACGCCTCGGCAAAGTGCTTGGCCCGCGCGGCCTGATGCCCAATCCGAAGACCGGCACGGTCACGTTCGACGTGGCTCGCGCCGTCAAGGAAGTTAAGGCCGGCAAAGTTGAATTCCGTCTCGATAAGACGGGTCTGATTCATTCGCCCGTCGGGAAAATTAGCTTTACGGCGCAGCAGCTAGCCGGAAACGCGCACGCCTTGCTCGCGGCGATACAGAAAGCCAAGCCGGCGGCGGCAAAAGGCAAGTTCATCAAAAAAATTACACTCACGTCCACGATGGGTCCGGGCGTGCCAATTGATCACGCGGAAGCGGAATCGGCGGTTACGGCTGCGGCAGCGTAAGTCGCGCGCGTAATTGGATTGCACGGAATCGTGGAGCAGGGAAGAAATTGAGGAGCAGGGAATGAAGAAGAAGGCGGAGAAAAAGACAGCCTCGGCGGAGCTGAAAACGCAACTGGCGAATGTTTCGTCAGTGATTCTGACCACGTTTCAAGGAATCACGGTCGAGAACGATACGCGGTTGCGGCGCGCCGTCGAAGCGGCCGGCGGCAAGTATCAAGTGGTGAAGAATACGCTGGCGGAACGCGCCGGCGAAGGCACCCCGGCGGAATCGCTCCTGAAGAATCTCAAGGGCACGAATTCGATTTCGTACACGTACACCGACCCGGTAGCGCTTGCCAAAGTGCTCACCAAGGTCGCCAAAGAAGTCCCTGCATTCAAGTTCAAGGCGGGCTGGGTCGAAGGCCGCGTGGTTTCGATTGACGAAATTCAGAACCTCGCGCAATTGCCTTCGAAGGAAGAATTGATCAGCAAGGTGATGTTCCTGCTCAGCGCGCCGGCGCAGCGCGTGGCATCAACGCTCGCCGCAGTCCCACGAAATTTGGCCGTTGTCGTCAACGAAGCGGCGAAGGCCGAAAAGTTTGCTCAATCTTAGGAGGATGTGAAAAAGAAATGGCTAGCAAAGTGGAAGCAATTCTCGATGAAATCAAGGGCTTGACGCTGCTCGAAGCTTCTGAGCTGGTCAAGAAAATGGAAGAAACCTTTGGCGTGTCGGCAGCCGCGGCGGCCCCAGTGGCCGTGGCAGGCGGCGCGGCAGCGGGCGGCGCGGCACCGGCGGAAGAGAAGACGGAATTTGCCGTCGTGCTCACCGACGTCGGCGCGAACAAAATCAACGTCATTAAGGCTGTCCGCGAAGTCACCAGCCTGGGCTTGAAAGAAGCCAAGGACCTCGTTGACGGCGCGCCCAAGACCGTGAAAGAGGGCGTGAACAAGGACGAAGCCGCGACGATCAAGAAGAAATTCGAAGACGTCGGAGCCAAGGTCGAGATCAAGTAGTGGCGGCGGTGTTGCGCTTGAAAATCCGGCGCCGGGGAATTCGCCTACGTACTTGCTTCATCGGAACCATCAACCTCGCAACAGGTCCTTCCCGGACCGGCGATACGGGTGTCTATCCCGATTGCCGCTACCGGCCAACCCCTAAAGGGGAGAGGTAACTCAGAATGCGCAATGGAAACCGTCCAACGCGGGAACGGGAACGGCTGGATTTTGCCAAAATCAAAACCTCCGTCCAGATTCCCAATTTAATTGACGTTCAGAAAAAATCGTACCAGCGATTCCTGCAAATGGATTTGCTGCCGAGCGAGCGCGAAGATACGGGCCTGCAGTCCGTTTTCTCGTCCGTATTTCCCATTCAGGATTTTCGCGGGCTGTCGCAGCTCGACTTCGTGGATTACGCCATCGGCAACTGGGAGTGCAAGTGCGGCCACCTGCGCGGACTGCATCACCTTCGCGCCACGTGCCGCAATTGCGGCGCATCCGTGGTCACCAATCCTTATCGCACCGGCGACGTCATCTGCTCGAAGTGCGGCACGTTCAACAAGAACACGCCCACCTTCTGCAACAAGTGCGGCGACCCGGTCACGCTGCAGCTGAAATACGACGTGAGCGAGTGCCAGGAGCGCGGCATGACCTACTCCGCGCCGCTCAAGGTCACCATTCGCCTCACGATTTACGATAAAGACCCGGAAACCGGCGCCAAGAGCATTCGCGATATCAAAGAGCAGGAAGTTTTCTTCGGCGATATCCCGCTGATGACCGAGAACGGCACGTTCACCATCAACGGCACCGAGCGCGTCATCGTCAGCCAGTTGCACCGTTCGCCGGGCGTCTTCTACGAGTCCGCCAACAATCGCAGCTACTTCCTCGGCAAAATCATTCCGTACCGCGGCTCGTGGGTCGAGTTCGAGTACGACACGAAAAACATTCTCTACGTCCGCATCGATCGCAAGCGGAAATTCCTCGGCTCGATTTTCCTGCGCGCCCTAGGAATGAAGTCGAATGAAGATATCCTGCGCACTTTCTACCAGGTCGAGCGCGTTTCGCTGCGCGACCGCCGCATTTGGTGGAATGTTTCCGAAGGTTTGGTTGACCGCAAGCTCTCGCACGAGATCAAGCATCCTCGCTCCGAGGAAGTGATCGTCGGCGCGCACAAGCGCATCAGCGAAGCGCTCTATAAGGAACTCGTCAAGTCCAAGGTCACGCAGGCGGAAGCCTCGGTGGCCGATCTTGAAGGCGCCTTCACTGTCGCCGAACTGGTGAATCGCCAGACCGGTGAAGTGCTGCTCGACGCGAATAAGCCGCTCACTGCGGAAATGTGGGCGTCGCTTGGCGAAGCGGGCATCAACGAAGTAGACGTCTGCTTCCCCGAGCGCGATGACGTCGGCGTAATCATCAGCCGCACCCTAGACAAAGACGCCATTAAGAGCCCGCGCGAAGCGCTCATCGAAATTTACCGCAAGCTGCGTCCCGGCGATCCACCGACGCTCGAAACTGCCACGGCGCTCTTCAACGGCATGTTCTTCGACGCGCGCAAGTACGACTTCAGCAAGGTTGGCCGGCTGAAATTCAATATCAAGCTGGGCCTCGAAACCCCGCTCGAAAAGCGCACGCTCGATCCGTCCGACTTCGTCGCGGCCATCAATTATCTCCTCAAGCTGCGCCGCAATATCGGCACGGTGGACGACATCGATCACCTGGGCAACCGCCGCGTTCGCGCGGTCGGCGAGCTCCTCGAGAACCAGTTCCGCATCGGTCTGGTTCGCATGGAGCGCGCCATCAAGGAAAAGATGTCGGTGTATCAGGAAATGTCCACGGCCATGCCCCACGATCTCGTCAACGCCAAGCCAGTCATGGCCGCGATTCGCGAGTTCTTCGGCAGTTCGCAGCTCAGCCAGTTCATGGACCAGACCAACCCGCTCAGCGAAATCACGCACAAGCGGCGTCTTTCGGCTCTTGGTCCCGGCGGTCTATCGCGCGAGCGCGCTGGATTCGAAGTTCGCGACGTTCACCCGACTCACTACGGCCGCATCTGCCCGATCGAGACGCCGGAAGGTCCGAACATCGGCCTCATCAGCTCGCTCTCGAGCTACGCTCGCATCAATGAATTCGGCTTCATCGAGTCGCCCTATCGCAAGGTCAAGGGCGGGCGCGTGATTGACTACGTGCGAATCGTCAATGCCGGAGACAGCGAGTTCAAGCCGGGCGAAATCGTCGAAAAAGAAAAAGTGGACGACGCCAACGAGGAATTGAAGCGCCGGCGCGTGGTTGTCGAGCCGTATTGCTTCTATCTCTCGGCGTGGGAAGAGGATCGCTACGTCGTCGCCCAGGCCAACGCTGCGCTCGATGAAAAGCTGCGCATCACCACCGAGCTCGTCAATTGCCGCCAAGCCGGCAACTTCGTTCTGAAGAGCCGCGACGAAGTGGATTACATTGACGTTTCGCCGAAGCAGCTTGTCTCTGTGGCCGCGAGCCTCATTCCGTTCCTTGAGAACGACGACGCCAACCGCGCGTTGATGGGCTCGAACATGCAACGCCAGGCCGTGCCGCTTATCAAGGGTGAAGCTCCGCTCGTCGGCACCGGAATGGAGCGTGTGACGGCGCGCGATTCCGGCGCGGTCATCGTCTGCCGCCGTGACGGCATCGTCGATCAAGTCGACTCCGAGCGCATCATCGTGCGCGTCGAGTCCGACCAGTCCGGCGTGCTCAGCCGCGAAGTCGGTTCCGACATTTACCTGCTCACGAAATTCAAGCGTTCGAACCAGAACACTTGCATCAATCAGAAGCCGCTGGTTCGCGCGGGCGACCGCGTGAAGCAGGGTCACGTCCTTGCGGACGGGCCTTGCACCGATCACGGCGAGCTCGCTCTCGGCCGCAACGTCCTCGTGGCGTTCCTGCCGTGGCGCGGCTACAACTTTGAAGACGCCATTCTCGTCAGCGAAAAGCTGGTTCGCGAGGATTACTACACCTCCATCCACATCGAGGAGTACGAAATCGAGGCTCGCGATACCAAGCTTGGACCCGAAGAAATCACTCGCGACATTCCCAACATCAACGAGGGTTTCCTTCGCAATCTCGACGAGAGCGGCGTCATTCGCATCGGCGCCACCGTCCGCCCCGGTGACATCCTGGTTGGCAAGGTGACTCCGAAGGGCGAAACCACGCTCACGCCGGAAGAAAAACTTCTGCGCGCGATTTTCGGTGAGAAGGCCGGAGACGTTCGCGACGCTTCTCTCTACTGCCCGCCGGGCATTGAGGGCACTATCGTTGACGTCAAGATCTTCTGCCGCAAGGGCGCGGAGAAGGACGAGCGCCACAAGGCCATCGAAGCCACTCACGTGGCCAAGCTCGAGAAGAACCTCGCCGATGAAATTCGCATTCTCACCGACGAGCGCCTGAAGCGCCTGGGCGATCTTCTCGGCGGCCAGTCGCTTCTCGCCGACCTTCACGACGAGCGCACCAACAAGCGCTTGTTGACCAAGGGCACCGAGCTGACGCGTGACATTCTCGAAAAGATTTCCACGCGCAACTTGAAGCGCATGCGCCTGTCCGATAAGGACCCGCTGCTAATAGAAAAAATTGACGAGATCGAAGAGATGACTTCGCGGCAGATTGACGTGCTGCGAAAAATCACCGACGACCGCGTCGCCAAGCTCAAGAAGGGCGACGAATTGCCGCCGGGCGTCATCAAGCTCGTCAAAGTCTATATCGCCATGAAGCGCAAACTTTCCGTTGGCGACAAGATGGCCGGCCGCCACGGGAACAAGGGCGTCATCGCTCGCATCGTGCCGGAAGAAGATATGCCCTACATGCCGGATGGCACGCCGGTGGAAATCGTTCTCAACCCGCTCGGCGTTCCTTCGCGTATGAACGTCGGGCAGATTCTCGAAACCCACCTCGGATGGGCGTCGAAGGTGCTCGGCGATCAAATCGCCGCGCTGTTCGACGACGAAGTCCGAGCCGATGCCCTGCGCAAATGGTTCAAGGACGCGTTTGGGCCCACGCCGGTGTGGAAATCTATCGCCGATCTCGGTGACGAAGAACTCATCGAGATGGCGCGAGGTCTCCGCGACGGCATCCCGATGGCCACGCCCGTGTTCGACGGCGCTCGTGAAAACGACATCCGCCACCTGCTCGAGTCCGCGAATTTGCCGAACACCGGCAAGATCGCTCTCTACGACGGAATGTCGGGCGATATTTTCGCTCAGAACGTCACCGTTGGTTACATCTACATGCTCAAGCTTTCGCATCTGGTAGACGACAAAATTCACGCTCGTTCCATCGGCCCGTACTCGCTCATTACTCAGCAGCCGCTCGGCGGTAAGGCGCAGTTCGGCGGCCAGCGCTTCGGAGAAATGGAAGTGTGGGCGCTGCAGGCATACGGCGCGGCGCACATCCTTCAGGAGCTGCTCACCGCGAAGTCGGACGACGTCTATGGCCGCGCGAAAATCTACGAGGCTATCGTCAAGGGCGAGCCCGGTATCGAGCCGGGAGTGCCCGAATCGTTCAACGTTCTAGTCCGCGAGCTCCAGTCGCTCTGCTTGGATGTGGAACTGATGAAGCGGCAGAAACCGCAGCTGGAAAAAGCGGAAGCCGCCGATTGAGGAAACGTAGGCCGGTCGTCCTGCGCTCAACTCGCCCGCGCAGGACGCCGGCGCTGCAGATGGTTTAACGGTTTTCTAAATATTTTTTGTCCCGAAAAATCGGGACGGGAGGTTCGCCCTTGTATCGATCGAGCCCTTATGATCGTGCCAGTCAGATCGCGGATTTTGATTCCATTCGCATCAGCCTGGCGAGTCCGGAAAAAATCCGGTCGTGGTCGCACGGCGAAGTCACCAAGCCGGAGACGATCAACTACCGGACGTTCAAGCCCGAGCGCGACGGCTTGTTCTGCGCGAAAATTTTCGGTCCGGTAACGGACTGGGAATGTTTGTGCGGCAAGTACAAGCGCATGAAGCATCGCGGAGTCATCTGCGATAAGTGCGGCGTCGAAGTCACGCTCAGCAAAGTCCGCCGCGAGCGTCTCGGCCACATCGAGCTGGCTTCGCCCTGCTCGCACGTATGGTTCTTCAAGGGTCTGCCTAGCCGCATCGGCTACCTGCTCGATATCACCATGCGCGATCTCGAGCACATTCTCTATTTCGAAGCCTTCGTCGTGATCGATCCGGGAGAGGCTCCCGGCATCAAGCTGAAGGAGATTCTGCCCGAAGAAAAATTCCGCGAGCTTCAGCGCGAATACGCCGGCAAGTTTGACGCGCGTATGGGCGCCGAAGCCATCAAAGAATTGCTTCGCCGCGTGGATGTGGACAAGCTCAGCGAAGAACTCCGCGAAAAAATGAAGATTGATCCCAGCCTTCAGAAGCGGATCAAGTTCGCCAAGCGCCTCAAGGTTCTCGAAGCGTTCCGCAAGAGCGGCAATAAGCCCGAGTGGATGATTCTGGACGTGATTCCAGTCCTTCCGCCCGAGTTGCGCCCGCTTGTGCCTCTGGACGGCGGCCGCTTCGCCACTTCCGACTTGAACGATCTCTATCGCCGCGTGATCAACCGCAACAACCGGTTGAAGAAGCTCATGGAGCTTCACGCGCCCGACGTGATCGTCCGCAACGAGAAGCGCATGCTGCAAGAAGCCGTTGACGCGCTCTTCGACAACGGCCGCCGCGGCCGCGTTCTCCGCGGCACCAATAATCGCCCGCTCAAGTCGCTTTCCGACACGCTCAAGGGCAAGCAGGGCCGCTTCCGCCAGAATCTTCTCGGCAAGCGCGTGGATTACTCGGGTCGTTCGGTCATCGTCGTTGGCCCCGAGTTGAAGCTCCACCAGTGCGGTCTGCCGAAGAAGATGGCGCTCGAGCTTTTCAAGCCGTTCATCTATCACAAGCTCGAGGCCGCGGGCCACTGCACCACAATTAAGCAGGCCAAGGAGCTCGTCGAGGCGCAGGAGTCCATCGTTTGGGACATCCTCGAAGACGTGATTCGCGAGCATCCGGTGCTTCTCAACCGCGCTCCGACGCTTCACCGGCTCGGCATTCAGGCATTCGAGCCCGTGCTCGTCGAAGGCAAAGCCATCCGCATCCATCCGCTCGTCTGCACGGCGTTCAACGCCGACTTCGACGGCGATCAGATGGCTGTGCACATCCCGCTCTCGCCAGAAGCTCAGGTGGAAGCGTCGGTGTTGATGCTCAGCTCGCACAACATTCTTTCGCCCGCGAACGGCATGCCGCTCGCCGTTCCCACGCAGGACATGGTCCTCGGCATCTATTACCTGACCAAGTCCAAGCCCGGCGCGAAAGGCGAAGGCCGTGCATTCGGCTCTGCGGAAGAAGTCGTGCTCGCGCTCGAATCTGGCGATATCGAACTTCTCACTCCGATCCGTCTGCGCTACACCGGCGAGGTGATTGACCTCACCACCGCGTATGACGATCAGGACGTGCCGCACACGGCGACCGTCACGCTCAATCGCCAGTTCCTGCACACCACTGTCGGCCGGGTGATCTTCAACGATCACCTTCCGACCGACATGCCGTTCATCAATGGCTTGCTCAAGAAGAAGGGAATTCAGCAGCTCGTCCAGTATTGCTACCTGCGCTTCGGCCTTGAAAAGACGGTCCAGGCGCTCGACAAGCTGAAAGAGCTCGGATTCCTCTACGCCACTCGCGGCGGCGTTTCGATCGGCATCAGCGACATGGTCATCCCGGGCGACAAGTTCAAGCTCGTGGATAACGCCGAACGCGAAGTCGTCAAAGTCCAGCAGCAATATCTCGATGGCGCCATCACCAACGGCGAGCGCTACAACAAAGTCATCGCCATCTGGAGCGACGTCACCGAAAAAGTTGCCGACGAAATGTTCAAGACGCTCGAGCAGCAGGACAAGGACGGCATCATCAATCCGATTTACGTCATGGCCGACTCCGGAGCCCGCGGTTCGAAACAGCAGATCCGCCAGCTCTCCGGCATGCGCGGCTTGATGGCCAAGCCTTCCGGCGAAGTTATCGAAACTCCGATCACTTCGAACTTCCGCGAAGGTTTGAACGTGTTGCAGTACTTCATCTCGACGCACGGCGCCCGCAAGGGTCTCGCCGATACCGCGCTCAAGACCGCCGATTCCGGCTACCTCACGAGGCGTCTCGTTGACGTGGCGCAGGACGTCATCATCAGCGAATACGATTGCGGCACGGCCGACGGTATCTTCGTCGAGCCGATCATCGAGGCGGGCGTGGAAGTCGAGCCGTTGCGCGACCGCGTTGTGGGCCGCGTTTCGCTCGAGAAAATTAAAGACTACGAAGGCAACGTCATCGTCGAGATCAATCAGGAAATCACCGAAGAGCTGGCGAACTCGATTCAAGCGGCCGGCATCGAGCGCGTCAAGATTCGCTCGGTGTTGACTTGCGAATCGCGTCGCGGCGCTTGCGTGCATTGCTACGGCCGCAACCTCGCCACGGGCCGCACAGTCGAGATGGGCGAAGCGGTCGGCGTCATTGCCGCGCAATCCATCGGCGAGCCCGGCACGCAGCTCACCATGCGCACCTTCCACATCGGTGGCACGGCGAGCCGCGTTTCCGAGCAGTCCAAGGTCGAAGCCAAGAACAATGGTTTCGTCCGCTTCATCGACCTCAAAGTCGTCGAAGGCCGCAACAAGGTGCTCATCTCCATGAACCGCTCCGGCTTGGTCGCCGTCGTGGACGAGAAGGGACGCGAAAAAGAGCGTCACCATGTCGTTTACGGCGCGCGCTTCAAAGTCGAAGATGGCCAACCCGTTTCGGTCGGTCAGGTCATGGCCGAGTGGGATCCCTACACGTTCTCGATTCTCACTGAAGCGGGCGGCACGGTTCAGTTCAAGGACCTGCAGTCCGGCGTGACCATCGAAGAGCAAGTGGACGAAGTCACCGGCCTTTCGCAGCTTGTTGTCACGCTGCCGCCCGGCGATGAAAAGCATCAGCCCACGATTCAGGTTCGCGATTCGCAGGGCCGCGTCCGCAAGAAGTACCTCATGCCTTCCCGCGCGCACTTGATGGTGCAGGATGGCGACGAGGTTCAACCAGGCGACGTTCTTGCGAAGATCCCGCGCGAGACCACCAAGACCAAGGACATCACCGGCGGTCTGCCTCGCGTCGTGGAACTTTTCGAAACGCGCAAGCCCAAAGATCCTGCCGTCATCTCGGAAATTGACGGCGTGGTCAAATACGGCGACATCGTCAAGGGGCAGCGCAAAATCTTCGTCGAAAGCGAAGATGGCCGCACCCTGAAGGAATATTCGATTCCTCGCGGTGTTCACATCAACGTTCAGGAGGGCGAGCACGTGCACGCCGGCGAGCCTCTGATCGACGGCCCGCTCAACCCGCACGATCTTCTCGCCGTCCTCGGGGAAAAGTACACGCAGGCTTACCTCGTGAACTCGATTCAAGAGGTCTATCGCCTGCAGGGCGTCAACATCAACGACAAGCACATCGAGACCATCGTTCGCCAGATGATGCGCTGGGTGAAGGTCGAGGACGTCGGCGACACGGCGTTCCTCCTTGAGGAGCAGATTGACAAGTTCCGCTTCCGCGAGGAAAACGATCGCATCATCCGCGATGGTGGCCGCCCCGCAACAGGCCGTCCGCTGTTGCTCGGCATCACCAAGGCGTCGCTCTCGACCGATTCATTCATCTCGGCCGCGAGCTTCCAGGAGACCACGCGCGTTCTCACCGAAGCCGCCATTTCCGGCAAGGTGGATTACCTCCGCGGCCTCAAGGAGAACGTCATCATGGGTCGGCTCATTCCCGCCGGCACGGGTCTCGAGCGCTATCGCAATATAAAGCTCCTTACCGAAACACCGATCGAGGAGCAGCCGGAGATGGAGCCCGAGCTCACGCCGGAAGAAGCCGCCGCGCTCGATTTCCTGCGCAAGGATACCGACGCGGTAGCCGAGAGCTAGACTTCTGTAACTCACGTCTCGTTCCACGCTGACGCGGCACGAAACGTGAGGCTGTCGGCCCAACTCAAACACAAATCGGCGGCAGGCCGCAAAACGGCCCGCCGCCGATTTGTTTCTAGCTCTTGATTTTAAGTGTAGATTTCAAGCGTGACCCATCTTTTGCGCAGCAAAGGTGGGTCTCCGTTACAGGCAACCGGCTCAATCCACGATAATCGCGCCAATGGCAATCACGCAATCGTCGCGCCGGCCTGCCCTGAGTTTTCGAAGGGCATCCTGCCGGCGTTTTTCCGCCCGCGTACCACAAATAAAAATGCCGGCATAAGCCGGCGCAACAATCACACACAATCGATAACAACGATTTTGCCGCTTACCTAACTCCCCTCCGTCAATCCCCGCTCCCGATAATCCTCAAGAATCGCCGCCTTCACCGCCATCTCCGGCGAATTCACCGGCGGAATCCCCAACACCACAACCAGCCTACCCGCATTCTCCACATCATCCGTACTGTGAATCCAGGCATAAGACTTCGCCGCCTTCGCATGCCCCTCCAGCTCAAACACCTCCACCACTCCCTCCCACACCGTCTTCCCCTGATAAACCTCCTTCACCGGAACGCTCGCCACATGCTTCGCTTCCACCCCATGCAATTCCCGAATCGCGTCCCGCAGCTTCTCAATATAGTCACTCATTTATGCATCCAGTCGTGGCGCGGGCACCCTGCCCGCGTCTTTTCGTAAATTATCACTCCTTGCACTAATCGGCTAACGGGCAATCACGCAATCGTAGCGCCAGCCTGCCCTGAGTTTTCGAAGGGCATCTTGCCGGCGTTTTTCCGCACAGCCACCTCTATTACTGCCGTATCTACAATGATGACACACCCACCACACTGTGCTAAGTTAATATAACGAAGATACGAGAGAGGGCATCGAATCATGAAAGCGGTCGTCAAAAAATGGGGCAATAGCGCCGCCCTCAGAATCCCAGCTCACCTCATGCGCGCTGCTCAGCTGGAGTTCGACGAACCCGTGGATGTTCGCGAGGAATCCGGCCGCATCGTCATCGAACCTGTCCGCCGCAAAGTTTACGATTTAGCCGCTCTCATAAAAGGAATTACCCGCTCAAACCAGCACCAGGAAGTTGATTTCGGCAAACCCGTCGGCAAAGAGGCATTATAATTGCCCCGCTCCTACGTTCCCGATGCTGGCGACATCGTATGGATCACTTTCAGTCCGCAAGCGGGCCACGAACAGGCCGGCCGTCGGCCAGCGGTCGTACTCAGTCCCGTCGCCTACAACGCAAAAACAAGTTTGATGGTCTGTTGCCCAATGACGACGCAGATCAAAAATTATCCGTTCGAGGTCGCTATCGCTGGTGCGAAGCCCAGTGTGGTCCTTTCAGATCAGGTAAAGAGGCTCGATTGGCGGAGGCGCCGGGCATCGAAAAAAGGAAAAATCTCAGCAGACGAGCTAGCCCAAATCCGAGCCAAACTCCAAGCACTAATCGGCTAACGAACAGCGACTCAATCGTAGCACCGGCATCTTGCCGGCGTTTTTCCGCGCAGTCACCTCAAATCTACCTTATTGCCCTCCCACAAAACCGCACGCAACTCTGAAATCTGAAATTTCAAATTTGAAATTTCCTACTCCTCCCTGCAATGCAGCGAAGCATCCTCCATCACCTTCTTCAACCCCGGCCCCTCCAGCTCCCCACTCTCAATATCCACCCGCCAATCCTCCGTCAGCATCAACGCTTGATTCAAATCGTAATAGGCAATATGCAGCGCCGGCCCGTTGAACGAAAGATTCACATACCCGTTGTAACCCACATCAACTTTCTCATCGCTCGGATACCTCCGGTTATCCCAAGCGAGCCATCGGCAATCCGGAATGTTCGGCGTCGCGCCGCGTTCGACCGGCATCCCGCCATGCCCCGCGCATCGCCCGTGCGCCTCAATCCCATCCTCCACCCGAAACTTGTCGTAAATCGCCAGCCGGTGCTCGTGTCCCCAAATCCAAATCACCGGCCGGTGAATCATCGGCGCCAATTGCCTCGACGGAATTTGATACCAACTCTCAAACGCCGAATGCGGCCCGTGATGCGACAGCAAAATCAATCCGCGCTTGTCGCCGTCCGGATTCACCGCCGATTCGAGCCACGCGAGCAGCGGCGCCGGAATCTTGCACGTCGGCTTGAACGACGTCGTCTTGCTGAGCCATTGGATCCGCCCAAGCCCCGGCAATTTACTCCAGTCAAATCGAGTCGAGTTGTACCCGGTATCAAGTCCAATCACGCGCCAGTGCTTATTCTCGAGGCAGAAAAAACTCGCCCATTGTGCCGCGCCCCATTCGCCGCCGCGTTCTTTCATTCCCATCCGCGGCAGCACCAGCCGCCAATAGCCGTTTCCGTCCGCGTACATTTCGTGATTGCCGTTCAGCGCGAAGCTCCCCTTCGAGCCCATCGGCCACTTCACCGGCGCATACGGGCTGGTCTTCTCGCCTAGAAAATTTTCGCGCACCTCATTCGCGTCCCCCACGTAATACACATCGCCCAGATGAACCGTGTAATCCGGATCGGCCCTCTCCATTCCGGTCGCAACCTTCCTTGCCTCATCCGTCCCCGTGCCCCAATCCCCCGCGATGCTGATCTTCACCCGGTCGTCAATCTCGTAAATCCCGCTCCCTTTTCCCGGGGCTGTGAAATCTCGAAACGAATGCTTCTTGCTAAACCAATACTTCGCCACCTGCGGTATCCACTTCAAAAGCCTGCCGGGAAGAAAAGCTCCAATAGGATCGTAAGTCGCAGTCGAATATCCCGACCGCCCAGCATGAAAATGCGCCGCGGTTATAGAATGCGCATACCCCGTATAGTTCCCGAGGTCCTTGCCGCTCCCCGCAGCAGCCGAGCCGCCAGGCGTGCCATCAGCATT
>DATBYF010000001.1:0-17337 GCA_036513895.1 Candidatus Acidiferrales bacterium | reverse complement strand
TCGCACCACGGCGCAGTCCCGTGCCCTTGAGGAATCGCTGCGGCGCATCGGAACTCGCTACCGCTTGGTTGGTGGATTCAGCTTTTACGAGCGCGCCGAAGTGCGAGATGCGCTGGCGTATGTGCGTCTTCTTTTTCATCCCGAAGACGATGTGGCGTTGCTGCGCGTTTTGAACACTCCGCCGCGAGGAATTGGAAAGACGACGGTCCAAACGCTGCAGAACGCGTCGAAAAAGCAGGCGGGGAGCATTTGGGACGCGGTCTCAACGGTCGCACAACCTGGAGTGACGCGAAGTGGAGCAGCGCTTCGAGGATTTCGTTACTTGATTGAAACGTTGCAGGCCGAGGTGCGCGATCTCGAACCGGCGGAAATGCTCAAGCAAATACTCGATCGCACGGGGTATCTGGCCTGGGTCGAGCAACAGGACAAGCTCGAAAATACGTCGCGAATCGAAAACTTGGCGGAACTTGTCAACGCGATGGCCGAGGCGACGGAGGCTGGACAGACCCTACAGGACGTACTGGATCAAGCAGCGCTGGTGAGCGCGGCCGACGATTATGAAGAGGACGTGAATGTCACCTTGATGACGCTGCATAGCGCCAAGGGGCTGGAATTCGATACGGTTTATCTCGCCGGCCTGGAAGAGGGTTTGCTCCCGCACAGCCGCGCGGTGAATAACGATGACGACGTCGAAGAAGAGCGACGCCTTTGCTACGTAGGAATGACGCGAGCGAAGAAGCTGCTGACTCTATCGCGCGCGCTGTATCGCCGAAGCTATGGTGAAGAGCGGCTGCGTTCATCCGCGCCTTCGCGATTTCTCCTTGAGATTCCGGGCGAGTTGATTGAGACCGTCGCCGGATCGCTTGCCGAAGCGGGCGAGACGCGGCGATACGAGCCGGATCCTGATTTTTACCAGCAACGGCCGAGGACAGGATACGCGAGGCGATCGAGTGGAGTTCGCTCGGCTGGATCGGGGCGATCGAAGGCGCACCCGCTGGTCGGGACGCGCGTGAAACATCAGATGTTCGGAGTGGGCACAATCATCGGGGTAGAAGAAGAAGACGACGACCGCATGCTAACCGTCAGTTTTATGGACCACGGCACAAAGAAATTAAAAGAGCGATACGCAAATCTCCAACTCGCCTAACCGCGATGGCTCCGCGCCAGCAATTCCATTGCGAAGTCGGCCCTCTCAGGTTACATTTTCGGGTCCTGCATCCCCGGAAACGAGGGAAGGTGGCGAGTGAACCAGCAGCTCTTCCAAAAAAAGAGCATTGACCGGCTCATTTCCGATTCCGAACATCCCGATAGGCAGCTAAAAAAGACGCTTGGCTGGTTGAGCCTGACAGCGCTCGGCGTCGGCGCGGTGATTGGGTCGGGGATTTTCACGGTCATCGGGACGGCCATCGCAGGGCAAAAGTTCGACACCAAATCGATTCTGAATGCGCCGCTGCTCGATTTCATAATTCACCATAGCGCGACCACGGGGCGTCCTGGCGCAGGGCCGGCACTTGCGATCTCGCTCGTCCTCGTCGCGATTGTTTGCGGCTTTACGGCGCTGTGCTACGCCGAACTTGCTTCGATGATTCCCATCGCTGGAAGCGCGTACACCTACACGTACGCGACGATGGGCGAGTTGATCGCGTGGATCATCGGCTGGGATCTGATCCTCGAGTACGCGGTCAGTAATATGGCTGTGAGCGTCGGTTTCGCACAGCATATGGTGAATCTGCTCGATTGGTTCGGCTGGCATCCGCCTTTACGTTGGATTTCACCAGCGTACCTGCCTGCCGGCCTTCAAGACTTCGCTGGAAAAGATCTCTATCTGCCGGGCTGGCATTTCGGATTCGACTTCCCAGCGTTTTTGGTGGTGATGCTGCTGACGGTGGTGCTGGTGCGCGGAATTCGCGAGTCCGCCGAAGCCAACAACATCATGGTGCTGCTGAAGATTGCGGCGATCATCGCCTTCATCATCGCGGGCGCTGAGTTCATTCATCCTTCGAACTATCACCCATTTGTGCCGAATGGCTGGCCGGGCATTCTCACGGGCGGGTCAATCATCTTTTTTACGTATATCGGCTTCGATTCGGTTTCAACAGCGGCTGAGGAAGCAAAAAACCCACAACGCGATTTGCCGATCGGCATTTTGCTGACGCTATTTATCTGTACCATTCTCTATATTTCAGTGGCCGTGGTGCTGACGGGACTGGTGCCTTGGCAATCGGTGCTCGACGATGCGGCGCCAGTGGTGAACGCGCTGAAGAGGATCGGCGATCAAACCCACTCCGTCGGATTGCACTGGACGCGACTGGCAGTTTTATTCGGCGCGATGATGGGAATGATTTCTTCCCTTCTCGTGTTCCAACTCGGGCAGGCGCGAGTTTGGTTCGCGATGTCACGGGATGGGCTTCTGCCGAAGATTTTCGGACACGTGCACCCGCGCTTTCGCACACCCGATATCGCTACCTGGATTGCGGGCTTTGTTGTCGGAATTCCAGCGGGTCTTTTTGATATCGGAACTCTGGCGAACCTGTCGAATATCGGCACACTCTTCGCATTCGTCCTCGTGTCGGTGGGTGTATTGATACTTCGCTACCGCGATCCCAACCGCCGCCGCGGGTTCCGGGCGCCAGGTGGTCCGGTCGTGCCCATTCTCAGTGTGAGCTTTTGTTTTTTGCTCATGATGGGTCTTGAAATCGAAACGTGGATCCGCTTCTTCGTCTGGCTGGCCATTGGTCTGGTAATCTATTTCAGTTACAGTCGGCACCACAGCGAGTTTGCGCCGACGCAGGCGCCGCAGGGTCGCCCGCAGGAGCCTACGAAATGAAGTTGGGTTTTCGCGCCGCTCCGATCATCGCACTCGTAAGCATCCTCTGTGTCGCGCCCGTAGCGCTTACCTGGGCTCCGAGCGCAGAGCGTCTCATCACAACCAAAGCGGTGGATATTCTTCCCGATGAGGTCCGGTCGTACTTCGAGGGAAATCGACAATTTTTGGTTCAGCATGTACTCGATCCGATTGAGGCGGCGCAGAAAAATCCAACTCTTGCGCACAATCGCTTTATTCGTTTCGAGAAGTACGGCGTTTACCCGTATGCGGATTTGCCGCGCGATTACCGCGTTGCCGCCTATAAGTACAGCAAGCGAACGCTCGATACGAACGGATTGCTTCCCTGGAGCGTCGGACTATGGAGCCAAAAACTGACGGACGCGTTCCGCGCCCACAATTGGGAAGATGCCCGCGAAGCGGCCGCGCAGCTCGCATTCTATGTGGCCGAAGCTCACGATCCCTTCGCGACAACGACGAATTTTGATGGGCATCTCTCAGGTCAGACAGGCGTGGACTCTCGTTTCGGGTCGAGCCTGATTGACCGGTACTCGCAATTTTTTTACATACGGCCGAACCAGCCCGCTTATATACAGGATCCGACCGACCATGCGTTTGAGATGTGCCTGAGTGCGCATTCGTGGATCGAAAATGTGCTTCTGTCCGACCGTCGATCGCGCGCTACTCTATCGGATTACACGGACGAGTATTACGATCGCTTTTACAGCCAAGCCGGCGCGGTGCTGGTGAGGCAAATCGCTGATGCTTCGACTGACGTCGCATCTTATTGGTTGACCGCCTGGGTCAACGCAGGGAAACCCCAGCTTCCCTCACGCTGAAAGTGTAAATGGCAGACTCGAACGATCTGGCAGCGAAAATCTCGAAATTGCCGAAGGCGGAGCTTCACCTCCACCTCGAAGGCTCAATCACACCGAGCACGGTGAGTCTTCTCGGCGAGCGGCGCGGCGTGACAATTTCGCCTGAGAGTGCCGCGGCGCGCTACCAGTACACCGATTTTGCGGGCTTCCTCGACGCATTTAAGTGGGCCACCGGCTATTTGAAAACGCCGGAGGACTACTCGCTCATTGCGCACCGCCTGTCGGATGATCTCGTTCGCCAGAACGTGATCTACGCTGAAGTCACGCTGTCAGTCGGCGTGATGCTGCGATACAACCAGAACGTCGAGGCCAACTTCAACGCACTCGCCGAAGTCGCCGATCGCTATCGCGAGAAGGGCTTACGCATCATGTGGATATTCGACGCCACCCGGCAATTCGGCGCCGATGCCGCAATGAAAGTGGCCGTTCTTGCAGCGAAGTTTCAGTCGCGCGGTGTTCTGGCGTTCGGAATCGGCGGAGATGAGCTTTCGGTTCCCACTGTAAATTTCAGAGCTGTATACGAATTCGCGCGTAGCCAGGGATTGCACTTGGTGATTCACGCCGGCGAAATCGGTGGCCCGGAAATCATCCGCGAGTCTCTTGATTTGCTGGGAGTCGAGCGCATCGGGCACGGCATTGCAGCGATGCGCGATTCCGCGCTTGCGGAGCGATTGGCCACTCTGCGAATACCGCTGGAAATCTGCCCGACAAGCAATTTGCGCACCGGCGCCCTGGCGCGCCAGATCGGCAAACCGGAAGCCGAGTTATCCGACCATCCGCTGCGCGATTTTGTGGAAAGAGGGATCATCGTGGTCCTCTCGACGGACGATCCCGCGATGTTTGGGACGGATTTGATGACCGAATACTCGAATGCCGCGTCGCTCGGACTTTCGGAGTCGCAACTTACCAGAATCGCGGAGGCAAGTTTCTCGCACTCGTTCCTGCCGCCTGAAGAGAAACGCCCATTGCTCGAACAATTTCGTGCCGCCGCAAGAAAACTGAACTTACTGTGAGAGGCCGATGAAAGCACACGTTTGGGTAATGTTGAAGCAGACGGTGTTCGATCCTCAGGGCCAAACCATCCACCATGCGCTGCAATCGCTCGGCTATGCGGAAGTACATGACCTTCGACAGGGAAAATTCTTTGTTCTCCAACTCGACGGAATCACGAAAGACGAAGCTCGCCAACACGTTGAGCGCATTTCCCGAGAGGTCCTCACGAATCCGGTGATCGAAGAATTCCGATTTGAAATCCTCGAATGATCGCCGCTGTTTCGTGTTTACATGGAATCCTCGCTTCTTTCCGCGAATTTGACGTTACAAAAAGTATGCTAGTCTGAATTGCCCGAACTCTCGCAGCTCTGAATCGGTAGATTTCAATAGGAGTGGCGCTCTGTGTGCGGAATTGTTGGCTATATCGGCCCCAAGAAAGTCGTTCCCCTCATCTTGGATGGGCTGCATCGGCTTGAATACCGCGGCTACGACTCCGCCGGAATCGCCGTCGTTGGCAAAAACGGTAAGCTGGAAATCCGCCGCGCCTCAGGAAAGTTGAACAATCTCGAAGAGGTGCTCCGTGAATCTCCGATCGACGGCATTTACGGGATCGGTCACACGCGCTGGGCAACCCATGGACGCCCGACGGAAGAAAACGCCCACCCGCATCGGGATTGCACCGGCGAGGTCGTCGTTGTGCACAACGGCATCATCGAAAATTACCTTGAGCTGAAGAAAGAATTGATCGCCGAAGGCCACAAGTTCGTCACCGAGACTGACACCGAAGTGATCGCTCATCTCGTCGAGAAGTATTCCAAGGATAAGCCGCTCGAAGAAGCCGTTCGGCTCACAGTCAAGCGGCTGACCGGCGTTTATGCTCTTTCGGTAATTTCAACGCGCGACCCGAACAAAATTGTTGCCGCAAGGCTTGGCCCACCCTCGGTTGTCGGCCTCGGCGATCATGAATTCTTTATCGCGAGCGATATTCCCGCACTGCTCCATCACACTCGCGAAATTTTCTTTCTCGCGGATGGCGACATCGCGGTCATCACGCCTGAGGGCGTGCGCGTGATGGACGGAGACGGCACGACGGTGGAACGCCCGCCGCAGCACATTACATGGGATCCGATCCTGGCGGAAAAGGGCGGCTTCAAGCATTTCATGCAGAAGGAAATTTTTGAGCAGCCGCGCGCCGTCCGCGACACGTTTATCGGGCGCATTTCGCTCGATACGGGCAAAGCCTTCCTCGATTCCGTTGATATTTCTGAGGATGAATTTCGCAATTTTACGAATATAAAGATTGTCGCTTGCGGCACAAGCTGGCACGCAGGACTCGCCGGCAAGTTCATGATCGAGAAACTGGCGCGCATTCCGGTCGAAGTGGATTACGGCAGCGAATTCCGCTACCGCGATCCAATCGTCGACGCGCGCACGCTCGTCATCGCCATCAGCCAGTCAGGCGAAACGGCGGACACGCTTGCCGCGCAACGCGAGGCCAAGGCGGACGGAGCCAAATCGCTCGGCATTTGCAACGTCGTAGGCTCCATGCTCACACGCGAGGCGAATGGCACGATTTACACCCACGCAGGACCCGAAATCGGTGTCGCTTCCACGAAGGCGTTCACCGCACAGCTCACCGCTCTCGCGGTTCTCGCAATTTATCTGGGACAAGTGCGCGGCAAACTTCAAACTGACGAATCGCGAAGGTTGATGCAAGAGCTCACAAATATTCCCCAGAAAATGGAAGCGATCCTGCGGCGTGACTCACAGTGCGCAGAGCTGGCGCATCAGTTCTTCCGCACGACCGACTTCCTCTACCTCGGACGCGGCATTCACTATCCGATCGCTCTCGAAGGAGCGCTGAAGCTCAAAGAGATCTCGTACATTCACGCGGAGGGCTATCCGGCCGGAGAGATGAAGCACGGGCCAAATGCATTGATTGACGAGAATTTGCCGGTCGTCGTCATCGCTACGCGCGATGATTCGGACCCCGCGTCGGTCCAGCGCTACGAGAAAACAGTCTCCAATCTCCAGGAAGTGCGCGCGAGGGACGGAATCGTGATTTCGATAGTGACGGAAGGCGATCGCGTCGCTCGCGAATCTTCCCAACATGTCATCGAGATTGGCACCGCGCCGGAAATATTTTCGCCAATACTGGAGATCGTGCCTTTGCAATTGCTTGCGTATCACATCGCCGTACGGCGCGGATGTGATGTGGACCAGCCGCGTAACTTGGCGAAGTCCGTCACCGTCGAATAACGCTTCCCTCCAAATTTCCTGCTCGCCGCATTCTCCGCCATTTTCGTTATTGCTCTATTTCGCCTAGAATATCTCTGTGCGCAACTTTCGAAACCTTGCGACACTTTTTTGTGTGCTCGCGATATTCGCGATACCGTCAACTCTGCGCTCTCAGGAAACTTCAAGCACCGAAATATCCGGACCACTCGCCAGTATTGCGGTCACCGGCTCGCAGAGATTCAAACAAGACGTGATTATCTCGGCGTCGGGCCTTCGCAAGGGTCAGACAGTGCGTCTCGAAGATCTCCAGAACGCTGCCGATCGCTTGATTCAATCGGGCGAGTTCGCGAACGTGAAATATCGCTATCAGACTGACCAGGGCGTCATCAGCGTGGAATTCGCAGTTGCGGACGGCACCGTGATCCCCGCGTATTTCGATAATTTCCCCTGGTTCACAGACGAAGAGCTCTCGCAGTCGCTTCGTCAGGCCGTTCCTCTCTACGATTGCTGCGTGCCCGCGAACGGCACCGCCATTGATGATGTCGCCGAAGCTCTGGGTAAAATGCTGGCATCGCACCAGATCGGCGGATCAGTCACTCACCGAGTCATTCGCGCCCCCGACGGCACGCAATTAATTCAGGAATTCCAACTCGACGGCTCAGAACTCCCCGTCGAAGCGGTGTTCTTCACCGACCCGCTCGCGGATGAGGACCGCGCCGTCCATCAAAGTTTGAGCCAATTGGTCGGTCATCCATTCTCGCGCTATGCGATTGACACATTTGTATTCGAGCAAGTGCGCCCGCTCTACGAGGCTTCTGCTCACCTTCGCGTCAAGATCGGCGAGCCGGCAGCGCGTTTCACGGGAGACCCGAGCCAGCCACTGCGAAAAAGCGTCACGGTGATCATTCCGGTCGAACCGGGTGCCGTTTATAAATGGGCAGGCGTTACTTGGAGTGGCAACGCGGCGATTCCTACGGCTAATCTGAATGCTCTGATTGGACTAAAGGATGGCGAACCTGCGGATGGCGTCAAATTACGTGCGGCGTGGGCTCGAGTGTCCGACGAATATGCGCGCCTCGGGTATCTTGATGCGGATGTCCGCCCATCGCTCGATTTCGACGACGCCAATTCACGGGCCGCTGGCAAAGTCTCAATCGTGGAAGGACCGCAGTATCATATGGGCGAGCTGGTGCTTTCAGGTCTTTCACTGGATGGCGAACATAGGATCCGCGCTGCTTGGAGAATCGCGCAGGGTTCCGTTTTCGACGAAAAATATTTCGACGACTTCATCAACAGCGGCGCCCGCGCGGCATTCGGCACGCTTCCCTTCACCTACGCGAAGGTTGGCCACTTTTTGCAGAAAGACCCGAAAACGGGAAAAGTTGATGTACTCATGGACTTCGAGTAAGGAACGTTCAGGCGCGCTATACTGGGTTTGAGAGTTGTACGGGCGTTTTGCTTTGTGTCACCCCGGAGTAGAGCTTGACGAAATTGAATGAAATCGCGCTGAAAAGGGCGCCAACCGCGCTAGATCAGGCGCTTGCGTCGCTCAAAGAACAGCACATCTTTGACGCGTTGAGTCGGCTTCCTTCGCTTCTAATTGCGTTTTCCGGCGGTGCGGATTCAGCTTACCTGGCATGGGCAGGCACGCGCGTTCTGGGCAAACAAGCGCTTGCTGTTACAGCGCTCTCGCCAAGCTACTCGCAGCACGATCGAAAAGTCGCAGAATCCTTCGTGCGCAATCACGGAATCCGGCACGAATGGCTCGCGACGTACGAGACCCATAATCCGCTCTACGTCGCGAATGATGCCGATCGCTGTTATCACTGCAAGGACGAACTCTTCGCGCGCATGGAGGAACTCGCCGCACAAAAAGGATTCTCGGCCATCGTATACGGAATCAATGCTGATGACACGCACGACTTCCGCCCGGGACATCGCGCCGCGCACGAACACAAGATACTCGCTCCGCTGCTCGATGCCGCACTCACAAAACACGAGATTCGCCATCTGTCACACCGGGCAGGACTTGAAACTTGGGATCGGCCAGCCTCGGCCTGTCTATCGTCGCGCGTTCCTTACGGCACTTCCGTGACTCCTGAATTACTGCGCAAAATCGAGTGCGCCGAACAAGCGGTACGCGATCTCGGCTTCCTGCAGTTTCGCGTCCGCGCTCACGGCAATTTGGCGCGAATCGAAATTGATGTTGCGGAGCTTCCACGCACGCATGATGCACACGTCTCGCGGAGTATCAGCGACGGAGTGAGAAATGCTGGATTCGAACAAGTCGAAATCGATCCCGCCGGATACCGTCAAGGTTCACTAAATGAGGCTCTTTTCACGAAATCGGCCAAGATGGCGACTTAGCATCCACGCGTCGCCTCCGGCGATCGTCATTTGTTTACTGTTCGCGATAAGTTGTCGCGCACAGGACGCGCCCAGCGTCGCGCCGAATTCCTCGTCCCGCCAATCGCAATCGAATACGCCAGAGTTGCCTTCGCCGGCGCGAAAAAATGACGATCCCGATCTCGCTCTCAAGCGCGCCGTTGCAGATGCTCAAAATGACCGCGCCGCACTGGTTCACAATCTCGAAGCCTATCTCGTTCGGTTTCCCAACGCGCCCCGAAATGCGGCTGTATATCGCGCCTTGGTCGAAAGCTGCGAACAATTGAATGATAGTGCGTGCGCTTTGGAAAATGCGGAGCGCCTGATCGCGCTGCACCCGGACGATTCGGACATGATGCTGGTAGCGGTGAATCTCCTCGAACGCCAGGGAGACGATCACAGCTTAACTCGGGCATCGGGATATCTCGGCCGCGTTCTCGACCGTGTCGAGAAGACGCCGCCGGACGAGAAATCCGCTCGTGTTTCTCAAGCGGATTGGCACGCGCAGCAGGATCAGCTTCGTGTCTCTCTCTACGACCTTCGAGGGAAAATTGACGAGCTGCAAAAAAACTATGATTCGGCAATTAAGGATTTCGACGCGAGCAATCACATTCGTCCGAACGCGGTAGCGGAACAGCATCTGGGAGCGATTGCGGAGCTTCAAGACAATCTTCACGCCGCTGCCGATCACTATATGAACGCTTTCGTGCTACCGGAAAATGGGCCCGGCGGCGCCGTCGATCGAAAAATAATTCGGGAAAACCTCAGCAATGTGTGGCGGGAAATGCGTGGTTCCGACGGCGGATTGGGCGAGGCCATACTCGCCGCGTTTGATCGCGTACAGGCGAGTCCGCAGGCGGCTCGTCCCAAGGATAGAAACAGAGATTTGAAGGATCCGCTGTCATTCGTCGTGCGCCAAATTAATGGCACACCTGTTCCGCTGGGGACATTGCGCGGAAGAGTGATGGTCTTGAGTTTTTGGGCCACGTGGTGCGGACCTTGCCGCGAACTCGAGCCATTGTTTTCGAAAGTTTACATGGCGTACGCGGGGCGATCAGACGTCTCTTTCTATGCGGTGAATGTTGACGAAGACGAAAACCTCGTCGAACCGTTCATCGAAGCCCAGAAGTGGACAATGCCAGAGATTTACGCCGACGGTTTAGATGACCTTCTCCGAGTGACGGCGCTGCCAACGGTTCTAATCCTCGATCGCAACGGAAAGATTGCGTACCGCGCAAACGGCTACCAGTCGGAACAATTCGAGGAGCGGCTCACGACGGCAATCGAAAATACACTGCGACACCCTCATTAGCCGACGCGGGAATCCCCAATTCAAAAATGCAATCCCGGTTCGGCCGGTATGGGTTAAGCCTTCGCGGCAGCGGTTGACTGCGCAGCGTCGCGCACGGCCAGAATTGTTCCGACATGAATTCGAACGGTGTCAGCGACGCGCCGCGCATATCCTCCCGCCAGCGTGATCGCCAGCGGAATCTTTAGGCGGCGTGCGTACTCGAAAACCAGTGCGTCACGACGCTTTAGACCTTCGAGGCTAAGCGCCAGACCGCCAAGTTGATCCTCACGATATGGGTCCGCGCCGCCGATGTAAAAAATAAGCCCGGGCTGGAATTGGTCGAATGCCTGATTGAGGTTTTTATCCAGGATTGCGAGGTAGTCATCGTCGCCCACGCCATCTTCGAGATTGATATCCAGGTTCGATGGCGGCTTTGGGTACGGGTAGTTGTTTTCTTGGTGAATCGACAGGGTGAAAACGGTTGCGTCACCGCCAAAAATCGCGGCCGTGCCATTTCCGTGATGGACGTCGGTGTCAATGACCATGGCCGTTTCAATTGAGCGATCGAACTGCAGGCGGCGGATCGCGATCGCCACGTCATGAAGAACGCAGAAGCCCTCGCCATGATCCGGATAAGCATGATGAAATCCACCGCCAATATTAGCCGCCCAACCGTCAGCGAGGGCGCGGCGTGCCGCGAGGATCGATCCGCCACCCGCCAGCCAGCAAGCTTCGATCAGCTCGAGCGAGTACGGAATCTCCATCCGCAATTGCTCCGCGTAGCTCAAAGTTCCCGTTTTCAGCTTATGGACGTATTCCTTCGAATGGACGAGTAGAACATCCTCGTCACGCGCGAGCTCGGGAGCAAGAAAATCGGAGGCGTCGGCGAAGCCTTCGGCAAGAAGCGCGTCGTGAACGAGACGATACTTTTGCGATGGAAAGACGTGCGCGCCGAGATTCAGATCGTAACGGTCGTGGTAAACAAGCTTGAAGGGCAGCATTGAAAGCGCAGCGTACCGTGATTCGGAGAGTCAATGCAAATCGCGCTAGCGAGTGGATTTGAGGTTGTGCTAGTCTCGCCGGGTAATGCGGCGAATACAAGCCATCGTGGCGTTGCTTGCGATCCTCGCGGCGCCTCTCGCGTTGATAGCGCGCGGCAATGCGTGCGCGAGTTCATGCGCCAAGTACTGTTGCCCCCTCTCCTCACAGCGCGCAAATTCGACGCCTAAGATGAATTGCCACGACCAATCGTCAAGCGATTCAAAGCATTGCTGCTCGGCCCCTGTGCCGAACCACGTCCTCGACTACGGATTCGCGACCCCGCTGCCGCGCACGCTGCTTACCGCTGCGGTTGTCGTGGAAGCGCCACAAATCTCCCATCGCTCAATCTCGCGTGTGAAATTGAACGAGTCTTCAATCAGCGTTCCTCCCCCAATCGAGCCTCCGAGAAGCTAGACCGCAAGGCCCGCGCGGTCCCAAATCCATTCTCGGAGGATATTCATGCGAAGGATGTGGTTGTCGATTAGCGTTTTTTGCGTCTTGCTGTCCGCCTCGGCGTCGTACGCCACGATTTTCGGGAAAATTCAAGGAATTGTGCACGACCAGCAGCATCGACCCATTGCTGCAGCATCCGTAAAGCTGCAAGCCATCACCTCGGACTGGTCTCAAACCACAAACACGGACGGTGACGGCGAGTTCTCATTCAACGCCGTGCCGGTCGGCGATTACAAGATCATAGTCTCTCAATCGAAATTCCAGACTTCGGAGCAGACCGTTACAGTCGCTTCTAGTTCGTCGCCCATTCTCCATTTCCAACTGGCGGTCGCGGCCCTGAACCAATCGACCGTCGTCGTAGCCCAAGCGGAAGTAGGCAACGTGGATTCGGTCACGCCCACTTCGCTAGTGAACCGCCAGGATATTCAGCAGACTCCTGGCGCCGACCGCACCAACGGTCTGCAAATGATCACCGATTACACCCCCGCCGCCTACGTGACCCACGACATGTTGCATATGCGCGGAGGCCACCAGGTTGACTGGCTGATTGACGGCGTACCCATACCCAACACGAATATCGCCGCCAACTTGGGCCCCGTGATTGACCCCAAGGACATCGATTATCTTGAGATCCAGCGAGGCAGCTACGATGCGGACTACGGAGACCGCACGTATGGCATCTTCAATATCGTCCCCCGCACGGGCTTCGAACGGGACAACGAGGCGGAACTCGTTACTAGCTTTGGCAATTGGTACGGAACGAACGATCAGCTCAATTTCGGAGGCCATACCCAGCGCTTCGCGTATTACGCGAGCCTGAACGGCAATCGCAGCAACTACGGCCTGCAGACTCCGATCGGTGAAGTTTTTCACGATGCGGAAAACGGCTACGGCGGATTCGCTTCGTTCATTTTCAATCCCGACTCCAAGAACCAATTTCGACTAGTCACCTCACTGCGCGAGGATTATTACCAGATTCCCTACGACCCGGATCCCAACTCCATCGGAAATCAGCAGTTGGTGGCAGGGGGAACCGCCCCCAGTTGGGGCCTTCGCGACGGCGAGCATGAGACCGACGGCTACGCCGCCTTCTCATGGGTCCACACATTCAATCCGAATACATTGCTAACGGTTTCCCCGTTTTATCACTACAACAGCGCCGACTATCAAGGCGGCGCCCACGACTATCCCGTCATCTCAACAATGAACCAGGCTGCCAATTACGAGGGCTTGCAGGCGTCGTTGGACGAAAATGTCTGGAGAAACGATATTCACGTAGGCGTGTATGGATTCGCTCAGCACCAATCCAACTACTTCGATAACCAATTCACAGACGGCACCGAAAATTTCCCAGCATCTTCGGCAGGCGTAACGGGAGGCCTCGCCAGCGGATTCATCGACGACAAGTTCAAAGTGACCTCGTGGTTGACTATAACCGCCGGCCTTCGCCAATCGCATTTCACCGCCGACGTCGTCGAAAATGCGACGGATCCTCGCGTTGGCGCGGCAGTAAAAATTCCGCACCTGAACTGGGTCTTTCGCGGGTTCTACGGCCACTTTTACCAAACTCCTCCGCTCGTCACCGCTACCGGCGCGCTGGTGGGTTTAGCGAACAGCCAGAATTTCGCTTTCGCTCCATTGCACGGCGAGCGGGATGATGAATATCAGATTGGCGTCACCATTCCCTATCGCGGCTGGGCCCTTGACGCCGATACGTTTCAAACATCGGCCAGGAATTGGCTCGATCATAACAATATCGGCGAATCCAATCTCTTCTGGCCGATCACCTGGGCTGCCGCTTTGATTCAAGGTTGGGAACTGACGTTGCGGTCCCCTCGCCTCTGGAATCGCGGCCAGTTTCACCTTGCCTATGCCAATCAAATCGCGCAGGCAACCTCTCCCATCACCGGAGGCTTGATTTGTCCTCCCAATAACACGGCTTGCCCGCTATTAATCCCTCCCGGATTGTCGCCCGTCGACCACGATCAGAGAAACACGTTGAACGTTGGTTTCAATGCAATACTTCCCTGGCGATCTTACGTATCGACGAATGTGTACTATGGCTCGGGCTTCACGAACGGAATTCCGGACGCGCAATATCCTGGAGACTATCTGCCGCCGCACACGACCTTTGACATATCCCTCGGAAAAAGCTTCGGCGAAAGATACAGTGTCTCCGTAACCGCGCTGAACGTAGCAAACCGGAGGGTTGAACTGGACAATAGCCTAACGTTTGGCGGCTTCCACTTCAACGATCCCCGTGAAATCTACGCCGAATTTCGCTACAGATTTCACTATTGAGCGGTGGCAGAATCAAGAAAGCTCACGTGAAAGCAAACGGAGGGAAACTTGATCACCAGATTGACTGGCTCACGCGAGAGATTGCGATCGATATTGTGCGTTCTTGGAGTCGTTGCGGCATTCGCGCTGGCGGGTTGCAAGAGTCCTGCCGCGCAAAACTCACAAAATCCGGACGCGAAGAAGTACGCCCTGAACGGCACAGTAATCTCAGTAAATGCGGACGCAAAAACGGCAAGCATTGATACCGAAGAAATTCCGGGGTACATGATGCCGATGACGATGGACTACGAAATCCGTGACGCTGTCACGCTCGCCAAACTCAAGCCCAAAGACAAAATCACCGCGGACTTGATTGTCGATCCAAACGGAAGCTACATCGAAAACGTCAAGGTCGTCGGACAGGCTTCCAGCGCGCCAAGTTCACCAAATTAAGGTAATCCGAATTGAGATAATCCGAATTGAGGCAATCCGAATTGCGGTAGTTCTGGATTACCCCGTTAACTCTCTCTTTCGAGAATAAAATCCGGCACGCCAAGCAGCGCCCGGCGATATTCGGAATCCGGCCAGCCATCGAGGCTTGCCTTGGCGCGGCGAACGTAATCTCGCGCCAGTTCACGCGCCCGCACGACGGCGCCCGATTCGTGCACCAATTTCGTAATCTCTTCGGATCCCACGCTTCGAAATCCCTTCTCTTCAAGCACCGTCGCCACCATTCGATACGCCGCGGCGTGGCCATCAACCGAGCCGCCTCCCGCGCCGCTTTGCATCGCATAAATAAGTGGCAGAGTGACTTTGCCTTCCTTCAAATCGCTAAGCACAGGCTTGCCAAGCTGTTCGGACGACGCGGTAAAATCGAGCAGATCGTCTACGAGTTGAAAAGCCAGTCCAGCGTAGCGTCCATAATCGGCGAGCGATTCCTCCGCCGACTTGTCAAGCCGTCCAAGCACCGCACCGAGCCGCGAGCACCCGCTAAACAGGCACGCAGTCTTTCGATAAGCGAGATCCGCCGCCTCAGCTTCGGTCACATCAATGCGTCCAAGATGCGAAAGCTGCAGCAATTCGCCCTCAACCATGTTCTGCGTGAGATCGATCAGGATATCGAGAATTTCGAAGCTGCGTTCGGCGAGCGCCATCTCGAACGATTGCATGTAAAGCCAATCGCCGGCGAGCACGCTCATGTGATTGCCCCATCGCGCATTCGCGCTCGGGCGGCCGCGGCGAGTGTTTGCTCCGTCAATTACGTCGTCGTGGATCAGCGTGGCGCTGTGAATCAGTTCCACGATCGCGCCGAGCCGCACCGCGCCAGGCCCTCGATATCCGGCAGCTCCGGCCGCGAGGAGTAGCAATGCAGGGCGGAGCCGCTTGCCTCCGCCTTCGCGCAGATAGCTCGAAATTTCCGCGACTGGCTGGATCGAGGAGCTGCTTTGCGCCGCGATTTCACGCTCGACCGCGGCCAGATCATCGCCCACCAAATCAAAAATTTCTCGTGTGATCCGCGCTGAGATGGGTGTCCTCCACGGCTGTGGGGCCGAAGCCATCAGCGGTCTCCCAGGTGAAAAAAGCGGCGAAAATTCTGCGCCGTCACGCCCGCGACTTCTTCTGCGTTTAAGTTTCTCACAGTCCCGACCGTTCGTGCCACCTCGATAACATTGGCGGGCTCGTTGCGCTTTCCCCGCAGCGGCTGCGGCGGCAGAAAAGGCGAATCCGTTTCTGTGAGCATGGAATCGAGCGGTAAATCGCGAGCGACATCGCGAAGCGGCTGCATTTTGGGATAGGTGATGTTGGCGGCGAAGGAAACGAGGAATCCCATATCAATTCCGCGCTTCGCGTCCTCAAGGCTTCCGGTGAAACAATGGAAGACTCCGCCCAAGCCGCTTGCGCGCCACTCAGATTGAAGAATGTCCATGCAGTCGGGCCACGCATCCCGGCAATGAATCACGATCGGTAGTTTTGCCGCGCGGGCGATCGCTAATTGACGGTGAAATACTTCCTTTTGCAGTTCACGCGGCGAATGATCGTAAAAATAATCGAGGCCGATTTCGCCGCAGGCGATCACGCGCGGATGCCGAGTTAGTTCCTCGAGCTGATGGAAATGGGCGTCGGTCGCCAGTTTAGCTTCGTGCGGATGAATTCCCGCGGTTGCGTAAATCCAATCGTGAGTCTCGGCAAACGGAATTGCCGAGGCTAAGTGGTCGGGGCCGTCTGCGCCACCGATGGCTAGAATTGCTGCCAGGCCGGCACTGCGCGCGCGTTGCAGGACGACGTCGCGGTCCTCGCTGAATTGTTCGGAATCCAGATGCGCGTGCGAGTCAATGATATCCAATCAGTGTCCTTGAAACTCGGAGGCCGGCGGACCGTCGTCACGCTACACGATTCTCTATTTGAGTTTCGCGCCCGCAGGCACATCCTCGGCGAATGTGCAAAGTACGGGCTTGCCTTCCGGCCCCACCGAGGCCGCGACGATCATGCCGTTCGACTCCACGCCGCGAAGCTTGCGCGGCGCGAGATTCACGACGACTACGACTTTCTTTCCGATCAGCTCCTCCGGCTGGTAAGAAACGGCAAGTCCGGCGACGATCTGCCGAACTTCGTCACCGATGTCCACCGTGAGTTTCAGAATTTTGTCCGCGCCTTGAATTCGTTCGGCCGTCTGTACGATGCCAACGCGCATCTGAACTTTAGCAAAATCCTCGATGGCGATCTTGGCGTCCGCGGCTGGTGCGGCGACAGCAACGGCTGGGGCAGGAGCAGCAGCTGGCGCACCCGCCGGAGAACTTGTAGCAGCACTTCCTGGGTTACGAATTTCCTCTTCCATGGCTTCGATCCTCTCTGACGTTTCTTTTTTATCTACTCGTGGAAAAATTGCTTCAGGCTCGCCGATGTGTGCCCCGGAAGGCAGCGCACCCCAATTTAGCGTGTCAAGTTGCTCCGAT